>CALMDH010000248.1:0-8495 GCA_937862735.1 uncultured Gammaproteobacteria bacterium
GTGTGCCCCCGTAACCACAAACAGGAGTAAGAAGCGTGGATAGTCCCTGGTATCGATTCACTGGTGTGCTGGCGGCCCTGCTGTTCCTGGGCCTTACCTCCGGCTGCGCCACCGTCACCCGTGGCACGACCGACACCCTCGTCATCAATTCCGACCCCGTCGGGGCCGAGGTCAAGCTCTCCAACGGCATGAGCGGCAAGACGCCCGCGACCTTCACCCTGCCGCGCAAGGACAACGTCGTCGTCAAGGTCGAAAAGGCCGGCTACGAGCCGGTGGAGGTCACCGTCACGCCCCAGATCTCCGGGGCCGGGGGCGCCGGCATGGCCGGCAACGTCCTGCTCGGCGGCCTCATCGGCGCGGCCGTGGACGCGGGCAGCGGCGCCATGCATGACCTGCTGCCCAACCCGGTGGACGTGCGCCTGGTGCCCCTGAGCCTGGACGCCATGGCGGCCGGCGGGGTGCCGGCGGAGGACCGGTTGCGCAAGCTGCGGGTCTTGCGGGACAGCGGCAGTATCTCGGCCGCGGAGTACAAACCCGCCATCACCAGGTCCGTCCAGCCAGCCTGTCGCCAGGCCTCCGCCTGGCGACAGGCCTCCCGCAACACCCAAGTGCCCAGGGGCACGATCAGCCCGCTCTCCTCGGCCACGTCGATAAAGTCGCCCGGAATGATCAGCCCTATCTCCGGCCGTTGCCAGCGCAGCAGGGCCTCGACCCCCACCACCCGGCAGGCCCGTGCGCGCTGGGGGTAGGGCAGGGTAGGGCAGGGTAGGGCAGGGTAGGGCAGGGTAGGGCAGGGTAGGGCAGCGGCCCCGCTGGGCGGCGGTCGTCAATCCTCGGCCAGCGTGGCGCTGCCGACGCGGTTGCCGTTGTAGTCCAGCAGCCGGACGCCCGCGGCCAGTTCATCCGGGCTGGCGGTCTCGATCCGCTCCGCCAGGTGGCGCAGGATGCGGGCCAGCTCCGGTCCCGGCTCGGGAAAGAAGGCGTCGTTGTCGGTGGCGATCTCGATGAGGTAGCGCATGGGGCAAGGCTCCGGTGGGGAAAGAGAGAGATATCCTACTACGCCAGAAGGGCGCGGCGCGGGGCCGGGGGCGCAGTCCGGTGACGGCGCCCCACGCCGTGGGTACTCAACTGCCGGTTCGCAATTCCAGCGTCGCCACCCGATCCGCCACCGGCATCAGTTCCTCGATAAACAGGTGATGGCGGTCCCCGGAGGCGCGGATACAGGCCTCCGCCGCCCGATACAGGTCCAGCCAGGTGTCCCCGCGGATGGGCCGCTCCACGGCCACCGGCCCCCAATGAACGCGATACAGCAGCCGGGACACCGGGCCCAAGGGATGAGGGGCGCGCAAATCGCCGGCGCCGAACAGCGACCACACGGCCAGGGCGCCCAGTTCCCGGCGCATCTGATTGAAGTGGTGGTTTTCCCAGGCGAAGGCGTCTCGTTCCCGGACATACAGGGGCTCCAGTGCCTGACGCAGCGGCGCGCAGACCTCCGGCTGCTCCTCCCCGCCGGCGGCCAGGGCCGCCTCCACCGCCAGCCGGGCCTGGTCCACCGCCGCCAAGGCGCCGCCGGTCAACGCCGCGCTCACCCCGGGGGCGACCCCGGGCGGGCGCCCAAGGCGGCCCAGGGTGGTCCGCAGGTGGGCCAGCGCCCGCGCCACCGCGGGCTGGTCGGCCGCCGGGGTGGTGATCAGCCAGTGGTCCAGCGTCGCCTGGACCTGCTCCAGGGCGGCAGCGTCTGCGGGGGACCACGCTAAGGGGATTGCCCTCGTCATCAGACTGCGCGAGAAACCCTGGCCTTCAGGCCGGGGAGGGATAGCGCGGCTTGCGGAGCAAGCCCTTCTTCTCGTATTTCCTTGCGGTAGTTGCTATCTGATTGATTGAACTGATAACCACATCCGCGTTGCACGAGGATGCAGTGTTGGTGGTTGATCCCTTGTCTTGCGCCGACGTTAAAGAACCCGGTGGCGCGTACCGCTACCCTTCCGTAATGCACCCCCGCGTGCTTGCCTTTAGGCACTGCCGCACGCACCAGGTCGCCCGTCTGGAAGCCGTGGACAAACTTGGTTCGCAGGCAGTAGCCGCGCGGGAATCCAAATCGGTCGAGCCGGGTACGCTGATGCGAACCGCGCCCCATCGCCTTGGCGATCAAAACGGGTCTTTTCCAGCCGCTTACCTCAGCGACCGCGCCTACACAGGCAGCGTCCAGCGCGTGGTCTTTCGGAATACCCAGGCGGGTACGGTTGTACTTGGTGCGGCCCCCTGACGATTTCTCAACATCAAGACCGAATGATGGCAGTAAATTGGCAAGCGCCCAGCGGGTGCTGTTGACGGCGGCCGCATCCTTGAGGGGACGCTGCGCTTGCGATTGAATTCGTTTCAACACGTCTGGCTGCTGTTCCAGGAACGGTTCTAATGAGGCCGAGCCCTTTTTCTGGTTGCACGGCTGGCAAGCAAGCGTCAGATTACGGATACGGTTACTGCCGCCCCTGGCCCGTGGCTGGAGGTGTTCGACCTGCAAAGGGACGTGCTCCGCCCCACAGTAGGCGCATTTGCGGCCCCATTTTTCCAGCAGGTACTCGTGCACTTCGTAGCCGGCAAGCGCGCCTTGCTGGTAAGCGACGCCGCTGATTTCCGGGTTCTCAAGCTGTTGCATGTCAAAGCGAACCAGCTCCATGGAGAGGGCGGACATCGGCGCCCAGCGGTCCAACCGATGCCGCCACGACCGTGTGGTTTCAAGGCTGTGGCGCAGACTTGGCGCCAGCCATTTGGGGGCCTTGGCGCGGTTATTAAACCTGGGCGCACGGTAGCGCAGGTTCCCGCGGCGTCGGCGGCGCATCTGGCGTCTGGCCGTGAGTGATTCGCTGATCTGCCGTCCCCGGTGAATTAAGTTGATCAAGCCCAGCACCACCTGTCTGTCACCTGCCTCGCGCACAATGGCCATCCCGGTGATTTTGCTGCCAGGATCAAGTTTGACGCGCACCGCTTGAAATTCACCGTCACTGGCCTTCCGGTCGATGAGCCGAATGACGAAGGGCACGACGCGATGCACCCGCGCCCGGCCCCGCGTCAAGAGCAGGCGCGCCCGCTTCTCGGTGCATGGCATGAGCGGCTTACCGTGCCGGTCCAAAACGAATACCGACATTTCCAACCCTCTAATTTGCCCTTACGGGCCTGGTTACGGAGGCCGGACGGCGCCGACGCTCTCTCACCTCGACCATGTTGTGCAGCAGCTTCGGCTTGCGCCTGGCAGTACCCCGTTTCGTCCTTACCCAGAGGTTGTCTGCAGATACCGCTTCCAGGGCAGCGAACGGGTGAAGCATTCGCTGGTGGGTCTTTTACTTCTGCACAACGTAGTAGCCGTTTGCTACTAAGTCTGGTCAATCAGGCTCTTTCAAGCCTCGCCCTGCAGGGCGGGGTTATTGACCGCTCTTTCCTCGTCTATCGTCCGGCGCGGAACGTCGCCGCCGGCGCTTCGGCAGTATTCAGTCTAACCAAACAGGTCGGTAATGCAAATAGCCAAGCAACATTAATCCCGTGAAGATGCCGCTACCGGAGCGGGCGCCGGTCCGTCATCACCGCGCAAGAACGCCGTCAGAATTGGTCAGAAAATAATCCCTGACCCCAGCGACCATCCTCGGTAAACTGCACGGGTCAGGCCCTGCATACTCGCGACGAGCACCCGGTCCGCACACGGCGTGCGACTGCTGGCGTCGGGCAGTAACGCGGCCTTCCGGTGCCGGCGGCTCCGCCCCGTCCGCCGGCCGGCCATTGTCGGTCATGCCACTGCACACGGAGGATACGCCTCACCGGTTGCGGCCGCTCCCTGCGAGTCACCGCCCTTGCCCGGGCCCGGCGCCACCCCTGATGATCGCTCTCGAATATTCCGTCAAAGACCGCACCGGGCGTGAGCGCCTGCGGACCCCCGATAAGAAAGCCGCAGCGACTTTCGCCAAGCGCATGAACCACGCCGATGGCATCGCCGCCTGGCTGCATGCCGCCGGCGTGGCGGCGCAGGTCGCTGATGACGCCCTGTACGACATTACCCTGCCCCTCGCCTGTCATCCCCACGAAGTGCGGCAATTTCTGCGCGGCCAGGCCGCGAGCGCCGCGCCGGCCGTCGCCCCGCCGCCCCCCCCCCTGGACGCGGCGGGACCTGCGGCCGCGCCCGACCTGCCCGCGCCGCCGGCGAGCGTGATCCTCCCGGCCGAGGCCAGCCCCGGCGCCTGACAGCGCCGACCCGGTGGGGCGGCGGGTCATGGCGCGTGCGGTCACCGACCCGCCTGACGCGGCGGGGGAGGACCCGCGCTCAGCCAATTGATCGCTGTTCAACAGGAGGGCGAGCCCGCCCCCGCCGACGGCCCGAACATAACGGAATCATTACCGAATATAATAGTATAGAGTCACATCCGCCGTCACGCGTGGCGTTACCCCGCGTCAACGGCTCGGTTTTCTCCCCACCGTAGAGGATCCGCTTTCATGGCGAACGAGCCCCACATCACCTGGCATGAGCAACAAGTTACCCGCGCGGACCGCGAACGCTTACGTGGCCATGCCGGCTGTGTCGTCTGGTTTACCGGGCTCAGCGGTTCCGGCAAGAGCACCATCGCCAACGCCCTCGATCAACTGCTGACCCAGCAGGGCTGCCACAGTGCGCTGCTTGACGGCGATAATGTCCGCCATTGCCTCAATGCCCCGCCCGCGCGGCTACGCCCGGTCCATGGACCGGATTTTGCCGCGCGTTTTGGCCTGGGCTTTTCCGCCAGCGACCGCGAGGAAAATATCCGGCGCATCGGCGCCGTCGCCGGCCTGTTCTGCGACGCCGGCCTGATCGCCCTGACCGCCTTCATCAGCCCCTACCGCGTCGACCGTGATCGGGTGCGCGCCAGCCTGCGCCCCGGGACCTTCATCGAGGTGTTGGTCGACACGCCGCTGGCCGTCTGTGAACAGCGCGATCCCAAGGGCCTGTATAAGCAAGCGCGCAGTGGCGAACTCAAACAGTTCACCGGCATTGACGACCCCTATGAGCCGCCCCAGCAGCCGGAGCTGGTGGTGTCGGGCTGCGCCTACTCCGCGCTGGATCAGGCGCTGGCGGTCCGTAACTACCTGATCGCCGCGCGGCTGATTCCGGCCGTCCCCGCCTGACGTCATGCACCCGCCCCCGTGCCCGCCGAGCCATGACGCCCTGACCGGGCTCCTGCCGCACGCCGCGGTCACCGGCCGGCTGAGCCAGACGCTGCGCGCGGCCGGGCCCGCTCCCACCCGGGCGCCCGGGCTGATCCTGGTCGATATTCGCCACTTCCGCGCCTGCAACGATCGCTACGGCCCGGAGCAGGGCGATACGCTCCTGCAACACGTCGCCCGGCGCCTCACCGTCGCCGTGCGCCACGGGGATACGGTCGCCCGGCTGGACGGGGATGAATTCGCCCTCATTCTCCCCGGCCTGTACGGCCACGCCGACCTGGCCCGCGTCTGTCAGCGGCTGCTGGACCTGCTCGCCGCCCCTTATCCCCTGACCGCCGCCACCCCGACCCTGACCTTCGCCCTGGGCGCGGCCCGCGCCCCGGACGACGGCGACATCCCGGCGGACCTGCTCCGGGCCGCGACCCGGGCGCTGACGCACGCCTAGGCGCAGCCCGGCAACACCTGGCGCCACTATGAGGCCCACCAGGGCGCCCAATACGCGGCGTATCTGGCGCTGCGCGACGACCTGGCGGACAGTCTGCGCCGCCAGGAATATGTCCTGCATTACCAGCCGCAGATCGAACTGACCAGCGGCCGGGTGGGTGGTGGGTCTGGAGGCGTTGTTGCGCTGGCAGCGCCCCGGGGTGGGTCTGCTGCGGCCGGCGGAGTTCCTGGCCCTGGCGGAAGAAAGCGGGCTGATCCAGGACCTCGGTCTGTGGACGCTGCACGCCGCCTGCCGGCAACTGGCCGCCTGGCACCACGCCGGCCTGCCGCCCCTGAGGGTGGCGATCAATCTCTCGGCGGCGCAGGTGCATGCCCCCGCGCTGCGCGAGGCGGTCCCGGCGGCGCTCGTCCGCTATGGGCTCGACCCCGCCCGCCTGGAAATCGAACTCACCGAGTCGCTGCTGCTGGATCATACCGATCACGTGCAGGCCACCCTGGATGACTTCGGCGCCGGCTACTCCAGTCTCGATTATCTGCGGCGCTATCCGGTGGACAAGCTCAAGCTCGACCGCCACTTCATCGCCGGGCTGACCGCGCCCCGCGCCCGCGCGATCCTCGCCGGGATCCTCCAGATCACCCGGGCCCTGGAGATTCCAACCGTCGCGGAAGGGGTGGAGACCCCTGACCAGGCCGCGATCGTCACCGCCGCCGGTTGTACCCTGGGGCAAGGCTTTCTCTACAGCCAGCCCCTGCCGGCGGACGCCGTGGCGGCCTGGCTCCAGGCGTTCCGGCCGGCGCCGCCGGCCGGCGCCCCACCCCGCGAGCGCGGCGCCCATGAACCCCTCTGACGCGCCCGGGCCTGGCGCCGCCACCGACCCGGCGCTGGATCGCGCCATCCGCCCGCGCCGCCTGGCCGACTATCTCGGCCAGGCGGCGGTCAAGGAGCAGCTGGACATCTTCCTCCGCGCCGCCCGGCAGCGCCAGGAGACCCTGGACCATGTGCTGCTCTTCGGCCCGCCCGGGCTGGGCAAGACCACCCTGGCCCACATCATCGCCCACGAGATGGCCGTCGGCCTGCGCCAGACCTCGGGGCCGGTGCTGGAAAAGCCCGGCGACCTGGCGGCGATCCTCACCAACCTGGAGCCCGGCGACGCGCTGTTCGTCGACGAGATCCACCGCCTCAGCCCGCTGGTGGAGGAGGTCCTCTACCCGGCATTGGAGGACTACCAGCTCGACATCATGATCGGCGAGGGCCCGGCGGCGCGCTCCATCAAGCTCGACCTGCCGCCCTTCACCCTGGTCGGCGCCACCACCCGCGCCGGGCTGCTGACCGCGCCCCTGCGCGACCGCTTCGGCATCGTCCAGCGCCTGGAGTTCTACTCCGCGGCGGACCTGACCCAGATCGTCGTCCGCTCCGCCCGCCTCCTCGGCATCGCCCTCGAACCCGCCGGCGCCGCCGAGATCGCCCGCCGCTCCCGCGGTACGCCGCGCATCGCCAACCGCCTGCTGCGCCGGGTGCGCGACTACGCCCAGGTCAAGGCCGGCGGCGGTATCGACGCCGCGGTGGCGGACCGCGCCCTGGCCCTGCTCAAGGTCGACGCCCAGGGCTTCGACCACCTGGACCGGCGCCTGCTGGCGGCCGTCATCGAGAAGTTCGACGGCGGCCCGGTGGGCGTCGAGAGCCTGGCCGCCGCCATCGGCGAGGAGCGCGGCACCATCGAGGACGTGCTGGAGCCTTATCTCCTTCAGCAGGGCTACCTGATGCGCACCCCGCGCGGGCGCCTGGCCACCGCGGCCGCCTATCTGCACCTGGGACTGACGCCGCCCGCCGGCGGCGACCGCGGCTGAGGCGCGCCCACCGCAGACCCCTGTGCCACGGCACCCGAGCGCCCGCCGATGACCCACCGAACCCTCGCTGCCGGCCATGGAGAGCGAAGCGACGGCCGGTTGTCCCCGGTAGGCGTCGGCGCGGGCGTCTGGCCGGCGTGGCGGAGGGGCGAAGTCCCGCCGCCGCAGAGGCCAGCTGCAAGCGCATCCGAGACGCCGTCAAGCCATGCGACGGAGGGCCATGACGAAGTCCGACCGCCCCCTTGGGGCCCGTCGTGACGAAGCCGTGGCCCGGAGCGGGGCGAAGGCACGGCGACACTCCGAAACCGCCTCAGCCTGGACGACCCGCGCCTGCGCGCCCTTCTGCGCGAGATCCACGCCCGCGGCCACGAGATCGGCAACCACCCCGGCTACCGGACCTACCAGGACCCAGCCGCTATGGCCCGCTCGGTCGCCACCCTGCGCCGCGTGCTGGCCGAGGAGGGGATCGACCAGCCGGTCCTCGGGGATCGCCAGCACTTCTTGCGCTGGGAGACATCCACCACTGCGCGTCTGTGGGACGCCAACGGCCTGGACTACGACAGCACCCTGAGCTGCGCCGACCGCCCCGGCTTTCGGTGCGGGACCTGTCGGGAGTATCCGTTGTACGACCTGCACGAGCGCCGCCCCTGCGCCTGCGCGAGCGCCCGCTGATTGTCATGGAATCCTCGGTCATCGCCGCGCGCTACCTGGGCTTGGGGTACAGTGACCAGGCACTGGCCCTGATGCAAAGCTATCGCGACACCTGCCACCGCTTCGAAAGGGGATTTCACGCTGCTGTGGCATAACTCGCACCTGGGTGGGGTCCGAAGCGGATCGGCGGTTCTATGCGACGTTGAAATAAGCCCGGTACCGCGACCAAGCTGCCGCCTCCTCCTTGTCGCGATCAACGGCCTGGAAACCGAAGGTTGACAAAAAAGGCCAGTAAATTGACGATCTTCCTTACTTAGCCCGAATGTTTCATAAGCTCGCCGCGAGCCCCAGTACCCGAGCGCAGGACT
>CALMDH010000249.1:0-12840 GCA_937862735.1 uncultured Gammaproteobacteria bacterium
CCAGGTCCAGGAGGGCGAAATCCTCGGCATCATCGGCCGCAACGGCGCCGGCAAGCGCACCCTGCTCAAGATCCTCTCCCGCATCACCGCCCCCACCACCGGCCCTTCTTATCACATGCAAGCATCCCCCGCGCACCACCGCGAGCCAAACCCAGTGCGGGACATCCCGCACTATCTCCGTCTGTTCCAGACCTACCTGGGACGGCGGATGTACCTCATCTTCGCCCTGACCCTTGCCAGTGCCCTGTCGGAAGGCTTCGGCATCGTCATGCTACTGCCCCTGCTGCAAAGTTTGGACGGTATGGCCAATGACTCCCTCACCGGTGTCGGCAAGGTGCTCAACGACGTCATGATCGCCCTCGGCATCGGCGGCTCCACCTTGGCCCTATTGCTGATCATCGGTGGCTTCTTCGTCATCAAGGCCGTGCTCCTATTCGGAGCCATGGCCTACCGCGCCTACCTCAATGCGCAACTGTCCGTCGCCCTCAAGGGCCGGCTGTTCGATGACTACAGCCGCATGCGTTACCAATACTACGCATCCCGCGACACGGGGCACTTCCTCAATGTCATCACTACCCAAACCGACAGCTTCCTGCGGGCCTTCGGCGGCATGGTCGAGCTTGCCGCCAAGCTGATCACCACCGTCACCTACCTCACCCTCGCCTTCTTTGTCGCCTGGGCCTTCGGCGCGATGGCGCTGGCCTTGGGCGTGGTGCTGTTGCTGCTGCTTCGCCGACTCAACATCCTCGTGCGCCGTATCTCCCGTGACCAAGCCATCGAAGCGGGCGTGCTCTCCAAGCTGGTCGTGCAGACGCTGCAGGGCTTCAAATATCTCACATCAACCGGCCAATTCAGCCACCTGCGCGATGAATCCATGGGCTCCATCAGACGGTCGGCCAGATACACCCTCAAGCAGGAGGTTGCCGGCGCCTTCACCGGCTCGCTGATGGAACCGGTGGCTGTCGTCAGCATCATCCTCATCGTGGTGGTGCAACTGACCCTGCTGGGACAACCGATCGCCCCCATTCTGGTGTCCATCGTCTTGTTCAACCGCGGTCTCTATGCCGTGCTGGGCATCCAGTCCGCATGGCAGATGGTGCTCGGGCGGATCGGCTCGGTGGAGATGGTCCACGATGAATTCGATGTTCAGCGCCACCAGCGAGAGCGAGATGGCGAGCTGATGGTGCCCGCATTCTCACGCGAGATCGAGTTGCGGCAGGTCTCATTCGCCTACAGCCCCGAACTGGGCGACGTCATCAAGGACGTGTCACTCCGCATCCCCGCCCGCACCTCGCTGGCACTCGTCGGCGCATCCGGTGCCGGCAAGTCGACCCTCGTCGACCTGCTCACCCTCATGCTCAAGCCCAGTCGCGGCGAGGTGCTGATCGACGGCGTGCCCGGCGACCGGGTCCAACTCGCCAGTTGGCGCAGCCAGATCGGCTATGTCTCCCAAGAAGCCGTGATCTTCGACGATACCATCGCCAACAACATCTGCCTGTGGCAAGGCGACCCCAATCGCGATGCCCTGCTCATGCAACGCATCCGCGCCGTCGCCCGGCAGGCCCATATCGACCACTTCATCGACAGCCTGCCCGAGGGTTATCACACCCTCGTCGGGGATCGTGGTGTACGTCTCAGCGGCGGCCAACGTCAACGCCTCTTCATCGCCCGCGAGCTCCTGCGTCGTCCCAATTTGTTGATCCTGGATGAGGCCACCAGCGCCCTCGACACCGATTCCGAGCGCTCTATCCAACGCAGCATCGACGCGCTCAAGGGCGAGATCACCGTCATCATCATCGCCCATCGCCTCTCGACCATCCGCAATGTCGATCACGTCTGTGTCCTCGACCAGGGTCGGCTGGTCGAGTCCGGACCCTACGGGAAGTTGCGGGATACCGAGCATTCCCAATTCGGGAAATTGGTCGCGCTGCAAGCGCTGTGATGCAGGATCGAATGGAAACAGCCATGACCCCACCCCTGATCGCCGCCCTCACCACGATCCAGCCGCCGACGCCAGCGGTTCACAAGCTGGTTCAGCATCTCTCCGGGATGGGGGGCCTGCTCATCGTCGCCGGGGACCGGAAGGGTCCCGACGCCTATCCCGTTGCCAACTGCGAGTTCCTCGACCTGCGGGCGCAGCAGGCAAGCAGTTACGAACTCGCCCGTCGCTTGCCGGTCGGCCACTACGCGCGAAAAAACATTGCTTACCTCCAGGCCATGAGCAAGCACGCCGCCTGCATCTACGAGACGGATGACGATAACGCGCCGGCAGTCACCTGGACCCGCCGCAATCAAACCGTGGAGGCAAGGTTCGTGACGAGCAGCGGCTGGATCAACGCCTACCGATGTTTCACGGATCAGCAGATCTGGCCGCGCGGGTTCCCCCTGGACGCCGTCTCGGAGAGCCTGCGCAACCGCCCCCCCCTGTCTCCCGGTGCGATGGCAGTGACTGCACCCATCCAGCAGGGCCTGGCCAACCACTCGCCCGACGCGGACGCCGTGTGGCGGCTGGTACTGGACCGCCCCTTCGACTTCGAGCCTGGCCTGAGCATCCACCTGCCACCTGGCGCCTGGTGCCCCTTTAACAGCCAGAGCACCTGGTGGTGGCCCGAGGTCTACCCCTTGCTCTATCTGCCGAGCCACTGCTCGTTCCGTATGACCGACATCTGGCGCAGTTTCGTAGCCCAGCGCTGCCTGTGGGAGTTGGGCTATGGGGTCGTGATCCATGGCCCCGAGGTGGTGCAAGAGCGCAACCCGCACGACTTGATGCAAGATTTCAACGAAGAGATCCCCGGCTATCAACGCAATCGGGAGCTGGTAACGGTATTGATGGGATTAAGTCTGCGCAATGGAGCGGGTAACGCAGGGGCAAATCTGCGAGATTGCTACCTGGCCCTGGTCGCCTGGGAATTCTTCCCACCCGCCGAGTTAGATCTCGTGGATTTATGGCTGCGGGACTTGGAGCGGGTTCACCAGACTCTCCCGTGCTAATCCAGTCCGTGCCATCCGCCGAAGCCCGTCACGAAAGGGGCTGTAGCAAGGGTCCATGTTTATGGATCAGCATGCTCAGTAGCTCCGCTACTATCAATTCGTCATGCTGATTTAGCTCTTTGTTCTTCGTTGGATGCTATTTGTAGTGCTGGTTATACTTAGGGTTTAAGCCTCTCATATGCATCTGGCATTTGTTTTGTACAAACCCAATGCTGGGGGAGCGGTGATGACAACCACGCGTCGTCAGGCTGAATACCTGGCAAGCCGTGGCGATCGTGTAACAGTAGTATCCGCCGACCATCCTGAGGGATGGAAGGGCGTTGATCATCTATATGCTCCCCACATAGATGGACATTTATGGCTGGCACTTGAGTACTTAGCTGAAGGCATTTCACATCGTATTTTGAGAAGATGGCCGCGATGGAGTTTATCAGGATTTTTCGATAAATATCGTTTCCCTCATTCAGCGGCCCGGGTTATTGCGGATGCTCAATCAACCTGGAGCTTTGACGGATTCGTGTGTTCACAGCACTTTTGTGCGATGGGGTTGGCAGTTAGAGGCCTTCCTTTCGTGTTGGTCGCTCATGGTGACATTTTCGAACACCCCCCCTCTGCCTTCACTGCTGCCGTTGAAGCCTTCTATCGGCGCGCGGCGCTAGTCAGTTATAGGGCGGCATGCCATGTGGTTACAGTTAGCCGATCACTGCGCAGCCGCGCGATCGCATGTGGAGCGGAAGATAACTGTGTGACCGTCATACCCAATGGGATTGGGAAAGAGGATCTGAGCGAGAGAGGGGGGGCATGGTTAGGGTCAGGCACTGGTGAACGTGTTGCCGATTTAGAATTGTTGTTTGTTGGTCGCTTAGCTGCCGAGAAAGCTGTCGATATAGCGCTTCGGGCCGTTTCACAGCTCCCTCGTGCAGCGTATCGTTTAAGGATTGTCGGTAACGGGCCCGAACTTGGGCGATTGGTGGATCTGGCTCAGGAGTTGGGCATCAGCGATTACCTTCAGTTCCTAGGCTACCAACCACGTCATGCACTGCTGCATTACTATGATACGGCAGACATCGTTCTACTTCCGTCTCTCACTGAAGCACATCCATTAACGCTTCTTGAATGTCAATTGCTTGGAGTCCCTGCGATTGCTAGTTGTGTGGGTGGAGTACGAGATGTAATAACACATGGCTGGAACGGACTGCTAGTATCACCTGGGAATGTGCAAGAACTCTCCGATGCGATATTTGCGCTTTGGAGAAATCCTACTTTGCGACTTGAAATGTCTCTACATGCTAGACAAAATGCAACAGATTTTTCATGGGCTAACTTGCTTGAAACCTTTCGTAAAGTCCTTCATCTGTCATTCGACAAGATATGAGAATGATGGACCATGAAATATCTCTAAAAGCAGCCATTGGAATGTTATCAGATTAAAATATCAAATTTTTTATAATCAGCAAGTCATAAAAAATTAGCGAACAATAGCTAATTGCCAGATTAAAGATAGTCAGGTAAGCGATGGCCATGCGATATTATGATCGGAAACGGCATCAGTGAATATACTGCGATCGTCCAGCTACCCCAGAATTCTGGGCTGAAAACTGGCGTGACATCTTGCCTGATCGCGAGAAGTTGATCAGGTATACTGATTCCGCATGGGCACAGATCACCACCAAATATGTCACTCCTGATGACGGACCTGTTCTGGAGGGCGGTTGCGGGCTTGGTTTCCACGTTGCGGCTTTGCGTAATCTTGGTTACACAGCTATAGGCGTCGATTTTGCTGCTGAAACTGTCAATTACATAAATACGATCGCACCTGATCTTGATATCCTATGTGCTGATGTTCGGCAACTCCCTTTCAAGGATAGTTGTTTTTCTGGCTATTGGTCGTTAGGGGTGATCGAGCACTTTTGGGAGGGGTATAGACCGATCGCGACAGAAATGTGGAGAGTTCTCCGTCCCAAGGGAATACTATTCCTTGTGTTTCCTTACATGAATCCTGTTCGTTTATGGAAGTCTCGACTTAAATTTTTTCCTGAGTTAGGAGAGGGTCGCCCCGAAGATTTTTATCAGTTCGCTTTGAATCCGGACACAGTGCGTGATGATTTTAAGTCTCTAGGGTTTGTCCACCTGACGTCACGACCCTGCATGGGGCGGCAAGGGATGGAAGAGGAAACACCTCGTCTGGCCCGTGCGATAAGAAATGAATATCAGAGGCTTGGCCGAACTATTGCACAAAGAGCGCGGAAACGTATTGTGCATGAATTAAACTGCTTACTACTATCCCCTTTTTGTTATTCGATGTTAGAGATCTTTCAAAAGCCGCCTGATGCTGAGTTTGATGACGAAGATGAATTGTTGACGGACCTGGGGCGTTTCCAGTGACATTCGCTGGGCTGCCCCCCTTGGTCTCAATCATCGTCCCCAGCTTCAACCAGGGACGATTCATTGGCAAGACGTTGGACACCATCCTGTCGCAGGACTATCGGCCGCTTGAGGTCGTGTTGGTCGATGGCGCCTCGACTGACGAGACCGTTGACGTGCTCCACCGCTACGACACTGTGCCCGAAGTGCGCTGGGTGTCTGAACCTGACCGAGGGGTGGTGGACGCAGTGAACAAGGGCTTCGCGCGGGCGCGCGGCGAGCTGGCCGCTATCCAGAGCTCGGACGACTACTACCTGCCTGGCGCGGTGTCGGCAGCCGTGGCGGCGCTCCAGGCCGATCCGTCGCTCGGCTTCGTCTTCGGTGACATCCTGAAGGTCGATGTTGAAGGCCGTGGGCTCGACCGCACCGCGCTGGCCCCCTATACGCTGGAAAACGTGCTGGCCGTGCGCACCTGGATTCCGCAGCCATCCACCTTCTTCCGCCTCGCGCTGGCGCGCGAGCTGGGCGGCTGGCGCGAATCGGTGCCCTACGCGGCGGATACGGATCTGTGGCTGCGCATGGCATTTCATGCCGGTGCCCGCAAGCTTGACCATCTGATGGCCGGCCGCACGGTGCACGAGGCCCAGCGCGACAAGCACGGTGACCGGATCGTGCGTGACTACACCCGGATGCTGCAAGAGCTGGAGCCACTTCGCCGAGGGCCGGCCGCTTTGAGGCGCGCGGCCGAGGCCGGGCGGCTGCGCACGGTGGCCCGCTACCAGCCGCCGCAGGGCTACTGGCAGCAGTGGCGCCAGCATGTCCACGCCACCTGGCTGGACCCGCAATCACTGAAACAGATCGACCCGATGTCGCTGGTGCCGGGCTGGTATCCGCTGCGCGGTTGGCTCTCGGCATGGCGACGGCATTGGTCACCCTCGATACGATGAATTGGATTAACACCGTCGACTTCGACGTCCCGCGCATTCTGGGCGCCTTGTTGAAGGACGTGCCGCCGCTGCTGGCGCAGCTCGCCACCCCCAGCGGATGGCTGCGGGCTAAGAACCGCATCGAGACACTGACACCGGATCCCGATGGTCCCGGCATGCGCTGCAACTTCAAGTGGAGCAGCGCGCTGCACGTGGCCCATGTGTTCCCGCCCACGGGTTCCTGGATCATGCGCCGCGCCTTCGCGCAATGGCCGGTGCGCTTCGCCCCGCACGATGCCGCGCAGCATGTGCGGCGGCCCGACCTGAGCTTCATCATTCCGTTTCGAGGTACCGAGCGGCTGCCGCAGCTCCAGGCCACCGTGCGCAGCATCCTGGCGCAGGAGGATGCCGAGGTCGAGTGCATCGTGATCGAGCAGTCGAACACGGTCCAGGCGCGTGCGGCGCTGCCCCCGGGTGTGCGTCACATCCACCTGCCGCACCCGCTGGGGGATCCGGGCTGGCGCAAGTGCTGGGCCTACAACGAAGCTGCGCGCCAGGCGCGCGCGCCAGTGCTGGTGTGCCACGACGGGGACATCGTCGTGCCCGCGGCCTACGGCCGGGCACTGATGAACACGCTGGACCGTGGCTTCGACAGCGTGCACATCCAACGCTTCCTGTTCTACCTGGGCGAGGCCGATTCGCAGCGTGTGATCGACAGCGGCAGCTTCGCCGGCTGCGTGCCCGAGGACGTGCGCCACAACTGGGTGGGCGGTACGCTGGCCATCCGCAAGGACGCCTACTTTGCCATCGGCGGCTTTGATGAGCGCTTCGTCAACTGGGGCGGCGAGGACAACGAATTTTTCGACCGCTGCCAGGTGCTGCGCCAGTGCCGCCACGGATTCGTGCCTTTCGTGCATCTGTGGCACCCGCCGCAGGCTAACAAGAGCGGTCCCGGGCGCGAAGCCGCAGTAGCGATGATGAATGAGCGGCTGGCGATTCCGCAAGCGCGCAGGATCGAGGAACTCCGCCGGGCGCTGACCGCGTATGGCAGAATTCGCGTTCTCGCTGCCGGAACAGTTGCGTGCCACACGCCGCCAGCATAAGGTGCTGTTGGCGCATTGGCTGCAAACAATGATCTGGCTTGAAAACTGGCGCCGCGCCGCGCGCCGGCTGCGCTACCTCGGCTGGGCGCGCCATTGCCCGCTGTGTGGCAGCCACGTGCGGCTCTTCTTCCCACACGGCGTGGTACCCCGGCCCAATGCCGTATGCCCGGTGTGCCTGAGCCGTGATCGCCACCGCCTGGCCTGGCTCTGGCTATGCGAGCACACGCCGATCCTCGCCTCGCCTCTGGCGGTGCTGCATGTGGCGCCCGAGGCCGTGGTGGCCCGTCGGCTACGGGCGTTGCCCAAGGTACAGTATGTCAGCGGCGACCTGGTGCACCGGGCCGATATCCGTATGGATGTGGGGCGGCTGCCTTTTGCGGCTGGGGCTTTCGACCTCGTCTACTGCTCGCACGTGCTGAACATGCTGCCCGATGACCGCCCCGCCCTGACGGAGATCTTCCGTGTCCTGCATCCCGGTGGGCTGGCGCTGCTTCAGGTACCGACACCGCTCCCTGGCCCAGGTATCGAAGCAGGTCCGGACTCCAGCCGGGAGGACCGTCGGCGGTTGCTCGGAGACCCCGACATGTACCGCCGCTACGGCAGGGACGACTTGGCCGGGCGGCTTCGGGATGTGGGCTTCGCAGCGCGCTCCGAGCCTTATTTCCAGACCTTCAGCCCCCGCGAGCAGACCCGGATGGGGCTGATCGACGAGCCACTGCATTTATGTGTGAAGCCCCAGACACCATGATCAGCCTGACCTTCGACGATGGCCTGGACTGCCACCTCGACACCGCCATTCCCATCCTGGAGCGGCATGGACTGCGCGGCACCTTCTACGTGCCCGTGGGTGGCGAGACGTTCGAGCGCCGCCACGCCGACTGGGGCCTGGCCGCGCGGGCCGGGCATGAGCTGGGCAACCACAGCATCTTCCACCCCGGCGTCTCCTCCAAGCCCTGGGTGACCGAGGGCATCGCGCTGGAGCGCTACTCAATCGACCGCATGGCGCGCGAGCTGCGCACGGCCAACACGGTGCTGCGCCTGGTGGACGGGCAGCGCGAGCGCACCTATGCCTTTCCGTGCAGCAACCCCTGGCTCGGCTCAAACGGCTGGCCACGCCGGGCTCTGGCCCGCGCTGGTCTGGACCGTACCCGCCTCGCCGGTTGGGTGGACCGCTACGGGCTGGACATCGGCGCGACACGGGTGGACTACACGCCGGTTGTCGAGCCCCTGTTCGTCGCGGCCCGCTGTGGCGGTATCCCGGTGGACGAGCTATCCGTGACGCCGGCGTATCGTTTCCAAGTGCGCGGCGTCGAAGGCGACGGGTGCAGCCTCGCGCAGTTGCAGGACGCGGTGGATATTGCCTTGGAGCGCCGGGCCTGGCTGGTCCTGGTATTCCACGGCATCGGCGGCGGGCACCACCTGAGTTGCGACGAGCCAGTATTCGCGGGGCTCTGCGCCTATTTGGCCGCCGAGCCCCGCGCGCGGGTCGTCACCTTCCTGCAGGGTGCGAAAGCGATCTGGGGCAGCGCATGAGCACGATCGTACCCGGCCTCGTCTCCACCATCATCCCGGTCTATAACCGTCCGGCGATGCTGCGCCGCGCGGTCGAGAGCGTCCTGGCCCAGACCTGGCGCCCGATCGAGATCATCATCGCGGATGATGGCTCCACCGACGACACCCCGGCCCTGGGGCGGCAACTGGCGGCCGATCATCCCGGGCTCATCCACTACCTATGGAATCCCAATCGCGGTGCGGGTCCAGCCCGAGAGGCCGGGCGCCTGCGGGCGCGCGGCGAGTTCATCCAATATCTGGATAGCGACGACACCCTCTGGCCACGCAAGTTCGAGGTGCAGGTCGCGGCCCTGCGGGCGAGCCCCGCATGCGGGGTCGCCTACGGTCAGATCCGCCTGTGCCGGGAAGGCGAGCCACCGAGCGAGGAGCCCCACAAGTGGTCCGGGCGCGAGCTACCGACGCTGTTCCCCTGGCTGCTGGTGGATCGCTGGTGGAATACCGATGCCCCCCTGTGGCGCCGTGCGGTGTGTGACGTGCTGGGCCCCTGGTCGGACCTCCGATACTCCCAGGACTGGGAATACGACGCGCGCGCTGGTGCACTCAACGTGCGGCTGGTCTATTGCCCGGAGTTCGTCACTGATCAATATCACCATGCCACCGAGCGCCAGACGGGGCACGGCCGTTGGTTGGAGCCAACCGACCGGGTGCGCTTTTTTTCCGCGCTCTGGCGGTATGCCCGACAGGCCGGGGTGACGCTCGACGCCCCTGAGATGCGGCATTTCACGCGCTGGGTGTTCAGTCACGCCCGCCTCTGCGGCGAGTTGGGGGATTCAGATGCCTCGCGCTCCCTGCTTGAGCTGGCGGCTTTGGCCGCCGGCGGGCCGTCGGCGGACATTTGCGCCTATGGGTTGCTGGCACGCGCGATGGGCTACCGAGGGGCGGCCCAGCTCAGCGGCTGGCTTGCCCGCCGCCATGGCGATCGGCCCGGCCGCCACACCCTGAAGCAGTCTTGGATGAAGGTATGAGATGAACCGGCCTGAGGTGTCCGTGGTTATGAGCGTTTTCAACGGCGAGCCCTTCCTCGCCGAGGCGCTCGACTGCATCCTCGCCCAAGAGGGTGTAAACCTCGAGTTCATCATCGTCGATGACGGTTCAACAGATGGCTCGCCCGGGATACTGGACGACCACACCCGACGTGACCCGCGAGTGCGGGTGATCCGACAGCCCAACCGGGGCTTGACCAGGGCGTTGATTCACGGCTGCGCGGTGGCAAGGGGTGAGTTCATCGCGCGCCAGGACTGCGATGACGTGTCCCTCCCAGGGCGTTTGGCGCGTCTGGCCGGGATGCTGCGGACCGATGCCGGCCTGTCCTTCGTCTCCTCTGCTGCCGAGGTGATCGGGCCGGCTGGAGAGACCTTGCTGGTCCACCAGCGGCCGACCAATCCTGATGAGGCCACCGCGATGCTGTTGTCACGGCAAGGAGGTCCGCCTGGCCACGGGAGCGTGATGTTCCGGAGGGCCGCGTACGAACAGGTAGGAGGCTACCGGCAGCAGATGTATTTTGCTCAGGACAGCGATTTGTGGTTGCGCTTGGCGTTGGTGGGCGGGCTCAGCTACGCCCCTGAGGTGCTTTACAAGTACCGTGTGGCGCCGGACTCGATCAGCGGTCGGTTGCATCCCCTGAAGCTGGCGTACGCCGACATGGTGACCGAGTTGCACGAGGCGAGGCTGGCGGGCCGCGACGAGTTCCCGATCTTGGAGAGGGCCGCCGCGCTTCGCCGACAACCCGACGCATCTGGTCAACCAGCGCAGACATCAGAGGGCCGCACGAATTATTTCATCGCGCGCTGCCTGATCCAGCGGGGTGACAGCCGGGCGCTGTCCTACCTTCGGCACTCCCTCCGGGATGAGCCGTGGTTTCTTCGGGCCTGGGCCAGTTTGGCGCAGGCCGCGTGGCTGCGTTGGATAAAACGATGAGCTTGCGCATTCTCTTCGCCGCCGACGTCCCCGAGGACCCGAACTCCGGCGCCGCAGGGACGGAATACCAGACCATCGCCGGGCTGCGCCGCCGGGGCCATGAGGTGGAGACCATCTGGGCTAGCGATATGACCAGGCGCATTGGCCATGGCAACCTCCACTATCTGCTAGAACTGCCTTGGTCCTACCGCCGGGCCATTGCTGGACGATGTGCACAGCGGGTCTTCGATGTCATTCATGTGAATCAGGGCCATTGCTATCTGGCTGCCGAGGACCACTTGCGGTCCCGGCGCCCCGGGGTGTTCGTGTGCCGCAGCCATGGTCTGGACGATCATGTGGAACGGGTGCTTGCCCCCTGGCGAGAGCTGCTGGGTATCGGCCCAACCCGAGGGCCCAGAGCCGCGGCCAGCCGGCTGCTGAACCGGCTGTTGCAGCGCCACGACCGGCTGGCTTACCGCCATGCCTCTGGCGTGCTGGTCAGCAGCAGCCTCGACGAGGACTACCTGGTCCGCACGATGCAAGTACCGCCGCAGCGCGTGGGTCGCGTCGCCCAGGCGCCGGCCCGGGCCTTCTGTGCCACGCCTGCGGCACCGATGACGCGGCAGCGGCTGGACCGGTTGCTGCACATAGGAGGCTTTGCGTACTTCAAAGGTGTGCATGCGGTGGGCCGCGCCGTGAGCGTGCTGCTACGGCAGGACCCAGCTCTTCGCATGACCTGGGTGTGCCGGCAGGACGAGCATGAGCCGGCACGCAGCCTGCTCTCACCCGATGTGCAGCCCCGCATCGACTTCGTCGCCTGGGTACCACAGGAGCGTCTGGTGGACATTTTCGACGCCCACGGCATCTTGCTAATGCCGTCGCTGTTCGAGGGCTTCGGCAAGGTCTTCCTCGAAGCCATGGCTCGCGGGCTGTGCGTGGTCGGTACGCCCACGGGAGGCATGAAGGACATCATTGAGCCGGGGCGCAATGGGGTGCTCGTTGGCTTCGACGATGCTAAAGGCATCGTCGAAGCCGTCGCAAGTTTGCGTGCATCCCATGAGAGGGCAGCAGCAATGTCCTGTGCTGCAGCAACTTGCGCGCGTCGCTATTCTTGGGACCGGGTTAGCTTGGAAACTGAGCGGTTCTACCTGCGCCTTCTGCGACTGCGACCTCGCGCTTCGTGATGTTTCGGCCATCACCCCCAGCGTTGTCAAATCTGTACGCACGAGTCCACCAGGTCAACGTCTTGAAACGTTTAGCGTTGGCACGCAGTCGCGCCCACCTAATGAGGTGGGTGATGGGCTTCGACCTTGGAGAGAAATGCCTCGTGGGCCCGGGTGTCAGGCTCGATCGCGCTTGGCGAATCCGCACGGGCGAACGATGTGTTCTGGAGTCAGGCGTTTGGCTCAGCGTGCTACAAGACTATGCGCGGCTGGAAATTGGTGCGTACAGCTTCTTCGGACGCGACACCCACGTCGAAGTCACATCGGCCGTTTCCATAGGTCGTGGCGCGCTGATCGGACCGTCGGTCTATATCACCGATCACAACCATGCTCTTGAAGCTGGCACTCCGATGTTCGAGCAGCCAACCGTCTCAAGGCCAGTGGCAATCGCCGAAGACGTTTGGATAGGTGCTCGCGCCATCATCCTCCCAGGGGTGACGATCGGCGCAGGGGCTATCATCGCGGCGGGCGCAGTGGTTGTTCGCAGCGTACCGCCGTTGGCTGTTGTTGGCGGAGTACCTTCACGGATTTTACGGATGCGGTCATAGAAGTTGGCTCTTTTCGGATTTTCTTTATGCCACTGGGTCCTCGTGCAGATGAAACAGATACGTGCTATAGCAGCAAGAACGAATCTCCTCGTTGGAAATCTTCTTTTTAAGTTAGGCTATAAAGTTGAGCGTACGTATCGGAGTAAGAGATGTACGCTTCCGGCGCTGCCGGCCATGGAGAGCGAAGCGAAGGCCGGTAGTCCCCGGTAGGCGTCGG
>CALMDH010000250.1:0-8867 GCA_937862735.1 uncultured Gammaproteobacteria bacterium
TTGCTAGGGTAACATATTGTTTAATATAATTAAAATAGTTTCCGGCCGGGCACTAACTACCAGAGACACAAGGCGCGCCTGGAAGCCGCGGAGCGATATGCCAGTTGGGCCTCATGGCTGGATGAACTACCGCTCAAGGAGTTGATGGCTTCCGGCGCCATCACCAAACAACGCATTGATGCCAAGCACAAGCCGGCTTTGGTGGAGGCCTGTCTGCGCTTTTTCGGCGTCGCCTCACCGAACGACTGGCGCGCCCATTACGGTGGCATGCAGATGGCCTTTCGTCGTAGCCATACCGAGCAAAGCGACCTGGGGGCGATCTCCGCCTGGCTGCGCCTGGGCGAGCAACAAGCGGAAAAGCTTGACGGCCCCAAATACGACAAAGCCCGCTTTGAACAAGCACTGTTGGCCATCAGGGGGCTGACCTGCGAAGCACCAGAAGTGTTCGAGCCACGGCTGCGTGGATTGCTGCATGAGGCCGGTGTGCTGCTGGTACTGGTTCCCGCCATACCGCGCGCTCACGTCAGCGGCGTGGCACGATGGTTGAGTCCGACCCGCCCGCTGATTCAGCTCTCCCTCTACGGCAAGACCAACGACAAATTCTGGTTCACCTTCTTCCATGAGGCTGCGCACCTCCTGCTGCATGCCAACAGCAAAGAAGACAAAAGATCGGTCTTTCTCGACGATCCCAACGCTGGCCCCAGTTTCGACCCCATGGAGCATGAAGCCAACCAGTGGGCCGGCAACTTCTTAATTCCGGAACAACACACTCCGGTCAACGGTGTCCGGTTAAGGTCATAGCTAAGCCGTCAACATAGGCCCTAGCTCGCGTTCATAGAGCCCAGGAGAGGCTGGTTTGAGGAAACAGTGTTTCAGGAACCGTAGGACTTGACGGCTCACCTTGGCGGGATAGCGGAACAAGGGGACCGTCCAGTCTGGGCGATCAGTGCCATCGGGGTCATCCACCTTGGCCTTCTGCCGCTTTTCCTGTTTGGCCCAGGCCTTCTCATCCTGGGCGCCCGCGGCACCCAGGCGTCTGTGGAGGAGAATCGCCACGAGCAGACTGGTGATGATGGCCAGGCGCGCCTGATTGGCAATGGCCACGCTGCCTTTACCCCAGGCCTTGGCCTGAGCGAAGTCGTTTTTCCAGGTATCGAAGCACTTCTCTTCCTCCCAGCGGCGGAAGTAGAGAAAGGCGACGACACCCGGCAGCAGACTGAAATCGTTGGTGAGGAATTGCAACACGCTGCCCCGGCGAGCGCGGTAGGTGATGAGGCGCCATGCCTCCCGTGAGCTCGCCAAGGTGACCCGCAGGTCGTGAAGCACGCCCGCATTGGCCGGGTCAGCCGCGATGGGCAGGCCCTCGGTCGAATGGATACAGAGATTGCTTTTCATGCGCGTGATCAGGGTGATCTGCAAGGCCCGTTTCTTGGCATCCCAGAACGGGGCATCGATAAAACCGCGATCCACCAGCCACAGGCCCCGGCGGTCACGGGTCAGGGCCTGGGCCTCCTCATCGTAGTCGCGCAAGATCCGCGTTTCGTGGCGGCTGCGGGTTTCGACCCGGACGTCTTCGGGAAGACCCAGACGCAGGTTATAGAAGCTCAGCCAGGCATGGCCCTTCGGGTTATCTTCACCGCCCTGGCGGGGCGTGCAACGCCGGAAATGGGCGCTCTCGGCCTGGTAGGTGCCATCGATGGCGCGCACCGGCCGATCTTGCTACCGGCTGCGCCCGTTATTCAAGGCCAAACCCCAAAAAAACTCCCGCAGACCGATGCGATCTTCAACAACGTCGCCGCCCACGACCAGGTCGCTGACGACGACGGGAATGTCTTGCGCGTGAGCGTCGACTGCAAAGCCACGGTCAAGATCGGGCCCTATTCCCGCGGGGGATGCACCCGCGGCGATCCCCACGCGGCTGACCACGACATGGGCTGTGAGGAGAAATACACCCCCTTCGGCGTGGTGAATGAGGATAATGGCACGTTGTTTGTGACCTTCGGCAGCTCCGCCAAGACCAGTGACTTCATCGTCGACAGCCTGGAGGCGTGGTGGGCAGCGCAGCCCATCGCGTGCCGTACCCAGGCCTCACGCCTGCAAATCAAAATCGACAACGGACCCGAAAGCAATGGCCGGCGGACCCAGTTCCTCAAACGCATGGTCGACTTCGCTGACCAGATCGGCAAGCCGATTCAACTGCTCTACTACCCGCCCTACCACAGCAAATACAACCCGATTGAGCGCTGTTGGGGGATCCTGGAGAAACACTGGAACGGCGCTCAGCTGCGGGATGCCGAGACCAGGCCGAGGCATCGGAAAGCACCAGCGCTGGCCGATTCTTGCTGGCAACGCGGTCCGTGGACGGGAAGGGCAACCGCACCACCTGCATGCCTTCATAAGTCACGGTAGGCCTCCTCGTCCGCCGGGCCCTGCCATTCCGAGAGCGTAGCCTCAACGGCCTTGAGATATTCCAGATCAGCGGGCTGGATACGACGCACCCGGGCGATGCCGGCGGCGGTGATGTCCCAGGCGATCAGATCACCCGGGCCTATCCCCATGGCGACGCGAATATCCGCGGGGATGGTGGTTTGACCCTTGGCGGTAATCTTGGCAATGGCGGTCATGACATACCCTCGGTAAGAAAGTAGGGATCGCCCTACTCTAGGGACGGGGTTCCGCGCGTGCAAACTCTCCGCCTGCCGCGTGGAGGGGTTTCCATTTCCTTAACCCCATCAAACTCACCGTGAGGCCTCCAGCACCCTGGCGCGGGCAAGGAAGTGATCGACAGCAATTCTCATTTTGGCAGTCATCCCCTCAGTGTCCAGGATCTGTTTGAGGATCTGGAGTGCGCTCCGCCTGCAGTCAGGAACGGTGCTATCATGCTATCCATAACAAAATACTGTCTATGAGTGAAGCTGTTATGGCACAAGTCATCGTCAGAGAGCTGGAGGAAGTCGTCAAACAGGGACTCAAGCGCCGTGCCGCGCGCCACGGCAACAGCATGGAAGAGGAAATCCGAGAGATTCTTCGGAATGCGGTTCGTCAAGAACCTGGCTAAACCAGTCGGCTGGGTTCACGCATTGCCGCGCGCTTCAAAGGCCAGGGACTCGACAAGGATCTACCTGAACTAAAGGGGTCCGAGGCGCGTGCCGCGACGTTTCGCAAATGATTGTCCTCGACACCAACGTGCTGTCCGCCTTGATGCAGTCCCAGCCAGAGGCCATCGTCGTGGACTGGCTTGATCAGCAGCCGGCCGAGTCCATCTGGACGACCGCGATCAACGTGTTCGAGATTCGCTACGGTCTGCATCAACTGGCGCATGGCCAGCGTCGGCGCAGCCTGGAAGAGGCCTTCACGGCCTTGATTGACGAAGATCTGGAAGTTCGCGTGTTGGCATCTGACACAGCGGCGGCCGACCATGCCGCAAGGTTGGCCGGTGAACGGCGGCGCGAAGGGCGTCCCGTGGATATGCGGGATACAAATCGCCGGAATTTGCGAAGCCCGCAAGGCCACGCTCGCAGCGCGCAACACGCGCCACTTCGAGGATATCCGCACTCCGGTCGAGAATCCCTGGAACGAACCAGGCGCTGTCCCGGACCCCCCTTGACGAAAGGCAAGCCGGTTTCGCGGGGCCGCGGCCTGGCGACTGAGGTCCTCGTCCTGGATGCACACCGAGAGTTCGCAGGTGCGGGAGAGACTCGACCAGGCCAGGTTGTGGCTACTTTTCCCCAGTTGCTGTGGATAAGTCTGTCCATAAGGCAAGCTGGTTGACCGGGAGAGCCGGTCCTGACTGGCGGGTTGCGGTTCTGGTCATTTGGTGGTCAGCGCGGGCGTGCGATCAACCTCGTTTTGTGCTTTGTTCTCTCGTTCAAAAAAATCAAGAAGGTGGGGTTGGAATTCAATCTTCAATAAACGTAGTGAGATTTCCCTTGGTGTGTCGCGTTCAGGGAATTGTTGGTATAAGTCCCAGTACCCCAACCCCAGGTCACCTGCCACAGGCTGCCGTAAGAAAACGATCCGGGCCAGATGAGCGCTACCAACCTTGCCAGGTAAACGCCAGACCCAATACCAGGCCCCTTCGATTTGGGTGACGAAAATGAGCTGTCGATCATCCGGACCAGCCCCGAGTTCCTGGAATTTTTTATCCAATAGCCAAGGTGTTGCTCGACAATCCTCCATGCCCGCAGAGGTCGAGTCTGGTAAGGGGATAGTAAAAAACTTATTGAAGCCGCCACTCACTCCCAACTGCTTGGCGGTATAGATGCGCAAAGGATCATTTTCCGCTTCCAGGTAACGCTGTTTCTCGGCAAGTTGGTCCCAGGCACGTTCGAGATTGGGCAAAAAACTCAACTTTTCCGCCCTCAGCCGGAGTCGCAAAAAACTGTCTGAAAAACCGGCTGGTCTTGGACTGGTCCGGTCATCCGGGATCAGCTTCATTAAGAGGTGTAACGCGCAGTGGAAATGGGAATCCGGTACCGTCTCCGCCAGTTGGAGCATTTTAGGTAATAAGAGGTAGCACTGATCAGGTCCAATGGTGGTTAAAAAATCCTCGAAGGCGCCATAGGTGACAAACCGGTCGTGTACCAGAGGATAACCACCACACCAATTTACCCGCACCCAAAAGAAGCGCTCGAATACCTCTTCTGAGCCGCTCGCCAGATATTCCTGAATAAGTTCCTTGCCATCCGCGGAATCAATGGCGAATTGGACTTCTATTTCTGATTCTTCCATGGATATGGGCCTCGCATTATTGGATTGCCGCGTAGGGGTGCTGATTTGATCGGGGTGAAGGCACAAGAATTTTACCGACCAAAAACCAGGAAAACATAGAACTCACCGGCTCTGCAGGCAGTAGTTGCCAGAACTGTAATAGCCCGGCGGGCAGGGGCCGAGCTTTTCGATGACCGTCTTGCTGTCGGGCCGGCCCAGGCAATAGTTGCCGCTGGAGTAGTAGCCGGGGGGACAGGGGCCGTCCTTGCCGATGACGGGCTTGGCGCTTTTGTTGGGGACGCAGTAGTTCCCGGAACTGTAGTAGCCGGGAGGACAGGCCCCGGTCTTGGGCACGGGCTTGATGTCCCCTGCCGCGGTGACCAGCGGGGGGGACAAGAGGACGAGGGCAACAAGTGGGACGAAACGACCGGACATGGGCAACACCTCGGGCTAAGGAACCAGGCACGATCATACCTGGAGGATTAGACAGAGTGCGTCCAGTTCCGACTCAGCAGTATCCATAACGGCACGGTCGGCGTTCCGGCTGGCGCGGGGAGGGGCGGGTCAGGCCCGGCTCTCTCGGGTAACGGTAGGAAACCTGAGAGGAGGGGTGGGGGTGGCCTAACACGCCCAAGGCTACATTATGCCAGGGAATGCTAAGGCGTGCTTGGGGCGTGGTGGGTTATGACCAGAGGGGATTTCAGGGCACGAACGGCAACGCCAGCGGCGTCACCAGCTCCCAGGTATTGGGGTCCGGATCACTGGCCAGCTTCCAGCGCTGCCAGAACAGGGCCTCGGCCTGTTTGGCGAGGTCCTCGTCGTCGACGCACACCGAGAGTTCGCAGTTGCTGGAGATACTCGACCAGGCCAGGTTGTGGCTGACGAAGATTACCGTCTCGTAGTCGATGAGGATCAGCTAATAGGAAGCCAAGGGCGTAAACATATGGATCGCATACAGCAGCTCAACTACGAAATAGACTTCCGCATTGCCTTCTTGGAGTCCAAGGGGGATGTCGCCGACCCCCCTTATAGCGATTCAGCCGCTAATTTGGTGTTCCCAAAGCCGGTCTCCGCTGCCAGGCATCAGATGATGGCCTGTAGGCCCTTGTCTGCAATGACGTTAAGCAGTTTGAGTGCGGGGCCGGCTGGGCGAGTCTCGCCTTGCTCCCACTTGCGTACCGTCGAGGCGGTGGTGTGCAGGTGGAGCGCAAACACCGGCTGGCTGAACTTCAAGGTTTCCCGCAGGCGCTTGATGTCAGCGGCGCCGAACTCCCGCACCGGTGGCGGGCAGATGGTATCGAACTTACGCATCGTCATCTTGCCGATCGCTCCCGCGTCGTGAAGCGCGGCAAGGTCGCCACGCAGCGATTCAATGATCTTGCTCACAATGCACCTCCAGTAACACGCCCGACTGCAATGCCTTCGACAAAGCGTCGGCGGACAGTTCCAAGAACACCTTGCCGGCAAATTGCAGCGCCTTCTTTTCGTCCTGCGAGATGTTCGCTTTGTCACTCTTGGGGAACCCATGCAGGAACACGAAGCGGTTGCCGAGCCTGGCCGACAGCAGCGTGCGGTAGCCGCCGCTTTTGCCGCCGCCGGGGCGGGCTACCCGCTTCTTGTAGGGGAGGCCGCCCAAGTCCGCGTCAATCAGACCGTTTTCCATCTCTTGAACCGCTATGCACTAGGCGGTATCGGACAGCTTTTCACCCTCCTGCCACCGCGCGAAGTCCTTCCGTTTGAGGATGCTTGTCATCTCAACCTCCAAATCGTACCCGATACGGGTATATATTACCAGGCCCCGATCCGTTCGCTGACTTCGATCATGTCGTCGCCTTAACTGTCTCGATGTGCCGTGCGCCAGTGACCCAGCACGGGATGACAAGACGTTACCTCCCATTGCTCAGGGCACAAAGGGCAAGGCCAGCGGCGTGACCAGCTCCCAGGTATTGGGGTCCGGGTCGCTGGCCAGCTTCCAGCGCTGCCAGAACAGGGCCTCGGCCTGTTGGGCGAGGTCCTCGTCATCGATGCACACCGACAGTTCGCAGTTGCTGGAGATACTCGACCAGGCCAGGTTGTGGCTGCCGAAGATCACCGTTTCGTAGTCGATCAGGATTAGCTTTTCGTGCAGGGTGCGGTTGCCGGTCATGACCCGCACCTGCCAGCCGGCGTTCAGCAGGCGCTGGGCGGTCTCCTGATTCGGCCGGCGCTTGCCGATCTTGATCGGGGCGGCGGACATGACGATGCGGCATTGCAGGCCGCGCTGGCTGGCGGCGGTGAAGTCCGCCAGCAGGTTGACGGTCTTGTCGTACCAGCGGGGGCTGAAGAGGAACATGCTGACGTAGACCCGCCGGCGGGCGGCGGTGAGGCGGGCGTGGAGTTCCTCGTAGTAGCGCCCGTCGGGCAGGAGCCTGAGTTGGGGGATCACGACGCGGTCAGGCGGGAATGACCGGGTGGTGGGGCGGGGCGATGTTCTGGCGGATATATTCCCGCAGGTAGAGCTGATAGCCGGTCATGCCCAGGACCAGGGCGCGATGCTTCCAGTTGGTCTTGGTGGCCGCGTCCAGGGTCTTCCAACCGCCGATGGCCACCTGGAAGCGTTCCGCGTTGGCCTGCTGGGCGGGGCCCTGGGTCTTGCTGAGGTGCTTGGGGGCGGTGACCACGGCCTTGTTGCCGACCATGCGAAATTCCATGAGGCCGCCGAAGTCGCCGGAGTCGCCGGCGGAGAAGAGGGGTCCGGTAACGCAAGGCATGGGGTGGGTCACTCCGGGGCTGGGTGCGAGCAGGGAGGGATTCGCGCGCGAGCTGAATCCAGGCGCGCAAGGAGATTTCCGCGGTCAGGCCCTCGTCCAGGTCGAAGCGGCTGATGGCGGCGAGGGGCAGGATGGCGCGCCAGCGGTCGATGATCGCCTGGCCGCGGCGGGTGTGGTCGAGAAGGTAGATCAGGACCGGGGTGGTGCCCCAGGCTGCCGCTTGCTCTTCTGCCTGTGACCACCAGTCGTAAGAAATTCCTTCGCGCGCTTGATCTCGATCTGCCAGCCGGGGATGCCAGTGAGGTCGGCGCCGCCCGCGGCGGATTGCGCCTGCCAGTTGCGGCGGACATCGAGCCCCAACCACTCGCGGATCAGCCTGGCGACGACCCGCTCGGCGGTGGCGCCCTTGGTGCGTTGCATCGCTCCCATGGTTCAGCCTTCCTGGGCTGGTTTGCCGAAGGTGTCGGCGGCGACCGCAACGATCTGCCGCGCCCAGGCGGCGTAGGGGCTGAGGAAGGTCAGGGCTGAAGACCCGAAGGGTTGACGCGAGCGCAGGGCCGCCAGCAGGATGCATTGCCGGGCCTCGTGGTCCTCGCGGTAGCGGCGGCGGATGATCGCCAGGTACCGATGGGGACCAACTCAATCCCTTTCGCGGCCGCCAAGGCGCTCTGCTCGGCGGTCGACTGATGTCGGGACAAGTTGACCGCCCTCCGTGGCGCGGACCTCCTCGGCGCGGGTGGGGGGGTCGCACCCCGGCGGCTACGGGCGGGCTGCCGCCTGTGATCCCCGGTCCCCGCGGCCGTCTGTCCGACCGGTCGTGGCGCTCTCACCGCCTCGCGGATGCCCTGGCAGGGGCGGCCTCCGCGCGGGCCATGGGGGTATCTTCGGTCCGTTCGTCGCGGCCGTCCGGGGCCGCAAGCTTGTGGCCCGTCCCTGGGGCAAGGCCGGCCGGCGCCCCGGACGCTGACGCGCCGCGAGCCGGTGCGGGGCTGGCCCGCCCGCGCCACCCGCACGATCGTTCGCGCGCAGCGCCGGGTCCCGCACGATTAGTTATGCATTACCGACCTTTTTTGTTACACTCTACTTTACGTCACGCGCTTCATCAGGAGAACTCGACCAATGAACTCATACTTACTGATTACGGGTAACTTTGCTGATGGGTTCGAGTTCTACGGACCCTTTGACGACACATACTTTGCTGCTGATTTTGCTGACAGTAGCGGTTTCAAAGACTGTTCAATCGTTAAGCTCAACTCCCCCCGCGTTACTGAGGAGCCCGACCAATGATTTCCGACCTTTTTTTACTCTACTTTACGTCAACCGCTTCGTTCCCTTCCCGCCGGAGGCGCCTGCCGTCAACTACCCCGGCCTGAAGGCCGGAGCTTGAAAGAGCTGGGTTGACCAGGG
>CALMDH010000251.1:0-3734 GCA_937862735.1 uncultured Gammaproteobacteria bacterium
GCACAACTTGACAATTCGCAAGCTGTAGCCTTGACTTGAGGCTTGGAACCTTTAACTCTTCACGTCCTCAGCAGGAAGCCGTTCATGTTGCAAGAAAACTCAGCACACGATATCGCGGACCAGATTTTTGACCAGGTCATCTGCCCCTCGGGTGACGCCTTGCGGGAAATGAATCACTGGTTGGAGGTGACCCGGGGCCTGGCGGTGGTTCTGGCCCAGACCCGCCACAAGCCGGTGGCCGGGACCATGAATCCGGCGCAGATCGCCGCTATCGAACAGGCATTCGTCAAGGCCGAAAAGATCAGCCGGCTACTGGCCCGGGTCGCCTGACGCCGGCACTAGAAGGAGTGCAGGTCGTAGGACGGATAGCCATATCCCGTCGAGTACGGATAGCGGTGGGGATAGCGGTCCCGGTAACGATCGTAATAGGGGTCCCGGTAGTAGCGATCGTCATACCGGTAGTCGTAGCGGTCATAGTAGCGTTGCCGTTGTTCCTGATCGTAGAGATACCCGCCCAGGGCACCGACACCGGCGCCGATCAGGGCCCCTTCGGCCGTGCGGCCACCGGTGGAGCCGATGGCCGCCCCGGTGGCACCCCCGATGATGGCACCGCTGGCGGTGCGTTCTCCGGTGGTCGTGCCACAGCCGGCCAGAAGGAGGGCGACGGACAGGGCGAGGGGGATGCTGATTCGTCCCAGGGTATGAGAAGCGGTGTTCATGGGATCATCTCCTGACTGACTGGGAAAGCGGATAACAGGTCAAGGCGCATCGAAATAAGGCGGGCAGTGAGCGGGCGTCGCCGGCCGTGCCAGGATTGCCTTGAGTACCGAGAAGATCGGAAGCACCGTGACCGCTGGGTGCACCGGGTTGTCTGGGATCGCAGGGAGCGCGGGGATTACAGGGCGCGACGCACACTACCTCTACCCTAAGTTTAGTCAGACTGGCGCATTTCGGTTTTTGGTCGGGCTAATGGCCGGCCAGGGGATGGTCGGGTGACGGTATGTCGGCGCCCGCCTTTCAGTCAGTCCCCGGCGCCCCCACCTCCCCAACTTCCTGACCCCAGGGAGGTACCCATGCCCTTTGTCTTCGACAACAGCTACGCCCGACTGCCCGAGCGCTTCTTCGCCCGCCTGGCGCCGGTGCCGGTGGCCCAACCACGACTGGTCAAGCTCAACGAACCCCTCGCCTCCCGCTTGGGACTGGATGCGGCGGCCCTGCGGTCGCCGGAGGCCGTGGAGGTCTTCGCCGGCAACCGGGTGCCGGAGGGGGCGATGCCCCTGGCCATGGCCTATGCCGGCCATCAGTTCGGGGGCTTCGTGCCGCAACTGGGCGATGGGCGGGCCATCCTCCTGGGTGAGGTCCGGGACCCGACCGGCGAGCGCCTGGACATCCAGCTCAAGGGTTCCGGCCGCACGCCCTTCTCCCGCGGGGGGGATGGCCGGGCCTGGCTGGGACCGGTGTTGCGGGAGTACCTGATCAGCGAATTCATGGCGACCCTGGGCATCCCCACCACCCGCTCCCTGGCGGCGGTCACCACCGGCGAGCCGGTCTTTCGCGACGCCGGTGGCCTTCCCGGGGCGGTGCTGACGCGGGTGGCGCGCAGTCATGTGCGGGTGGGCACCTTCCAATACTTTCAGGCGCGTGGCGATACCGAGGCGCTCCGCCACCTGGCCGACTACGTGATTGACCGCCACTATCCGGAGGTGCGCGCCAGTGATCGACCCCACGCGGACCTGCTGCGGACGGTGATCATCAGCCAGGCGGCCCTCGTCGCCCGCTGGCTGGGGGTGGGCTTTATCCATGGCGTCATGAATACCGACAACATGTCCATCGCCGGCGAGACCATCGACTATGGCCCCTGCGCCTTCATGGACGCCTACCATCCGGACCAGGTCTATAGCTCCATCGACCACCACGGCCGCTATGCCTATGGCAATCAGCCCCGCATCGCCCAGTGGAACCTGGCCCGCCTGGCGGAGGCCCTGCTGCCGCTGCTTGACCCGGACGCCGACCAGGCCCTGGTGCTGGCCCAGGAGGCCATCGACGGCTTCGGCGCCGTGTTCACGCCGGCCTGGCTGGCCGTGTTCCGGCCCAAGCTGGGCTTGCTGGAGGCGCGGGAGGGCGATGCCGGATTGATCGAGGACCTACTGGAGATCATGGCGGCCGCCCGCGTCGATTTCACCAACGGCTTCCATGCCCTCAACACCGCGGCGATGGATCTCGGCATTCACCTGGGTATCCCCCGGGACAGCGCGGCCGTGGTTGCGGCTCTCGACCAGCGTGCCGGTACGCCTGAGGGGGAGAGGATAGCGGGCATGGCGTCGGGCGCGGGAACGGGGTCGGATCAGGCACTGCGGGAAGTCTTCGGCGAGGCTTATCCCGCGCTGACCGACTGGCTTAACCGTTGGCGGGCCCGGCTAAGTCAGGAAACGACCAGCCCCCAGGCTCGGGCTGACGCCATGGGTCGCGCCAACCCGGCGCTCATCCCGCGCAATCACCGGGTGGAGGCGGCCCTGGACGCCGCGGTCACTGGCGACCAGGGCCCCTTCGAGGGGCTGCTGGCGGCGCTGGCCAATCCCTGGCATGCCGGTTCCGCGACTGCCGCTTACCGGCGCCCGCCCGAACCCCACGAAGTGGTGCGCCAGACCTTCTGCGGCACCTGAACGGCTATCATCTGGCACCCGCAGCCGGGATGAGTTCCCCAACTGGTCGTCCCGGCGGATTTTCAGATGCTGGCGCTCTCGAGCTCTCGCGCTCCCAAGCGCCCTTGGGCGACCCACCGGCGGGAAGCCGTGTTTCCCCGTGCCTCCTCTGCGTGGCGAACAAGGTCATGCGGTCGGTATATGATAGCCAGCCACTTTAAGGCGGGCCCACCGCTTCGCGCCATGCTTCAGGAGGCTAGAGACGCTGCAATGTTTACGGGCATCATTCAGGCCATCGGCCAGGTCCAGACCCTTGAACCCCGGGGCGGCGACGTCCGCCTGACCCTCAGCACTGGCAAGCTGCCCCTGGCGGGCCTGGTCCTGGGGGACAGCGTGGCCGTCAATGGGGTCTGTCTGACCGCCGTCAATCTGGCGGGGGGGCACTTCGAGGCGGATGTCTCCCGCGAGACCCTGTCCCTGACCACCCTGGGGGGGCTGCGGCCCGGCAGTCACGTCAACCTGGAGAAGGCCCTGACCCTGGCGACGCCCCTCGGCGGGCATCTGGTCAGCGGGCATGTCGACGGGGTCGGCGAGATCCTGGAACGGCACCAGGACGCGCGCTCCTGGCGCTTTCGCGTCCAGGCCCCGGCAGGGCTGGCGCGCTACATCGCCCAGAAGGGCTCCATCTGCGTCGATGGCACCAGCCTGACGGTCAACACGGTGGACGGCGCCGTCTTCGAGCTGAACATCGTCCCCCACACCCTGGCCGAGACCATCATCGGTGACTATCAGGCGGGAACGCGGGTCAATCTGGAGGTGGACCTGATCGCCCGCTACCTGGAGCGCCTGGTCCTGGGCGACCGGGCGGCGGAGTCGGGCGGCAAGCCGGGCATCACCGCCGCCTTTCTCGCCGAGCACGGTTTCCTGCGCTGAAGCCTGTAACCCTAGGCCAAGCGGTTCGAGCGAGTTAAGTGAGTCCCAGCGGGTTGGACGGGCCGCGCGGGTTGAGCGGGCCCATCCACGCCCGAGCTGTCTTTCACCTTGAGGCGGGTTAGGCAAGGCCGGGTACTTGGCGCTAAGCTTAGCTACATG
>CALMDH010000252.1:0-8353 GCA_937862735.1 uncultured Gammaproteobacteria bacterium
TTCCGCCTTATTGGCCTGGCGGCGCTCGTTCCGAATCCCCATGAGGGGTTATGAGTTGCTTCACTTCCTTTTCCAGGGCGGCGATCTCTTGTTCCGAATCCCCATGAGGGGTTATGAGTTGTAGTAGTGCTTCTTGCCGCCACGCTGGACGCGGGTTCCGAATCCCCATGAGGGGTTATGAGCTGGGTAAGAATCGGTTCCAGATGTCGGGCAGATCGGTTCCGAATCCCCATGAGGGGTTATGAGGTGCATCGCGCCATGCAGCCGGCAATCCGCCACAAGGTTCTGAATCCCCATGAGGGGTTATGAGATCAACTGGATGTTGGGCGCGGAGCGGCGGACCAGGTTCCGAATCCCCATGAGGGGTTGTGAATGGTCCTTCCTACGCGGCGCACCAGTGTTCTCCCCTGTTATCTCCCCTAGCAGCCTGTCGGACTTTCACTGTGACACCCCTAGATTGGTCAATAACTGATCAATTTTGGTTGTCCTACGCAAGATTTGTGGCTCCCACGCAGATCGAAAGGCTTAGATTTCGCGTAGGAACGTGAGGGTACCTTAAGTCCGACAGACTCCTAGTGCCGAGTCCCCATGCGGGGTTATGATTTCAAATAGGCAGGATGCTTCTGTGACGGGACACGCTTGTGAATCCTTATGAGAACAGCAGGTGAATACTGGCGAGTTGGAGCTGACAGGCATCCCTAGCTGCTGGCACCATACTTATTCGCGGTCAAAGCAAGTCTTGCACCAAGTCCAGACTGGTGAAAAGTATTTGCTATCATTTAGAGTTAGTTGCAAAATTCTCGTAATACACTGATTTAAAAGAGTTTGCTGAGATCTGGCGTATCCAGCAAAACTATGGAGTTACGTTGAATTTTGCAACTGACTCATTTAGCCATAAAAATTATGTTGGAATAAGCATCATGGACCAGCGCCAAGACACCCTCTGCCCCGGCTGCTTCGCGGACAAGGGCCAAACCAACCCCTGCCCCTATTGCGGCTATGACGAGCAGGCCGGTCGTGGACCACTGCCCTTGCCGCACCGCTCCCTGCTCCAGGGTCAGTTCGTGGTCGGGAGGATATTGGGCAAAATCGGCGGCTTTGGCATCACCTATCTCGGTTGGGACCAGCACCTGGAAACACTGGTCGCTATCAAGGAATACCTCCCGCGCGACTTGGCGGGCCGATCATCTGACCGGGCCACCGTGGCCATCCACTCCCATGATGAAGGCGAGCCCTTCCGGTACGGCCTGGAACAATTCCTGCGCGAAGCGCGCACCTTGGCCCAACTCGACCATCCCAATATCGTGCGGGTACGCCACTTCTTTGAGGCCAACGATACCGCCTACCTGGTGATGCACTACTACCAAGGACTATCCCTGGCCGAGTACGTGGATCAACAAGGGGGACGCCTGGCGGAGGAGCCGGCCCGACAACTGATGCTGCCGATCCTGGACGGCCTTCGGGCGGCCCATGCCAAGAACATCCTGCACCGCGACATCAAGCCGCAGAACATCTATCTGGCTCACCTGGAATCGGGTGGAGTCAGACCCATCCTGCTGGACTTTGGTGCCGCCCGTCAGGCCATGGGCGAACACAGCCGCTCCCTCTCCGTGGTTCTCACCCCCGGCTACGCTCCTTTCGAGCAATATCATCGTCGGGGCAAACAAGGCCCTTGGACCGATATCTATGCCACCGCTGCGGTGCTGTACCGCCTGATCACTGGCGAAACGCCACCGGAAGCAACAGAGCGTCAAGCCCAGGATGACCTGCACCCCGCCAGCAATTTTGGCGTCAGTCGCCCGTTGAGCGATGCCTTGGCGGCGGGGCTGGCGATGGCCCCCGAGGCCAGGCCGCAGACGGTGCAGGAGTTTCAGTCGGCTCTGGTGGGTCCCGAATTACTGACACCGGCCCAACACATTCACCGGCAACCCGCTGCGCCAGTCCTTACCAACCGTCGGAGTCCCGCGGCTACCCTCCCGGTGGTTGACATGATTCCAAACATGGTGCGCCTGCCAGGTGGCCGCTACCTGATGGGCTCACCGGCGAGTGAGCCGGGACGCTTCGATAATGAAGGCCCCCAGCACTGGGTCCAGGTGCCCGCCTTCGAGATCGGCCGTTATCCAGTCACCTTTGCCCAGTGGGATGCCTGCGTGGCTGCGGGGGGCTGTACGCACAAGCCGAGTGACGCTGGCTGGGGCCGTGGCCAGTGGCCTGTCATCAATATTTCCTGGGAGGATGCCCAGGAGTATGTCCGCTGGCTAATTCAGGAAACTGGAGAGCTTTGGCGCCTGCCGACGGAGGCTGAGTGGGAATATGCCGCGCGCGCGGGGACGACAACCCCCTTCAGCACAGGCAACTGCATCTCGACCAGCCAGGCCAACTACGACGGGAGCTTCGACTATAACGACTGCGGTGCCAAGACTGGGGTCTACGTGGGCAAGACCCAGCCGGTAGGAAGCTATCCGCCAAACCCTTGGGGGCTTCATGACCTGCACGGCAACGTCTGGGAGTGGGTCGAGGATTGTTATCACGACAACTACGCAGGGGCGCCCACGGACGGCAGCCCATGGACACAAGGTTCATGCCAGAAACGAGTGCTGCGCGGCGGCTCCTGGTACTTCTACCCTAGCTACCTGCGCTCCGCCAACCGCGGCGGGGTCGATCCCGGCTACCGGTACAACTACGTCGGTTTCCGTGTAGCCAGGACGATTACACTCTGATTTTTAGACTCTTTACTTCTTCTGAGTTGCCGGCGCTTAACCGCATATTCAAGCGAAATAGGCAGAATGGATCGGCACGAACTCGCCTCCTATGACATAAAAAATGGCGGATATCTAAAACTATGGACCACACTCTCGACACCCTCTGCCCCGGTTGCTTCTCCAACAAGGGCCAAACCAACCCCTGCCCCCATTGCGGCTATGACGAGCAGGCCGGTCGTGGACCACTGCCCTTGCCGCACCGCTCCCTGCTCCAGGGTCAGTTCGTGGTCGGGCGGATACTGGGCAAAATCGGTGGCTTTGGCATCACCTACCTCGGCTGGGATCGGCACCTGGAAACGCTGGTCGCAATCAAGGAATACCTCCCGCGCGACTTAGCGGGGCGCTCATCTGACCGGGCCACCGTGGCACTCCACTCTCAAGATGAAGGCGAGCCATTCCGGTATGGCCTGGAACAATTCCTGCGCGAGGCGCGCACCCTGGCCCAACTCGACCATCCCAACATCGTCCGGGTACGCCACTTCTTCGAGGCCAACGGTACCGCTTACCTGGTGATGCACTACTACCAGGGCTTATCCCTGGCTGAATATGTGGACCAACAAGGGGGACGCCTGGCGGAGGAGCCGGCCCGACAACTGATGCTGCCGATCCTGGACGGTCTGCGGGCGGCCCACACTAAAAACATCCTGCACCGCGACATCAAACCCCAGAATATCTATCTGGCCCGTCTGGAAACGGGTGGGATCAGGCCCATCCTGCTCGACTTTGGTGCCGCCCGCCAGGCCATGGGCGAGCATAGCCGTTCCCTGTCGGTCGTCCTCACACCGGGCTATGCTCCCTTCGAGCAATATCACCGTCGGGGTAAGCAAGGTCCCTGGACCGATATCTACGCTGCTGCCGCCGTCCTCTACCGCTTGGTCACCGGCGAAACGCCACCTGAAGCGACAGAGCGTCAAGCCCAGGATGACCTGCGCCCCGCCACCGACTTTGGCGTCAGTCGCCAGTTAAGCGATACCTTGGATTCCGGTCTGGCCATCGCCCCCGAATCTCGGCCACAGACCGTACAAGAGTTTCAGTCGGCCCTAATGGCCGTTTCAGCATCGACTACAGCCCAACCGGCATCCAGTCGGCCCCCGAGTACAGACTTTTCCGGCCGCCGGGGTCATGCTGGCACTGCTCCAGTGATAAATACGATTCCTGACATGGTGCGCCTGCCAGGTGGCCGCTTCCTGATGGGCTCTCCGGAGAGTGAGCCAGGACGCTTCGATAATGAAGGCCCTCAGCACTGGGTCCAGGTGCCCGCCTTCGAGATCGGCCGTTATCCGGTTACCTTCGCACAGTGGAAGGCTTGTGTGGCTGCGGGCGGCTGTACTCACATACCGGACGATGCGGGCTGGGGCCGTGGCCAGCGCCCTGTCATCAATGTTTCATGGGAGGATGCCCATGAGTATGTCCGCTGGCTGTGCCGCGAGACCGGGGAGCGCTGGCGCCTCCCAACCGAGGCCGAATGGGAATATGCCGCACGAGCAGGGACGACGACCCCCTTCAGCACCGGCAACTGCATCACGACCAGCCAGGCCAACTACGACGGGAGTTTCGACTATAACGACTGCGGTGCCAAGACTGGCCTCTACGTGAGCAAGACCCAGCCGGTAGGGAGTTATCCGCCGAACCCTTGGGGACTATATGACCTGCACGGCAACATCTGGGAGTGGGTCGAGGATTGTTATCACGACAACTACGTAGGAGCGCCCACGGACGGCAGCCCATGGACGCAAGGTTCCTGCCAGAAACGAGTACTGCGCGGTGGCTCTTGGTACTTTTACCCGAGAAATCTTCGCTGTGCCTATCGCTACAGGAGCGGCTCCAACATCCAGGGCTATGACTTTGGTTTCCGCGTAGCCAGGACACTGACTCCTTGATGTGGACATTTGAGGGTTTGATGGACAGGGCTGAGGGGGTTACTTGCAACCCTTGGAGCTGGCCAGCGACAACCTCTGCCGGTCATGGAGAGCGAAGCGAAGGCCCGCAGCCGCAGAGGCCAGATGCAAGCGCATCCGATACGCTGTCAAGCCATCCGACGTAGGGCCATGGCGAAGCCCTACCGCCCCCTTTGGGGGCACGTCGTGACGAAGCCGTGGCCCGGAGCGGGGCGAACCGGGGCACAAGGGTTTTCGCCGAGCGCAAGGCAAAAAGGGGACTGGGACGTCCCGTTTCGCATCCTGAGCACGGCGACACTCCGATCTCTCAGTGACGATAGACGAGATGAGGAACACAACCAGATTTCTCGATGCTTTATCGAGTATTGCATTTCCATTGAACGCAATCACCAGCCCCCGAAACCTGCTATGACAACTCAGTAATCTGACTGCTAACTGCTCCAGTGTTACTGCGGCAGGCGATAAGTAGGACCAAGGTTTCGCTGCGCGGCTAAAGTCACTGCCCGCTGCGTACGAGCCGCACGTAGCCGACCCCGTACTTATTGTAGTCGCCGTAGACGCCGCCACTGCTGAAACCGACTCCCCAGGCGCTGTAAGGGAGGGAGGCATGGGGCGAGGACGACCAGAACCAATTCGCAGGCGTATTCGGAAAGGCGGTGATCCAAATCGTCGGCTTTCCGTAAGCGCCTTCACACCAGTCAGTTGTGGGCTTCCAGTAGGCGGGCTCGCCTGAACTGCAATAGACCAGACTGGCCAACTCCTCCTTCGTCGGCAACCTCCAACCCACCGACGCAGTTCGATGGGCCTGATCCCACTCATATTTTGTTGCCTCACCCACACAGGAGGCACCATTCCAGGTTTGCCCGAGGCTGCACCGCTGCCATTGCAGCTTGGTACGTATGTCCTCGACGATGCCTTGGTCTTTGCCCAGGAACCGATAGCGTGCTTTGGGGGAGTTATCATTACCAGAGGGAGTCAGAGCCTCCCCTGGCGGGGAAGCGGTGTTCGAACCACCCCTGTCGCCCGGCTTGGCTGGCGTCTGTAAGCGGTCTTTTTGGTAATTGTTACAGACTTCCGGGCTCGTGGAATAGAAATAGGTGATTTCTATTCCGGTCTCGTCTCGGCGTTTCGCCACCAAGTTCTTGCCTCCAGTGGGATTGGTCGTAATTTGGTAGTCATACAGACCCGGGTATTTGGCTTTGAGTTTTCGCAGTTGCTCCTCCGGACCAGCCACCATGAACTTGTAGCACAGCGGGGCCTCGGGTGGGATGTTAGCAGTGGGCCCCAAGGCGGCGGCGAAGTAGAGGGGAGCTTTTTCCCCTTCAGTAAAGGTTTCAGTTATGTTCTCAGGGGACTGCTGTACTGGAGCTTGTGGGGTAGTGACAGGTACCGATGGATTCACTTGGGGTGTAGTAGTTGCCATCCCTGAGAGCGTTGTGGATGACCTTACATTTTCATCTGAAGTGTTTTCCGAAAAGATGCTATTTAGAGCGCCAAAGAGGAACAAAACCCCGATCAGGATCAGCATGCCACCGAGGATAGGGAAGCTGACACCGATGTCGCCCTCTGCTGGGGGTGCAGTTGGCTGAGCAACTGGGTCCGGCCCCTTTGCCTTACCGCCCTGATGTTCTTGTGGCGGTTGTAACTGCGCCCCAGTTCGCAATGCCTGCTGCAACTCGTCCATACTTTGGAAGCGTTGGCTAGCCTTGACAGCCAAGCCTTTGAGCAAGGCTGCTTCCTGTTCAGGCCGGATGGCGATACCGAGTTTTGAAGGTGGAATCAGTTCATCCGTATCCAGTCGATCAAGGGACTCGGGCGGGAGTTTGCCGGTGATAGTGCGGTAGAAGGTCGCCGCCAGCCCATAGACATCCGTCCAGGGGCCTTGATGACCTTTGGTGCGGTATTGCTCCTCGGGCGCATAACCCGGTTTGAGGATGATGGACAGGCTCTTGCTATGTTCACTGGCAGCGTAGCGGGCGGCGCCGAAGTCGAGGAGCTTGATGCGCCCATCCGCGGTCAGATAGATGTTGTCGGGGGCCAGGTCACGATGCAGAAGGCCCTCTTTATGTACCGCCCGCAGGGCGTCCATGACCGGCATGAGGAGTTTGAGGGCGTCAGCGACGCTGATCCGCCCGCCCGACTGTTGCTCCAGGTATTGGCGCAGGGTGATCCCTTCCACGTAGTCCATGACGCAATAACCGGTGCCATGGGCACGGAAGAAGTTCTTGACCGTCACGATCCCTGGGTGCTGATCAAAATGGGCCAAAGCCCGGGCCTCTTCCAGGAAGCGATCCAGACCATAGGCGAATTGCTCACCGGCTTGACCCGAGTAGATGGCGAGGCTGATGCCATCCGGGGATCGGGTCGCGCTGTCGCGGGGTAGATATTCCTTGATCGCCAGCCGGAGTTGCAGGTTGTCATCCCAGGCGAGGTAGGTGATGCCGAATCCGCCGTGCCCAAGTACGCGGCCAATGCGGTAACGGCCATCCAGCATCTGGCCCAAGGCGAGGGCGGGGGGCGGATTGTCCTGCCCCGGTCGCCAGCCGCAGTGCGGACAGGGGGTAGACCTGGTGGCACCAAAGCAGTTGGGGCAGCGGGCGGTATCCGGGGTACTCATGCACTGGCCCTCAAGCAAAAGGGTGAGTGTATCGGGAGTTCATCACGGCAACTCACCCCCCCGCATACAACCGATTGATCAGATTCGTCAGGGTATAGTGACCGGCGTCATTCACCGCCAGTTCCTCCCTGACCTGCACCAGGTTCATGAAGAACACCAGGATGGCGCTTTCCACCAGGGCGACCAAGGTGGTGTAGAAACTCACCCCCAGGGCCAGGGCGATCTCGCCCAAGGGTTGGACGCCAGCGCTGGGATCGATCATGGCCAGGGCCAGGGAGATGCCGATGACGGTGCCGATAAAACCGACGGTGGGGATGGCCCAGGTTAGATACCGCAACAGGTTGTAGCGCAGATCGACCCGATGCATCAGTAATTCCAGGCTGGAATTGAGGACGGATACGGTCTGGTCCACCGAACGGCTGGCCAGGAACTGGAGGATGCAGAGGTCGATCAGGCCGGGGAGAAACCCACGCTCCCCATCGTGCAGCGGGGCCACCCGGGCGCGGATCGGCGGCAGATCGTGGGACTGGAGGACGACGCTGTACTCCTCCGGCAGCAGGCCCTGGGCCAACAAGGCGCGTTCGTGAGCGGCGGCACGCCAGCGGCGGAAGACTTCCCCCAGCCCCAGGAACAGCAGCAGGTGGGTCAGGTTCTGGATGGTGAAGGGGTAGAGGAAGGGATAATTCGGCGGTGGGGTGCCTTGATAGTCCAGGATCACCAGCGCCGCCGCCCCCCCGGGGGTCAGCAGTTGGCTCAGCACCCCGATGAAGAGCACGCTCACCAACACAGCTAGCAGCAGGATGGCCCAGGCGCGGGGCCGGTCCCATAAGAGGGCATAGAGGGGGTTCATTGGCCGCACTCCGGGCATGGTGCATTGGCGGTTTTGATCCCGCCGCAGGGACAGCGCAGCAGGTGGTGCCCTTTGACGCGCGGCGCTTCAGGCTCGCCAGGAGGCATCCCAAGTGCCCCAGGCACCGGGATCGCGGCTTTCAGCCGCAACGCCTCGATCAGGTCACGCAGTGCCATGGTCACGCCGCCCAGGCGTATCTGGTCCAAGGGGGACACCAGGCTCTGGC
>CALMDH010000253.1:0-25833 GCA_937862735.1 uncultured Gammaproteobacteria bacterium
ATGATATAGGTAATGGTGAATTGGCAGTCTAAACTAATATTGAGACAGCCTCTTAGGTAGGCGAATCATCCAGTCGATGAGTCGAAAGAGCGCCAGGATCAGCGCGCGCTCATACCCGCGCTCGTACATCAGGCGGATCAGGCGGAATTTCCAGCCCTGGAGGGTTTCCACGTCCGGGGTGACCTTGGCGCGGATCTGCGCCATCACCACCAAGGCGAAGACGTTGTCGCTCGCCTCCAGCGCCGCCCAGCGCGCCGGCTCGACGTAGTCGAGCAGTTTGACCATCGGGGAACTCGAACAGGAGCCGGCAGCCCCAGCGCCCATCCGGGCTTCCCCCTCTCCCCGACCCTCCCCCGCCAGGGGGAGGGAGGCCCGCGCCCGCTCCCCGCGTCGCCCAGAGTACGGTTGGTACGCAGCAGCCGGTAGCCGGGGGCGAGGCATGAGCAAGGGACCAGGGCGTGTTCGGTCGACTTATCCTTTAGGTTTTGAGGGATCGCTTCACTTTGATCAAAGTGAAACATCGAGGGCGCAAATCAACGAATTTCAGGGTTCAGGCGGCGTCCTGGTGCAGGGCATACTCCTGGATCAAAACCTCCGCGGGCAGGTGCAGACCAGCGGCCAGATGACGAATCATCTCCAACGACAATGGCAGTTGCCGCTTCATGACGGCCGCCACCTTGCCAGGGGAACCAATGAAAGGCTCCAGGTCCGCCGGCTCCAGGCCCCGCGTTTCCAGCACATATTCCAAAAATGTAATGGGATCGGGTTGCTCAATCGGAAAGTGTCGTTGTTCATAAGCATCTACCAGCAAGGCCAAGACCTCCAACCGCTCAGCCTCCGGGCTGCCATCCGGGGCCGACCACAACGCCTCAATGGCCGTGAGAGCGGCCTGGTAATCGGCGAGGTTACGGAGTGGTTTCAATTCCATAGCCAACCTCCTAAATGGTTGTAGCATCGATGCGGTCATAGTCGGCATGCGTACCGATGAAGCGCACAAACATCAATTGCTGGGTATAGCGCACCGCGACTACCAGCCGATAATCATTTCCCTTGATGTTGAACACGATACGCTGATGGGGGAGAAAACTTGCAGCGCGGTGAGCGGCCTTGATGTCAGCCGGCGTTCGCCATTCAGCCTTAGAGGCTTCAGCGTACCAGCTTCGCAAGGGGATTTCCGCCTGGGGATGTTGCGTCCAGAACTCACGCAGGGTTCTCAAGGCCAAAATCTTCATGGCAACTTCCGGCTAGACCCTCGGCGCATGGTTAGCTCACAAACGCTCCGCCGCCTCAATCGGCCACAATCTCGTCCAGGGTCTTGGCCGTGAGCACGCGCTCGGACCAGCGCAGCAGGGTCTCGGCATCGGCCGTTTCGATCCGCTGCGCGATGGCGGCGGGCAGCTCGCCAAAGCGCAGGCGGAGTTGGGCGGTCAAAATCCGCGCTTCCCCACGCTGCATGCCTTGCTGCATGCCCTGCTGCATGCCCTGTTGCATCCCTTGCTGCATGCCTTGCTGCATGCCCTCCTCTCGGCCTTTCTCCAGAAAACGCTGGGCAAAACCGCTCATGGTGGCCACCTCATGCGGGTACAGTTGGGTGTAAAGCTGGCGTTCATTGTCATCCAGGTCGGCATAGATGTCGACGAAGTCGAGGTATTTGAGCCGCTTCTCGGTGGACGGTTCCAGGTCAATCAGGCCGCGCACGGCCTGGGCATAGACCAGCAGCTTGTCCGCCGGGGCATAGGCCATGTTGGGCAGATTGAGCCGGGCGACCAGGTTGGGGCTGTGGAGATGGTCGCGGGCCGGGATCTGCTTGAGGGCGCAGGCCAGGTAACGGAAATCGAGATAGGTCCGGGTCTCGCTGCCCAAGGCCAGCCGGGTCGGGAAGGCGCCGGGGTGCAGGAAGATGACGACCGGGACGACGCGGTCGGTGGCGTAGAGCTCGGCCAGGTCCAGGCAGTAATGCGCCAGCCGGTGGATGGAAAAGCGCGCCGGCTCGGTTTCTTCCTCAAAGACGAACAGCAGGGCGGCGCGGCGGCCGTCGGGCCATTCCACCAGCAGGGGGACGTCGAGCTCGCGAAAGCGCTCGCCGAGGCGTTCCTTGAGCTGCTCCTCGCGGATCGGCAGGATACGCGCCCCGGCGTCGACCGCCTGGGCCTCGACGGCGGCGAAGAAGTGGATGGCTTGGTGAGGGTAGTCGACGATGAGATTCTTGAAGTTCTGGTCGTGGCTCATGGGGCGTTCACCGAATCGCGCGCCGTGCTTGGGGTGAGGGAGAGGCCGCTAGCCGTTGATGAGGGCCGTGAGGGATGCTGACAGGGGGTAATGCCGAACGAGGGTCATACCGATCGAGGGGCATGCTCGCCGTTGCTGATGCTGAAGCTGAAGCTGAAGCTGACCAGAATTATAGAACTCCGACCTGGTGATCGTTGGCAGTGCGGCGGCGTCGAGTGCCCAAAAACCAAAAACCTGGCCGTAGCCAGGTTCTGGTGGGGGTGGTGCTGACCTGAATCGGTAACGGCGGTGGACTGCCACCCCCGCTCCTCCGCCCCCCGGCGCGCCCCTATAGCCCCCGCAGTTCCCGCGATTGCACCTCCGACAAGGCCCTGCGGCGAAAGCCCCGCCTTACCCCCGCAACAGCCGCTCAAAATAGGCGATCGTCGGCTGCAACCCCGCCCGCAGCGCCACCCGCGGCTCCCAGCCCAGGGCCGCGCGCGCCAGGGTGATATCCGGCTGGCGTCGGGGCGTTGACGGGGGTCATCCTGGGGCAAGGGCGCCTGGACCCGCGGGGAGCGGGAGCCGGTCAGCTCCCGCACCGCCTCGGCCAGTTCGAGCATGGTGAACGCGCCGGGATTGCCCAGGTTCACTGGCCCGGTCAGCTCGTCCGGGCTGGCCATTAGGCGCACGAAGCCTTCGATCAGGTCGTCCACGTCGCAGCAGGCGCGCGTCTGGGTGCCATCACCAAGAGGGTGATCGGCGGGTTGCGCAGGGCCTGGACGATGCAGTTGGACACCCCCCGCCCGTCATTGGGGGGCGGGCGCGGGCCATCGGTGTTGAAGATGCGCGCCACCTTTAGGCGCAGCCGATGCTGGCGGCGATAGTCGAAGAACAGGGTCTCGGCGCAGCGCTTACCCTCATCATTGCAGGAGCGCGGGCCGATGGGATTGACATGGCCCCAGTAGTGCTCCGGCTGGGGGTGTGGATGGCGGGGTCGCCATAGACCTCGCTGGTTGAGGCTTGCAGGATCTTGGCCTTGACCCGCTTGGCCAGGCCCAGCAGTTTGATGGCTGAGATGAAGTGGCGGCGCCGTCAGGCGTCCGCCTCAGCCACGTCAGGCTGGCCATCGCGACACCATCCCGTCAGAGGCAACAAGGCTGCGGATGCCGTGGCCACAGGATCAGTTGGGCTCGGAACCGATCAAGGCCTCCAGGCTCTGGGCATCGAAGATGGCGTCAAGCCAGGCGTCCAGTTGGACAATTGACGCGGCGTCGATGCGCTGCGCCGCCCACGGGGGCAGGGTATTGAAGCGCCGTTTGAGCAGGCGCTTAAGATCTTCAGCCTTGCCTTCGGCCTTGCCCTCGGCCTTGCCCTCGGCCTTGCCCTCAGCCAGACCTTTATCCCTGCCCTTGGCTTCACCCTCGGCAAAGATGGACTGATACGCCTTAGTCTCCTGAATCGGGGTTACCAGGTTCAACATGGCCCATACCTCCTTCGCGGTCAGGCCGCGAAATCGCTCGAAAAACCAGAATTCCAGGACCTGCGCGAGGATGTCGCGGACTTCTTCCGCCAAGGGCGCCTCCTGCACGGTACGCCACAGGGCCGGGGCGCGGGCGCGCAGGTCGGCGTCATCCTCGATCAGCAGCGGGGCGAACACCGCCACATAGGGGTTGTCCGGTTCCCGGGCCAGCCAGTCCGGTAGGACCCGGCGCAGGACGACCGTGAGCAGCGGCGCCGTGGGATCATTCGCCCACCGGGGATAAGTGGGGACATCCGCCTCGCGCAGAAAGATCCCGACGCCGATGACATCGCGCTGGGGATGCTCCTCGCCATAAAGCCCGATCTTGGTCAGGAGATTGTACCAAGCCCGCTCCGCGCGCTGGCCTTGGAATTCGACCACATAGACCGGCCCCGGGTGCCCCTCGGGCTCGAAGAGACCATCGAGGCGCCGCTCCAGACTTTTGAGCGTCAGGGAGGAGAAACGGTAGGGACCGGGCAGCTCATAGCCGCCGGTGAGCACCCGAAAAGCCTCCGCGCCAGCGGAGAGGAAGAGATAGATGGGGTGGTCGGTCTTCATCGCGCGCCGTTCTTGGGGTGAGGGAGAGGTCAATAGCCGTTGATGAGTGATGAGGGCCGTGAGGGATGCTGACAGGGGGTGATGCCGAACGAGGGTCATACCGATCGAGGGGCATGCTCGCCGTTGCTGATGCTGAAGCTGAAGCTGAAGCTGACCAGAATTATAGAACTCCGACCTGGTGATCGTTGGCAGTGCGGCGGCGTCGAGTGCCCAAAAACCAAAAACCTGGCCGTAGCCAGGTTCTGGTGGGGGTGGTGCTGACCTGAATCGGTAACGGCGGTGGACTGCCACCCCCGCTCCTCCGCCCCCCGGCGCGCCCCTATAGCCCCCGCAGTTCCCGCGATTGCACCTCCGACAAGGCCCTGCGGCGAAAGCCCCGCCTTACCCCCGCAACAGCCGCTCAAAATAGGCGATCGTCGGCTGCAACCCCGCCCGCAGCGCCACCCGCGGCTCCCAGCCCAGGGCCGCGCGCGCCAGGGTGATATCCGGCTGGCGTCGGGGCGTTGACGGGGGTCATCCTGGGGCAAGGGCGCCTGGACCCGCGGGGAGCGGGAGCCGGTCAGCTCCCGCACCGCCTCGGCCAGTTCGAGCATGGTGAACGCGCCGGGATTGCCCAGGTTCACTGGCCCGGTCAGCTCGTCCGGGCTGGCCATTAGGCGCACGAAGCCTTCGATCAGGTCGTCCACGTCGCCGAAGGAGCGCGTCTGGGTGCCATCGCCGTAGCGGGTGATCGGCTGGTTGCGCAAGGCCTGGACGATGAAGTGGGACACCACCTGCCCGTCGTTGGGGTGCAGGCGCGGGCCATCGGTGTTGAAGATGCGCGCCACCTTGATGCGCAGGCCGTGCTGGTGGCGGTAGTCCAGCGCCCGCCGGATGCTATGGAAATAACGCGCGAGGCAATGGTGCAGATGGCCGCGATCGGCGCTGAATGGATGTCGGCCCTGGCTCAGCCGCCGCCCCATCACCGCCAGGGTATCCATCAGGGGAAGGCCACCAGCCAGCGCGCGGTGACCGGCACCAGGCCCTCCAGGACCCCGTTGGGGTGACGGGCGCCAGGCCCTCCAGGGCACCGTTGGCGGTCACCGGCACCAGGCCGGCGGGGACGCGGCTGACCGCGATCAGCACCCAGACCAGCAGATAGCCCAGCAGCATGCTCGCCGCCAGCGCCGGCACGAGGGCGGGGAAGAGAGTCAGGATGGCGGTATCATTCTGTATGAATTAAAGAATCAGTCCATGAAGCCCGGGCGGGAAAATGGGTTCGTTTCGCAAAATGGCTTTTTCAGCCGGCCGCGAAAATGGCTTTGTTTGGAAATTTGGCCCATTTTTTCACATACACCGCCATCGATGTCTCCGCCAGTTCACGGATGGTGACGTCGGTACCGGCGCCAACGTTGAGGTGCGACAGCAGGGGCCGGGTATGGGCGCGGTAGACCGCCGGGTCCAGCGTCATGACGTGGACGCAGGCGGCGGCCATGTCGTCGACATGGAGGGACTCCCGCCGGGGGAGCCCGTGCCCCAGATAGGTCGATGGGCTGGCGAGCGAAGAAGCCATTGACCGCCGCCTGGTCGAGGCGGTCCAGCTCGGCGTGGCTCGTGGTGAGCAACTTCAGGCGGGAGCGGATAGAACTCATCAAGAAGAATTTGCTCACCATAGCGCCAGGGGTGACCGCGACGTAGCTTTCCCTGCTTTGGATTCCGGCTTCCCGGCCGGAATGACGAGGGAGACGGCGACATGGCAATAGCCCAGGGGCATTGACACGCTTCACGTGACACACTAACTTCTCAAGAATGATCAAAAGCTTTGCAGATCGCGAAACGCAAGCACTGTACGCGCACGGCAAGCTGAAACGTCTGCCACCAGATATCCAGAAGCGCGCCGCGCGCAAACTTGAGTATCTGGACCTCGCCGTTCGTCTGCAAGATCTGCTCGTACCGCCAGGTAACAAGTTGCATGCCCTCTCCGGCGACAGACAAGGTCAGCACGCCATCGCGATCAATGATCAATGGCGGATCTGCTTTCGTTTCGAGGATGAAGATGCCTATGACGTTGCCGTCTGCGACGACCATTAATGAGGTCAGGACCATGAGCATCGAGAACACTGGCATCAAACGCCGACCGACCCACCCGGGGGAGATGCTGCGCGAAGATTTCCTCCCGGATTACCATCTCACGATCGCCTATCTCGCACGCTACCTGAGCGTATCCCGTTAATCGGTCAACGAGTTACTGAAAGAACGTCGCGCCTTGAGTCCAACGATGGCGATTCGCCTGAGCCGATTGTTTGGGAACTCCCCGGAATTTTGGCTCAACGCGCAACGGGCGGTTGACCTGTGGGATGCGGCGCAAGCCATCGAGGAAGAAGTTAGCCGAATCAAGCCATTGGCCGCGGCTTGACCCGAACCACGTCACCCGAGGCCGCAGAACCTGCGTACGACTGATCATCCCGGCCGCCAGGGGCGCGGGCCGCACCACCTCCAGACCCGCCCCGGTCGCCAGTGCACGCGAAAAAGGATGGCCCAAACATAAAAACCCGGCCGGTGCCAGGTTCTGGTGGGGGTGGTGGGCGGCTTCGCCCCGCCTGCCTTACCCCCGCAACAGCCGCTCAAAATAGGCGATCGTCGGCTGCAACCCCGCCCGCAGCGCCACCCGCGGCTCCCAGCCCAGGTGCTCCCGCGCCAGGGTGATATCCGGCTGGCGTTGACGGGGATCATCCTGGGGCAAGGGTGCCTGGACCAGCGGGGAGCGTGAGCCGGTCAGTTCCCGCACCGCCTCGGCCAGCTCAATCATTGTGAACTCGCCGGGATTGCCCAGGTTCACCGGCCCGGTCAGCTCATCGGGACTGGCCATCAGCCGCACAAAGCCCTCGATCAGGTCATCCACGTAGCAGAAGGAGCGCGTCTGGGTACCGTCGCCGTAGAGGGTGATCGGCTGGTTGCGCAAGGCCTGGACGATGAAGTTGGACACCACCCGCCCGTCGTTGGGGTGCATGCGCGGGCCATAGGTGTTGAAGATGCGCGCCACCTTGATGCGCAGCCCATGCTGGCGGCGATAGTCGAAGAACAGGGTCTCGGCGCAGCGCTTGCCCTCGTCATAGCAGGAGCGCGGCCCGATGGGGTTGACGTGGCCCCAGTAGTGCTCCGGTTGGGGGTGGATGGCCGGGTCACCATAGACCTCGCTGGTCGAGGCCTGGAAGATCTTGGCCTTGACCCGCTTGGCCAGCCCCAGCATGTTGATCGCCCCATGCACGCTGGTCTTGGTGGTCTGCACCGGGTCGAACTGGTAGTGGATGGGCGAGGCCGGGCAGGCCAGGTTGTAGATCTCGTCCACCTCGACAAAGAGCGGAAAGGTCACGTCATGGCGCAGCAGCTCAAAGTGCGGGTTGGCCAGCAGATGGGCGATGTTGTCCTTGGTGCCGGTAAAGAAGTTGTCGACACAGAGCACGTCATGACCGTCGGCCAGCAGGCGTTCGCACAGATGGCTGCCGAGAAAGCCCGCACCGCCCGTGATTAATACCCGTTTACGTAAGGAATAATTCATCCTAGATTTCACTCATATGATGATCATCAATCTGTACAAAGTCATGTCAATTTTATTTCAATATGAAAGGGGCGGAGTCCAATATCAATTGCAACATGTCATTGACATTTTTTACTTTATCGGCAATAATCGATAACTAAATAAATGATATTTCAATGTACTTTTTCTGCCCAAATAATTGCCTCAAAACCATAATACTCCCAAGTCCCCCTAAGGACCTTACCCAAATAAGAAGAGATAGGCTCCAAAAATAAACCCAAAAACCATAAAATTGGTGGTTTATAGTTACTGGCAGAAAAAACTATGCGAAATCCTGATTCCCTTAAAGTATCAATAATTTTTTCGTATCTCGGTGGCAATTTCTTGTGTGAAGAATCATCAAAATAGTTCAAACATCCAACGCGACTTGGAAATTTGGTACTGTCTTCACTTGGAAAAGCCAAGAAAATTTTACCCCCAATCACAACCGAATCAAGCATGGCCATAAGCACCCCCCCCGATGATCGCAATGCTCTAAATTATGAGATGAAATGACTGCTTCGTAAGCACTGCCAAGTGTGCGTATACCTTCTGCAAATTTCTCTGGATTTAAAATAACATATTGATCAGCGCAGTTAAGTTCAGTCTGATTATAATCGCTTATATCAATCCCAGTATAATAACACTTAGGACACAACTTCTTTGTTTTATAGGGCGAATTGTTGCCGCATCCAACATCTAATACTCGACAATGATGCGGTAGAGAAAGAAGAAAAGCAGACTTGCCCCATGGGCGCAATATGCCAATAAAAAATTTATTAATAAAATGTAGGATCATCTGTTACCTCCAAGCGATCATAAACATGCCAATGCTCAAGGACTATGCGGCTTCGCACTTTGGCCCCAGCAGCGCCAAGGCTAACCAAGCCCCGCCTTACCCCCACTACAGTCGCTCAAAATAGGCGATCGTCGGCTGCAGCCCCGCCCGCAGCGCCACCTGCGGCTCCCAGCCCAGGGCCGCGCGCGCCAGGGAGATGTCCGGCTGACGTTGACGGGGATCATCCTGGGGCAAGGGCGCCTGGACCAGCGGGGAGCTGGAGCCGGTCAGTTCCCGCACCGCCTCGGCCAGTTCGATCATGTTGAACTCGCCGGGATTGCCCAGGTTCACCGGCCCGGTCAGCTCGTCCGGGCGGCCAGGTTATATAGATCTCGTCCACCTCCAGGTAGAACGGAAAGGTCACGTCGTGGCGGATGAGCTCGAAGCGAGGATCGGCCAGCAGGTGGGCGATGTTGTCCCGGGTGCCGGTAAAGAAGTTGTCCAGGCACAGCACATCATGGCCGTCGGCCAGCAGGCGTTCGAACAGGTGGCTGCCGAGAAAGCCGGCACCACCGGTGACCAGTATCCGTTTGCGTAAGGCGTAATTCATCTTCGTTCCCAAATCACATACTCACGATCAGCCTCGATCATTCCGTTTGAAAATAAGTGTCATAAAAACCAAAGCAGAAAACCGCGGGTTATGCTTAAGATATCGCTTCCATAATCGGCGAGGCTCCATCACCAGTCGGAAAAGCCATTCAAGGCCATGCGACTGCATCCAGGGTGGCGCTTGACGCAAAGTACCGGCATGGAAATCAAAGGCCGCACCGACGCCAAGCATCACAGCACGCACATTTTTTTCACCTTCGCCTGAGTGGGCGTCAATCCAGCGTTCTTGCTTTGGGCAGCCGAGCCCGACGAAAAGGATACGTGCCCCTGCATCGTTGATCGCCCGCACCACATCGCGGTCCTCGGCTTCTGTCATAGCCCGAAAGGGCGGGCTCAAGTTAAAAACGGTTCGCAGCGAAGGAAAATGTTCGCGCATTCGCTCCACGAGTTTGATCAAGACTGTTGGATGACCTCCATAAAACCCCACAGGAATCCCTTCATGAGCCGCCATCTCAAGCACCCTTAGCATTAGGGTCGGTCCATACACTCGATCTTTAAGGTTGTAACCCTGGCGGCGCAGGACCCACACTAACGGCATCCCATCAGGGGTAACCAGATCGCTGCGATTTATCAATGCGCAGAACACGGGATCATCATGTGCTTCCATCACCATATGCACATTGGCTAGGAAAACACTGCGGCACGCATGCTCCTTCGCCCAAGATAGTATCGTGGCGGTTGCAGAAGCATAGCTGACCGCATCAACAGTTACACCCAACACGTTACCCGCACCGTGCAGTGTCGAACTCATCTGGTATGCTCCACCTGACACCCAACTCATAACATGAACTAGGCATGTATAACCATTAGCATCTGCTAATGGACCTCTTCAGTGTAATTCTGCTCGTAGTTTTTGACATGCAACGACGTACATGGAAAAAGGCCTAGCACCATCGTGCCAGAGCGTGCAATCGTACTGCAGGTGACATTACTGAACAAACGATCGATACTATTATTTTAAGGCCCCCCTTTGTCCTAGTCAGGTAGCGGGTCCAAGTATGAAACCAACGCTAAGCGTGGCAGTAAAAAAGGCTTCTAAAAAGTAAGACCGCAGATCTAAAAGTAACTAGACGTTAGAATTAATAATCATTGATGTGCATGATTAATCCATCAGCGCTAATATTCATGCAGATGGGCATTTGGTAGATGCATTTATCAAAACAAGGCCGACAAGGCATAGGATGGATTGCAACAATCCGATGCTCATTTCCATAAGGTCGAAACCATTTTATAGAGCCTGGGCCAAAGACAGCTACAACTTTGCAACCGCAGGCGGCCGCAAGGTGCATCACTCCGCTATCACATCCAATAAAGAGACTGGCATGGTGTAACAGCGCCTTCAGGTCAGCAAGACTCGAACGCCACCGTATGCCTAGCGTGTTTGGGGGAAGCTTTATGTCCTCTGAACCTTCATCATCAATAATGACAATGAAGGAATCATCTAGAGGCATCCGCGCCAGGACTGCACTGAATTTCTCACCCCCCCAGCGACGTATGGGGCTTCCAGCGCCACCATGCACCACCATTAGACGACCACCCACATAACCAGCAGATTTTAAGTGATTAAATACCGCAACTGAGCGTTCTGTACTTACGTTAAGCCTAGGTCGTGGATCAATCTGCTGTCCCGTTAATCGCTGTGCTGCGACAGCAGCAGCTTCTGCCCTATGTAGTTTTGCATACTGTTCTGATGTAATTCTAAAGTCATTTGTGATCCATTTTCGTCCACCGGCCGCCGCAAATCCTGCCGTTGCATTCGCGTTGAGCAAACGCAATTGCAATATCTCACGCACATCCCACCGTGGGGCGATCAGGATGTCGAATGAATGGCGACGGATATTACGTATTTCAGTGAGGTAGATGCGCCAGTCAGCCTCCCAAAACCGGTACTTAAGTGAATACTTGGTCCAAGGTGGTACTAAGCGGTGATACTGGTCGGCAAGACCTTCATCGGCAAATAGATCTTTGAGAAAAGGCTTTCCAATCAGTTCGACAGCGGCATCTTCAAAGACGGCTCTCAACGTTCGTAATAGCGGAACGGTCAGCACCGCATCGCCGATCCCCCACTGCAACAGAACTCCGATCCGCTTCGGTGCTGCGGATGTTGCCAGGCATCTTCGTGGCCAGAGCATTGATAAGATGTCAGCCGCTTTATGTACGAATGTGAAATGCCGCATTAATTAAATGAGATTGAAGTGAGTACCGGGTTATCGGTAAGAGTTATTTTCAGCGGATCCGTTTGCAGAATGGCGATCTGATTTAAGCAAAACAGCGCGTTGTCCAGTAAGTTGGCGACGATCATTGGTAGCTCAATTGCATCCGGCCGATGGTCGCCGTGGTCGAATAACCATGCAGGGTGGGTACGATCAGCACTCGTCCACCCCTGGCCTCCACGATCTCGTGGCCGACCACCTCTTCCGCACGATAATCGCCACCCTTGACGAGCAGATCGGGCTCGCAGGCGCGGATCACTTCGATCGGGGTGTCCTCGCTGAAGATGACGACCAAATCGACCTGCTGCATGTTTGCCATCACAGCGCCCCGCACCTCATCGGACTGAATTGGGCGCGTATCACCCTTCAGGCGCTTCACCGAGGCATCGGAATTGATCGCCACGATTAACTTATCGCAATGGGCGCGCGCGGTCTTGAGCGAGCGTAAATGTCCCATGTGGAGCAGATCGAATACGCCGTTGGTGATACCGACCGTCGCCCCAGTGCGCCGCCATGCCTTCACGAGGCGCGCAGCCTCAGCGTAATCCGAGAGCACCACGGCTTTTTTGTTACGACCACGCTCGTGGATCAGGTGCTGGACCTCTTCCTGCGTGACTACCGCGGTGCCGACCTTGCCAACCGCGACTCCGGCAGCGGCGTTGGCGTAATGCACGGCGGCACTGATGTCCTGGCCCGCGACCAGTGCGCAGGAGAGGCCGGCAACGAAGGTGTCCCCCGCGCCGGACACGTCAAAGACGTCAATTGCAAAGGAGGGGATATGCTCGATGAGCCCAGCGGCGCTGATCAGCATGACGCCATTCTTGCCACGGGTAACGGCGACGTAGTTCAGGTCATGCTCGCTTGCGAGCTTGGAGACGAGATGGATCAGCTCGGCCTCGTCACCTGGCGTGGATCCGACGGCAACCGAAAGCTCAAGCTCGTTTGGGGTGATGACCGTGGCGCCGTGGTATTTGCTGAAATCGGTTCCCTTTGGATCGGCGACAACGGGAATTCCATGCTCCCGGGCCATGCCGATGACCGCTTGGCAGAGATCATGGGCCAGTGCCCCCTTGGCGTAATCGGACAGCACGATTAGGCTGGCATCCTGCACCTGCCCGAGGGCGAGGGCTGACAATTGCGCCCGGCTCTCGGTAGCGAGCGGGCTGAGGTTCTCGCGGTCGATGCGCAGCATCTGCTGACCAAGGGCGGAATACCGCGCCTTGATGATCGTCCCGCGCGGATCCTCCGCGCCGAGGAAGCGCATGCTCCGTTCCGTTTCAAGCAGTGCACGTAGCTCTAGCCCTCCTGGATCGCTTCCGAGCGGGGCGACCAGCGTGACCTCTGCACCGAGCGCGACGATATTGCAGGCCGTATTGGCCGCACCACCGGGCATCGACAGCTTATCGACGAGCTTGAGCACGGGCACAGGTGCTTCGGGCGAGATCCGCCCGACTTCTCCGGTATAGAAATGGTCGAGCATGACATCGCCGAGACAGAGGATGCGCTGGGACGCGAGAGTCCCGTGGAGTGCCGTGATTGTCACAAAGTCCTCCTAGGCTGAAACGAGACCTAGACGTCGCTCGATCTGCCCGCAGAAGATGTGCCCGATCAGAATATGCATCTCCTGAATGCGCGCGGTCGTGGTGCTGGGAGCGAGGATCGAAACGGTCGAGATAGGCCCGATGGCGCCACCATCTCCGCCGCCAAAGAAGACCACCTTCATGTCGCGCTCTAGTGCGGTTTCGATGGCGGCAAGGACGTTATTCGAACGGCCGGAGGTGGAGAAACCAATGAGGATATCGCCAGGGCGGCCGAGTGCTTCGACTTGGCGGGAGAAGACGCTGTCGTAACCATAGTCGTTACCAGCGGCCGTCAGGGTGGAGGTATCGGTGGTAAGCGCTATCGCGGGGAGCGCCTGCCGATCCGTGGTGTAACGCACCGTAAGTTCTGTCGCCAGATGCTGGGAATCGGCCGCGGAACCGCCGTTGCCGCACAGGAGGAGCTTGCCACCATGCAGGAATGCGTGAATACAAATTTCTATACCCATTTCGATCGCTTGAAGTAGCGCCGGGGAGGATTGGATGTCACGAACGACTTGGATATGCTCCAAGAGATCGGGAAAGCTGGCAGCGTTTTTGGGGGCCATGCGCGGGGAATCTCCTTACAGCCATGGATTGAAAGAGTAATCATGTCATGTTGACCCCATATTGAGCCAATCAGCATAACCTATTTAATGCGATCTATACGGCCTTCCGCTACTGAGAAGATAAGGTCTCCAATCTCTGCAAGCTTGGCGCTGTGGGTGGCAATAACGATGGTCGTGCCCTTCGCCGCCAACACATTTAATAGCCTAGCCAAGGTCTCTTCCGATAGCTTGTCCATGGCACTGGTCGGCTCGTCAAGGAACAACAACTTGTAGCCCTGCAACAGCACGCGGGTCATGGCCAGCTTTTCCTGCTGCCCACCAGAAAGACCAATACCCTGTTCTCCAACCAAGGTATTCAGCCCCTCAGGCATCGAAGCAAGAACCTGATCGAAGCCCGTAACCCGGCACGCTTGCTGAAGTTGTTCATCCGTGACTTTTCTCTTGAGCTTCAGGTTGTCGCCAATCGATGCATGAAATATATAGGGATGTTGGGACACATAGCCAATCGCCGTCAACCAACGCTCGATGCCAATTGTTTTAATGTCAATCCCGTCAAGTTTGACCGCACCCGAATCCGGGATCAACAGACCTACGAGAATGTCGAGTAGCGTGGACTTGCCGTGACCGGATGGCCCACAAAGAACGACCTTCTGGCCACGTTCGATAACGAGGTCAACCCTATCAATAACCTTCTTCGAACTATAGCTGAAACTAATACCCTCAAGCTCCAGATGCTGCCACTCAGGGAGGACGACATCGTTCACATTGGGGAAAACCATGTCTCCCAGACCCAGACTTTCAATCTTAGCGGCAACCTGCGCCATTTCCTTCTGGTGACTGCTGAGACTGGTAGCCGCCATGCTGGCTCGGGTGAGGTAGGGCATGGCACGGAATGCCGCACCTATCAAGAACAAAGCATTGGAAGCGAAATTGGCGTCGTTCGCCAACACATCCCTAAGCAGAAAAGCCGATGCGAAGATGGCCATCACGAAAACGAATTCAATGATGGCGCGGGTTTCATACTGCACGATGTTGACCAAGCCAAACATTTTGCTGGACTGGTGACCATGTGTGCTCGCATCATCGAAGACACTCTGGCGTAGATTTAGGGCCCGCAGTTCCTTAGCGCAGCGCTGGCTTTCAGCGACGATGTTGGCATATTCCTGATTATGATGCATGTGGAGAATGCCCATTTCCCGGGCCTTGTGTCGGCTACGCCTAAAAATGATAGCCCCGGGCATGACTGCAATTACCGCGGGTACAATAATCCATGGCGTAATCAGGAGCGCTGAAGCTATAATTAGCATTAAGGACATGAGGCTTTGGATGAGGTCGGCGGCCGCGAACAGACCATTGAGAGCCAATCTGCACTCATTCAAAAGGATATTGGAGGCTTGCCCGCTGCGGGCCCGGGAGGCATCACGGTAGGACTGTGCAAGCGTATTAAAAAAAATACGGTCACGCCAACGGGACTCTTCATCTGCAAGATAACCATAAATTTTGCGATAGATGAGAATCACTGCCGCCGAGCGCAGGAACCAAAAGGCCAGAACAATGACACCCGCACTATAGAGATTCAATAATGCAAAAGACTCCGACCCTTGGATCACATGTCCCAACAGGTACAAGGTAAGGAGGTTCGTCAGGTCCATGACGGCGACCACGAACAGAAGCCCAACCAGCTTCAAAAAGACAGGTCGGTTATGATTGATTAGTTGCCATCCGGGCAGCCGGCGAAAGGCGATCAAAACAAATCACCCGACAGAGCGCGGATATGCCCCAATGATACGAATCCAGCGCACAGGTGCCGAAATCGGGATTGGCGATGCGCTGCCCCCATGTTGAAGAGGCCAAGAATAAAATGCCAAAGCATACGGGTACTGTGTTTGGCAAGGGACAGAAGATTGGCGACCAAACTGCGTGGCGTCAGCAAACCAAAAAATTTGCGGGCCGCTATGCCTTCCTGATACAAACGGCGATAAAACCACTTCTTCTGCAGCCGCACCGGGGTAACCGCATGCCGAACCGTCGCGGTGCCACAATAGAGCAACTTTCCACCCTGCCTTTTGATCTGTTCTTCAACCCAGCGTTCATCCATGCCGAAAGCTGGGAGATTTTCGTTGAAGCCACCAATTAGGCCCAACACCCGACGCGGTACGGAAAAACTTGCCCCAACCAGAAACTCAGCGTTCTTAAGGCAGCGGTCATCTGGCCCTAGGTCAAGCTGGGTAAGATAGGGTATAAAATCAGGATGCAACCAATGGGGATATCCTTCGCACCCAATGAAGGCCGGCACCACGCGGGTACCTACCGCCACCGGCAACTCGCCATCCCACTTCCGACTATAAATGCCTGCAAGCGCGTCGATCGCGCCCTCGGTCACTGTGGCATCGTCGTCTAGATACAACACAATTTCGGCGCTGGCGGCCTGCCAGCCGCAGTTGCGCGCAAACGGCAGCCCGAGCCGCGCTTCGTATACATAACGCAGATTCAGCATCAGGTCAGCATAGGCGGCAGCGACTGCTTTAGTATTGTCAGTGGAAGCATTGTCAACGACAAGCACCTCGACAAGGGATGATGATGGAAAGACATACAGGCTTTCCAGGCAAGCTTTTAAATCGCTGGCCCGGTTATGGGTACATATCACTGCTGAAATTGAAAGCGTCATTTTTTGCAGGAAATTAGTAAGGTCGAACTATCCGCCTGCAATGCGGTGATCTTGCGGTCGGGCAACAGCCGCAGCAGCATAAGGCCAATACAGTTCGAAATGATCGCAAAGCCTGCAAACAAAGCTTTTCTGTACTTCTCGTTCTTTTTTCGGTATGAGGGAAGGATCATCTTTTCAACAAGCGCGTTGACAAACCCCGTCGCGCTCACAATAGCATTGTCGACCGGTTCTACCGATATTTCGGACCAGCCAAAATGCTCAAAATGCGCTTTTAAGCCCGGTACAGTCCAGCGCCAAAAGTCGGCATCGGCATGAACCCGGAAGAAGCCATGCGTAGTCAGATACAGTGTCCCACCCGGTTTCAGACAACGCCGCATCTCAGCATGAAATAGGCCAAGATTATCGACATGTTCTAGAACCTGCCAGCTGACACAAGTGTCGAAACCCTCATCCGGCTTGGGAATTTTTCTATCATCGCCAATAAGCGTGATGGACAAATCACCATGAGCCATGACATCGACACCTTCATAGACCTCACTTTTGAAAAGGCATCTATATGGCATCCAGCCACAACCAATATCCAGAACGCGCGCATCCTGGGCAATAGTTGTACTAACCCGCCTGATGACGCTTAGAAGCGTTTTGCGATGCAAATAGTCGGTGTCGAAAATTGGCGGGTAAAGCCACCGATTACCGATACACTTCGTGATCGGAAATTTTTTGTATTTAAACATCAAATAAGTCCTACGAGCGCCAAAATGACAATTCATGACCAATAATATCGGCCAACCTACGCCTCTCTTTAGTATAGTAATCAACCATCCAATCTATCGATTTTTGTGATATCGTAATGTTCCTAGTAAGAAGCCTCACCCCCAATCCGGACAAGTATCTATGTGAAAAAGGAGAAAAAATTTTAGCAAACCGATATAATCGCTGATTGATTGGTGCTCTATTGCCTCCAACATTAAATTTATTTTCAAATCCCAAGGAGACTTGATCTTCAATACCCAACCATGACAGCAACTTTGTGGTCTCCGTCGCAGGGTCAGCGACAAACTCCTCAAATATCAGGATGTAAATATTGTTACACCCAAAGACGTTCCAAAACCGCTGCAACTGTTGAGAATACAGCCCCTGCGAAATATACTTCAGATTAGCCGAGTTATGCATTTCAGAAATAGTCTGTTCAAAACTTCTAGTTTCATGCCCTAGCCTACGTTGCAACTTATAATCAGAAATTGCTCGCTCTACAGGATCTCGAAGAATAACGACCAAACGGCTACCTGGACAATCATGGTTTATTCTTTCCGCTGTCCCTGGGTAGTACAAATAAGAAGCTGATACTTCAATCCTGTACCGCTGTTCTGCTGCATCAACAAACAGCGCTTGATACCCTTCACGCGTAGATATATGGGGCAACCCCCCCCCAGGGACCAACCCCCTCTGAATAAGCGAGGGAGTAATAGTGAGGCTCTTTCTCGGCGGCTGCAAAAATATCGGGGTGACCAGACAGCCAGTGGAAGAGAGTCGTCGTTCCGCATCTACCTGCGCCGATGATAAAAAGATTGGGCATATTATTTGTCATGGCTTGTTCCACGGGTCTATCCGTATTGTCCTATTTAACCTGACCAAGGTCCGATAAATTATTTGTAATTAAAATATTCGATATCGTCGTTCTGACCAACTCTGCAGACACACCAAGAATGCAATGCGCAAAATCGTAGCTACAGCCTCTTGAGCACTCTGGCGATTCAGCACTGGCGGGTTGAATTACAAAATTATTTTTTCCGTAAGGGCGAAAACGTAGAACAGAATTTTGATGGCCAGGGGCGCCACCGATAGGAAAGCCTGAAACCGTCACCGTCGGCGTACCAACCGCTGCTGCGATATGGCCTGCACCTGAATCATTGCCGACAAACAAAATCGCACGCTCAAGGAGGACCGCTAAAGTGGGCAAATCCGTCTTTCCGCACAGGTCTACGACAGCATCGCTGGCGAGTTTGACAACCCTTTCAGCCAACAACTGCTCCCCTGGCGCCCCAAGCAGTACTGACCGCAATCCATATTGTTGATGTAAGAACTGAGCTACCTCTGCAAAGCGGTCTGAAGGCCACATATTTCGCCCGCTGCTCGCCGCACCGGGCGATAAAGCTACAATTGGCTCCTTTTTACCCACCCCCACTTTGGCAAGCAATGAATTAAGATGAACCCTGGCCGTTTTTGACACCCAGAATTCGAGTCTATCCTCAAGTAGTTCTTTCCCCGCAGCAAACGCCTCCAGAAGGGAAAGATTTGAACAAACCTCATGTTGCGGGGGGGGGCAAATCAATCAAATCAGTGAAACATTCGTCATGGAAAAAAGCCGACATTGGCTTGAAATGTCTTCCCTTGCGAAATGCAATTCGTGTTTTGGCTCCTGTCGCCCAAGCTACAAGGGCCGTGCCATCAGCGTCAGGCCCACGCCTCGGTGAGAAAACAAGATCCGGTCGCTTGTCCGAGAAATATTCACGTCTCAATCTCCACATTCTGACAAACTGATGGAAGCTGTCCGCATACCTCAAAACACGAGCTTTAACGGGAATAATTCGGTCCGCGTACGGACAGTCCTTAAAAAGGGAAACCACCCCGTCAGACAGCACAAGATCAAGCTTTGCATGCGGGAATAGTTTTTTTGTTTCGCGGATGAGGGGGATGGTCATCACCGCATCGCCAATATGGTCGGTCCGGACGATGACTATATGCCTAACGTACTCCGAAACGAGAGGATCTATCATGTCCGTCATGACGGCGCTCTTCCTGGCCTGCCTGCCATGAAGGACGCGCCATAAACGAGTGCATACAAGCAAATGGTGGCGCTAAGGGAAGCCATCATTGGGTTGAAATTTGCGAAAACCAGGAAATTCATTATCGCGAGTGTCGCGCCATGGCAATAGGCCGCAGTGTATTGGTCAGTCGGGTCCGCTCGCTCGGCTACCACCTGGAACAGGCTGATCAATTTAATGAAACAAAAAGCCAGCAGAGATGCCCCGAAAATCCCACCCTGTAACACGATAATGGAAAAATCTGAATGTATCGGGGCGATAATATCCTGCCACCAGGGCAAGAATGATTCCATATTTTGGGCGTTGATTGACCCCGTAAAATATGTCCCGAAAATCAGTGACGAATCGTGATAGGAATCACTGGCAGATTCAATGACTGCTAGGCGGAATTCTGAATTGCTGTGTGCGGCAAGTGGCCCCTGCTTGAGATCCTGCTCTAGGTCAAGCGGCAACTGTAGCAGATGTGGATTAAGCATAATCAATATACTATAAACAGAGCTCGCTAGGACCATAATCTTAGCGATCCGGTATATGTCAGGTTTGTATATAAGGCTTATAGCGGCAACAGCCAGAGTCATTGTCAAACATACCACGATTGTCGACGATGGCCGATGAAGGGTATAGATACCGATTATCAGCACCAGAGCAATAATCTGTGTTTTTTTTTCCATCGCGACAGACAAGGACAGCGCATAGAAGGCAACCACTATAATCTGGTGCGAATACTCTAACCCCAAAATATGGGCGAAAAGCATCATTACCACCATGCCGATTAGCAACATGTGAAAATGATGCCCGATCCTGTAGCTATCTCTCCGAGGCGGGTGCGGCATACACGAAAACAATAACATAAACATGGGGATTATCGCGGCACCATAGCTGTTATCCGATCCGGTAATCTTGCTAAGGGCAAAGGATGCCAAGCCTATTAAAGACAGGAATAGGCAGGGCCAGATGTAGTCGATAGCCCGGGTAATGACGCGGTAATGTAGGGCATTGTAGAGTAGAACGAGAAACCCGAGAACTGATACAACATAGGAGGTGGTACGATCTGAATAGTCAATTAGGCTGGCCCCTAGGAGTATTACCATCGATACAGAGAAAAAAACCAGGTTAAAAAACTCGCTATAATCCAGTGAAATAGGCTGCCGCTTACCCGAATCCGTCCCCTGTAAATATGCACTTGCTACACGGATTGTCATTGCAAATAATCCTCCGCACCCAATTGTGGATACCTAGCCCGGCCAGCGCCAGGATGGCTTACGAAAACTAATCGCTTTTCTCTGATATAGGTCCGCGCCGGTATAGATATCATACTCAAGCGGTGCGGGCTGATAATAAGCACCCGCCAGAACTTTTTCTGTGAACCTGAGCATATTGATCGGAAACCTAAGCATCCGTGCCCAGGTAGGCATAGTCATGAAGAGCTCCCGAGCTTCCCGCACTGCATAGTGGCTTGCCCCCAAGTTCGACTCGGTGATGGTAAATGTGGAAAAGTAGCGGCTGACATGCATAGCCTTGAAACCCGCCTTAAGCATTCGGATAACCAGGTCCGCGTCACCCGCCGCCTTGAAATTAGGTGAGAAACGGAATCCCTTGTCAAACACAATGCGACGAACGAACATTGTGCAAGACATCACGTAGAGATGCGCTATACCTATATAAAGCCAGCGCGGCTGGTGCCCCTTTCGATAAGCTAACGGCTTACCTTCCGGGTCAACAAGTATCAGGTCGCCAAAAACGAGATGGATCGCTGGGTTAGATTCAAAAATTTCTGCAACATGTTTCAGGGTGCCTGGCAGATACTGTTCATCACAGTTTAGGTAGGAAACGATGTCCCCGTCGGCCATCGATATGCCCCTGTTGATGGCATCATACATGCCGCTGTCTTCCTCAAAAATCGCTTCAACGTCGGATCGGTCGGCCAGCCATTCCCGTGTCCCGTCAGTCGACCCCGGGTCGGCAACAATATGGCAAACATCAACACCTTGATCCATGATGGATGCATGGCAACGCTGCAGCATGTCGGCCATATTTAAACTGGGTGTTATTACGCTAAAAGATACCATGGTTGAGGTAATTCTGAATGTTCGACAGTCGAGTCAGAAGCAGTTTCTCTCTGCATTCACTTAGTCCGCTAATCCTCAATAATCCCATAAGTCTCTTGCAATTAGATGTCTATTTTAACTACCAGACATGAAAACATTTTTTTGGTACTTGATCTGCATGGTTGCCATTCCGGACGCCAACATAAAAAATTTTATTTGCGCATTTTAGGCCAGTTGCTAAGATAAAATATTATTCCATGTATTCAAATTAGATTCTTGTCAGGCAATAATGAGGGCGTCAAATGTTAGTGCCCCTAAAGGCAGAATGCACAAGCAGAGAGTAGGTATCGAAGTGTAAATCTAAAAGTCTTCGCCTAATACGCATTGCGATGGGAAAAACCATACAGGATGGTCTTCAATATAATCTTTAGATCAAGCCAGATGGACCAATTACGTATATACCAGATGTCGTGCTCAACTCGTGTTGTAATCTTCTCCACCGTGTCTGTCTCTCCCCGCCAGCCGTTGACCTGGGCCCAGCCAGTAATGCCGGGGCGGACCCGATGGCGCAGCACATAGCCCCGGATTTGACCACGGTAATGCTCGTTCATGGCAACCGGGTGCGGGCGGGGGCCGACGATGGACATGTCGCCCAGCAGGACGTTGATGAACTGCGGCAGTTCGTCGAGGGAGGTGCGGCGCAGGAAGGCCCCCAAGGGGGTGATGCGCGGATCCTGGCGCTTGGCCTGGGTGAAGCGGTCGCCGTCGTCGCAGACGGTCATGCTGCGAAACTTCCAGACCCGTATCTGCCGGCTGTTGATGCCGTAACGGCGTTGTTTGAACAACACCGGACCGGGGGAGCTGAGCTTGATGGCCAGGGCGATGGCCAGCAGCGGCAGGGCGATGATCAGCAGGATCAGGCTGGCGATGACGATGTCCTCGGCGCGTTTCAGCCAGCCATCGACGCCCCAGAAGGGGGTGTCATAGACGCTGAGCAGCGGGATGCCGTGCAGATTGGACCAGGTGCCATGCGCCAGGTCGCTGGTGAAGAAGTCCGGCACCAGGAACACGGAGGCGGCGCTGTCCGCCAGGCGCTCGATCAGGCGGTTGGCATGGTCGCGGGCCTGGCCCCCGCTGGGTAGGGCGATATAGACGATCTCGACCTCACCGGCGCGCACCAGGGCTTCGATGCGTTGCAGTTGGGCATCCAGCGTTTCGCCGCCGCAAACCGCCAGGGGCTTGGTCGCCGCGACGCTTGTGGCGGGGCCGGGGGACGACGCGGGCGCGCTGTCGTCCACGTCGGGGTAATCGACCTGGGTGTGAAGGTTGAGGCCCAGCCAGGGGGAATGCTGGATGGTGCGTTTCAGACGCTCGGCGACGTCTCCGCTGCCCCAGAGGAGGATTTGGCGCCGGTGGCCGACGTGTGTTCCGATCCGTTCGCTGAGGGTGCGCGCCCCGGCCCGCCAGCCGCTGAGTAGGAGCGGGACCAGGAGCAGCCAGGCCCCGGTCGCCACCCGCGAGAAATTCGCGGTGGATTTAAACAGGTAGGCCAACAGCAGGAGCAGGGCGGCGACCTGGAGCCAGACCCCCAGGATCTGGAAAAACTGGCGCTTGGAGGTCTCGCCCCGCCAGGGGCGGTAAACACCGGCAAATTCACCGAAGGTCACGAAGAGCATGCCACTCAGGGCGGCGGCGACGGAGTATCCCGTGTTCCAGTCCATTTCGTGGAGGGCAATGGCGATCACCAGAAGTGCCGCGATCACGCCCATGTCCGTCAGCTTGGCGAGCAGCGAGAAGCCCCGCAGGGCGTGACGGTTGGCATGCGCGGGGAGGTTGATCATTGACTCGGTGTGACTGTAGTCCATGTGGGCGATCCTCTTAGGCTCTCAGTCCTCTCGCGGCAAAAGATTCCGGGCCCGTCTTTGGGCCCGCCGGTCGTGTCGTTCGGCTCTGCCATAGGCGATCAAGCAGCTATAAATAAACGAGCCGGCGAAGAAAATGGCCGCGCCCTTAAGGCCGTCGGTCGGCGAGTTGCCGATCGCCGCGGTGGAGCCGACCAGGGTCCAGACGGCGACCGGAAACAGGGAAGGCGTTACCTCATGGGCGTTGAGATCGGTAATGAATCCTCGACGAACCTGCTTCATCCACTGTGGAATCTTCATGGTGCTAAGGGTCGGTAAAGGGGTTGACGATCTGTTCCGCCTGGGTGGGCGGGGTCTTGCCCACGGGGTTCGCGGGGTCTGGGTTTGCATTGGCGTGCGGGGCCGGGTTGGCTGCCGCGGTGGTGGGGCTAGCCACCAGATCAGGGGTGCGCCGGCGACGCAGGCGGCGGGCGCTGGTCGCGGTCTCCGGGTGCTCGGGCGGTCGCAAAAAGAGGGCCGCGAGCAAAGCGAAGACGGCCTGGTTGGCGGGGGTGACCAGGTTGTAGTCCACCACCTCGTGCAGGGCGAGCAGCAGCAGGCCGATGCCGGCGCCAGCCTGGAGGAAGCGGGTGCGCGACCATTCCTCGCGGCTATGGACCCGCGGCCAGTGGCGCAGGTAGAGGACCAGGGCCAGGACGATGAGGACCGGGGCGATGAGGCCGGCGTCCGCCACCCATTCCAGGTAGTCGTTGTGGGCGTGGTTGATGTAGCGGGTGCCGAAGATGGCCGGTTCCTGGAAGGGGCGGATGGCGTCGGGGTAGGTGCCGGGGCCACTGCCCAGGGGCAGGCGCTGGCCGATGGCGGTGAGGCTGGCGCCAAAGATGGCGACGCGACCGTCTTCCGCTGGGTCGAGGGAGAAGCGGTCCAGCACCGGCGCCAGGCCGATGGCCAGGCCCAGCCCCAGGACCAGGGCGACGAAGGTGCCGGTGAAGCCGAAGGCGTTGCGGCCGCCGATGCGCCGGGCGTAGAGCAGGGTGGACAGGATCAGGCCGAGCATGGCGGTGGCGATGCCGGCGCGGGAGCGGCTGAAGATGACGCCCAGCAGCAGCAACAGGGCGGCGCCGCCGTAGGCCAAGGCGGCGGTGCCCTGGCGGGAGCCGAGGAAGGCGGCGCGCCGGCGCCAGGTGCCGGGGGCGCGCTGGCCCGCGTCCCGCCCCAGGCTGGAGAAGAGCAGGGCCAGGGCCAGGCTCAGGGCCATGACCAGCAGGCCGGCGAGATGGTTGCGGTTGAGAAAGGTGCCGATGGCGGTGTCCCGGTGGCCGCCCTCCAGGGCGAAGAGCATCTGGCCGCTCTGGCTGGAGGTGTACTGGACCAGGCCGAGCAGGGCCTCGCCGCAGGCGATGAGCAGCAGGAGCTGGACCAGGCGGGTGAGGGCCTGGGTATCCAGGGCGCGGCTGCCAACGAAGACCGCCAGGGGCACCAGCAGGGCCAGGCCGGCGTTGAGGGTGGCGGTGGGGTTGAGGGACAGGGGCTGCCAGGCGCCCAGGGCGCTGGCGGGGAGCAGGGCCTCGGCGGCGGTCTGCAAGCCGCGGCCAGGGAGCGCGGCCACCCAGGCCGCGGGCAGGGGGATGAGGTAGGCCAGCACGGTGAGGGGCAGGGCCAGCAGCAGGAGGATCTCCAGCCGGCGCAGGGGCACCTGGCGGGGGTACCAGAGGGCGGCGACGAGGATGGTCAGGCTCAGGCCGTGCAGCACCAGTCCGGCCAGGGGCGCGGCGCCGCCGCGAAATAGGGGGGCGATAACCAGCAAAAGGGCCAGCAACAGGGCGATGGGGCGGGCCAGGGGGTGGCCCGCGGGCTGGGCCTGGAAGTGGGTTTTGGCCTGGGTCTGGGCCGTGTGATGCGGCCGCGCCTGAGTCTGGGCATGATCCTGAGCCGCGGCGAACCCAGGGGTTTCGCCCAGAAGGCCGGACCGAGCCAGCGCGGCGGCCGGGTCGTGGCGGTGCAGTTGGGCAATGGGGGCGGTAGCGGTCATGCGGTCAACAAAGGGGGGCGATTGGGCAATGACAAAATGGCAGGTGCGATGTTAAAACCGGTAATTCAAATACCGGTCAGACCAGTATTGGCAATTCGCTACCGGGCCGTTCAACGGGGAGAGAGATTAGCAAATGAAAGTGGCTTAAGAATGGCGAATGAATGCCACTATTTTGCTACTTTATTGCATTAGTATTTCGTTCATCAGGTTGGGGCGACATCGATGTCACTCCATTTATTTGTATAATAATCAAATACTTGATATTGATATGCAATGCTTGGTGTTGTGGGTCGCGCTCACCCTGGCGGAGAAAATGTCGGAATTTGTCGGATTTCGTCGGATCTTGTCGGATCTTGTCGGATCTTGTCGGAATTCGTCAGATTTGATCGCTGGATACCTATATTGATATCTGGTTACAATCTTTCTCGCGCCTCATTAGCTGACGCTCCCGCAGTCACGACAACAGCCCCAAGGGATACCATTAAGGAGATCTTGTTTGTGCGTTATCTTGACCCTCTGCGTAAGTTGCATTGCCTCTACGTCGACGCGGATGACACCCAGCGGGCCGAGGTAGCCGTGTGGCTCGAAGGCATGTTCGCGGAGATTCTGGTGGCTGGCTCGGTGGCGGAGGCGTTGCGCTTGGCGGAAACGTCCGAGGTGCATGCCCTGCTCTGCGAGATCCATCTGCCGTCCCCCCCCCCCCCCCCCCCGGGGGGGCCCGGGGGGGGGGGCGGGGGGGGGGGCCGGG
>CALMDH010000254.1:0-55969 GCA_937862735.1 uncultured Gammaproteobacteria bacterium
GCCGCCCTGCTGTTCGTCTTTGAGGAAGAAACCGAGCCGGCGCGCTTTTCCATCCACCGGCTGGCGCATTACTGCCTGGACCTGGCCGAGCTCTACGCCACCGACCGCGTCGTCCCGGTCGTCATCTTCCTGCACCCCGGCGCCTTCCCGACCCGGCTGGCCTTGGGCAGCGAGACCCGGACCTATCTCGATTTCCGTTACCTGGCCTGCGCCCTCAAGCAGATCCCGGCCCGCGACCATCTCCACAGCCCCAACCTCGTCGCCCGCCTCAATCTGCCCAACATGGCCTATGCCCCGGAGGACAAGCTGCTGGTCTACGCCCAGGCGGTGCGCGGTCTGATCGAGCTGGAACCGTCCACCGAGAAGCGGCTCAAATACCTCGACTTCGTCGACATCTATGCCGACCTGGATGACAATGAACGCCAGCTTTACACCCAACTCTACCCGCACGAGGTGGCCACCATGAGCGGTTTCGCGCAGCGTTTTCTGGAGAAGGGCCGAGAGGAGGGCCGAGAGAAAGGCCGACAGGAAGGCCGACAGGAAGGCCGAGAAGAAGGCATGCAGCGTGGGGAAGCACGGATCCTGACCGCCCAACTCCGCCTGCGCTTTGGCGAACTGCCCGCTGCCGTCGCGCAGCGGATCGAAGCGGCCGATGCCGAGACCCTGCTGCGCTGGTCCGAGCGCGTGCTCACGGCCAAGACCCTGGACGAGATTCTGGCCGATTGAGGCGCGGCGGCCGCGTCAGCCACCGGCGGCCGCGCCCCACTTGCGGTCTGAGCGCCGCCGATGAGGGGAAAGCCGCGTCGCCGTTTCCCTCGTCATTCCGGCCACTTCCCCCTCCGTCATTCCGGCCGGGAAGCCGGAAGCCAGGGCAGGGAAAGCAACCTCGCGGTTTCCCCCCGTCATTCCGGCCGGGAAGCCGGAATCCAGGGCAGGGAAAGCAACCTCGCCGCTTCCCTCGTCATTCCGGCCGGGAAGCCGGAATCCAGAGCAGGGAAAGCTGCTGTGCGGTCACCCCTCTAACTGGCTTCATGGCAGCCAGGCGCGGCCGGTCTTCACAGCGATTGATCGAGTCGCCCCTGCAACCGGGCGAGGATGTCCATCCGCTCGTGCAAAATGGCCAGAATCAGCGCGGGTTGGCCAGGTTGGGGTAAGCAAAAGATGACATGATGGCCAGCCTGTCTCACTCGTAGGCCGGGATATAAGTCGTCCCGAGGGCGAAAAGGGCCTTCGCCCAGCGCGATCTCGGTCGTGGCCGTCTCAATTTGTTCGATATAGGTTCGGCATCGCGCTTCCCCCCACGTTCGCACCGTGTATCGGACGATGTGGCGCAGATCGGCGGCGGCGCCACGGGTGAGAAGGTAAGGCTGGGTCATCGTTTGCCATTTGCCAGCAGCACTTCCTCGGCAATGTCACGTATGCGTCCTTGGACGATCTCGCCGCGCTGGGCTTCGGCCACGCGTTCGGCAATCAGCAGCTTAAGTTCTTCGAGCGCCCCATCTATAGGGGTGGCAGGCGGGAACAGACGTTCCAGGGTGTATTGCTTGATGCTTTTACCCGCAAGGGCGGCCATGGCTTTGAGCGCCTGATGCTGTTGGTCGGTCACGTCGATGGTCAGTCGGCTCATGGTGTTGCCTTCGCGATCCGTTGGTGTTGACGCCAGTTTGCCACAAATGTGGGGATTATTTGCGCCTTGGTGTCTGGCGCTCCCATCAGTCACGACCCTGCTCACCAGCCAGCTACGCCGAACTGGACCTCCTCGACCAGGCGGCGGTCAATGACTTCTTCGCCCCCCAGCCCATCGATCAGGTCTACCTGGCCTGGGTCCCGGCTTCCCGGCCGGGACGACGAACGTCCCGTGCTGCTCCATGGTCTGGAGGTCAGCATCACCGGCCGTGCAGGCCAAAAGGCCATTTTGCGAAACGAAGCCATTTTTCCCGCCCGGCTGAAAGGGCCATTTTGCGAAACGAAGCCATTTTTTGGACCCGCCGAAAAGGCCATTTTGCGAAACAAAGCCATTTTCCAGCCCGGCTTCATGGACCGATTCATTAATTTATACAGATTGATACCGCCATCATGACCCTTTTCCTCGTCCTCTTGCTGGCGCTGGTCGTCAGCACCCTGGTGCTGGCCTTGCTCCTGCGCCTGGCGCCGCGTACCGGCCTGATGGACCATCCGGGCGAGCGGCGGCGCATCCACCGCGAGGCGGTGCCGCGCGTCGGCGGACTGGCCATCTTCGCCGGTCTTCTCGCCAGCCTGGTGGTCGCGCCCCCCCTGACGGCGGCGGAGCGCTACGGCCTGGCCGGGGCGGCCCTGCTGGTGCTGGTCGGCGCCCTAGATGATCGCTATCAGTTGGGCCCCCGGGTACGCCTGCTGGCGCAACTCGGCGCCGCCTTGCTCTTGACCCTGGGCGGTGGGGTGGTGCTCACCAGCCTGGGGGACCTGCTGGGCACCGGGCCGCTGGGGTTAGGCGCCTGGGCGCTGCCCGTGACCCTGGTGGCGGTGGTGGGGCTGATCAATGCCCTTAACATGATCGACGGCATCGACGGCCTGGCGGCGGGGGTGACCCTGATCGGCATGGGGAGCCTGCTGCCGTTCCTGCCGACGGGCTCGCCCCTGGCTTTGCTGCTGAGCGCCACCCTGGTGGCCCTGGTGCCCTATCTGGTCGGCAATCTGGAACTGGGGCGCTGCCGGTGCAAGGTGTTTCTCGGCGATGCGGGGAGCATGCTGCTGGGCTATCTGCTGGTCTGGGGGCTGATCACGGCCAGCCGCGGCCCCGCTGGCCTGGGGGCGGTAACGGCCCCTGGCGTCCTGGAGGGTCTGGGGGCGGTGACCGCCCATGGCGCTTTGGCAGGCCTAGCGCCGGTCGCTGCCCATGACGTCTTGGCGGGTCTGGCGCCAGTGACCGCCAACGGCGTCTTAGAGGGCTTGGCGCCGGTCACAGCCCAGGGGGGGTTGGAGGGTCTGGCGCCGGTCACCGCGTTGTGGCTGGTGGCCATCCCCCTGATGGATACCCTGGCGGTGATGGGGCGACGACTGCGTAACGGCCAGCACCCTTTCAACCCCGATCGCGGTCATCTGCACCATCGCCTGGCGCGGTTGTTCCATAGCCCCCGCCGGGCGCTGATTCTCTTGCTGGCGCTGGCCCTGCTGCTGGCGGGCGTTGGCCTGGCAGGCCAGGCCCTGGCCGTGCCGGAGGCCCTGATGTTCGCGCTGGCCCTGGCGGTCTTCGGCGGCTATTTGGCCATCCTCTACCGCTGGCCGGACTGGCATCGGCGGCGGTTGCGGCTGTTGCGTCAATCCGCGCCCAAAGCGGGCGGGTAGGGGCGGGCGGCTGGCTGTGCGAGTAGTCGGCAAAGCCGCCGTGCCCGGCGCCTGGCGGCAATCGCAAAGCGAGAAGCCCCCATGTCTGAGGTAACCAGCCCCCACTGGTACCTGGTGCAAGCGCGCCCCGGGCAGGCGGAGCGGGCGGTGGAGCAACTGGAGCGGCAGGGTTATTGCGTCTTTGACCCGCGGCTGCGTTGCGAGCAGCTCCGCCGCGGCCGGTCGGTGGTGGTGGAACAGGCGCTGTTTCCGGATTACCTGTTCATTCGCTTGCAGGCCGGGGTGGACAACTTTGGCCCGGTGCGCTCAACCCGAGGCGTGCGCCAACTGGTGGGCTTTGGCGATTTGCCGTTGCCCTTTGATGCCGCCTTTATCGAGACCTTGCGGCGCGAATTGGCGGCGTGGCACGTCGCCGCGCCGAGCGGGGGGCGGGAGCCCGCGACCGAGGCAAGCGTGGGAGGGGGGGCAGTCACCCTGGTGACCGAGGGGCTGGAAGCGGCGACCGCGCTGACCGGACTGCGGGTGGCCGCCAGCGCGGGGCCGCCCGCCCCGGACCCGGGCCGCGGGGGTGGAGAACCTGCTGGGTCTTACCGATCCGCGGGCGCGGATCCGGGCGCTGATGGGGCTGGTCAGTCAGCCGCGCGGGCGGGTTTGCCGCGTGCCCTAAGGGCGCGGTGCTTCAGCCCCCCCCGCCGTCATTCCGGCCGGGAAGCCGGAATCCAAGGCAGGGATAGCAACCTCGCAGTCACCATCGGCGCCAAAGTGGCCCGACCGGTCACCCTCCCTGGCCTGGGTCCCGGCTTCCCGGCCGGGACGACGAATCACCTCGGCTGCCCCTTCTCACCCGCCCCGGCCTGTCTTCTCTTCACCTTCCGAACCCGCGGCGGCGGGGCAGCCGGACTAGAACTTGGCTACGCCCACCATAACCCGGCTTCGCCCACCATAACCACGCTTCGCCCACCATACCTGGCTACACTCACCAGAACCTGGCATCCGCCGGGTTTTTTCGTATTTGGGACCACGATTTTTCATCGCAACGCCCACTTGGTGAGCATCGCCCATGAGCCTCCTATCCGCCATGAGGGGGAACGCTGACATACGCAAATGGGGGACGTTGTCGTTCTTTTCGCGCCAACTATCATGAATGGGCATGATGCATGGCATGATGCATGCCTGGTGATGGGAGACTTGGTCGTGACTTGTACGTTAACTGTCATGAGACTGCGCGCCACCCCCCTGAGAATAGACGACTTTGCAGTGACTTTTAGGCTCACTTCCGTCTTGGCGCTAGTGCAGGCGCTGGCAATGGCCATGGCGCTGGCGTTGATGCTGATCGGATGCGCCAGCCTAAATTCCGGCGATCCGGCTGCTATCCCCCAGGCGGGCCGGACGGAAGCCCACGCCATCGCCGATCCCGAGACCACGCCGCTGGGCAAGCGGGTTCGACACCTGGTCAGCCACCAGCCCGCCGGCCAGTCGGGATTCCTGCTCCTGGACAAGGGCGAGGAGGCCGTGTTGTGGCGGGGGATGCTGGCCGACCAGGCCACCCGCACCATCGATACCCAGTACTTTATCTGGTACCAGGACAACGTCGGCAAGATCGCCGCCGAGCGCCTCCTGCGGGCGGCGGAGCGGGGGGTGCGGGTGCGGGTCATCGTCGACGAGATCTCCCTCGACGCCGATCCCCGGTTTCTGGCCTTGCTGAACGATCACCCCCAGGTCGAGATCCGCCTCTACAACCCGGTGGGCGCCCTGGGTCTGGATACCCTGGGCAAGTTGGGACGGATCCTTGGCTCGCTGGGTGATTTCTCGCGCCTTAACCGGCGCATGCACAACAAGACCTTCATCGTCGACGGCAGCCTGGCCATCCTCGGCGGGCGCAACGTGGCCGATGAATACTATGACCTTGACCAGGAGTTCAATTTCCGCGATCTGGATGTCCTGACCCTGGGCCCGGTGGTGCCGCAGATCTCTCGAAGCTTTGACGAATACTGGAATGATCCCTGGGTGGTTCCCCTGGAGGCGGTGGTCCAGGTCCCCATCACCGCCGCGGAGCGGGAGGCCTATTATCGTGGGCTGCACCAGTATGCCGCCCAGCCCGAGAACTTTCCCCCGCGGTTCGATGCCGGTCTCGCCGCGACCACTGCTCGCTTTAAGGGGCTGCGGGCCGCGGATCTCGCCTGGGGTCAGGCGCGGCTCATCTATGACCGGCCCGGCAAGAACCCGGAGCTGGACCGGTACGATGCCTTCGGCGAGAGCGGGCGTCAGTTGACCGAACTGGCCCGCGGCGCCCGCCAGGAGGTGCTCGGCGCGACGCCCTATCTGATCATGCTCCCCGGCACCTTTAAGCTGCTGGAGGACCTGCGGGCGCGCAACGTCCGGGTCGCCATCGTCACCAACTCCATGGCGGCCAACGATGCCATCTGGGTGCATTCCCGTTACGCATTTCAGCGTCGCCGCCTGCTGGGCATGGGGATCGAGTTGTTCGAGTACCGCGGTGACGCCGAGGATCAGCCCCTCCTGATCGAGCGCTACGCACGGATGCCGAAGAAGGTTCCGCTGGTCCTGCATGCCAAGACCCTGGTTGTCGACCGCCGGCTGGTCTATATCGGGTCCTTCAACATGGACCCGCGCTCCACGCACCTGAATACGGAGATCGGTCTGGTGATCGAGAGCCCGGCCCTGGCCCAGGCGGTGGCCGCGCTCATCGAGCGCGACATGGCGCCCCACAATAGTTGGCGCCTGGAGCTGACCGCGGAGGGCAAGATGGAATGGGTGACCCGCCGGGAGGGCAGGCTGGTGCGCGTCGAGGCCGAGCCGGACATCGGCATTGGCGAGGCGCTGAAGTTCCTGCTCCTGGCCCTCCTCCCCATCGGGGAATTGATCTGAAGTAACCTTCAGACCCCCTCTCCCCAGCCCTCCCCCGCCAGGGGGGAGGGAGTAAGAGAAGCAGCGGCTCGGGCTACCGAAGCCCTCCCAGGGCGCGAGGGGTCTTAACAAATAGGATCTGAGATGAGTGAACCGCGCTGGGGGTAAGCGTGACCAGGGACCTCAGAGCAGGTCCTCGGCCTGGACGCTCTACGCGGCGTAGGCGGCGCCAAGGTCACGCAGCAGGGGGATGAGCTTGAGGTTGTCGATACCCGGAGACCTCAGAGCAGGTCCTCGGCCCTGACGGTCTCCGCGGCGTAGGCGGCGCCAAGGTCGCGCAGCAGGGGGATGAGCTTGAGGTTGTCGATGGCGAAGCCGGTACTGGCGAACTGCTGGGCCCGGACGTGCTGCTCCGGGGTGAAAAGCAGGTTGTAGCGCAGGTAAGTGAAATTGTTGCCTGAAGCCTTGCCAGAGCCCTGGCCTGAAGCCTCGCCAGAGGCCTGGTCTGGCACCAGGCCCGGGTTGGCTCCGGCACCCCCGTCCTTGAGATCCCCGATCTCGCAGTCGATTTCGTCACCGACCCGGCACTGGCCGAGGATCCGGCACAGCAGGTCCTGCTGCAGGCTGGAGGAGTCGATGAGGGCCACCGGGACGCGCCGGGCATGAAAGAGCAGGCTCATCTCCCCCGCCGTGGCCGTGCCGGAGGTCACTCGCACCCGCCCGGTGCCGATCGAGACCAGCAGCAGCTTGTCCAGGCCCCGCTCCCATTCCAGGTGGAAGCAAGGCATGGTCGCCATGAGGTAGAGGAGCAGGCTGGGGTTGTTGTAGGGGGTGATGCCGCCATCCACAAAGACATGCTGGCGGCCACCCAGGACGATGGTCTCCGGGGGGAAAAAGGTCGGGGCGGCGGTGCTGGCCCGCACCAGTTGCCAGAGGGGGATGCGCAGATTGCACTCCGGCGAGGCGGGGTCGTTGAATTTGGCGGCGGGATTGTTGGAGATGGGCCAGGGGGAACCGGTGGAATAGTTGCGCATCACCAGGCACAACAAGGTGCGCAGTTTGCGGGTGCCCAGCAAGGCCGGCACCTGGCCCGCCGCATCCTCCGCGAACACCTCCTTGAGCATGGCGGTGATGGCCTCCGCGGCATATTTGCTGCGCCAGCGCTTGTACCAGGGCGCGGGCCGGAAGATGTCCATCCCGCGGCGGATGTAGAGGTCTTCGATCTCCGCGACCGGCATGCCCCAGGACAGGCAGGTGGCGATGATGCCGCCGGTGCTGGTCCCGGCGATGTAGTCGAAGTAGTCCGCCAGGACCAGAGCGGGCCGGCCGGTCTTGGCGCGCAGCAGGGCCTCCATCCGCGCCAGCACCTCCAGGGTGAAGATACCGCGGATGCCGCCACCGTCCAGGGCCAGGAGTCGTTTCATGGTGCAAGCCTCTCGTCACATCACCTCATTACTCACCCCTAACGGGAATCCTGGCTCAGGATAAACCAGGCGGCGATTTCCTGGGCCAGGTAGTGTTCGACGCGGGCAATGGCCCGCCCTAAGGCCGGCACATGTTGACAGGCCTGGATCTCGCGCCGCGCCGAGGCGAGGAAGGTCGTCAGGGCGCGGGAATGGGCCAATTGGCCATTGAGGTCGAAGACCGAGACCAGGGCCAGGGCGCATCCGGCCAGACCGGGGAGGGCCAGGGGCAGAAAGTGGGTCAGGGTGCGGCTGACCTCCGGGTTGAACCCTTCGATGCCGTAAAGCCCCACGAACAGCCCGCGCACCACGGCCAGGACGGAGAAGGTCCAGAAGAGGGTGATCAGGCGGCGGCGCAGCCGGGCCAGCCGGGCGGCCCGGGCCTGGTGGTAATGGAGTTGATCGTCCAGGCGCTGGCGCAGATAGCGCTCCCGGATCTCATCCAGATGGGCGGGCGTGGCGGGGCGCGTGCCCAGATGCATCATCCGCAATGAGGTCTTGAGGCGGCCAAAGGTCTCCCCCAAGCCCGGGAGGTCCGGCAGCACCAGCCGCGGCAATTCCCAAGTGGCGATGGCGGCCCGGCAGATCTCCGCCGCCACCCGACAATGGACCCAGCGTTCATGCACCTTGCGGTATTTGATGTAGAAGCCGGCCCCCATGGCCCCGGCGGTCATGAGGAAGGCCAGGGCATCGAGGGCCGGCAGGCGCAGGGCGAAGGCGATGATGCCGGCCACCAACAGGCTGGCGCCGGTGTTGAGTAACAGGGAGGAGGCGACCCAGCGGCGGAAATTCGGCGCCGTCCGGCTGGCCGTGCGGTCGACCTTGGCGAAAAAGCGTAGCAGATTGAGCGGGACGGGGGAGGGGAGGGCCGGTACCATCCCAGGCTCCTCCGCCAGGCCGTTGAAGTAGCGCAGTTCCTCATCGACGAAGGGCCGCGCCCGCCAGCCCTCGCGCCGTTGCTCCAGGGTATCCGGGTTGAGGATGATCAGGGGTTTGCCGACGGCGCGGGCGTAGGCGACGATGTCCCCCGTGCCGCCTGGTGCCGACGCGGGTTGGCCATCCCAGATGGCGATGACCAGGTCGGCCTGATCCACCGTCTCCATGCCACATTCCAGCTCGGCCTCATTCCCACCCTGTATTCGTTCAGACCCCTCGCTCCCCAGGTGGGCTTTGGCGGCACAAGCTGCTAATTCTCTGGCCACCTCCCCATCGGCCTCATTCCCGCCCTGTATTCGTTCAGACCCCTCGCGCCCCGGGTGTGCTTCGGCAGCACAAGCTGCTGATTCACTGACCCCCTCCCCCCTGGTGGGGGAGGGCTGGGGAGAGGGGGGCTGGACGGTTACCCCGCCATTACGCGTGCCATATACCTGGACCTCGGTTGCCCGGGCCAGCAGTTGCTCCTGGAGTTGCCTGTCCGCTGGGGAAAGGTCCTGATGCAACTCGGCCACCGACACGGGCAACAGGGCACGCCAGGGGAGGGACATGCCCAGGACCGTCTGGGCGAAGAGGGTATCCGCCCCCGGGGCGATGGACGAGACCCCGACCAGGGTGCCCTGAATCTCCACGCTCAAGGTGCGCAGCAGGGCGGACAGGGCCTCCCCAACCGCCTCCGGCCGACGCAGGTGCCGGTGACCCTTGAGAGCCACGAGCCAGTGGGGACGAAGAGCGGAGGCGGCGGGGGAGGTCACGGAAGCGGAGATGCGCGGAAGCCATGGGGGAGCAACCGGCACATCATCGTCGAAATCAACCCATCCCGCCACGCGCCAGGCGCAGAACTTTGGCCTATCCTGTCTTTCTAGCAGAGGCGCTTCTCTTCCCTTGTCGGGACAGCTTCCTTTCCACTCTCCTCACTTTCTCCGCCTGCCGCAGGTGTGCCGATGGCCGATCCCCTGGTTCGCATCTTCGTCTCTTCGCCCTCCGACCTGGATCATGAGCGGGCCCTGACGCGCAGCATCATCGAGGCCCTGGCCCAGGAGTATCTGCCCTATTTCAAGGTGCAGGCGGTCCTGTGGGAGCAGGAGGCCCTGACGGCGGCGCAGAGCTTTCAGGCGGGGCTGGTGCGGCCCTCGGACTGCGAGATCGTGCTGGTCATGCTTTGGGCGCGCCTGGGGACGCCCCTGGCCAACGACCCCTATGGCGGTCTGACCGGGACCGAGTGGGAATTCGTCGACGCGGTGGAGGCCTCGGCGCGCACCGGCAGCCCGGAGGTGCTGGTCTATCGCAAGACCGCCCCCTGCCTGGTGGACGTCAACAATCCCGAGGCGGCGCGGGAGGCCCTGGCGGACCGCAGCCGTCTCGAAGCCTTTTTCCGCACCCATTTCTTCAACCCCGATGGCAGCTTTCGGCGCGCCTTCCGCCAGTTCAGCAATGATCATTCCTTTCGCGAGCTGGTCGAGACCCAACTGCGCAAGCTCCTCAACCGCCGCATCAGCGCCGAGCGGCGCCTGACCTCCCACCTCCAGGATTGGCGGGGCAGCCCCTTTCGCGTGGACCGGCCCTTCGAGTTCAGCGACCAGCCGATCTTCGTCGGCCGGGAGACCGAGACCCGGGACCTGATCAGTCGCCTGGAGGCCAATGTCGACCGCGGCCGGGGGCTCCTGCTGGTCACCGGCCCCAGTGGCGTTGGCAAGAGCTCCCTGATCCGTGCTGGACTCCTGCCCCGGCTGGCGCGGCCCTTCCTGTTTCCGGGGATCGCCCTGTGCCGCTGGTGCCTGGTCGACCTCGCGGCGGCGGAGGGGCCCCTTCAGGCCCTGGCCACGGCCGTGAGCGCGCCGTCGATCCTCGGCGCGTCACTCCAGCAGTTCGGGCTCGATGGCCAGGCCCTGGCCGCCCTGCTGGCGACCACCCCCGAGGTGGCCGCCACCGAACTGGCCGCGGCTCTGACCCAGGTCAGCGTCAAGTTCGCGGAGCAGGGGGGCGGAAACGGTGGGCGGGCGCAACTGGTCATCGTCGTCGATCCCCTGGACCCCCTGTTTGGCGCCACTAGCTCCCGCCCCTTTCTCACGGCCCTGCGCTGCCTGGCCGCTCGGGACGGCATCTGGGTCATTGCCACCCTGCGCAGCGACTTTCTTCCCCTGCTCGCCGACTTACCCGAACTGGCAGGGGAACTGGACGAGGTGAGCTGGTTTCCCCTGCAACCCCCCGCCACGGCCCGCATCCGGCAGGTGATCGAGATCCCGGCCCGGGTCGCCGCCATCGATTTTGAAGAACCGACCAGCGGCATCGGGCGCGGCCTGGTGGACGCCCTGGAGGCGGAGGCCGGTCTGCTGACGCATTGGCCCCCCGCCTTGCAGGAGGTCCTGGATGCCCTCTACCGCCGGGCGGCCGCCCGGCGGGACGAAGGGGCGGCGCGATCATCCCTGCTGACCCTGGCCGATCTGCGCAGCCTGGGCGGCGTGACCGGCAGCCTCATCGCCCGCGCCGATGCCCTGTGGGCGGAGCTGGAGCCCCCCCAGCGGGCCGCCCTGCCGACCCTGTGCCGGGCCTTGGTCACCCTGGAGGGGAGCGGGGCGCCCCGTCCCGGCCTCCGCGCCGGAGATCTCCAGACCCTGACCCGTCTGCCCGCGGTGGCGCCCCTGGTGGAGCGCCTGATCGCGGCGCGGCTGCTGGTGGCCGACGCGGAGGAGGAGGACGCCGAGGCGGTGACCGCCCCAACCTCCGCCCCGGGCATCTGGGACGACCTGCGGCGGTTGTGGCGGCAAACCCGGGAGGAGCGGCGCATCCGCCATGGGGGGGTGGGACGCCTGTTGCGTTTGGGCACGGACCTGATCACCAAGGAGTCGCCCACCACCCCTGAGCCCCCCCTCGCCACGGGCGCGTCGCCAACCACCCTCGACCCCGGTGAGGACAGCGTCGCCACGTCTGATCCCCGGGAGGCCGCCCGCCGGTGGGAGCGGTTCCGGCCCATCGCCACCCTCGTCCATCCAGTGCTGCTGGAGCGCTGGCAGCCGCTGCGGGACTTGCTCGCGGAACCGGCCCAGCGCCGGGATCTCATCCTGCGCTATCAGCTCAGCCGCCAGGCACGCCTCTGGCGGCGCACCGACCGCAACCGGGAATACCTGCTGGGCGAGACCGGCTACGCCGCCGCCCAGGTCTTTGCCACCGCCTACCCGGCGGAGTTGGAACCTCTGGAGCGCGACTATCTGGAGCAGAGCCGTCTCTACCTGGGCGTGCAACGGCGCCGCAACCGCCAGGCGCGCGTCCTGGGGTGGACCCTGCTCAGCCTGCTGCTGATCGCCACCTCCACCGCCTGGTGGGCCTGGGACGCCTCCAGCCAGTCACGGCTCAGCTTCTACCGCAGCCAGTTGCGCAACGCCGAGAGCGCCATCGACCGCGGCAATACCGCCGAGGCGGTCCGTCTGGCCCTGGCGGCCGGCCCCTATCTGCCCGCGGAGGCCACGGATAGCCTGAGCCGGGCCTTCATCCGCAACCGCCTGGTGACCATGGTCTCTGGCCCGACCGGGGGCGGCGGCGCCCTGGCGGCGGCCTTTAGCGACGATGGCGAGCGCCTGGCGCTGCCCGCCCCCGGGGGCGGCGCCGAACGCTGGATCCTCCAGGGACAGCGCTATCACTACGCGGGGTCCCTGGCGGCTCCGGACCTGCCGATTCATGCCCTGCGGTTCCCGGGCAGCGGGGAGTCGGCCCTGCCGCTGGGGATTGGGGAGGCGGGCGTCTGGCGCCTGCCCGCCGCCGCGGCGGATCCTCCGACCTGGACCTGCGGCGCGCGCCCCCGCGGGCCCATCGCCCTGGACCCGAGCGGGCGCTACCTGGCCCTCATCCATGGCGAGCGGCGCGCCCCCGCCCTGTGCGTCCTGGACCTGGAGAACCCCGGGCCGCCCCTCTGGGATCGCCAGATCCATGACCGCGGCGTCCGCGCCCTGACCTTCTCCGCGGATGGCCGGCGGCTGATGACGGCCTCCTTCGATGGGACCGCCAAGGTGGTGGCGACCCACACCGGGGAGGAGCTCGCCGTCCTGCCGGCCGGGGGGTCCCAGGGTCGCCCGGCCTACCATGCCGTGATGGACCCACGCGGTGAGCGGGTGGCCGTGGCCTTCGGCGACGACCGCATCCGGGTTTACGACCTGACCGGGCGCGAGTTGGCGGAGCTGGGGGTCATCACGCGGGATGGGCGCAAGATCCGCATCCACCGGGCCTCGGTGCGCAAGATCGCCTTCAGCCCCAGTGGGCGCAACCTGGTGGCGGTGGATGACGATGGCCAGGTGGTGCGCTGGGACCTCGAGAGCGGGGAGGCCCAGATCTTCGGCCATCACGACCTCGCGGTGGACCAGGTGCAGATCGCTCCGGGACAGGATCACAGCGAGGAGGAGCCCATCGTCCTCACCGCCTCCCAGGATGACAGCATCCGGCTCTGGGGGCTCTGGACCGGCCAGAGCCTGGCGGTCGTCAGCCATGAGGGGGATATCACCGAGGCGCGTTTCAGCCGCGATCAACGGCGCATCCTCAGCTATTCCAGCGAGGACGGCTCGGCCCGGCTCTGGTCGGTGCGGCCGGCGGCGACCTTCGTCCTCCAGTTTCCCCAGGCGGACCAAGTCGCCCATCTCGCCCTGGCCATGGCGTCGCCAGCCGCGGCGGGGATGGGTCCTATCGGCACGTCTCCTCCCACATCCCGGGAGCCGACCGGGACGGGTGCCATGGTGTCCCGGGAGCCGCCCGGCGCCTCCTCCGCCCCGTCCGGCATGGCTTCCGCTCCGGGCGGGATCGCCTTGGGGCCGAGCGACCCGCGCGAAGGTGCCTCCCCTGGACCGGGGGGACCCTCAACCAGTCCAAGCGGCACTTTTCCCAACCCATCCTCCGCGTTGCTCCTGGCGATGGGGTCCCATGACGGCCGCATCGAGGTCTGGCGCCTGGAGCGCGGCGCGACGGGCCTGATACCGGCCTTGCACTGGCGCTTGGGGGACGAGGGCCAGGGCCACCGGGACCGGGTGCGCCGCGTCGGCTTCTCCCCCGGCGCCGGGCTGCTGGCCAGCGCCGGCCTTGACGGCACGGCCCGGGTCTGGGACCTGGCCAAGGGCGAGGAGATCTGCACCCTGGCCCTGACCCCCGACGCCCAGCCCTGTACCCAGAACGGCAGACCGGACTGTCCAGCGGTTTACCAGGCGCTCTTCGCCCCCCAGGGCGACTGGCTGCTGACGGCCTCGAACGACTCCTGGCATCCGGTGCGGCTCTGGGACCTGCGCACCTGCGCCCCCCTGGGGGAGGATTTGCCGACGGAACCGGGCGCCGGCGGTGTCCGCGCGGCGGCCCTGGCCCGGGATGAGGCGGGGATGGTCTGGGTGGCCAGCGGCGCCGAGAACGGCTCAGTCCAGGTGCTGCGGGTCGATGGCACTGGTCACTGGACCCCGGTCTGCGCCGGGCCCTGGCACAGGAACAACGTCCAGGACCTGGCCTTCAGCCCCGGCGCCCGCCACCTGGCCACGGCCAGCGAGGATGGCCGCCTCGCCCTGGTCGAACTCGCCGGAGCTGCTGGAGTTGCCGGAGATGCCAGAGACGCAGGGGTAGCCGGGAGCGCCGGCAATGTTGAGAGCGCCGGGATCGCCGGTGCCACCTGTGGCGCACCCCGCTATCTGGACCCTCGGGCCGGCGCGGTCACCAGCGTGCGTTTCGCCCCGGATGGCCGGACCCTGGTCACCGCCAGCGGCGAGGGGGAGGCCCAGGTCTGGGACCTGGACGGTACGCAACTCGCCCGGCTGACCGGCCACAAGGCGCGAATCCTCAGCCTCGACTTCTCTCCCGATGGGCGCTGGCTGCTCACCGCCTCCCGGGATGGCACGGTGCGCCTCTGGCCCAACCCCACCCGGCTCCAACTGCGGCCCCTGACGGCCTACCTGACCCTGTCCGCCGGGCTGGGCGGCGCTTCCCATGCCAGCTTCAGTCCGGATGGCCTGAGCATCGGCGCGGCCTATCGCAACGACGTCGCCCTGCTCTGGCAACTGTGGGACGAGGGGGCGGAGGCGGACCCGGCCCTGGCGGCGGACTGGGGGGCGGATCGGGCGCGCCTGGCCCTGATCCAGGCGGCCCGGCGCTTCATGGATGAGAACTTGCAGGCGGCGCGACCTACCTCGGCCCCTTGAGGTCGCGCCAGGACCGCAGGTCCTCCACCACGGCGGCGGCCAGTTGGTCCGCCAGGTGGGTGGCGGCGGTGGCCATGTCCGCCGGGGTGGGGCCGGTGACCGGCACCTCGGCGTCATGGCGACGTTCGAGGAGGGGATGGCCATCGCTGGCCCTGATCAGGGTCAGGCTGAGGGTCCCGGCCATGCGGGGCGGGTGTGCGGTGGGCAGGTGTTCGAAACGTTCCACCTCGCCGCCGAGAAGGTAATCGGCGCGCCCCCGGTCGGCGGGGATGAGGACGAAGCGGAAGACCCCGGCGTCACGAATGCGGGTCGCCAGGTGACGGGAGAGGGCCCGGGGCACGGGTTCGTCCCACAGGCGTTGCTCGTAACGCTGTGTCTCCCGGGGCGCCTGCGCGGTGCGGAAGAGGATCTGCCGCCCGCCAAGGAAACCGCGGGCGGCCAGTTCGTTGACTTGCAGACTGGCGGGCAGGGGCGCGCGGTCGCGGGCTACCGCTCCACCCTCAGTCGCGAGGGAGCCAGGTTCCAGCGTGGTGGGCGGAGTGAGGGAAAAATACTGATCCTCCTTGATGGGCACCGGGGAGCCGCAGCCGGCAAGACCAAGCCCCAGCAGGAGGCCCGTGAGCACGACGGTACCGCGCGCCCAGCCAGGGCCCTTCATGCCCCTGGCTGGGCGAGTCGGAATCGACCGGAAGGCATGAACCGGCATCATTTGAACCATGGTGCTTGCTCCTGGGTTTCCCGGTTACGAAGGAGGTTGAGCGGCTGGTTGCGCAGTTCCTGGGAAAAGGCGGCCAGGTTGCGGCTCGCGTCCTCGATATTGGTCAGGACGGGGGTGAGGGACGCCGCCAGGGCCTGCAGCAGGTACTGGGTGTCATCCACGGAGCGCCGCAGGGCGGGGCGGTTCTCGTTGACCAGGCCGCGGATGTCCGTGGCCAGGTCGCCGTAGTTGGTGACGGTCCGCTGAACGTCCTGGGTGCTGCCGGCCATTTCGGCGGTGATGCGCGCCAGGTCGGCGGACATGGTCTCCACCGAGGCGAGGATGGCGCCGATGGTCTGGGGGTCCACTGTCTTGACCAGGTTGTCCGACAACAGGCGCAGGTTCTCGAAGGCGCCGGCCAGTTGCTCGCGGTTGCCAGCCAGGCCCTCCCCCTGGTCCTCACCGGTACCAACCAGGAGTTCGATGGTCTTGACCTGATCGCGGATGCTGGCCAGGGTCGGGGCAATGCTCTCCTCGACCACCAGGCGCACCGTCTCGGTGAGGACGGCGAGCTGCTGGGTCAAGTCGGGCTCGGGGGCGCGGGCGGTGATGACCGTGCCGGGAGCGAGCAGCTCCGCCGATTGGCCGACCTCGATGCGCAGGGCATTGCCCTTCAGCAAGCCCAGGGTCGCCAGTCGCACCTGGCTGTCCCGGGGAATGGGCCACGGGTCACGGATGCGCAGGGTGGCGCGAAAGCAGGGCAGGGTGGGTGAGCGGGGCGGACCAGCCGTGGCGGGGGGAGGGCAATGAAGGCCATGGGCCGGGTCGCCGGGGAAGACTGGTTGGACACGTTCGACCAGGCCGATGACATAGCCCTCCTGAACCAATTGCATCCCCGGGTCCAGGCCCTCGGCGTCGGGGAAATAGGCCTCAAGCCGGTAGATCTTGCCCAGGAAGCCCGGCAGGATCAAGGCGAAGGCGGCCATGACCAGGACCCCCATGGCCAGGACGAAGAGCCCCGCCAGGAGCAACTGGCGGCGCTCGGCCAGTGCCCGGCGCTTGCCGGGGGCGCCGATCTCCGGGGGGGCGTAGAGGCGGTCGAGACGCCGCGCGGCGGGCGGGATGGGGTGGTTGTCGCTCATTGGGTCAGCATATCAATCATATGGATGAGTCTGGGTTGGGATGAGATCAAAACCGGGCTCCGAGGGCGGTGCGCAGTTCCAGGTCCTGGGCACTGGCGGCGGCCAGGGTCTCCGGGGGGCCCTCATAGAGTAGGCGCCCGCGGTTCATTACCGCGACCCGCGCGGGGATGCCCCCCAGGGCATCGGGGGTGTTGTCGGTGGCGAGCAGGGCCATGGGCTGGCCGTCGCGCAGACTGTCCAGGACGGCGAGGATCTCCCGGGCCACCGTCGGGTCGAGGCCGTCGGAAAGGCCGTCCCACACCAGGAGTCGGGGGCGGCGGATCAGGGCCCGGGCCAGTTCCACCCGCCGCTGCTGCCCCAGGGACAGGGCCTGGGGCGGATGATTTTCCATGCCGTCCAGGCCGAGCAGGGTCATCACCAGCCGCGCCGCCCGCGCCATCTCCCCGCGTGTCATGGGTTCATGGCGCAGGGGCAGGAGGATGTTGGCCAGGACGCTGTGGTCGGCAAGCAGCGAGCCGCGCTGGATGACGGCGCCGACCTCCCTCCGCAATCGTTCCAGTCCGCGCCCGTCAAGTTGCGCCAGGTCCCGGCCCAGGACCCGGACGCGTCCGGCGGAGGGCCGGTCGAGGCCGAGCACCAGGCGGGAGAGCAGGGTCTTACCCGCCCCATTCGGGCCGCAGACCAGGAGCCAGTCTCCTGCCGCCAGGTCCAGGCTCAGGCCCTGGAGGGCCAGGCGCCCGGCCACGTGCTGGAAGACGCCATTGAGACTCAGCGCCAGGGACATCCCGCTCCTCCTCAGACCCGCGCCAGGACGATATAGAGCAGGTCCGTGACCAGGATGGCCGTGACCGCCCCGATCATGGTGCCGGTGGCGGCGCCGGCGATCCCCCCTGGCCGGCGCCCCGCGCCGATGCCGTTCAGGGTGGCGATGAGGGCGATGAGCACCGCGAACAGCAGGGGTTTGACCAGGGCCTCGACGAGGGCCCCGGGGGTGAGGGCGCTGGTCAGCATCTCCAGGAACAAGGCCGGCGCCACCCCGGAGCTGGCCCAGAGCCAGGCGCCGGCCACGGCGAAGGTCACGAGGGTCCCCCAGACCAGGAAGGCGAAACTCATCAGCAACATGGCCAGCAGGACCGGGGCCAGGGTAAAGGGCAGGGGCTCTATCCCGCACACCAAAAGCCCATCCATCTCGCCAGTGGCCAGGAGGGTCGCTTGGCGCACCGCCAGGGCGACCCCGGCCCGCCCCGCCACCAGAATGCCGACCAGGACCGGCAGCACCTCGATGATGATGACGAAGGCGACCGTCAGGATGACCACCACCGGCAGGTCGAACTGGGTGAGGATGCCTTCCACCTGATGGCCCAGGATGAGGCCGATGGCGATCATGACCAGGGTGATGGCCGGCAGGATCGACAGGCCGGATTGTTGCAGGGCAGCAGCGAAGGCCGGCAGGTCGAAACGCGCCCGCCCCGCCAGGACCCGACCGTAGTAAGCCAGGCAACTGGCCAGGGCCAGGGCCGCCAGGCCCAGGGCCTCGATCCAGCCCCGGGGGCCACGGAAGTTTAGTAATCGAAGGTCCATGTCAGGCCGGCGCCGTCAGGATTGAGCAGGATGCATTTGTGCGGCGTTTCCCCGCCGTCCGCAATCGCCCTGATTTCCGGGGATTGGTCGTTAAGAATGAGGTGGATCTCGGCCCGGCGGGCGAACCAGGTGGCCAATTCCGCCTCGCCGCGCAGGCTGATCCGCCGTTCGGCCCGGGTCAGCAGGTCCAGGAAATCGCGGCGGGCGGCGGGCGGGTTCAGCCGGGCCAGAAGCTGGTTGAGGGGGTGGGGCAACAGCAGGAAAAGTCCCGCGGGCTCGGCACCCGCCATCAACACTTGGGCCAGGGCGCGTTCCCGGGCATCGGTCAGGGTGGTGGCGAGGACCAGGGCGCGGTCCGGATAGCGTTCACGCAAGCCCTCCCCGAGTGCCCGCGCCAGGTGGCGCAGGGGCTTGCCTGTCGGACAAGCGGGTCCGGGGGGGTGAACGCCGAGGATGAGCAGGCGCTGGATACCGAGCCCGAGCCGGGCGGCCAGGGTCGGCAGGCCGCGCACGGCGAAGCGGTCCAGGTCCTTCATCGCCTCCGACAGTTCCGCGTAGGGGATGAGCTGGGGGTGGAGCTTGCGGGCATTGTCCCGCGTGGGGCCATGGGACCAGCCATCCAGATAGCGATCCGCCGCCCAGCGGTCATGTTCGACCATCGCTAGCCGCTCGACCTCCAGGGGGCTCAGGGCGAAGGCCTCCACCAGGTCCTCCGCCACCGCCCGGCAGTCGGTGACGGCGAGCTTGGCCCAGACGTGGTCGGCCTGATGGCGGTTGGCCTGGCGATAGGAGGTTGCCAGCCGTTCCCAGGGCTGGCCGGCGGGCTCCAGGGCCAGATCCCGGCCCTGGGCGGCGATGGTGTCGCAGTAGTGTTCATGGATGCTGCGCGCCAGTTCGTCCCCGACGCCGTCAAGGAGCAGGGCGGCGTTGCAGGCCTCCCGGCGATAGGCGATGGGGATGATCTGGCCATCCCAGTCGTCGAGTTCACCCCCCGATTCGGCGTCACCCACCTCCAGCAGCACCGGGGGGGAGACCCCCTGGCTGGCCGCCAGTTCGTCGATCAGGCGCCGCGCCAGGGCCAGGCCCGGGTAGTCAAGGCTCTCAACGGCGGAGCGTGCCAGGCCAGGGTGGCTGACCTGATCAGCGGTGTAGAGGACCAGACCGGGGTTGCATGCGCTATCGGCGGCAGAACGGGCCAGGCCGGGGCTAGCGGGGTGATCGGCGGTGGGACGGTCCTCCGGGATGGCGGGATCGCCGGGATGAGGATGGGCGGGCGGAGTGCCCGCCATACAGACCAGGGCCAGGGTGACGGGGGGATTGGCCGGGGACGGCGTGACAGGATCGGGCGCGGCCGTTCCCCGGAGCAGACGGGACATGTCCTCCAGGGGCGCGAAGCGCAGGTCGGCAATCAGGTGGGCCTGGGGATAAGCGCCCAGCAGATCGGTCGCGATGGCCTCATGATGGTCGCAGACCAGGCTGATCCGCGGCCGGCCCTGGCCGTAATGGGCCAGGCGCAGGGCCTGCAGCAGCAAGGCCCGCGCGGGCGGGGCGAAACCGAGGAAGAGCAGGTGGGGGACCTGGCCAAAACCGGGGTCGAGACCCAGATGCGGGGGCCAACGGCGAAGGACCGCGCGGGCGGCGCGATCCTCGATGGCGAAGGTCTCAATCCGCAGCGGGTCGCCCGGCTCCGGCGGGGGCAGGACGGGGGCGGGGTCACGGGGGTGCATGAGGATCAGGCGCTGAACCGGTCGCGTTCGGCTTGGCCATCCCCCCTGACCAGCCAGCCGCCGCCCCGCCAGGTGCTGGCGGTTGGCTTCCCGGACATGGGCGAGTAGGTGGGCAACCAGGGTAGGAGCATCCGGCGGATCGGCCAGAATCAGGACGGGGTTTCGGGTCGGGTCCAGCGCTGCTGGGTCCAGCAGGGTCAAGGTGTTGGCCTTGTCCGGTGCCAGCGAATCCAGAGGATCGAGGCGCCGCGCCCGGTGGCCTTCCCGGCGCAGACTGGCGACCACCTGGTCCGCCAAGGCATCCCCGCCCAGGACCAGGATGGATGTTCGCCGGAAAGAGAGGGCCATCCCTTGTTTGTCCTCAAGAGGCTAAGGCTTGCGCCACAAGCTGGGGCAATTCGCCGGGGGCCTCCGTCAAGTCCAGAACCTCGACCAGGGCGGTAGCGAAGACCGCCTGATCGTCCACCGGTAGCGGTCCCTCGCCCCGGCGCCAGGCGACCAGGGCGTCCGCCGTGCCTCCGCTGCCGGCGAGCGCCAGGATCCGACCGGACTGATGGAGCCGATGCAGGATATCCCGCCGGGTGATCTCCCCGCCCCCGGCCACCAGCATCAGGGTGGCCCGCCCACTGGCCAGCCTTTCCGCCGCGGCCATGAGCCAGGGGGATTCGTCTCCCCAGCGCTCTCCCGGCACCAGGAGGAAATGGCTGTGATGGGGGTCCAGGGCGACCCGGGGCTCTTGCCGATCTTGCCCAGCGGATCGATATGGGGCTGGGTCAAGCCCCGGCGCGGGCCCCGAATCCTCGGGAGTGGTCGTCCCCGGGTGGGGGAAGTCTACCCGCCCGCGAGGCGCGATCCCGATGAGCGGAAACCGCCCGCTGGCGTGCCGGCGCGCCTCGCCCATCAAGGCCATGACCCCAACATCGGTACCACCGTCGATCACTGCCGCCCCCAGCCGATCCAGAACGGGCACCAGGTCCCTGAACAGGGGACGCAGCCGGACCGCCACCTTCGGGTCGAGATTGGCGGCGCCCCCGACCAGGATCAGCACCGGGCGGGGGCCGGTCAGACCGATAGCGGCCAGAGCGGCGCCCACCGCCGACGCCGGCGAACCCTGGGGGTAGGCGAATGCCGCCGGGAAAGCGGAGCCGATGGCGTGAGGATCAGGGTTCATCGCGGGGGTAGAGGCATGGATGGAAGTAGTCCCTGGAACATCTGCTAGGCGTTGTCGCTGCTCTTGAGAGCAGGTTCTTGAGAGCAGGGTCAGCGTCCTCGTCCTGCACTCCCGCCAAGGGGATAAAACTGACCCAGTGATCCCATGACATCGATCTATCTTCGCGGCGCATTGTCCGCGATCCGTGGCATCCTGTCCGAAGTTTCGCCCGTCGGCCTGCGGCCCGATAATTATGATGGAGGCTGGTCTTACCGTGGGTGTGAAACGATCCGCCATTCTCTGCTATCCATACACCCTCCCAATCCTCTTCAGAATGGGCAAATCCCGATGCAATTCCCCTACGGCCTGAGCGACTTCGGCACCCTGATCCAAGGGGGCTACTGGTATCAGGACCGCACCGATCGGCTGCCGCTGATTGAGACGACCGGGCGGCAATTGCTGTTCCTGCGTCCTCGCCGCTTCGGCAAGAGCCTGCTCCTGTCCATGCTGGAGCACTACTACGACCTCAACCGGGCGGAGCAATTCCCGGACCTCTTTGGTCGCCTGGCGGTAGGGCGCGCCCCCACGCCTTTGCGCAACAACTTCTTCGTCATGAAGTGGGACTTCTCCCTGGTCCAGGCCCAGGGGGAGGTCAAGGACATCGAGGCGGCGCTGCATCAGCATCTCCATGACCGCATCGCCGGGTTCGTTAGCGATTACGCGGCCTACTGGACCCGCGACATCGCGATCCATCCTGACAATGCCATCTCCTCATTGGAGACCGTCCTCGGGGCGATCCGCGCCACCCCCTATAAGCTTTACCTCCTCATCGACGAATACGACAACTTCGCCAACGAGGTATTGATGGCGGACCGGGACGGCAGCCAGGGACGCTACGAGGCCCTGTTGTACGGCGAGGGTCTGCTGAAGACCGTCTTCAAGGCGGTGAAGGCCGCCGCCGGAGGACTGGGATTGGACCGGGTCTTCATTACCGGCGTCTCCCCGGTCGTGTTGAGTGACATGACCAGTGGCTACAACGTCGCCGAAAGCATTTATCTGGAACCGGCCTTCAACGACCTGTGCGGCTTTACCGAGGCCGAACTGGCGACGGTGCTGGGGCAGTTGGCGGCGGAGGGCGGCGACTGGTCTCCCGGATTGGCCCTGGAGACCATGCGCATCTTCTACAACGGCTATCGGTTCAGCGAGGAGGCCAGCGAAAGCCTCTACAACCCGACCCTGAGCCTCTACTTCCTCAAGGCCCTGGCGCGGGATGGGCGCTATCCCCGCCGCCTCCTGGACGAGAACCTGGCCATGGACCGGGGTAAGCTCGCCTACGTCGCCGCCCTGCCGCGTGGGGTAGACCTGTTGTTGGACGCCCTGTCAGGGGACGACCGGGTGGTGATCCCGGAACTGGCCCGACGCTTCGGCGTGGTGGACGTACTGATGGCCACGAAGGACCAGTCCTTCATGGCCTCGCTGCTATACTTCTTTGGCATCCTCACCCTGGCGGGGGTGACCTCCTTCAACGAATGCATTCTGCGCATCCCTAACCTGGTCGCCCGCGGGCTTTATGTCGAGCGGCTACGTGAGGACTGGCTGCCCCCTGCCGGTGTGGGGCGGGCGTTGCCCGATGCCGTTCGCCGTTTGGGCCAACGCGGCGACCTGGCCCCGCTGGCCGACCTGATCGAACAGGGCTATTTTCGTGTGCTGTCTAACCGCGACTACCGCTGGACCAATGAACTGCTGGTCAAATTCGCCTTTCTGACCCTGCTGTTCGACGACCGGCTCTACATGGCCGTCTCGGAACTGGAGACCGAACGTGGATATGCTGACCTGGCCCTCATCGTGCGTCCCGATATGCGCCGCTTCCAGGCCCTGGACCTGCTGCTGGAATTCAAGTACCTGGGCCTCAAGGACCTGGGCCTGACCGGAGAACAGGTACGCGCCCAACCGCGCGAGGCCCTCGCTGCCTTGCCGGCGGTAGCGGCGAAGCTGGAAGAAGCCACGGAACAGGCGCGGGACTATGGCGCCCTCTTGCGCCAACGCCATGGCCTCGCCGAGCTGCGCGCTTTTGCCGTCGTGGCTCTCGGGGGAGAGCGGCTGGTGTGGCGTGGGGTCTGAATCGGGCAACCAGGACCTGGGCGTGGTAGTGAACCAACAGGAGGTGGTTCCGCCACGCGATGGGTCAGTCACCCGCCCAAGGTGGTTACGAAGGGGACCAGGAAAGCAGTCTGGCGCAGGTTTCCCTCAACAAGGCGATCAGTTGTGCTCGTCCTGACGCGCCGGCCAGGCGAATGGCCTCGGCCCAGTCCCGGCATTGCAACACCGTGACGATGAGGGGGATGACCTCTTCCCGCGAACAATGCCCCGCGCGGAGGGCCGGTCCCAGCCGGTCCCGGGCCAATGCCTGAAGGGCGGCCAGGCTGGCCTCGAAGGGCCGCTGGGCGAAGGCAAAGGCGGCCAGTTCCCGCCCGTCGGGGTCACTGTCTTCCGCTTGAGTCCGTGGCGGTTCTGAAGCCGGGCAGGTGAGCGCCAGCAGGTCGGCGACCAGGCCGGGCTCCAGGTGCCGGAAAGGGCCGGTCAGCAGGAGCGGAAAACGGCGGCGGAAGCGCGCTCTGGCCCGCCGCGCCAGGTCCTCGCCAGTTGGGGTGAGGGGGCGCAGGACCACGGCGGCATGGGCACCGCTGGCGGCGTTGCGGCTGGTGCCCAGATGGACGGGGGTCAGCCCGCAGGCGGCCCAGAAGCTCAGCAGGTCGGCGGTGGCGCCAAAGCTGACCCCTAGCAGATCGAGGCCTTGGGCCCGATTCTGGTTCAGTATCCACTGGAGCAAATGCCGCCCCAGGCCCCGGCCCTGGACGGCCGGGTGGACGGCGAGCCGGACGATCCGTGCCCAGCGCAGGGTGGGGGCGGCCGCCAGACCGGCATGGGCGCTCAGGGTCTGAGGAAGCAGATGGCCTTGGGGCCGCCGCCGGCCCTGGTAGATGTCCGCGGCCAGGTCCGGGTCCAGGCCGCCCTCGATGGCGACCAGGGCGGTCGCGACGATCTGGCCGCCCTGGCGCAGGGCATGGACCTGGAGGTTGGGGCCATCCAGCAGGTGCCGCAGATCCAGCGGCCGGGTCTGGTAATGGGCCAGCACCAGGAGGCCGAAGAGCTGGCTCAGGGTGGCTTCGTCCCGAGCCAAGGCGTCGCGATCGAACCGGACCGGTTCCACCCCGTCCGGCCGCGCGCCCGATACCCGTGCGTCCTCGGTGGGATTGGCATCCAGCAGCAGCGCCCGGGCGACTAGGGCCTCGACGGGATCATCCGCGGCCCAGCGGATGGGGGTCCGCAACTCCAGCCGACGATAATCGGGGGTGAGCCGCTCCAGGGCCTGGCGGAAGCGCACCTCGAAGCCGCGTCCGGTACCCTCATAGCCATGGATAGTGGTGGCGAAGACCAGGCGGGGATAGGCCTGGAGCAGACATTCCAGCAAGGGCGCGGGGATGGCAGCCGCCTCGTCCACCAGCAGCAAGTCAGCGGGCTCGGGGGCCTGACAGAGGGCGTCCGGGGCCCGAAAGTGCAACTCGCCGGCGGCCTGAGCCGCTGGGCAGCGCGTGGCGGCCAGGCAAAACAGCGGCTCGACGGCGGCCAGGCGCGGGGCGGTGACCAGGATGCGCCGCATCCCGCCGGTCAACAGTTCGCCAGCGGCGATCCCCAGGGCGGCGGTCTTGCCGCGACCGCGGTCGGCGACGAGGACCAGGGGCCGGCGGGCGCGCCCCCGGGCGGCACGCAGGATGGCCGCCACCGCCAGACGCTGGTCCTCGGTCCGGCAAAGGCGGTCCAGGTCCTGCTCGGATCGACCGGAGTCGGTGGCCGGGTCCGTTTTCGTCCCGGGAGGCAGGCATTCACCTCCCCCTGCTCCCTGGACGGGCATGGATAGTACAAACCGCTGATCCTCTTGCTCCCTCCCCCCTGGCGGGGGAGGGCTGGGGAGAGGGGGCTGAACGGTTGCCCTGGGTGGAGACGCCAGAACTGACGCCGGGGCATTTTCAGTGTTCGAATGTTGGCCCTGCGCCCGGTCAGAGGCCGCGGCCAGCTCCGGGTCAAGCTGCCAGGGCGCCGGGAGTGATACGGGGATGGGGGCACCTTCTTCGACCTGGATCAGTTCCGCCGCGATCCCCAGTACCCGCGCCAGGCGGGTAAGGAAGCGGTGGTTGAGCTGATCGGGGTGAAAGGGTGCGACGGTGACGCGCTGGGCCTGGGGGTCCGGCAGATGGGGCCAGAGGGGGAGGGGAGGGGTCAGAAGCAGAAGCAGTCCACCGCCACGCAGGGCGCCGGTGGCGGCGCCAAAGCCGTCGGGGTCAAAGCCGGCATGGGCGTCGTAGACCAGATAATCGAGTTCCTCGCCCAGCAGTCGCGGACCGGCGGCGAGGGGGCGCCGATCATCGGGTCCGGGACCATCGGATAGCCAGACGCCCTGGCCCGGATTTGCCGCCAGACAGACCTCCGCAGCCAGCCGACACCAGGAGGCGGAACCGGCGAGGAGCAGGGCCAGGCGATGTCGGCGCTGCCGGGCCAAGCACAGCCCGGACGCGACGAGCTGACGGAGGGTCTCCGCCTGTTGGGTGTCCGAAAAAATGGCTTTGTTTCGCAAAATGACCTTTTCAAGCAGTCCAAAAAATGGCTGTTTCGCAAATGGCCCCAGCAAACACTAGCCGCCGCGCTGGCTAGCCGACCCGCCCCATCCGAATCCGGCACGATTTTCTGTTTGCATTGCCTGGCCTTGGCGATGTTGTTATCTTGTCCAACATGGCCGCTCAACCCTTGTTCAACCGCCGCATCCAGTTGCGCGCGAATGTGTTCGCGGAACTGGTTGCCTGGAAACTACCGCGACCGGTCAGCGGCTGCCAACACCGCTACAAATACCGCCTCGCCCTGGTGAAGGACGGTGATTGCGTGTTGCGATACGACGACGAGGCGGGAAAAGGGGATCACCGCCACCGGAACGGGCGGGAAAGTGGCTACCACTTCACTGAAATTGAACAACTGATCGCCGATTTCATGGCCGATGTCACGAGGTGCCAGCATGACGACGATAACCTTTGATGTCCGCACCCTCGAGGATAACCTCGCGGATTTTGCCGAGGCCTGGAAGACAGGGCAACCCAGCGACCCCCGGATCAGTTTCGCCACCCCGGAACTCCTCTGGCAGGCGCTGACCGCCAAACGCTGGCGAATTTTGCAGACCATGGCTGGAACCGGACCCCTCTCCATTCGGGAATTGGCCCGCAGGGTCCAGCGCGATGTCAAAGCCGTCCATGCGGATGTCATGGCACTGCGCAAAGCCGGCATAGTGGAAAAAACCGCCGAGGGCAAGATCCATTTCCCGTATGACGCGATCCATGTCGATTTCGTCATGAAAGCCGCTGCTTGATCCCTTTCTAGCTGCAAGTAGATGCCTGGGCCACCCTGGTCGGGGGATCGCGGCGCGATTGCTCCGGCGTCCCCGCGGCGAGGGGATTATACTGCCGCCCTCCGCCCTTCCTCCGGTTTCCGCCCCATGTCCATCGCCGCCCGCCTTGCCCGCCGCCCACTCTCCATCCTGCTGTTTTCCCTGGCCCTGACCCCCTTGAGCTTCGCCCCGTCGCCGCTGGCCGCTGCGACGCCGCCGCCGGCCGAGGAGAAGGCGCCCGTGCCCGCGGTCGTGGTCACCGCCATCGAGGAGGGGCTGGTGGACAAGCAGGAGCGCTTCATCGGCACCATCAAGGCCATCCAGTCGGTGGACATCAAGGCCCGGGTGGAGGGCTTCCTCACCAAGCTGGCCTTCGCTCAGGGGGCCATGGTCGCCAAGGATCAACTCCTTTATCAGATTGAGCAGGCCCCCTTCCAGGCCACCCTTGACGGCGCCAAGGCGCAACTGGCCGTGGCCCAGGCCAGCCAGGCGGCGGCGGAGGCCGATCTGGCCAACAAACAGCTCGACCTCGATCGTCAGGATACCTTGCTAAAGAAGGGCGACACCTCCCAGGCCAATCGCGACAAGGCCAAGGCCCAGCGCGACGAGGCCCAGGCGGCGGTGGACAAGGGCAAGGCCCAGGGTGAGGACGCCAAGGCGTCGATCGCCACCGCCCAGATCAACCTGGGCTACACCACCATCACCAGCCCCATCGCCGGGCGCATCGGCCCCACCAAGTACACCGAGGGCAACCTGGTCAACACCGCCAGCGGTACCCTCGCCACCGTGGTCCAGCTCGATCCCATCCGCGCCGTCTTCTCCATTCCCGGCGCGATCTTCGTGCGCATCGCCGAGATGACCGATGGGGATGGGCTGGAGGTCATCCGCAAAAAGTTCATTCCCAAGCTCATCCTGCCGACGGGAGCGACCTACGCCCACCCCGGGGAGATCGCCTTTGTCGATAACCAGGTCGATCCACGCACCGGCACCGTCGCCGTTTACGCCGATTTCCCCAACCCCGAGCAGATGCTCTTGCCCGGTCAGTTCATCGCCGCCGTGATCCATAGCGCCGAACAGGAGCGCCAGCCCCTGGTGCCGGCCTCGGCCATCCAGCGGACCAAGGACGGCGAACAGGTCTTCGTGGTGGGAGCCGACAACCGGGTGGCGGTGCGCGCGGTCAAGACCGGGGCCCAGGTGGGCACCAACTATGCCGTCCTCTCGGGCCTGCAGGTGGGGGACATCGTCATCGTCTCCGGGGAGCAGAAGGTCAAGCCGGGCATGGTCGTGAAGCCGGTGAAGCAGAGTCAGGCCGATGGGGACGCCGCCAAGGCGGCCCCATCCAAGCCCGCGACGACGGGCCAGGGTGGGGACAAGGCACCGGCGAGTGCCCCGGCGGCCCCTGCCGGGGCGGCCAAGGACGCGGCTACCCGGGCGGGTGCCGGTGGTGGTAAAGCCACCCAGGCGGAGCAACGCCCATGATCTCCCGGGTCTTCGTCGAGCGGCCCCGGCTGGCGTCGGTCGTCTCCATCGTCCTGGTGGTGGCCGGACTCCTGGCCATCAAGGCCATCCCCGTCGCCCAGTATCCCGACATCACCCCGCCGGTGGTCATGGTGAACGCCACCTACCCCGGCGCCGACGCGGAGACCATCGCCAGCACCGTCGGTGGTCCCATCGAGCAGCAGGTCAACGGCGTCCAGGACATGATCTACATGTCCTCGGTCTCCTCCGCCGCCGGGACCTATGCCCTGACGGTGACCTTCGCCGTGGGCACGGACCCCGACATCGCCCAGGTCAACACCCAGAACCGGGTTTCCCAGGCCCTGGCCCTGCTGCCCACCGAGGTCCAGGACCTGGGGGTGACGGTCCAGGCCGAGGCCACCAACCTGCTGCTGGTGGTCAACGTCTATTCCCCGGACGACAGCAAGAGCGCCCTCTTCCTGTCCAACTTCGCCACCATCAACGTCCAGAACGAGCTGGCGCGGGTGGCGGGGGTCGGTCAGGCCGACCAGTTCGGCCCCCTCAACTATTCGATGCGCATCTGGATCGAGCCGGAAAAGATGGCCGCCCTGGGCATCGCGCCGGAGGACGTGGTCAACGCGGTGCGCAAGCAGAACCTCCAGGCCGCCCTGGGTTCGGTGGGTGGTCCGCCCATCGGCGACGATCAGGTCTTCCAGTTCACCGTCGTCACCGAGGGGCAACTGGTCCAGCCCGAGGAGTTTGAGGACATCGTGGTCCGCACCAGCGCCGACGGCGGTATCGTCCGCGTCCGGGATATCGCCCGGGTGGAGCTGGGGTCGCAGATGTACAGCTCCTTCTCCAATTTCAACGGCAAGCCGACGGCGGCCATCGGCATCTACCAGGCGCCGGGGGCCAATGCCCTCCAGGTGGCCAGGGACGTGCGCGCCGAGCTTGAGGCGCTGAAGGCCCGCTTCCCGGATGGGGTCGCGGCGGAGGTCATGTACGACTCGACCCTGTTCGTCCAGGCCTCCATTGCCGAGATCATCTCCACCCTGGCCATCACGGCGGTAATCGTGCTGCTGGTGGTGTACATCTTCCTCCAGGACCTCAAGGCGACCATCGTCCCGGCCCTGACCATCCCCGTCTCCCTGATTGGCGTCTTCATCGTCCTGCTGGCGGCGGGCTTCTCCGCCAACACCATCAGCCTGTTCGCCGTGGTGCTGGCCATCGGGCTGGTGGTGGATGACGCCATCGTGGTGGTGGAGAACGTTCAGCGTGTCATGCTCGAAGAAGGGCTGGACCGGCGGGCGGCGACCCTCAAGGCCATGGAACAGGTCACCGGGCCTATCATCTCCACCACCCTGGTGCTGTTCGCCATCTTCGCCCCGGTGGCCTTCCTGCCGGGCATCAGCGGTGGTCTCTTCCAGCAGTTCTCCCTGACCATCGCCACCGCGGTGGCCATCTCCGCCCTCAATGCCCTGACCCTGTCGCCCATGCTCTGCGCCCTGTTCCTGGGGACCCCCAAGGAGGCCAAGCGCGGGCCCTTCGCCTGGTTTAACAAGGGGCTGGACGCCACCCGCAACGGTTATGTCCGGGTGGTGGGACTGATCGCCCGGCGCTCCATCGTCGCCGGCCTGATCATCATCCTGGTCGGCGGGGCGGCGCTGTGGATTCTGGACCGGCTGCCCACGGGCTTCATCCCCAACGAGGACCAGGGCGTCCTCTTCGCCGACATCAAGCTGCCCACCGGGGCGGCCCTGCCGCGGGCCACCGAAGTCCTGAACGAGGTGGCGGCGATCGCCCGCTCCACGCCGGGGGTGGCCAATGTCCTCACCGTCACCGGCTACAGCATGCTCACCGGCGCCGCCTCGTCCAACTCCGGCCTGGGGGTCTTCGTGCTGGAGCCCTGGGATGACCGCAAGACGGCGGAGACCCAGATCCGGGGCCTGATCGGGGCCATGGAGGCCCGCTTCGCCGCCATCGCCGACGCCGAGGTCCTGGTCTTTCCACCACCGCCCATCCCTGGTCTCGGCAACGCCGGCGGCTTCACCTACCAGCTCGAAGGGCTGGGCGGCCAGTCCTCCCAGGAGCTGACCCAGGTCCTCAACGGCCTGATGACGGCGGCGCGCCAGGACCCCAGCATCGCCTCGGTCTATTCCACCTTCGACGCCGACGTGCCCCAGCTCTTCCTCGACCTGGACCGTACCCAGGCGGAGTATCTCCAGGTGCCGGTCGCGGACGTCTTCTCGACCCTGCAATCGGTCTTCGGCAGTACCTTCGTCAACAACTTCACCTACCTGGGCCAGACCTACCAGGTCAACGTCCAGGCGGACCAGACGGCCCGGGCCCGGGTGGACCAGATTGGGGAGACCTACGTCCGTTCCAACACGGGCGCCATGGTGCCCATCGGGGTGCTGGCGGAGGTGCGCGACGACCTGGGCGCCGATCTGGTGTTCCGCTACAACCAGTTCCCCACCGCCGCCATCAATGGCAGCACCGCCCGCGGCTTCACCAGCGGCGAGTCCATGGCGGCCATGGAGGCGGCCTCCAAGAAGACCCTGCCGGAGGGATTCGGTTATGAGTGGACGGGCATGTCCCTCCAGGAGGCCCAGCAGAGTGCCGGGGTCGAGGCGGCCATCTTCGGCCTGGCGGTGCTCTTCGGCTATCTCTTCCTGGTAGCCCTTTACGAAAGCTGGACCATCCCCTTCTCGGTCCTGACCTCGGTCGCCGTGGCGGTCCTGGGCGCCGCGGGGGGGCTGATGCTGCGCCATCTGGAGAACGACCTCTACGCCCAGATCGGTCTGGTGCTGCTCATCGGCCTGGCGGCGAAGAACGCCATCCTCATCGTCGAGTTCGCCAAGGAACAGCACGAGGCGGGCAAGGGCCTGTACGACGCCGCCCTGGCCGGGGCGCGAATGCGCTTCCGCGCCGTACTCATGACCGCCCTGGCCTTCATCATCGGCCTGCTGCCCCTGGTGATCGCCACCGGCGCCGGGGCCAACTCCCGCGTTCACCTGGGCACCACGGTGCTCAGCGGCATGCTGGCGGCGACCCTGTTCGGCATCCTCGTCATCCCTGGCCTCTATGTCATGTTCCAGGGCATGGCGGAAGGGTCGGGACGCTGGGTGCGGCGGCTGCGTGGCCAGCCCAAGGCCGTGGCCAGCGTGGAGCGGGAGGCTTCGTGAGGTATCCCCGCCCCGGTAAAACGGAGCGGGTTGTTTTACCTGTCCCGCGGAGGAGCCCCATGAGGGCCGCCATCCCTTTACCCTTGCTGGCCAGGGGGGCGTCGCCCCCCATGCCGGCGCCTCGGACCCATTTCCGACGATCTCTATCGGGATTGATCCCCCGCATTGAGCCAATGAAAGGGGCTCTCCTATAATGCCTTGAACCATTCAGGCGCCTTGAACGCTTCAGATACCTTGAATTACCCGGGAAATCGGCCCCGATCTCCCATAAGAGCCTATTCGTCGCCATCCTCACGGGGAACGAGCTCATGCGTAGACGTATTTTGACCCTCGGTCTGACCCTGGCCCTCGCGGGTGCCGGACCGGCCCTGGCCGAAGATCTGATCCAGATTTACGACCTGGCGGTGCTGAGCGATCCGTTGCTCAAGCAGGCCGAGCAGCAACTGCTGGCGACCAAGGAGGTCAAGCCCCAGTCCCTGGCCCTCCTCCTGCCCAACATTGGCGTCAATGCCTCTGGCACCTATCAGAACGTCGAGGCCTATGACGTTCAGGTCGGTCCTGCAACCCGCAACATGCGGGAAGACTTTTCCACCGGTACCGCCACGGCCACTCTGAATCAGACGGTCTACAACCGTGGTCAGTGGATCGGATTACAGAAGTCGGACGACGTCATCTCCCAGGCCGAAGCCCAGTACAAGACCAACCAGATCCAGTTGATGGCCCGGACCGCCGAGGCCTACTTCAAGGTCCTGCGGGCGGCGGACCTAGTGCGATCCGGGGAGGCCCTGATGCGGGCCAACGAGCGCCAGTTGGAGCAGTCCAAGCAGCGCTTCGAGGTAGGCCTGGTGGCGATCACCGACGTGAATGACAACCAGGCCGCCTATGACCAGTCCCGGGCCGAAGTCATCAACTACAAGAATCAGTTGGAGAATGCCTGGGAGGCCCTGCGGGTCATCATCGGTCCCGTAAGCGTGCCCCTGGCGCGCCTGGGCGACAACCTGCCCCTGGCGCCCCCCGAGCCCAATGACATCGAGCAGTGGACCAAGGTCGCCCTGGAGAACAATTACGATATCCAGGCGGCCTCCATGGCGGTGGCGGCGGCCAAGAAGGAGGTCGAGATCCAGCGCTCCGGCCACTATCCGACCCTGGGTCTCCAGGCGGGCTACAACCTTGATCGCAGCGGTTCGGAGATGTTTGGCGGTTACGACACCGATACCTCCTACATCGGCCTGAACCTCAGCATCCCCATCTATCAGGGCGGGGCCGTGGTCTCCCGCACCCGCCAGGCCGGGCATAACCTGGGGGCGGCCCAGGAGCAACTGGACCAGACCCGGCGCAAGGTGAATCAGGCGGTTACCGATGCCTTCCGCGGCGTCCTGTCCAGCATCAGCGAGGTCGAGGCGCGCAAGGCGGCCATCGTCGCCTCCACCAGCAAACTGGAATCCACCCAGGCCGGCCTGGAGGTCGGCACCCGGACCCAGGTGGATGTCCTCGATGCCCAGCGGCAGCTCTTCAATAACGAATACCTGTATCTCTCGGCGCGTTACGACTACATCCTCAACGGAATCAAGCTCTATCAGGCCACCAGTGGCCTCAATCGCGAGGCGATCGAGCGGGCCAACACCTGGCTGAATCCCGGCGATCTCCTCACCACCTCCGACCTTTGAGGTCTGATCTCCGCAAGCATCAGCCGGTCCAAGGCCATTTTCGCGGCGCCGGGTTAGGGTCAGCCTTACCCGGGCCCACGGCCGCCGAAATTGGTTGACTAATCTCTCGTTAGCTTTACGCGCCCTAGGATCGAGCCTCCTTATCCCATGTCAGGCAACAGTTTCGGCAAGTGCTTCGTCACCACCAGCTTTGGCGAGAGCCACGGCCCCGCCATCGGCGGTATCGTCGATGGCTGCCCTCCCGGGCTGGAACTGAGCGAGGCAGACCTGCAAGTCGACCTTGACCGTCGCCGTCCCGGCCAGTCCCGCCACACCACCCAGCGCCGGGAGTCGGATCGGGTGCAGATCCTCTCCGGGGTCTTTGAGGGTCGGACCACGGGCACCCCCATCGCCCTGGTGATCTACAACGAGGATCAGCGCTCCAAGGACTACGCCGAGATCGCGGGCAAGTTTCGTCCCGGGCACGCGGACTACACCTATAGCTATAAGTACGGCCTCCGGGATTATCGGGGCGGTGGCCGCTCCTCGGCCCGGGAGACGGCCATCCGCGTCGCCGCCGGCGGGATCGCCAAGAAGTATCTGCGCGAGCGGCTGGGGGTGCGGGTGCGGGGTTATCTCTCCCAACTCGGGCCCATCCGGCCCCAGGGCTTCGACTGGGACGAGGTGGAGCGCAACCCCTTCTTTTGTCCCGATGTCGCCGCCGTCGCCGAGCTGGAAGGCTACATGGATGCCCTGCGCAAGTCCGGGGACTCCATCGGCGCCGAGGTGACGGTGGTCGCCGAGGGGGTACCGCCGGGTCTGGGGGAACCCATCTTCGATCGCCTGGACGCCGACATCGCCCATGCCCTGATGAGCATCAACGCCGTCAAGGGGGTGGAGATCGGCGCCGGTTTCGCCTGCGTGACCCAGAAGGGCAGCGAGCACCGGGATCAGATGACGCCGGCGGGTTTCCTCAGCAACCATGCCGGCGGCATCCTGGGGGGTATCTCCAGCGGCCAGGACATCGTCGCCCGCCTGGCCCTCAAGCCGACCTCCAGTATCCGCCTGCCGGGCCAGACGGTGGATGTCGACGGCCTGGCCACGGAGATCGTCACCAAGGGCCGGCACGACCCCTGCGTCGGCATCCGCGCCACGCCCATCGCCGAGGCCATGCTGGCCCTGGTGCTCATGGACCACTGGCTGCGTCACCGGGGGCAGAACGCGGACGTCCGGCCGGGCGCGCCGCTAATTTCCGCCCGCGCCGGGACCTGATGCCGCTGGCCTGGCCCGGGGCCAGGCCGCCACCATGCCTTACTGGCGACTCTCCGGCTTCTACTTCTTCTATTTCGCCTCCCTGGGGGCCATGCTGCCCTTCTGGGGGCTTTACCTCCAGGACCTGGGCTATTCGGCCCTGGCCATCGGCCAGTTGATGGCCATCCTGCAGGGCACCAAGATCATCGCTCCCAACGTCTGGGGCTGGCTGGCCGACCGTGCCGGTCGCGGCATGCCCATCGTGCGGCTGGCCTCCCTGCTGTCCTGGCTCACCTTCGCGACCCTCTTCGCCGTGCGGGGTTTCTGGGAGATGGCCCTGGCGATGATCGTCTTCAGCTTCTTCTGGAATGCCTCCCTGCCGCAGATGGAGGTGGTGACCATCAACCACCTGGGGTCGCGGCTGCGGCGCTATGCCGGCATCCGCCTCTGGGGCTCCATCGGCTTCATCCTGGCGGTGCTGGTCCTGGGGGCGCTGGTGGAGCGTCTGGGCAGTGGCGTGGTGCCGATCATCACCCTGGGGCTCCAGGTGGGGATCTGGCTCACCAGCCTGCTGGTCTTCGAGCGCCCGGTGGAGGCCCGCCCCGTCCAGGACGGCGCCTCCGTCCTGGAGGTCCTGCGCCGGCCCGAGGTCGCCGCCTTTCTGCTGGCCGGTTTCCTGATGCAGACCAGCCATGGGGTCTACTATGCCTTCTACTCGATCCACCTGACCCAGGCCGGCTATGCCAGCGACCTCATCGGCGCGCTCTGGGCCTGGGGGGTGGTGGTGGAGGTGCTGGTCTTCGCCGTCATGCACCGGCTGCTGGAGCGCTTCGGCGCCCGCCGCATCCTGCTGGTGAGCCTGGCCCTGGCGGCGCTGCGCTGGCTGCTGATCGGCGCCTTCGTGACGGAGGCCAGCGTCCTGATCCTGGCGCAGGTCTTTCACGCCGCCACCTTTGGCGCCTTTCACGCCGGGGCCATCCATCTGACCCACCATTACTTTACCGGCCGGCTGCAGGGCCGTGGCCAGGCCCTGTTCAACAGCCTGGTCTACGGGGCCGGGGGGGCGGTTGGCAGTCTGGGCAGCGGCTGGCTGTGGGGCGGGGTGGGTGCCCTGGGGACCTTCGGGGCCTCCGCCCTGGTGGCCGCCCTGGGCCTGGTCATCGCCTGGCGCTGGGTGGACCGGGAACGGCGCTTCTGAGTCTGGGGCGCGACTGGCGCGGATGGTTCAATCCACGGGCGCCGCTGGCAAGGATCAGAATTCGCCCGGAAACCCGGAGGTACTCCCGATCCAACGGCATCCCCGGCAAGAAGAGGGTCGCCGCGAGGCTTTGCCGGCGTTCAACGCCAGCCTTCCTCCCCTTCCATCTCCGTTCCGGCGGCGGGCCGGCGTACCCTGACGGGCTCGTCTGGCTCCAGGGTGCGACCATTGCTGGCCAGGAAGGCGCGGCGGGCGCTGAGGCGATGGTTGATGCAGGCGGTGATGTCCACCCCGGCCTGGGTGTCCAGCCCCGCGCAGCCGGCGGGAGGGACATACTTGGCCTCGAAGGCGTCTTCCAGTTCGTAGATGGAGCGGTAGAGCTCCACCGGCTCCTGGCGGATCAGGGCGGGGAGGGCGGGTGGAGTGTCGGTGGGCGCCACCGTCTGGCCAAAATCGAACTGGCCGATCGGCGGCAGGGTCCTGGCTGGTGCCGCGGCCTGACTCGCCCGGGGCGCGGCCGCCGTCTCCTGGCGGGCGCTGCCGAGAAGTGCCCAGGGCGATTGGGTCGGGGCCTCGGGCAGGGCCAGGAAGGCCTGGTAGCCGAGCCAGAAGAGCGGCAGGGTCAGCGAGATCCCCAGCAGGTCCAGAAGCCGCCGGAAGCTCAGCCAGGAGCCGCCTCCCCGGCGGGGCGGAGTTTGGCGGGGGGGTTCGTCCCACCAGGGATCGGCGGGGGCCGCCGCGGGGTGGCCGCTGGCCACGGCGAGGGGCGGGGTCGCCCCACGCTCCCGGATCAAGGCCCCCAGGGCCTGGGCCAGACGGCGCTCTTCGGTCTCGGGATGGTAGGATGGCTGGGTAACCGGCTGCGCCCCCTCATGCCCCAAGGAGGGTCCCGAACGGTCCTCCGCCAGTTCGGCGGGACTCAGGTTGCCGATGACGGGCTCCGGACCGGGCCGGGCGGTCGGGGATTCCAGGTCCTGGCGGATCATTGACAATCCTCTGTGCGTGGATTAAAAAAATTAACAACAACAGTCTGTTCGTTCTTCCTGGCCGAGGAGGAGGAAGATGACCTCACTAACGGGCAAGAGGGCGCGCGTCATCCCACCAAGGATGAGAGACTTTGCCCTGTCTTTCACGTTGACCCGGGGCCTGATGCGCTGCTTGCTGCTGGGCCTGCTGCTGGCCTTGGCCGGCTGCGGCAGCATCGGTGATAAGTATGGCATCAAGATTCCCTCCGGTCCGCGTGGCAAGGCGGTGACCGCGGCCCTGGAGGAGATCGGTACCCCTTACACCTATGGTGGTAGCAAGCCGGGTAAGGCCCTGGATTGCAGCGGCTTGACCCAGTATGTCCACCGCAAGGCCGGGATCAAGATCCCCCGCGTCTCCACCGATCAGCAGGACAAAGCCAAGCCGGTCAAGTTGTCCAAGGTTAAACCCGGGGATCTGATCTTCTTCCGCGTCAAGGGCGATAGCCACGTGGGGCTGGTGGTGGATCCCAACCGTTTCGTGCATGCCTCCTCTGGGGCCGACGAGGTCCAACTGGCCCGCTTTACCGATGCCTTCTGGCGCAAACACACCACCGGCGCGGGGACCTATTTCCGCTAAACGGGCCGGTGAAGGGGCGGGCCGAGCCCGGGCAGCGGTCGCGCAAGATGAAAAAATCATGGTTCCGCCGGAACCTTGCTTAGCCAGGGTGGAGTTTCCCGGGCGCTTGGTGCAAAATCCTTCTTGACCCCCAACGCATGGCCGGCGGGTCTTAATCCCCCCACAATCTCATAGAGGAGAAGAGCGAATGTCCGAGATGAACAAGAGCCGTCGCGACGCCGTCAAACTGATGCTCGGTGGCCTGGCCGCCGTGCCGGTCCTGAATCTGGTTGGCATGACCAGTGTCCAGGCCGCTGATCTGCCCCATGTCGACCCGGCCGCCGATCCGACCGCCAAAGCCCTTAAGTATGTCCATGACGCGGCCACCGCCACCCGTCCCGACAAGGCGGGCACCCCCGGCGCCAATCAGCATTGCGCCAACTGCCAGTTCGTCCAGGCCGCCGAAGGCGAGTGGCGTCCCTGCTCCCTCTTCCCCGGCAAGGCCGTCAACGCCAATGGCTGGTGCGCCTCCTGGACCCTGAAGGCCGGCTAGCGCCCGGCTAGAGCACGGCTATATCAAGCCGCGCTCGTCGTGCGAAGGGGCCTCTAACCAGGCCCCTTTTTTTGTCTCCCGGATTTGATGGCAGGTATTCCTTCAGATCCCTCGCGCGCTAGGAGGGCTGCGGGAGCGCAAGCCACTGGTTCTCTTATTCCCGCCCCACTGGCGGGTGAGGGTTGGGGAGAGCGGGTCTGAAGGGTTACATGGAAGCGGCGGCCTGGGAATTTGGCTTTTTTAGCGATTACTGATCAAACCAGTTGCCGACCGTCCGCCGAGGGCGGAAAATGATCGCCTCCGCCAGACCCCGGGCGCCCGTCCGGCGCCACCGACAGCAGTATCCGTTCGGTATCCTCATGTCCACCTCCCTCGCTACCTCCCGGACCTCACTGGTCTTTTTTCGGGGGCTCGTCTGGGCCATCATCGGTCTCATCTACGCGCCGCTTTTCACCGCACTGTACCTCCTCTTCCAGGCCCTGGGACTGGAGCACGCTGCCTTCGCCCCCGCCGCCGCCATTGCCGGGGCCGTCGGCGCGGCCTTCTACAGTGCCCGGGAGGTGGCGCTGGTGGGCACCGTCATTGGCCTGCTGATGGCCAGCCTGCTGTTCATGCTGCTGCCGGGCACCGTCGCCCTCTGGCAAGTGGCCCTGGCGGCCGCCCTGGCGGGCGCCCTGTTCGGCCGACTGCTGCGCTTTCCGGATCAGTGCGCCCTGCAGGCCCCGGGCAAGGCCATGGCGGGTCTGGTCTCGGGGGTGGCCTGTGGCGCCCTATTGGGCCTGATCGAGTCCCTGCACCACGTCACCTTCAACGTGGCGGCCATCGTCGCCTTTCTGGTCTCGGTCAATGGCACCTTGTACTCCGCCACCGTGGGTTGGTGGCTGAGCCTGGCCAGGGTCAGGAAGGGCGCCACCTGCCAGGTCATCGAGGGTCTGGTGATCGGCCTGGTGGCCGCCGTGGTGGCCGCCAGCCTCTGGGTCTTCGGGGGGCCGCTCATCGGTGCCGTGGATGGCGGTTACTACGCCTTGCTGAACTCCATCCAAACCGTCATGCCGGGGGCCCTGTTCGGCGGTTTTGCCGCCGGTGCCGTCACGGGCGCCTTGCTAGAGGCCTTCGATTTCGATTGGATGATTTGAGACCAGGTTGAGATCAGGGCTGGCGAGGGGAGAGGGGGGTGGTCAACGACTCGCGATCTCCCCTGTCGGCTATCCTCTTCAGCTTCCCTGTGGACCTTGTTTCACGGCCTCGCGGTAAGGATCAGTTCCGCCCCTGGACCAAGGCGCGCCGATCCGCCGGGAATTCCCTGGCCCACAACGCCGTCGCCCCGGCTACCGCGCTGGGCATGGCAATGAAGTTGACCAGCGGGATCAGGGTCAGCACGGCGGTGGCCGCGCCAAAGCCCAGACTGAGCACCGGTCGGCCGCGCAGCCGCTGGCGGATCTCCCGCGCCCCCAGCCCCTGATTGCCCAGGGGGTAGTCCAGATACTCCAGGGCCAGGATCCAGGCGGTGAAGATAAACCACAGCAGGGGGCCAACGAGGGGCAGAACCAGGGACAGAATGAAAAAGGGGATGGCCCACAGGAGTACGTGCAACAGCTTGCGGGCCTCGTCCAGGAGGGCCGCGCCCATGCCCAGCAGGGCCTGACCGGGACCCGGACCGCTGTCCGGTGAGCCCCCCTGGAGCAGTTGCGCCACCTTTTCGGCCAGCAGGCCATTGAAGGGGGCGGCGAACAGATTGGCGACCAGGGTGAAGCCCTGGAAGATCAGCACCACCGCCAGGAGCACGAACAGGGGCCAGAGGAGCCAGGCCAGGCCCTGTTCCAGCCAGGAGAGCCAGGCCGGCAAGGTGGGCAACTGGGATTGCAGCCAGGCGATCAGGGACTGAAACCAGCCGATCCCCCAGTACAGGGCGGCGCTGAAGACCAGGATGTTGATCCCCAGGGGCAGGGCCACGAACCGCCGCAGGCCCGGACGGGTGATGAGGCGCATGCCTTCGAGAAGATAGGCGGGTCCGGCAAGGGGGTTGGTGGTCGGCATGGTATGGCGAAGCGGGTTGAGTGGCTGGAGGGGCAAGTATAGCCCGCCAGCCGGTCCCGCGGCGGCGCCGGTCGGGAAAGGCTGGCCGGGAAAGGCTTACCAGGACCCGGCCGGGCGACTATGCTTAAGGGGCAGATTCCCGCCTGGAGATTGGCCCCATGCTCCCCCTGAGTTTTTTGCTTGGCATCGTCCTCTACCTGGTGTTCCGGGTCCTGATCCGGGGCTTCTACACCGTCAAGCCCGACGAGCGGGCGGTGGTGACCAGCTTTGGCCGCGCGCAGCGGCTGGGTCCCGCCATGGTCACCGATTCGTCCCTCAACGACGAGGAGCAGTCCCGTTACCAGTTCCCCGTGGTGCGGGTCATCCGTCCGGGGGGACCCTACTTCAAGTGGCCCTGGCAGGAGGTGCATAAGGTCAGCGTCGCCACCCGCTCCCTGCCCATCACCTGGGACCCAACCAAGGTCCAGTCCACGGTGGAGGCGGTGACCAAGGACAACCTGACCACCGGGGTGGACGGCCAGATCCGCTTCCGGGTCGCCGAGCGCAACCTTTACGCCTACCTGTTCGGCGTCGCCCAGCCCCTGGAGCACGTCATGGGCTATTTCATCTCGGTGTTGCGCGAGCGGGTGGCCAATTTCGTCGACCCCCGGGGCACCTCCCTGTTGGATGGTGGTGATCTCGCCGCGGGTCAGCGCGAGGAGGAGGCCGCCGTGGCCCCGGAGTTGTCCGAGGGGGTCTCGATCAACGATCTGCGCAAGAACCTGCCCCTGCTCAACGACTACATGGAGCAACAGTGCGGCTCTACGGCGGCGCGCTATGGGCTCGAACTGGATGCCGCCCTCATCACCCAGATCGATCCCCCGCCCGAGGTCGATCGGGCCCTGTCCGCCATCAACTCCACCCGCAATCAGGTCGCCGCCGACATCAGCACCGCCCGGGCGGACGCCGAGCAGCAGATCACCATGAGCAAGCGGGCGGTGGACATCGCCATGAACAATGCCCAGGCCGAGGTGGCGCCCCTTCAGGAACTCGCCGCGACCCTGGTGGCCATCAAGGCCGAGGGCGGTCCGGCGGCTCTGCGCGCCTACGTGCGCAACATGGGCCTGCCGCTGCTGGGCCGGGCGCGGCGCATCGTCCGGGTGCAAAGCTCGCCGTTATGAAGCGGATTTCAGACCTGGCCGACGAATGCCGGGTCGGGTGGCGTCTGGCGGGGGACGCCGTGAATCCGTCCCTGGAGGCTTGCCGCCAGCATCCATGCTGGCGACACCCCCGCCAGACGCCACCCGACCCGCTTCCGGGCTGAGGGCACCCTGAATCCATCCCCTGAGGCTTGGCAACTGCATCCTTGTGCTTGGATACCCCCCTCCAGACACGACCCTCCCCTGACCTTCCCATGACTGCGCACCCGAAACTGAACTGCCGCGGCTAACCCTAAACGATCCTGGAGCTACCGCCATGCCCGGTGAACTGCCCTTCGATAACCTCCTGGCCGTCCTCTTCGGCTTCGCCTTCCTGCCCCTGGTCCTGTTGCTGAGCGGGCGGCTTGGCCTTTATACCGTCATCCGCGAGCGCGAGGCCCAGGTCTATACCCTGTTTGGCAAGGTCCTGGGCACCCTGGAGGAGCCGGGGATCCGTTTTCCCCTGCTCCACTTCGGGCTCAAGGCCCTGCTGGTGCCCCTGTTTGGTGAGATGCACCGGGTCGATACCCGACTGCGCCAGAACTACCTGCGCGACCAGATGGTGAATTCGGGGGAGGGGACGCCCATGGGGGTCGGGATCTGGTACGAGATGCAGGTCAACGACCCCGTCGCCTACCTGTTCGCCAACGCCAATCCCGAGGGCTCGCTAGAGGCCAACGTCTCCAGCGCCACCATCTCCACCCTGAGCAATCTGGAGATGGACAAGATGCTGGAGGATCGCCATCAGCTCAGCCAGCAGGTGCGCCACACCGTCTCCCCCCTGTCGGAGAAGTGGGGCTACCGGCTGGGCTCGGTCTATATTCGCAAGGTGGCCTTCACCGACCGGCAGATGGTCGACAACATCACGGAGAAGGTGGTAAAGCGCCTGGTCCAGGTGACCAGCGCCATGAAGCAGGACGGGGAGAACCGGGTGGGCCTGATCAAGAGCCAGACCGCCTACAAGGTGTCGCAGAAGATGGCCGAGGCCAGCGCCGCCCGGCCCGCCGTGGTCGGCGACGCCCTCAATGCCATCGCCAAGCAGGACCCGGAGGTCCTGGAGGCCGTGCTGGAGGTGCTGGAGACGGAGCGCCTCATCGCCTCCGGCGCCACGGTGGAACTGGTACCACCCGGGGCCCGGGTGCTGGTGTCCCTGGGCGGCGCCCGCGAGGGGGAAGGGCACGCCGCCCCGCGGGCCTGACGACCGCCGCCTCGCGGTCGATACCCCTGGCGGCCGCCCCGATTCTTGGCGGAGCCCACCCTCTCCGCCGCCGCGGTAAGAGCGAAAGGCGGGCGAGGTGGCGGATCAGCCGGGCTCGCCCTCCCCATTCAGCACGCAGGGCTCCCCGGAGCCGAGCCAGAACGCCAGGCTTTTGTGCAGGAACTCGGCCCAGGGCATGTAGTGGGAGCCATCGCAGGAGAAATTCAGGCCGACGATGCCGTTGAAGATGTTCAGGGAGCCGGAGCGCAGGTAGATGGTCTCGTCCATCAGGCGCAGGGCCTTGAAGGTGGTGAAGACCTCCCGCACCCGCTCCAGGGGGATCTCCGCGTCGCTGGGGTAGGGGCGACGGGGGTAGGCCAGGCAGATACCGGGATCGGCCAGGTCCTCGTAAGCCAGAATACGGAAGCGGAAGGGGTCGTCCATCAGCCACAGGGTGGCCCGGGAGCTGGAAAAGTGCAGCTTGGCGTGGAAGACCCCATGGGCGGCGAAGAGTTCGACGATCAGGTCCAGGATCGGATCGATGCGCTGGTCCATGAGGCTCTCCACCCGCTGCTGCTGGAAGAGGCCGCCGCGGATGGCCGGATCGCCCTTGAGTTGCAGCCACTGGCCGGGCTGTTCATAGAGTTCCCGGGTCAGGGGCAGGTCGCGCAGGTCGAAGTCCGCGCCGAGGAAGCCCAGGAGCCGACCATCCCGGTCCTCCAGGCGCTGGATGGCGGTGAGGGACGGGCGGCGGGCATTGCGGCTGATATAGACCGCGGAGAGGGAGAAGCGCTCGCCGGCCAGGGACTCCGCCAGATAAGGGCGATCAAGGCGATCGCGCCCCAGATGTTCAGGCAGGGGTCCCTGGGGCGAAATGTTCGCCGTGATCTGGCGCGCGTTGGCGTCCAGGATGTAGAGATATTTGCACGAGGCCAGCGACGGCAGGGCCCGCGTCAGGATCGCTTCCAGGGCCTGACGCTCCGGCCAGGCGGACCGGCAGGGGAGTTCCAGCCGGCCCAGGGCAGCCGCCAGGCGGCCCTGCAGCAACATGCGTTGACGGGCGACGATGGTTTTGAGCGCCTGGCTCATGCGGGTTTCTCCATCTGCATCAGGGCAAGGGCCCGACGGGGTTAAGGGTCATCGCGGGGTGGCGGTCTCCGCGGAGGGCGGCATCATATCCCCATCGCTGCTTCCTTTGCGTATTGCCCGTTGAACCTCCGCGGCCGGTGTTTGCCCTTTCTCTGAGGGAAATCATAATTCTGGTATAGTATGTTGTTAACGGATATACGGAAACGTTATTAAGCTCAAGATCAAATGGCGGATTTCAAGACCCACCTTTATGGCGCGGCGGCGGCCAGCGGTCTGGCAGCCTTGGGGGTGTACAGCCTGGGCTGGACCACGACCGGCCACGCGCAACTGCTGTTCCTGCATGGGGTGGCGGGGGGGTTGCTGCCCGATATCGACGCGCCCAAGTCCACGCCTGTAAGGGGCTTTTTCGCCCTCCTGGGCGTGGTCCTGGCCTTTGCCATGACCTTTCCCTTCGTCGGGCGCTACCCCTTGATCGGTCTGGGGGCCATCTGGCTGCTGGTGTTCGTGACCGTCCGCTTCGGCATTTTCGCCCTCTTCGTCCGCTACACCGTCCACCGCGGCATCTGGCACTCCGGACTGGCGGCCATCGCCGTCGGCCTGGCCGGTGTGGTCCTGAGCCATCAGGCCCTGGGGATGCCCGCCTGGCAGTCCTGGCTGGCCGGCACCTTCGTCACCCTGGGTTATCTCACCCATCTGGTCCTGGATGAGCTCGCCAGCGTCAACCTGCTGGGCAAGCGGATCAAGCGCTCCCTCGGCACGGCCCTCAAGCCTTTCAGTCTGGCCTACCCGGGCGCCAGCCTGGCGATGCTGCTGGCCGCGCTGATCCTCGGTGCCCTGGCCCCGCCCCTGGCGCCCGTCCTCGCCGTGGCCAACCACTATGGGCTGGCGACTCCTGCTCTCAGTCTGGATCTCAGTCTGGATCTCCGTCCGGCCTTGCGGGCGGCGGGTGACTGGTTCACGCTAGACCTCGATCGCCTGCTGGGGGGGCCGCCGCGGGGATCGTTACCCACGGCGGAGGCAGGGCGCGCCGCCGGTGGTTGAGGGGCGGCCGGGCGAGGAATCAGGCAGCGAGCATGCATAAGCAGGAATTGGATCGTCTGGCCATCGGACTCATGGTGGTGCTGTGCGCCATCTGGGGCTTGCAACAGGTGGCGATCAAGATCGCCAACGCGGGCATTTCCCCGATCTGGCAGGCCGGGCTGCGCTCCCTGGGGGCGACCGCCGTCATCACCCTCTGGGCCCTGCTGCGGGGGGTACGACTCTTCGAGCGGGACCGCACCCTGTGGCCGGGCCTGGCCGTCGGCCTGATGTTTGCCGGGGAATTCGCGCTCATCTTCATCGGGCTGGAGTACACCCCGGCCTCCCGTGGGGTGATCTTCCTCTATACCGCACCCTTCTTCGTCGCCCTCGGCGCCCGCTGGTTCTTGCCGGGGGAACGGCTGCGCGCCGCCCAATGGTGGGGCATGGGGCTGGCCTTTGTCGGGGTGGTGCTGCTCTTCGGCGAGCATCTGTGGCAGGCCGACGACCAGGCCTGGCGGGGGGACCTGATGATTCTGGGCGGGTCGGTCCTGTGGGCGGCAACGACCCTGACGATCAAGGCCAGCGCTCTGGCCCGGTCCTCGGCGGAGAAGATGCTGCTCTATCAACTGGCGATCTCCGCCCTGCTGTTGCCGCTCCTGTCCCTGGCCCTGGGGGAGCCCGGTGTCTTCGCGCCCTCGGCCCTGGTCTGGGCGAACGTCGCCTTCCAGGCGGTGATCGTGGCCGGGATCTCCTACCTGGCCTGGTTCTGGTTGATCCGCCACTATCCGGCCACGCGGTTGTCCTCCTTCTCCTTCCTGACCCCGGTGATGGGCGTGCTGATGGGCGGCTTCATCCTCGACGAACCCTTGACGGCCATGGTCTTCACCGCCCTGTTCCTGGTCGGGACGGGGATCTGGATCGCCAATCGGCCGGCAGGGTAAGACCGTGAGGATGAAGGCGCGGTCCTCCGCTGACTGCACGTCACGCCGCCGCGCGCGCCAGCTCCGGCGCCACCTTCGTCACGCGCACCGAGGCCCGCAGCCTAAGCGCGGCCAGTGCCGCCTCTAACTGCGACAGGCGCGACTCATGATCCAGATCCAGAATCCGTCGCACTTGACGCCCAGAGATATGCATGCGCTCGCCCAATTGCTCCTGAGTCAGGCCCTGATCGCGCATGGCGGCATAAATGGCCAGTTTCAACGCGATTCGCAGCGCCGGGGTCACCACCGGCTGCCCGCGCGCCGCGCGCCGCGCCCGAGGCAGTGGGCGGCCGGCGTCGAGATAGCCAGACAGCGCCACCACCAGGGCATCCTCGGCCTGGGCCAGCGCCTCGACTGCAGTGGCGCCGGCGGTCATGGCTTCCGGCACATCGGTGAAAAACGCGCCTACCTGGCCGTTGGCGTAGGTTTTGAAAGTGACGGGATAGCTCAGGTTCATGCTTGCAGGTTCCTCAACCGGGTGCCCAGTTGTTTACAGATATCGTCCAGAAATTCCGCGTCGAAATCGGTCGCGCCATGTACGGGGACCGTGGCCTGCCGGCCGTTCAGCCGCACCAGATAGTGGCCGCCCTTGCCGCGTCCCTTAATGATTTCGGCGTTCGCCGCTTGCAGCAACTTCAGGAATTGCTTGGCTTTCATATCGAGTATGAAAGGACAAAAATGTCCCATAGTCAAGCGCCAGGATGACGCGGCACCCCCATGAGCAACCGCCTCCCTTCCTGTCCTCCACCCCGGCCAGCAGATCATCCTTGCCGACCACAAGGATCCGGGGTTCAATGACCCCGTCGTCACAACCGTGGGGAATCGCCATGATCTGGACACTGCACATCCAACTGCTTTGGGGCCGCTGGGCTGAAGGGGAATGGGCGGCGACTCTTGCCCTCGACGGCTCGTCGACGCTGGAGGATCTGCATTTTCTGATCCTGAAGGCGATCGGTTTTGACAACGATCACCTGTACAGCTTCTTTGTTGCACGCACGCCCCGGAGCCATCCGCGCGTTCTTTATGACGAGGAGTCGGACCGACTGCCCTGGGAAACGACCCTGGACAGCCTCTTTCCGCTGCCTCAGGCGCGCAAGCTCTTTTACCTGTTCGACTATGGTGACTCCTGGACTTTCCAGATTAGCCGAAGCCGCAAGAAGCCATTCGTTGCCGAACCCGGCGGCGCTTATCCGCGTCTCATCGCTGAGACCGGCAAGCGGCCAGAGCAGTACCCCTGTTTTGAATGATTGCCCAATCGCCCCGGGGACGGAGATCGTCTGGTAAAGGTCCAGTAGCGCGCTGCCCGTCGTGAGGTTGGGGTGGGTGCAGGCCATGGTCAACCGCTTGCGGCCCACAAGCTTGTGGCCCGAGCCTTGGGGCCTGGGTTGGGTTAGATTAGCCAGGATGACCGTAAGCGAGGGCGGATCGGGGCACTTACGAAGTACGACTTCCGGCCCCTTGGCGGCCCCGGTCAGCCCGCCATCCACCGCATGCTTAGAGAGGGAGGACCCCATGGAAGACACCACCCAGGAATCCCCAGACCTGACCTTGCCCCCGCTGATCCGCCTGACGGCGGAGATGCAGGCCCTTGACCCCATCCGCCTGCCGCCCTATGCCGGCTCCGCCTGGCGCGGGGTGCTGGGGCACGGCCTGCGTCAGGCCGCCTGCGTCACCCGCGCCCGCACCTGCGCCGGTTGCCTGTTGTTGGAGCACTGCGTCTATACCCGGCTCTTCGAGCCCCAGGCTCCCGCTGGCCAACAGGACCAACGCTTCGCGGCGCCACCGCGGCCCTACGTCCTGGAAATCGACCCCCGCGCCCCCCGGGAATACCCCCCCGGGTCTTCCCTTTCCCTGGTCATGACCCTGCTCGGCGAGGCCCTCCGCCAGGTGCCTTACCTGATTCACGCCCTCCAGCAGGCCGGGAACCGTGGCCTGGGGCAGACCCAAGCGCGTTTCAGCGTCGCGCGTCTGTTCCAGGAGCGGCAACCGGGCAGCGGCGACTGGCAACCGGTTTACAGCGCCGAAGAGGGACGGTACACGCCCTTGCCCCTGGCCGCCGTCTCCACCCCTCCCGCCCCGGAGCGAGTCCGAGTGCGCTTGCTCACCCCGCTGCGGCTCAAGCGCCATGGGCACCTCACTAGCCCGGAGCGCCTCTCCGCCGAGGATTTCCTCTTCAGCCTCGTTGGCCGCCTGCGCCTGCTCGCCAGCCATCATGGCGGCAACCCCGAGCCACTAGCTTGGCCCCGGTTCTACGCACCGGCCAAGACCGTCATCCTATCCCAGCCCCAGTTACGTTGGCACGAATGGACCCGCTACTCCTCCCGTCAGAACACCCTGATGGAACTGGGCGGCCTCCTGGGCACCTTCGAGCTAAGCGGTCCCGAACTCGCCACCCTCTGGCCCCCGCTGTGGTGGGGACAATGGGTCCATACCGGCAAGGGCACCACCTTCGGCCTGGGTGCCTACCGCCTCGAAGTTGGCTTCGTTTCGTAGTAGAGCCCATCGGGCGGTAGCTTTCTCTCGACATGGACCTCATCGGGAAGTTGGCTTCGTTTCGTAGTAAGCCCCCGCCAGAGGTTGGCTTCGTTTCGTAGTAAGGCCCCTCAAGGGTTGGCTTCGTTCAGCGCTGAACGCCAACCGGCCAGAAAGTTGGCTTCGTTTCGTAGTAGAGGCCCCGCCGGTCCGCCACAAGCTTGCGAGCCCGGCACGCCCACCAGCCTTGGGGCATGCTGACCCCTGAACCGCGGGCGCTGATTTGCCAGGACTCACCAGGACCCGCCAGGGAGACAAGGACGACGCGGTTCTTTACCGCCCCGCCAGCCGGCGGGTAACATCGCCCTAACAACAAAAAAGGGACGCCATGACGGACCACCCTTATCCGCGCCGGATTCTCCTCGCCGTGACCGGGCTCACCCCCCAGGTGATCACGGAGACCCTCTATGCCCTGGCCGTCCAGCGCCAGCCGGCCTTCATCCCCACCGAGGTCCACCTGCTCACCACCCACGAGGGCGCCGAAGCCGCCCGGCTGGGCCTGTTGAGCGACGAGCCCGGCTGGTTTTCCCGCCTCTGTGAAGACTACGCCCTGCCGCCCATCCGCTTCGACGTCAGCCACATCCACACCCTGGTGGACGACCAGGGCCAGCCGCTGAGTGACATCCGCACGCCGGCGGACAACCAGCGCGCCGCTGACACCATCACCGAGCTGGTCCGCCACTTCACCGCCGACCCTACCGCCGCCCTGCACGTCTCCATCGCCGGCGGACGCAAGACCATGGGCTATTACCTGGGCTATGCCCTCAGCCTCTTCGGCCGCCCCCAGGATCACCTGTCCCATGTCCTGGTCAGCGAACCCTTCGAGGGCTGCCCGGACTTCTATTACCCCACCCCCTACCACCGGGTCATCGTCCTGCGCGACAACAAGCTGGCCGACACCCGCGACGCCCAGGTCACCCTGGCGGAGATCCCCTTCGTCCGCCTGCGCGACGAACTCAACAACCGCCTCCTAACCGGCGCCGCCAGCTTCGGCCAGACCGTCGCCGCCGCCCAACGCGCCCTGCTGCCCCCCGAGCTGGTCATCGACCTGGCCCACCGGCGCCTGACCGCCGCGGGCGAGCTGGTGGAGCTGCCCCCCGTTGACCTGGCCTTTTACAGCCTGATGGCCCGGCGCCAGTGCCAGGGCAAGGGCTTCGTCCGCCGGGGCGCCGAGGGTCTCGACCAGGCCTTCCTCGCCGAGTACCGCCAGATCATCAGCGACTACGCCGGCGAGATGGAGCGTATCGAAACTGCCCTGGCCCAGGGCATGGACGTTGCTTACTTCGACCAGCGCAAATCCCGCGTCAATGGCCTGCTGGAGGAGGTCCTCGGCCGGCCCCTGGCCGCGCCCTACCTGATCCAGGCCGAGGGCAAGCGGCCCAAGACCCGCTATGGGGTGAACCTGACCCCCGAGGCCATCCGTTATGGCGCCATCGACCCCGCCACAAGCTTGCGGGCTGAGCCGGACACCCCCAACCGGGCGGAGAATCCCGCCCCCGTCCCGCATGACTGACCCTGATCAATTCCCCCCCATCGGACCGAGAGAGTGACCATGGACCCGCATCCCCTGCTCGACGCCACCACCCGTCTCGCCTTCTGCGCCTACCTGCACGACCTGGGCAAGTTCGCCGAGCGTGCCCGGCTGGAGGTGCCAACAGACCGCCTGGACACCCATGTCCAGCTCTACTGTCGACGCCAGGAGACCAACGGCCGGGTCTGGTACAGCCACAAGCACGCCGCCTATACCGCGCTCGCCTGGGATGGCCTGGAGGCCGCCTTCCCCGAGTTGCTCGGCCCCGACGTGACCCCCTTCGCCGCCTGGGGCGACCGCGACGTGGACGACTCCATGGTCAACGCCGCCGCCCGCCACCACCAGCCGGACACCTACCTGCAATGGCTGGTGGCCACCGCCGACCGCGTCGCCTCCGGCTTCGAGCGCGAGGAGTTCGAGCGCTACAACAACGCCGAGGACCGGACCGAGACGGGGCGCAATCACTACACCGCCCGTCAGCTCACCCTCTTTGAGGCCATCCATCTGGACGGCACCGCCAGCGCCCACCGCGCCGACTGGCAGTACCGTTACCCCCTCCGCCCCCTGTCCCCCGCAGCCCTGTTCCCGGTCAAGGCCCAGGGCTACGAGAGCAACGACAACGCCGCCGCCCAGGCCGAATACCGTGCCCTGTGGGACGAATTCACCCAGGCCCTGACCAAGATCCCCGCCAGCCACCGCGCCAACTGGCCCCTGTGGCTGGACCACTTCGACGCCGCCTGGGCCTGTTACACCCAGGCCATCCCGGCGGCCACCGCCTTTGGCGTGCGCCCGGAGGTGTCCCTCTACGACCACTCCCGCACCACCGCCGCCCTGGCCGCCGCCTTCTGGCGCTACCACCACGACCGCGGCGACGACCCCGCCCAGGTGCGCCAACGCCTCGCCGATTTCACCCGCCCGGACTGGGACGAACAGAAGCTTCTGCTCATCCAGGGCGACTTCTTTGGCATCCAGGACTTCATCTTCGCCACCGGCGGCGAGACCCAACGCCGCGCCGCCAAGCTCTTACGCGGACGTTCCTTCTACGTCTCCCTGCTCACCGAGTGCGCGGCCTTGCATCTTCTGGATCGCCTGGGCCTGCCCCCCACCAGCCAGGTCATCAATGCCGCCGGCAAGTTCCTCATCGTCGCCCCCAACACCCCAGCGACGGTCGCCCAGCTCCAGGCCGCCCAGGCCGAATTCGACACCTGGTTCCTGGCGCACAGTTTCGGCCAGTCCGGCATTGGTCTGGCCTGGATTCCCGCCGCTTGTAATGACTTCCTGCGCAGCCGCAAAGGCTCTGGCACGGATACCGTCAGTGGCAAGAACCAGGGCAAGGATACCCACCACGGCAAGGGCAAGGACCCGTCCCAGACCGAAACGGCCTCGGCCCCCTTCGCCAACCTCATGCGCCGCCTGTTCGAGGCCCTCGCCGAGGCCAAGGCGCGCCGTCTCGACCTCTGTGGCGCCCAGCCCCCGGCCCCGATCTTCGCCGACTTCCTGGCGCGCTTCGACCCGGACAAAGGCGAGTGCGCCGTCGACGGTCGCTCCCCGGCGGTCAAGCCCCTGGGCGACACCGGCCGCTACGTCAGCGCCCTGGCCGCGGACCAGATCAAGGTCGGCGAACAGCTCGCCCACCGCGAGCGGGTGCTGATCACCACCAGCCCCCTCGGCCAGGGCCTCGACCTGCCCCTGTTCGGCTACCACATCCAGTTCACCGCCGACGAGGAGACCAGTGGCCGCTTCGGTCCCATCGCCCGCGATGGTCGCCTGCGCCGCGCCTGGGACTTCGGCCTGCCCCAGGCCGGCGACGAGCCCCTGTTCCAGGGCTATGCCCGCCGCTTCATCAACGCCTATGTACCCCGGTTCGGCGAGCAGAACGCCTGGACCGCCGGCCGCTACCCGGCGCGCCTGCTGGCGGAGAGCAACTTCGACCCCCACCCCCAGGAGCCCAAGACCTTCGAGCACCTCGCCTGCGACGACCGCTGGATCGAGGAGGATGGCACCTATGCCGGCACCGAGGCCCTCATGACCCTCAAGGGCGACGTGGACAACCTCGGGGCCATCTTCCAGTCCGGCCTGGCACAGCCCAGCTTCGCCAAGATGGCCGGCCTGTCGCGCCAGTTGAACGCCTTCTTCGCCGTCTGGCTCCCCTGGCACTGCGCCAAGGCCGCCCCCAGCACCTACACCGTCTTCGCCGGGGGTGACGACTTTTTCCTCATCGGCCCCTGGCGCAGCACGATTCGCCTGGCCCAGGACATGCGCCAGGCCTTCACCCGCTTTGTCGCCCACAACCCGGGCATCCACTTCTCCGCCGGTCTGGCCATGACCAAGCCTGGCCTACCCGTGCGGCACATGGGCGAACTGGCCGAGCAAGACCTGGACCGCGCCAAGGACCGCCGGGACGACGGCGGGCGCCTGGTCAAGGACGCGGTCACCTGCTTCGGCCAGACCCTCGGCTGGGAGGACTTCACCGCTCTCATCGCCCTGGCGGAGGAACTGGACCAGCACCGCCGCGAGCGGGCATTACCCCTCAGCACCGGCTACCTCTACGGTTTGCAGTACCTGGCCGACATGGCCGGCGACCTCAAGGGACCAAAGCCCCGGGTGGAAAGCGCCCTGTGGAACTCGCGCTTCGCCTATCGCACCTGGCGCCTGCTGGAGGCCAACCGCCGCCTCGATGACCGCGAACGGCGCGAGTGGCAACAGCGGCTCGGCGCTTCCTTGGGCCAGGCCATCGCCCGCCACGGCCGCGCCTTCAAGGTCGCCCTCTTCACCCACCTCTATCACCATCGACACTGAGACGGAGACGAACCATGGGACTTCAACCAAATCGAGGCGGCTTTCCGCCGAATCGCGGTGGCTATCAAAATCAGGGCGCCAATCGCCCCCAAGGCGGCAGGCCTGAGATCCCGCCCCTCAATACCACCGACATCGACCTCTGCCCGGCGGAGGGCAAGGCCCTCAATCCGAACCTCTTTGATGGTATTGCCCAGCGCGTGGCCAAGGACATCAATGAGTCCGACCGCTTCGCCAACAAGCCGGCGCAGATCCGCCAGTTTTACGACGAACTGGTGATGTGGGAGGAAAAGGCCCGCCAGAACCCGGAGCGCTTCGCCGACTACCTGCCCTTCATTCGCATGCTCAACGCCAAGGCCGCCTATGCCGAGGGGCGCAAGCATGTCAACCGGACCTTCGTCGACTTCATGGCCCACGGCCTCAAGCAGGTGCAGGACCCAGACAGCCTGCGCAACTTCAAACTCTTTTTCGAAGCCTTTTTGGGATTTTACAAAGCGGAGCGGCCGAGCGGCTGACACGGGAGAACCATCATGCAACTGACCAACATCAGCGACATCCAGGGCCAGATCGAACTCGTCTCCGGTCTGCACATCGGCAGTGGCAACGCCGAGATGCACATCGGCGGCACCGACAATCCGGTCATCAAGAACCCGGTCACCGGCGAACCCTACATCCCCGGCTCCAGCCTCAAGGGCAAGATGCGCAGCCTGCTGGAGTGGCGCGCCGGCGTGGTCGCGATCGCCGAGGGCAAGCCCCTGGGCTTCCGGCACCTGCCCAAGCTCAACGGCGCGGCCGCCAGCCAGGGGCGGGCCATCCTCAAACTCTTCGGCGGTGCCCCCGAAGGCGCGGGCAAGGACGACAAGCTGGTCGCCGAGATCGGCCCCACCCGTCTGGCCTTCTGGGACTGCGCCCTGGACCCCGCCTGGGTCAAGGAGATGGGGGACAAGAACCTGCTCCTCACCGAGACCAAGATGGAGAACATGATCGACCGCATCGCCGGCGTCGCCGAGCACCCGCGCAACACCGAGCGGGTCCCCGCCGGGGCGCGCTTCGACTTCCGCCTCACCCTCAAGGTGGTGGATGGCGAGGAACTGCTCGATGACCTGCTGCGCGGTTTGCGCCTGCTGGAACTGACCGGCCTGGGCGGCTCCGGCTCCCGGGGTTACGGCAAGCTGCGCTTCACCCGCCTGACCCTGGACGGGGACTCGCTCCTGGAGCGCCTGGCCGCCACCACGGCCTGAACGGAGCCATTCACCGCGCCACAGAGGAGATACGCGGATGCGGAGCCTATGCGTCACACTCACGCCCTTGTCGGCCTTCGGCGGGCCGCTCAAGGGCGATACCCTCTTCGGCCACCTGTGCTGGGCGGTGCGCAACCGCCATGGCGAGGACCGGCTGCGGGACCTCCTGACGGGTTACACCCAGGGTCAGCCCTTCGCCGTATGCTCGGATGCCTTGCCCCTGGGCCATCTCCCCCGGCCCGCCTGGCCCCTGCACCGGTTCACCCTGACCGGTGATCAGGATCGCAAGGCCGTCAAACGCCTGCGCTGGCTGCCCACCGGGGCCTTCGACCAACCCCTGACCCAGTGGCTCGACCAGTGCCGCAGCGACGCCCAGGTATTGGCCGCCCAGGACGTGACGGGCAACACCCTGACCCGCCTCCATGCCCAACCCCACAACAGTATCGACCGGCGCAGTGGCACCACCGGCGGCGCCGACTTCGCCCCCTACAGCCTGCCCCAGTATTGGCATGCCGCTGGGGTGCGCTTTGATGTCTGGCTGCTGGTGGACCATGAGCGTCTGGGGGCGGATGAATTGGAGGTCCTGCTGGACGACATCGGTCGGGCCGGTTACGGGCGGGATGCCAGCATCGGCCTGGGCAAGTTCCACCTGGAAAGTCTGGCGGAGACCCCGCTGCCCCGTCAGGCGGGGGCCAACGCCTGTCTGACCCTAGCGCCCTGCGCCCCCCAGGGTCTGGGCTGCGACCCCCAGCGCAGCTATTACGAACCCTTCACCCGCTTCGGGCGTCATGGGGACGCGGCCGTGCTCAGCGGTCGACCCTTCAAGTCCCCGGTCCTGCTGGCCCAGACCGGCGCCCTGCTGACCCCGCCCACCTTGCCGACCGCGGGCTTCATCGGCCAGGGCCTCGGCGGCGACGGTCACCTGTCCAACGCCATCCCCGCGACGGTGCAACAGGGCTATGCCCCCTGCGTCGGGGTCCATCTGCCACCGGAGGCGCAGCGATGAATCAGCACGGACATTGGCGTCTGGCCATCACCCCCCTGTCGCCGGTCCACCTGGGCACCGGCCAGGACTACGATCCCACCGGCTATGTCATCGACGACGGCGCCCTCCATGCCTTTGATGCCCTCGCCGCCCTGGAGGCCCTGCCGGGCAATGAGCGTGAGCGCCTCGGTCGCCTGCTGGAGGGCCACCCGACGCCGGACACCCTGCGCCAGGTGCAACGCTTTTTCCACGACAACCGCGAGGCCCTCGTCGCTGTGGCGGGGCACCAGGTCCAGGTCAACCCCAGCGTGGAGGCCTTCTACCGCGAACGGGTCGGTCAGGTGGCCCAGTACGAGCAGGGTGGCCAGAAGGTGCAGAACCGCCTGGAGATCGAGCGTACCGCTTACAACCCGCCCACCGGCCAGGCCATCCTCCCCGGCAGTGGCCTCAAGGGCGCGATTCGGACGGCCTTGCTCAATGCCGTCAACAACGGCCAGCCCCTGCCCCCCGAACTGGCGCGGGACCGGCAGAAGAACCAGCGCCTTCAGGAACAGCTCTTCGGCTACCGCATGGGCAAGCTGGAGAACGACCCCCTGCGCCTGGTCGCCCTGGGCGACGCCAGCCTGCGCGACCCGGCGGCCTTCGCCACCCAGGTCCGCTTCGCCGTCAATCGCAAGAAGGATGCCGTGTTCAAGGGGGGTGCGGAGCTGGACTCCCAGGCCGAACGCCAGGGGCTCTACCAACTGCTGGAGTGCCTGCCGCCCCTGGTGCCCCGCGCCTTCACCGGCAGCCTGACCCTCCGTGACACCGGCGGGGTGGACAGCCCCAAGTGGCCCAGCCTGCGCTTTACCTTCAGTGAGATCGCCCTGGCCTGCAACCGGTTCTATCGTCCGCTCCTGGAGGCGGAACTCAATCTGCTCCGCAGCCGTGGCTTCCTCGACAACGATTGGGCGCAGGCCCTTGACCAGGTCCTGACCGGCCCCCTGGGTGAGGCCTTGGCTACGAATCGCGCCTGGTTGCTGCGAGTGGGTCGGCATAGCGGTGCCGAGTCCGTGACCTTGGAAGGGTTGCGTGACATCAAGATCATGCGCGGTCGCGGGGAAAAAGCCGATTGGCTGGATCACGCCAAAACGGTCTGGCTGGCCAGTGATGAGCGCCTGGCCAAGCGCCAGTTACTGCCCTTCGGCTGGTTGCTGGTCGAACCCTGGCAAGCGGAGACCGAACTCTCCCCCTGGCCCAAGGTCGACTACGACGCCGGCAGCCAGGACTGGCGACGGCGGGTCCAGACCCGGCGGGAGAAGCTCCTCGCCGAGCGCATGGCCATCCTCCAGCGAGAACGGGAACGGGCCGCGGCCCAGGCCCAAGCCGCCCAGGCTGAGGCCGAGCGCCAGGCCACCCTGGCGGCGATGAGCGCGGAAGAGCGGACCATCGCCACCCTCCGTGCCCTTCTCGAGCGCGACCGGGCCGCCGGGCGCAAGGAGGCGGGCGGGGAACTCGCCAATGCCCTGATGTCAGCCTTCAAGCAGGCCCAGACGGATTGGAGTGGCCCGGTGTGCGTGCAACTCGCCGATCTGGCTGAGGAGGTCTATGGCTTCATCGGCTGGCCCGCCAGCAAAAAGAAGCAAGAACGCAAGGCCCTGATCCAGGCCATCCGGGAACGCGTCTGATGGCGGGCGGTACTGTCAGCGGCACCCGCGATATCAGCGGCATCGGCGGTGTGGGTAGCATCCTGTTCTGCACCGTGGGCGGCTCCCACAAGCCCATCCTCACCGCCATCACCCAGGCACGGCCGGATTATGTCGTCTTCTTCGCCACCGGGCCGGACCCCGCCACGGGCCGGCCTGGGTCCTTGCAACAGATCCTTGGCAAGGGGACCCCCGTCGAGGAACGCCGGCCGGATGGCCAGGTGAGAAAGCTGGCCAACATTCCCACCCTCGCGGGGCTGGTGGAAGGGGCCTACGAGGCACGGGAGGTTGCGGCGGACGACCTGGATGGCGCCGTCAGCGTCATCCGCGCGACCCTCCGGGAAGTGCGCG
>CALMDH010000255.1:0-56378 GCA_937862735.1 uncultured Gammaproteobacteria bacterium
TCAAAGCGCAGGATCCGTTTCCCGGCATGGTCGCGCAGAAACTCCTTGGCGTCCGCCTCGGTCGCCAGGGGCACGAGTTCATGACCCATGGGGCCCGGGACGTCGGAGCCGATGACATACCAGGCCTCTCGGGCCGGGATGCGGCTCAGGCAGTAATACTCCGTGACGGCAATGGCTGTCATGTCTTTTTCCTGGTGACCGGGGGCCCAGCGGGGGAGATCGAAGAGGTATTTGAAGAGATCCTTGGCCCCATCGAAGTGGTGGGCGTGACCATCCTGGTAGAGGACGGTGGCGACCCAGGCCGGATATTTGGCGACGAACATCCCGCACACGGGACAGGTATCCTTGGGGCCAGGGTCGGGCACCTTGAGCGTTTCGGCCTGGGCGGCCAGGCTCAGGGAATACAGGAGCATCAGGGCCAGGATGGGCAAGGGCTTGAAAGCTGCCGGCATGGGCGAAATCCTCGGTCATCGTGACATTAGTCGGGGGGGGGGGCGGGGCGACGGGGCGGCCGGCTACTCCCGGTCCCGCCCCATGGGCTAGCCGTTAGCCCTTCTGCATCATGGACTGGCGTTTTTCGGCCCGGTTCTTCCGCACCCGGGCGGTGTCCGTGGCCATGTCCAGGTAGGTCTGCTTCAGGGCCTCATCGAAGTTGGCCAGCTTGCCACCCTCCTGGGCCATCGCCGCCTCGGCCTTAGCCTTGTCGGCGAAGGCCACCTTGGAGTTGGCGGTCATGGTGCCCTTGAGCTTACTGCCAATAACATAAGTGGCCTTGTCCACCAGGGTCAGGGGCTTGATCTCCGCCGCAGCGCCAAAGTCCGCCGCGTAGATGGCCTTGGGGCCCCGGTCGATGTTGAGGCTGAGGCTGATGGCCAGGCAATGGATGGAACAGGTGCCGTCCACCAGGTTGTCGTCATACTGCACCAGGTGGCGACTGTAGTTGTACATGGTCCGATCCATGCCGCAGTACGGGCACTTGGGATATTTCTTCAGTTCGTCCGTGAGGGGATCGGCATCCGGCGCGGTGCGGGGGATGAACTGGAGGGGGGTGCCGTCGCCGTCGCAGGCCTGGCCGCTTGCGGTCATCCAGCCCTTGCCGGGCATGAAGGCGCCGATGGTGGCCGCGTCGGCGGCCAGGACGGGCGCCCCCAGGGTGGCAAGCCCCAAGGCCCCGCCGAGGGTGCCCAGGGTCTTTAGGGCGTCGCGGCGACTCTGATCGGGATGCTGGTCGTGGTGATCACACATGGATTTGCTCCTTTCTGTGTTGCGGTTGATGAAGACCGGATCCCTGCCCGGTGAGGGCAAAGATCCAAGGTATCCGTTTAGACCCCGAGCCCCCAGGATGGCTTCCGGGGCATAAATTGCTGGTTATCTTGCTCCCCTCCCACCTGGCGGGGGAGGGTTGGGGAGAGGGGGTCTGTATGGTTACGATCCAAATCTTTGAGGTGTAAAAATAGCTTGGTGCTGGACAAGGCATGATTGGCCTGTAGCTCACCCAAGCGCTGGGACGTCCCCAGGTGACCATTCGTGACGAGAGCGACCCTCTCTTGCCCCGTGGTACCCAGGCTGGGTGGAGGCGCTCAGTCATTGGCAAGGCCCCGCATGATGTCGAAGAAGATGAAACCCTCATAGAGGGTCCAGAGGCCCATCAGGACCACCAGCCCTCCGGCGAGACGGGCGAAGTGGCCGCTGACCCGGGCCCCGCTAGCGGCCCCGGCCCAGGTCACCGCCACCATCATGGGCAGGGTGCCGAGACCGAAGACGAACATGAACAGGGCGGCCCGGCCGGGATCGGACAGGGTGGCGGCCTTGATGGCGACGGAAAAGACCAGACTGCACGGGACCAGGCCATTCAGGATCCCCATGACCAGGGGCGCCCAGGGGCGCCCTGGCATCATCCAGGCCCAAGGGCGCCGCGCCACCACCCGCGATTCCAGCCGCACCGCCCGGGATTGGGTGGGGGCGGGCAGTTCCCGGGGCCGGCCGCTCAGGGCCAGGCGTAGCCCCAGCCCCAGGATCAGCAGGCCCGCCGCCATCATCAGCAGCCCCTGGCCCTTGCCGACCAGGCCGGATTGCGCCAAAACGCGTCCGGCCCAGGCACCCCCCAGGCCGAGGAGGCTGTACATGGCTAGGCGGCTGGCGTGGTAACCGAGTTGGGTAAGCAAGGTGGCCGGCTGCCCACGCTGGAGGAAGTAGCCCCCGGCCAGGCCACCGCACATCCCCAGGCAATGCCCGGCGCCAAAGAGGCCGGTGGCGAAGGCCATCACCAGGGTCAGTTCAGCATTCATTCAGGGACCTCTCCGCATCCAGATCCCTTAACGCGTGCTTCATCCAGGACCCTCCTTCATCCCGATCCCTTTTGCCCACGTCTCGTCCCGAGCCCCCGACGGGGCGGCTCCCAGGCTGCGAGAGTGGCCTAAGACCTTCGTGGCGCTCGGACGGGACCCGGTTCACAGCATCTCCCGGACGATCTTGGCGAAGAGTTCCGGCGCGGCCTCGCCGAGGATGCGGGTGTGGATCTTGCCGGCGCGATCGATGAAATAGGTGGTCGGCAGGCCCGAGACCCCGTACTGGCGGGCGACGGCGCCGTCCTCGTCGAGCAGGGTCGCGTAGGAGATCCCCAGCCCGGCGACGAAGCGGGCGGCGGTCTCCCGGTCCTGGCGGACGTTGACGGCCAGGACGCGCAGGCCCTGGGCCTGCAATTCCTGGTAGAGGGGCTCGATAGCGCTCATCTCCGGGGCGCAGAAGGGGCACCAGTCAGCCCAGAAGCGCAGGGCCACGACCTGACCCTGAAAATCCGCGGGGAGCTGCCAGGTCTTGCCGGCCAGGTCGGGCAGGGCGAAGGCCGGGGCGGCCTGGCCGTTTTCCAGCTTCGGAGTCTCTTCGCCACAGCCCGTCAGCAGGGGGAAGACCAGCAGGGCGACGATCAGCGGAAGGACGTATCCGTTCAGACCCCACGCGCCCAAGAAGGGCTTCGGCGGCACAAGGTGCTGATGCTCAAGCCCCACAAGGTACTGACTTTCTTGTCCTACAAGGTGCTGACGCGCTTGCCCAACAAAGTACTGATGCTCTTGCTGCACGAGGTGCTGACCCTCTTGCTCCCTCCCCCCTGGCGGGGGAGGGTTGGGGAGAGGGGGTCTGAATTGGTACGGGAAGACACGCCACGGCAGGGCGGAAAGAAAGCGGGCGAAGCGCGCCCAGTCCCAGCGATCCTGGCATGAGGTGAAGGTGTCGTGATAATTCATTTGCAGTCTGAGGTTCGTCATCCAAGGCCTGAGGTTGATCATCCAAGGCCCATCATTCACGGTGGTCATCCCGGCCCCAGCAATACAAGATTCGAGCGCAGGATCAGCCAGGTGGCCACGCCATAAAAGAGGCTGAAAAACAGCAGGGCCAGACTCACCAACCGCCGGCCCTCGGCGGCGATGACCCCCGCCAGGCTGGGTACCCGACGCCAGATCATGATCAGGCCCATCCCCAGGGCCAGGGCGGTGGCGGTGAACAGGGGCAAATACAGGAGATACCCGACCAGGTCATGCCCGGTCTTGAGCAGGCAGAAGGGGCAATGATGGTGGGGATGCTCGTAGACGTATAGGGCCACGCTGGAGACGATGGCGGCCAGGGCGATGGCGAAGCCCAGGGCGGCGACCAGGGCGAAGAGTCGGCCGCACCAGCCCCACAAACGGTAGAGCAGGCCGAGGGCCAGGATCGCCAGCCCGCTGCCGTAGAGGGCCACCAGACTGGTGCCCGGTTCCAGCCCGACCAGTTCCGCCGCCACGCCTTGGGCGTCCGGTCCGAACAGGGCCCCGCAGCAGGAGGTGATGAGGTCCGGCTTCAGCCCGGCAAAGAATCGCCACTGGACGAGGGCCTCGGCCAGGGCCAGGGGGGCGATGACCAGCAGCAGGGCGTACTTGGGCCGGACCAGGGGGTAGTCCGGGGCCTGGTTGTCCACCCGGTTGAGCAGCAGCCAGGCGGCGCCGGCGAAGAACAGGGCCATCTTGAGGTAGAGGGCGGGCCAGCCCCAGGCGTTGGCATTGAGCACGCCGGTGGCGCACATGGCGCCGACGAATTGGGTGGAAAGCTGCTCGGCGTTGTAGACGAAGAGCAGCAGGGACAGCAGGTTGGCGCCGAAGACCCAGGCCACCAGGGTGGCGACCAGGTAGGTGCGCCGCTCCAGGTCGAGCTGGCGTTCGCTGCCGCTGTTCAGGTCCCAATGGCGCAGGATGCGTAGGGCAAAGCCCGCCGCCACCAGCAACAGGCTGGCCTGGGTCAGGGAGGCCAGGGTCAAGGCGAGGAGGGCGGGGGAGAGGGGCATGGGGTCTCAGTTCAAGGCCGAGCCAGCGTTGATGGCCGGGCCAGTGCCCATGGTTTGGGTCGGGTGACGCCGGTTGGGGAGCCGAGAATAAAGGGGTGAGGAATAGGGCATGAGGTCAGGCCAGGCGCCCGTCGCGCAGTTCGACCACCCGCGAGACCCGGGCATGGTCGAAGACCAGGGGGTCGTGGGAGCTGATGAGGACCCCGTTGCCTTGATCCGCCAGTTCCCCGATCAGGGCCAGCAGTTCCCGCGAGAGCTGGCTGTCGAGATTGGCGGTGGGCTCGTCGGCGATGAGGATGCGCGGGCTGTTGATCAGGGCGCGGCAGATGGCGGTGCGCTGGGCCTCGCCGCCGGACAGCCACTCGGCCTGGTTGTGGGCGCGTTCCGCCAGGCGAAACTGGCGCAGCAGGGCCAGGGCCCGATCGCGCAGTTCCCGCGGCTCAGGCGCCAGGGGGTAGGCCGGGAGCATGACGTTCTCCAGCACCGTCAGGCCGCGGATCAGGTTGAAGCGCTGGAAGATGAAGCCGAAGGTGGCGCGCCGCACCTCGGTCATGAAGCGCTCCGGCAGGTTGGAGATCAGCCGCCCGTCCAGATGGATGCGCCCGCTGGTGGGCCGGGACAGGCAACCGATCATGGCCAGCAGGCTGGTCTTGCCGGAGCCGCTCGGCCCCTTGAGGACGGTGACGCCGCGGGTCTCCAGTTCCAGGCTCAATCCCTGGACCGCCCGCACCTCGTTGTGGCGGCCCTGGTTGAAGACCTTGCTGACCTGGTCGAGACGGATCATCGCACCACCTGGTCTGGTTGGTCTGGGCTCGCCTGATCGGGACAGTTCATCGCATCACCTGGTCGGGGTTTTCCTGGTCGGTATGGATCAACTCGTCACCTGGTCCGCGCTCACCTGATCGCGACGGCTCATCGCATCACCTGATCCGGGTCGGTGATGGCGGCGCGCCAGATGGGGACGATGGTCGCCACCGTGTAGGGGAAGACGGTGAAGAAAAACAAGGTGGCGACCTGGAGGCCGTCGATGAAGGGCAGGGGGTGGAAGTCGGGGTAGAGCACCGCCCAGCCCTTGAGCACCGGGGCGAAGAGGGCGGCGGCGAAGAAAAAGACATGGGCGTAGGCCAGCAGATAGCCGGCCAGGAAGGCGGTCAGGGACAGGGCCGCCCCCTCCCAAAACTTCATCCGCAGCACGTCCCCGGTCTCCCAGCCGATGGCCTTGAGGATGCCGATCTCCCGCCGCTCCTCGGCGCTCAGCCCCGCCGCCCGGTCGAAGACGAAGATGACGAAGGCCAGCAGGGCCCCGCCCAGGAGGAGGATGACCAGCCCCTGGCGCCAGCCGAAGAGGGCATCGTAGGTGCGCAGGATCTCTTCCCGCAGGATGGGCCGGGTGTCGGGCAGGGCCAGGGCGATCTTTTCCGCCACCTTGCGCACCTCACTGGGGTTGCGCACCCGCAGGACGAGATCGGTGAAGCGGTCGGCGGGGAAGGCGAAGAAGCGGCGGAAGTCCGCGGCGTTGAGCAGCATCAGGTCGCTGGACACCAGCTCGGTCTCGGCCTCCAGCACCCCCGCGATACGGAAGGAGAAGGGTTCGCCCTGGGCGGACCTCAGGCTCAGATAGTCCCCCACGCCCAGTCCCCGGGCCCGCGCCACCCCGGCGCCGAGCCGAACCTCACCCGGGGCCGGTGGCTCCTGGCGCGGCACCAGCAGGGTGTAATTGGCCTTGATCACCGGGTCGTAGAAATAGCCCCACAGCCGGCCGTAGGCGTCGCTGACCCCGCGAATCTGGCTCAGGCGGTCCAGGTAGTCGGCGGGCATGAGATCGTGGCGCCCGGCGATCAGGCGCTGCACGATCAATTCCGGGGAGTCCGCCAGGATCAGGGCCGCCTCCCGCCGCAGGGACTGGGTGAAGAGCAGGGTCGAGGCCAGCAGGAAGACCATCAGGGTGTAGACCAGCAGCAGCGCCAGGTGCTTACCCGGCCGGCGGGCCAGGGAGGACAGGCTGTAATCCAGCAGATAGCGCTGGCGCCGGAGCAGGGTCCTCATGGCCGAGCCCCCGGGCCGGGCGGGCCAAAGACGGGGACCGAGGTCGACGGCGCGGGTAAACTGGCTGCCGACAGCCCAGGCACGCCCGCCGTCGGCGGTATAGGCAAGTCCATCCCCCTAGCCTCAGGCACGTCCGCCGTCGGCGGCTCTGACAAGCCCAGCCCCCTGGCCTCAGGCAGGCTCGTCGGCGGCGGTTCCGTCGGCGCTGGCCAGGAAGACCGGACCGGGGCGGGCACCAGGGAGCCTGTGGGAAAGTGCTCCAGGGCCAGGGGATGATCCTGGAAGGGGCTGTGCAGATCCGCCTGGCTGGGGTGGCGGGTATAGCGGGCCTCGGTGAAGAGGGCGAGATCCGTCAGATCCAACTGGCCCACCAGTTCCCGGCGCCGGTGCACCTCATCCTCCCCCTCCCGCAGCGCCAGGCTGGCGTGCAGGAAGGTCAGCGCCCACAACAAGAGGGCCAGGCTCACCACCCAGAGGAAGGCCCCCGACTTGCGCCAGGGCGCGGGGCAAGGTCCGGCCTCTTTCACGAGCTGTAGGCGAGGATCCAATGGGGTGACAGAAGAGGACAGCGGCACCAAGGTCGTTCATTCATAGGCGTTCACACATGACAGCCGTTTGGCGATCAACCTTCGTCTGTCGTGGCTACCAGGCCGTTCGTCATGATTGGGCGTTCACACCCCCCATGCTGCCTGGGCTGGCACGGGTAACACAAGCCGCTGATTCTCTTCCTCCCTCCCCCCTGGCGGGGGAGGGTTGGGGAGAGGGGGTGCGAACAGTCACGCCAATTCTAGCCCGCCCAACCAGGCGACCCAATGGACCTGGGTCAAGGACGGTGGCGAATGGGGCGGATGGCGATGCGACTGCGTCTTTTGCCACACCTCGCCGGCCTTGGCGGTTTCAAGGTCCCTGAGTGTCCCCGATTACCGCCTGCCTGGCCCTCTCCGGCTATACAGCCTGCCAGGCCCACTCCGGCTATAATTCCCCCCCTTAAGTCCGCCCCCTGCCCTGAGGCCCTCATCCGGCCTGAGCCGCCCCACCCCCTGCCTGCGCGCGGGTCACCTCCCCCAGCGGTAATCACCATGCACGAGATGTCGATCTGCGAGGGCATCCTCCAGGTTTTGGAGACGACCGCCAGCCAGCAGGGCTTTAAGCACGTCAGGACGGTCTGGCTGGAGATCGGCCCCCTGGCCGGGGTGGAGGTCGAGGCGCTGCGGTTCTGCTTCGAGGCCGTGATGCGCGGCAGTCTGGCGGAGGCGGCGCGGCTGGAGATTATCGAGACACCGGGGGAGGGGGTCTGTCTGCAATGTGGTGCCACCGTACCGGTGCGCCAGCGGTACGATCCCTGTCCGGCCTGCGGTGGCTACGGCGTCCGCCTCACCCGGGGCGAAGAAATGCGAATCAAAGAGTTAGAGGTTGAATAGATGTGTACCGTGTGCGGCTGCGGCCAGGGTGAAACCCGTATCGATGGTCAGGAACTGGCCCCGGAGGTGGATCACCCTCATCACCCCGATCATGATCACGGCCACGATCATGACCATGACCATGATCATCTCCACTCCCACATCCATTCTCATAGCCACCACCATGGCCCGGGCCTGGAACATAGTCACGCCCATACGCACAGCCATCGTCATGACCACGATCATGCTCTAGGACAGGGGCACGATCATACCCACGACCACCTTCATGGTCCGGACGATGCCCATGATCATTCCCACGATCATGCCCATGAGCCTGACGCCGTCCATGACCTGACTGAAGCGCATCATCATGCCCATGGCGACGCTGGACACCATCATTACGGCCTGGGTCCCGCCCACGCTCACGCCCCGGGGCTCAGCCAGGGTCGCATGGTGCAGATCGAACAGGACATCCTCGGCAAGAACGATCAATACGCCGCCGCCAACCGCTCCTGGTTCCAGGCCCACGGCATTCTGGCCCTGAACCTGGTCTCCAGCCCTGGCTCCGGCAAGACCAGCCTCCTGACCCGCAGCATCCAGGACCTCAAGGACCATTACCCCCTGGCGGTGATCGAGGGCGATCAGCAGACCAGTCACGACGCCGATCGCATCCGCGCCACCGGCGTCCCGGCCCTGCAGATCAACACCGGCAAGGGCTGCCATCTGGACGCCCACATGGTCGGCCATGCCATCGAGAGCATCGCCCTGGCCCCGCGCAGCCTGCTGTTCATCGAGAACGTCGGCAATCTGGTCTGCCCGGCGGCCTTCGACCTGGGCGAGGCCCACAAGGTCGCCATCCTCTCGGTCACCGAGGGTGAGGACAAGCCGCTCAAGTACCCGGACATGTTCCATGCCGCGGACCTGATCCTCCTCAACAAGATCGACCTCCTCCCCTATCTGGATTTCGATGTCGAGCAGTGCATCGGTTACGCCCGGCGGGTGAATCCGGACATTCAGGTCCTCCAGGTCTCCGCCCGCAGCGGGGAGGGGCTGGAGGCCTGGTACGCCTGGCTGCGGGAGCGGATGGCGGGCTGAAAAAAGCGGCGGCCGGTTCCCGTGGACCTTGCCGCTCGGCAGGGAACCATCCGCCGTCCTCTCGTGAGTGCCTGAATCTCTGGCTGCCCGACGCGGCGCTTGGCGCGCTTGCGCGGCATGCCGTCCGCGGCGGCGTGGCCGACCCTCAGGCGGGGCGGGGGTCGGGATACTCCTGGGCGATGCGGGCGAATTCGTCGAAGCTGGCGATGAAGGCCTCCACCACCTGGGGATCGAACTGCTTGCCACTCTGGGACTGGATGTAGTCCCGGGTGACCGCCAGGCCCAAGGCCGGTTTGTAGACCCGGCGGGTGGTGAAGGCATCGAAGACATCGGCCAGGGCCATGAGCCGGGCGGGCAGGGGGATAGCCTCCCCTATCAGGCCCGCGGGATAGCCACCGCCGTCCCAGCGTTCGTGATGGCTGGTGGCGATGGCCCGGGCGAGTTCCAGGTAGGCGAGGGCGGCCTGGCGCTCTTCCGCGGGGTACTCAGCCAGGGCGGCCTCGGCCTGACCCATGACCCGGGTCAGGATCTCACCCCCCAGTCGGCTATGGGTCTTGATGACCTCGAATTCCGTGGCGTCCAGCCCCCCGGGCTTGAGCAGGATGTGTTCGGGGATGCCGATCTTGCCGATGTCATGGAGCTGTGATGCCTTGCCGATGAGGCTGATCCGGGCCGGGGTCAGCTCCGCGGCGAAGCGCGGCAGCGCGGCCACCCGGGTCGCCAGGATCTCGACATAACGGCGGGTGCGGGGAATGTGCTGGCTCGACTCCGGTTCCCGCGTCTCCACCAGGCCCGCCAGGGTGCCGAGGATGGCATTCTGCAGCACCTGACTGTACCGCTCCCACTGGCTGGCGCTGGGCCGGGCCTGTTCCTGCTCAGCCAACGTGCGCCAGCGCCGCAGTTCCAGGTGGGTGCGCACCCGCGCCTTCAGGACTAGGGGTTTGAAGGGCTTGCGGATGAAATCCGCCGCCCCGAGGGCGATGGCCTGTTCCTCGTCGATACCGTCCTGCCGGGTGATCAGCAGCAGGACCGGGAGTTGACGCAGTTCGGGGTCCCGCTGTAATCGGGTGAGGAGACTGGTGCCGTCCAGGCCCGGCATGCGGGCGTCGAGCAGGATCAGGTCGGGTCGCTCATCACCGCCCAGCAGACGCAGGGCCTCTTCGCCGGAGCTAGCGCTCAGCGGACGGTAATCGGGACGCAGACTGCGGCTCAGCTCCGCCAGATCGGCGGGGTCGTCATCGACGATGAGGAGGGTGTGATGGGTCATGGGGCGTCAGGGAGCGGGCGGAAGGCCCGGGCCCAGCGGTCGGGAGAGACGCCGGGCGCCGGTGGGCAGCCTGGCCCAGGCTGAAGTTTCCTAGCCCAGACCAAGGATATGGTAGCCCGTATCGACGTAGATGATCTCCCCGGTGATGCCGGAGGCGAGGTCCGAACAGAGGAAGGCGGCGGCGTTGCCGACCTCCTCGATGGTCACGTTACGGCGCAGGGGGGTCTTCTCCTCCACCTGCTTGAGCATGGAGCGGAAGTCGGATATGCCCGAGGCGGCGAGGGTGCGGATGGGACCGGCGGAGATGCCATTGACCCGGGTGCCCTTGGGCCCCAGGGAGGCGGCCAGGTAGCGGACGTTGGCCTCCAGGCTGGCCTTGGCCAGGCCCATGACGTTGTAGTGGGGCACGGCGCGCTCGGCGCCCAGGTAACTGAGGGTGAGGAGGGCGCCGTTACGGCCCGCCATCATGTCGCGGCCCGCCTTGGCCAGGGCGGCGAAGCTGTAGGAGCTTATGTCATGGGCGATGGCGAAGCCCTCGCGGGTCACCGCGTCCACGTAGTCGCCCTCCAGTTGCTCCCGGGGGGCGAAGCCAATGGAGTGGACGATGCCGTCCAGGCCGTCCCAGCGCTGGCCTAGCTCACGGAAGCAGGCGGCGATCTGCTCGTCTCTAGCCACGTCCAGGGGCAGCACGATATCCGAGCCGCACTTGGCCGCCACCTCCTCGACCCGGCCCTGGAGTTTGTCGCCCTGGAAGGTAAAGGCCAGGGATGCCCCCTGCGCGTGCATCGCCTGGGCGATGCCCCAGGCGATGGAGCGGTTGCTGGCGACGCCGGTGATGAGAATTTTTTTGTCTTGCAGGAAGCCCATGACGCGCGAACCTCGATTGTTGGCAAAATATCCGGGGTCAAGGCCAGGTCCAGGACCAAGGCGGGGATGGCCCGGTGGGGCATTGGCGACTGGGACACCCGGCAGGCGGGCAACATTACCGAATCCGCGCCACCGGCGGAAGGGTAGGCGAACAATTGTTGCCCGCGCCGGGCACGTCGGTCGGCCTCGCCCAGGCGGTCAGCGATTGGTCACGAGCGGCAGAAGTGGGCGGATGTCGGCCCGAGCGATGAACGCTCAGTCACCTTTACCCTAGGCTGATCCTCAATAAAAACAAAGCTATGAAAGCCATATTGCATAAGCCCTTTGACCTTGTCGGCTGGATGCTGGGGCTATGCCTGACGTTATTGGCAGGTTGCACGGAGGGGCCGTGGAACAACCCCTGGCCCCGGGACGAGGCGGGGGCCAATATCCTCTACGCCTCCTTTGAGGAACGTCCCAAGCACCTGGATCCGGCCAGGTCCTATAGCTCCAACGAATACGCCTTCCTGGCGCAGATCTATGAGCCGCCCTTGCAATATCACTTCCTGTTGCGGCCCTATCGGCTCGTGCCCCTGACCGCCACCGACCTGCCCCAGCCCGCTTACTTCGCCGCCGATGGCCAACCCCTGCCCGGCGATGCCCCGGCGGAGACCATCGCCTGGACCGATTACGTCATCCAGATCCGGCCGGGCATCCTCTACCAGCCCCATCCGGCCCTGGCTCGGGACAAGGCCGGGGCCTATCGCTACCATGCCCCGACCAGCGCTGATCTTCGGGCGATCAGGCAGTTGGCGGACTTTCCCGAAACCGGGACCCGGGAATTGACCGCGGCGGACTATGTTTACCAGATCAAACGTCTGGCGACCCCCTGGCGGCATTCGCCCATCGCCGGGTTGTTGGGGGAGCATCTTCACGATTTCCAGGAACTGACGGCGCGGATCGAGGCAGCCGCCACCAGTCCCGCCAGTCCCTCTACCGCTGAAACCAGTGGCACCCGGGATGGAACGGCCAAGGACTCGGGCAGCGCTGGTCAGGCGGCTGAATCCGCTGAAACCACCCACAACGAAGGCACCGCCGCTCCTTCAGGTGAACGGCCCTTCCTGGATTTGACCACCATCCCCTTCGCGGGGGCCGAGGTACTGGACCGCTATCGCTACCGCATCCGGGTCAAGGGCAAATACCCCCAGTTCCTCTACTGGCTGGCCATGCCCTTCTTTGCCCCCATGCCCTGGGAGGCGGAGAAGTTCTATGACCAGCCAGGGATGCAGGCGCGGAATCTGACCCTGGACTGGTATCCCATCGGCACCGGTCCCTACTATCTAAGCGAAAACAATCCCAATCTGCGCATGGTGTTGACGCGCAATCCTCACTTTCATGGTGAGCTGTATCCCAGCGAAGGCATGCCGGAAGACCAGGCCGCTGGCCTGCTGGCGGATGCCGGCCAACCCTTGCCCTTCATCGACCGCGCCGTGTATGCCTTGGAAAAGGAGAGCATTCCTTACTGGAACAAATTTCTGCAAGGCTGGTACGACAGCTCCGGGATCAGCTCGGATGCCTTCGATCAGGCCATCCGCATCGATGCCCAAGGGGGCGCCGGGCTGACGGAGGCCATGGCGGCGAAGGGTATCGGCCTGCTGACCGCAGTGGAAACCTCCATCTTTTACCTAGGGTTCAACATGCGCGACCCGGTGGTCGGGGGTGATTCGGATCGTGCCCGCCTCTTGCGCCGGGCCATCGCCATCGCCATGGATCAAGAGGAATACATCGCCATCTTCGCCAATGGCCGCGGCTTGCCGGCTCAAGGCCCCCTACCACCAGGCATTTTTGGCCATCGCCAGGGGGCGGCGGGCGTCAATCCCTACGTGTACCGCTGGCAAGTGCATGAACAGGGAAATAATAGAGAACATGAAGAAATGGACCCAATCCTCAATATTAAAAAGGAAAGTGAGGAAAATACCCTGACCTCAGGCGAGCGAATGGAAGGTAAAGGAAAGCCCCTAACCCCTTATAAAGGTGAACAACGGGAAGAAAAAACTCTAATCCCAGGTGCGGAAAAGGAACGGGATGACCAAAAGGAACAGGAAGAAAAGCTCCTAACCTCTTCTGAGAGAGGGGGGCAGGCGGTGCGCCAGAGTCTGGACGAGGCCCAGGTGCTTATGGTCCAGGCCGGCTACCCCGGCGGGCGGGACCCGGCCACCGGACAGGCTCTCAATCTCTATTACGAGGCGGTGGCCAGCGGCCCGGACGACAAGGCGCGGCTCGCCTGGCTGCGCAAGCAGTTCGCCAAGCTGGGCATCGAGCTGGTGGTGCGCGCCACCGACTACAACCGCTTCCAGGAGAAGATGCGCCTGGGTACCGGCCAGCTCTTCACCTGGGGCTGGCACGCCGACTACCCAGACCCCGAGAACTTCCTCTTCCTGCTCTGTGGTCCCAACGGCAAGGTGACCGGCGGCGGTGAGAACGCCGCCAATTACGCCAACCCGGAGTTCGACCGCCGCTTCGAGCGCATGAAAAACCTGGACGACGGCCCCGAGCGCCAGGCCCTCATCGACGAGATGATCGCCATCGCCCGCCGCGATGGCCCCTGGGTCTGGGGCTACTACCCCAAGGCCTTCAGCCTGCACCATGGCTGGCTGAGCAACCTCAAGCCCAACGACATGGCCAACAACACCCTCAAATACCGCCGCCTGGACCCGGAACGCCGCCAGCGGCTGCGGGAGGAATGGAATCAGCCGGTGATCTGGCCCCTCTGGCTGGGGGCGGGCATTCTGGTTCTGGCGGTCCTGCCCGCCATCCTCGGCTATCGCCGGCGGGAACGGCGGCAGGGCTTGTCATGAGATCGAAGTGGAGATGCCGTAACGAAAAGATGATGGTTATCAACCCGTCGCCATGGTCTGGAGTTGGCTCCAGCTCAGAAAAAGTCGGTGGTGAAGTCCAGGCAGCGGGCGGAAATCCCAACGGCGATAAAATGCCAAGGCCCGGTCGTCGATGCAGTCGAGGATTACGGCGACGAAGGGGTAGGTCTGCCCGGCGTGGTAGCAATCCACTAGAGCCTGGGCGAGCAGGCGTCGGCCATGGCCTTGCCCCTGAGCAGTGTCGCGAATACCAAGCCAGGCCAGGACGGCGACCGGGAGGTTACGTCGCGGCAGGCGACGGTAGAGGTCCGGCGGCAGGTCAGCGAAATCGATTTGCGCGGTCGCGAGCGTGTAGAAACCGGCAATGGTCCCTACCGGATCGATCAGGACCTTGGTTGCGGAAAGGTGCTTTTCCTGATGTTGCAGCGCCTTGTTCGCCAGCCAGTCGTCAACCTGAGCCTGACCGCTGCGGAATGTCGACCTCGGGTGATCCCGTCGTAGTGGCTCGACGCGGTATTCGTGAGGAAAGCGGACGGCGCTCATTCGCCGCGCATCAGCGCGCCCAGGGACTGCTGCGCTCTGGTAAGGGCGGTCGGTTCTTGTAGCGCCTGCCAGAATTCCTGTTGCTCCGCGGGTGTCAGCAAAATCACCTGCTGCTCCGCGGCCTGTATCTCGCTGCGGGCTTGGGCGACCACAACCGACCGGACATAATCACTGACGCTGACATGGCGCATCTCCGCCGCTCGGGCGACGAACGACTTGCTGTCCGGATCGAGGCGGACCGTGAGGGTAGAGGAGGCATGGACCATGGACGAAGTTGCCTTGCTGACAGTAAATAGGGAAATTGTATAGCGATATGCAGTACAATCCAAGCTAATGTCTTGACTCCCAAGCCACGCCGGTTTTGACGCCATGTCCCGTCGCTCCCTGCCCATCGGTATCCAGACCTTCCGAGAGATCCGCGAGGGCAACTATTACCATGTCGACAAGACCGGTTTCGCCCTTCGGCTGATCGACCAGGGCAAGTATTACTTCCTACCGCGCCTGCAGCGCTTTGGTAAGTCACTGTTTCTGGATACAACGGCTACAACTGGCTGGGCGAGGCGGTCTACAACCCCTTTGACGTGCTGTTATTGTTTGATGCTCGCTAGTTCCGCCCCTGGTGGTTCGAGACCGGCACACCTTTGGCCGCCCTGGGGTTCGAGATGGAGACATGGTGAGCCATCCAAATCAAACCCGCGCCAAGCTGCTTGATATGGAACTGCAGTGAATAGAGCTTGCTGCGGCGTTTATCATTGCCCATGAAGCCGCTTGGCGAGTATTTTCATGTCAAGTCAGGGTTCATGACCCTTATCGACCGTCTGCTGCCGCCCTTCACGGAGGGCTCCCGCGAGCGGCCGCGGGACATGCTCTACCTCGCGGCGGACCCTGCGCCTTGGTCGGTCGCCATCGTCACCGGCCTGCAACACGCCCTGGCGGCGGTGATGCTGACCATCTATGGCTTAGTGGCGGGCCAGGGTATCGGTCTCGAGGGCGAAACGCTGGCGGACTTTGTCGCCCTGAGCATCCTGATCATGGGTGCCGGTACCCTGCTCAATGCCTTGACGACCCGCTGTAGCGCGGGTCATCTGCTGGTGGTCCTGCCAGGTCCCTTAATCATGGCCGTCTTCGTCGCCGTGTACCAGGCGGGAGGGCCAGGGACCGTGGCCACCGGCCCGCTGGTGTCGGGCCTGACCATCCTGATTTGCGCGCGTCTGCTGCCGCTGATGCGTGTGCTCTTTCCGGCCGAGGTCAGCGGGGTGCTGCTGATACTGCTTGGCTTGAGCCTGGTGCCAACGGGTGTCGACCGGTTTTTCGGCCTGGGGGAGGATACGGGCCATGCCGTTCAGGCCGACACCGTGCTGATTGCCGTCGCCACCCTGGGAACGATCATCGCCCTGTCGATCTGGTCCAAGGGACACGCCCGCACGCTCTCCCTGCTTCTCGGGGTCTTGGCCGGCCTGCTGACGGCCGTCCTGACCGGTCAGCTTGGCCTTGGGGACCTGGCCCCCCTGGAGTCCATTCCCTGGATTGCCCTGCCGGGGAACCAGTACCGGGCGCCGCCACCCACCCTGGCCCTGGCGGCGCTGCTCCCCTATGCCTTGATCGGGATCATGGTCACCGTGAATGCCGTGGGTTCGGCCATCGTCATCGACAAGATGAACGATGCCCACTGGTATCGACCGGATCTACCGATGATCGGCCGCCTGCTGCATGGACTGGGACTTTGCCACCTGCTGAGCGGGGTCACCGGAACGCCGATCGTCGCGGTCTCGTCGGTCAACCTGGGTTTGGCCCATGCCACCGGCGTCCTTGCCTGCCGGGCAGGCATCCTGACGGGTGTGATCATCGCCATCCTGGCCTTCCTGCCCGCGGTCACGACCTTCATCACCTTGCTCCCCCGACCGGTCATCGGCGCCTTTCTGGTCTATACCGCCGCCTATCTGATGGTTTCAGGCGCGGAGTTGATCATGTCGCGTCTCTTGAGTCCCCGACGACGCGCGACCGTGGGACTGGCCCTCGTCGCCGGGGCGGGGGTTGACATGGTACCGGCCCTGACCGCGAACCTACCCTTGGCGCTGCACCCCATCCTGGGGTCGGGGCTCATGGTGGGCGTGGGCTTTGCCATGCTGTTCAATCTGATCTTTCGCCTTGGCATTGTCAGGAGGGCTGAGTGCCTGCTCGACGGTCCGCGGCCAGTGGATCAGGCTCGCCGTCTCCTGGAGGATTCTGGGGCGGACTGGGGCGCGCGGCGCGATGTCGTGGTTCGGGCGACGCTGGTCGTTGACGAGGTCCTTGCGATCCTGCGTCATGATCAGGCGCTGACGGGAACCGCCCGGTTGGTGGCGGAGTTCGACGAATCCGCTCTTGCGTTGACCTTCCGCTATCCTGGACGGGCCTTGCGTATCGACAAGGCGGGGACGGTGGATCTCCGGGCCCTGCTGGAGGAAGGCCAGGACGAGACGATGATCGACCACGCCATGGCGGGAGTCGCTGGCGCCCTGGTCCGTCAGCTTGCGGACCGGGTCAAGGCCCGCGCGATCCCCGGGGGTGGCGAGTTACGCCTGGAATTCAATCAATGACCGGGGCCGCCACGGCACCTCATCAGCACGGCGATTGGAATTGTCGTGAGCACATTGACACCTTTCTGAAGTTGGGAAAGACTTTCTGACTGGTATTGACCCCGAACAGAATCAAAATTTATGCACCCCACAATTGCAGTACCGGATATGGAATCCAAGATCGGGGAATATCAGGACGCCATCCATGGCGAGGACCTGGCGAGCATTCAGGTCGGCGAATACGGCTACAAATACCGCATCATAGAGGATGTCATGATGCCGCCCTATGTCACGCCGTCGCGCTATGAGCTATCGCGAACCATCGCCACGCGCCCCGGCGACGTGTGTTATTGCTCGTTCCCCAAATCCGGCTCAACCTGGCTGGCAAATCTCATCTATCTGATCCTCCACGACGGAGAGGTGGCGACAGATCGCACGCTGCGGAGCTGCCTCCACTGGATGGAGAGCTCTTGGACCTATCCGCGAACGCGAGAAGAGGTGGAGGCGCTGCCCTCGCCCCGCATCTTCAAGAGCCACATGCCCTATCGCATGGCCCTGTCCGGTGGACCCGGGGAGAGTCCGTGCAAGTTCATTTACATCGCGCGCAATCCGAAGGATGTCTGTGTCTCCTATTTTCACTTCGAAAGTGGCAAGGCCTGGTCCGGCCACTACCATGGCCCCTGGGAGCACTGGTTGCGGATCTTTCTGGAGGGGAAGATTCAACGCGGCGACTGGTTCGAACATGTGCTGAGCTGGTGGGAGCATCGTGACTTGGAAAATTTGCTCTTCCTCCGCTACGAGGACCTGAAGCGCGATTTTCACCAGCAACTGGTCCGGATCGCGGGGTTCCTGGGACGGAAGCTTGCGGATGAGCTGGTGGCGAAGATCGCAGCAGCCACCAGCTTTCAACAAATGCAGCGGACACCCTTCAGCAGTCACACGCAGATTGCCGACTTCGAAGGGTTCTTCCGCAAGGGGGAGATCGGGAGCTGGAAGGAACGGTTCACGGTCGCCCAGAGCGAGCTGTTCGACCGCATCTATCGGGAGCGCACCCAGAGCACGGGCTTGGATTTCGCGTTCGACTGATCTGCCATCTCTTGCGCGGTCTTATTCGTTCAGACCCCTCGCCTCCCAGCGAGGCTTCCGTGGCGTTTGCCGCTGGTTCCCTTACTCCCCCCTCCTGTCGGGAAGGGGAGGCTCAACGGTTACACGCGATCCTTGACGTAGGAGCCGGTCATCCTCCATATGTCGTCACCAGATTCAGCGCCGCTCCCGTTTCACGTCAACCATCGGGGCCTCCACCGTGGCACTTGATTTATCGGATACCTTCGTGGTTGGCATCTCAGCGACCGCGCTCTTCGACATGACGGAAAGCGATGGCGCCTTCCAGGCCAGGTTCGCCGAGGACCGGGAGACCGCCGTGGCGGAGTATCGTGCCTACATGCTGCAGAGGGAGAATGAGCCCCTGGCCGACGGCACTGGCATGCCGCTGGTGCGCTCGCTCTTGGGACTGAACCGGTTCCAGGCGGCCAATGACCGCTCGCCCCTGGTGGAAGTCGTGGTGATGTCCCGCAATAGCCCGGAGACGGGGGTGCGCGTCTTTAACAATATCCGCGCCCGCGGCCTGCAGATCAGTCGCCATGCCTTCACCGGGGGAGAATCCGTCGTTGACTACCTCGACGCCTTCGACGTCGATCTCTTCCTGACCACCAATGTCAGGGATGCGCAACGGGTCATTGACGACAAGGTGTGCGCCGCGGCCATTGTCAAGCAGCCCCCGGCGGATCGTCCCCCCTTGCCTGAAGACCAGGTCCGCATCGCCTTCGATGGCGACGCCGTGCTCTTCGACGATGCCAGTGAGCTGGTTTTCAAGTTTGAAGGCATTGATCGCTTTCATAGCAATGAAGACTCCCGGCAGGATGAACCCCTGAGTGATGGTCCCTACGCCATCCTGCTGCGCAAGCTCTCCCGCCTGCAAAGCCGCCTGCCGCTGATGGTGGAATTCTCGCCCGTGCGCATTGCCATCGTGACGGCACGCAGTTCACCGGCGGAAATGCGGGTTATCAAGACGCTGCGCCACTGGGGGGTCTACGTCAACGAGATCTTCTTCCTGGGCGGCGTTGAAAAAACGGCGGTCGTCAAGGCCTTCAAGGCGCATATCTTTTTTGATGACATGGATCTGCACCTCGACCGGGCCGCCCGGTTCATCCCCGCCGGCAAGGTGCCCTATCGTTCGGACTCGCTACTCAACGACCCGCCTGATGGCAAGAATGACGATCGCCCGGGCTGACGGACACCTCCCGGCATGACCGCCTACATCCTGCGCCGCGTCATCTACGCCCTGCCGATCCTCATCGGGGTGAATCTCATCACCTTCGTGCTGTTTTTCGTCGTCAACTCGCCGGACGACATGGCGCGGATGCAACTGGGCGCCAAGCGGGTGACGCCCGAGGCCGTCGCCACCTGGAAGGCGGAGCGGGGCTATGACCAGCCGCTGCTGTTCAACGCCCGGGCCGAGGGGCTGGAGCGCCTGACCAGGACCATCTTTTTCGACAAGTCGCTGCGGCTCTTCCTCTTCGATTTTGGCCCCTCGGACGCGGGGCGGGACATCGGTTATGACATCGGTCAGCGCATGTGGCCGAGTCTGGCGGTGGCGGTGCCGGTGCTGCTGGTGGGGTTGCTGGTCAACATCAGCCTGGCCCTGTTCATCGTCCTCTTCCGCGGGACCTATATCGACCTGGCCGGAGTGGTGCTGCTGGTGGCCATGCTCTCCATCTCCAGCCTGTTCTACATCATCGGTGGCCAGTATCTGCTGGGCAAGCTGCTGCGCCTGGCGCCGATCTCCGGCTACGATCTGGGGCTGGAGGCCTGGAAGTTCCTGATCCTGCCGGTGATCGTCGGGATCATCGGTGGGATCGGCTCGGGAACGCGGTTCTATCGCACCCTCTTCCTGGAGGAGGCACAAAAGGACTATGTGCGCACGGCCCGCGCCAAGGGGCTGGGGGAGCGGCTGGTGCTCTTTCGTCACATCCTGGGCAATGCCCTGATCCCCATCCTGACGGGAGTGGTGGTGGTCTTGCCCCTGCTGTTCATGGGCAGCCTACTCACCGAGTCCTTCTTCGGCATCCCGGGCCTGGGCAGCTATACCCTGGACGCCATCAACAATCAGGACTTCGCCATCGTCCGGGCCATGGTCTTCCTGGGGTCGGTGCTCTACATCCTCGGCCTGGTCCTGACGGATATTTCCTACACCCTGGTGGACCCGCGGGTGCGGTTGAGCTGATCAGCGGGTGGGCCAGCGAGCATTCCCGTACCCTTTGTCATTACCCGTCATTGGGGTCACCCCCCTTGCCAGCCACCTGCACCTCACCAGGCAGGTCACATTTTCCATCCACCCTCACATCATCTGGCTCATTCCTCTTTACAGACATCCTCGCGTTACCAGACTCATCCCCCTTTTCGCCACCCGCCCGTCGCCATGCCCGTCCTGCTCCTGACCGACGCCTTCGTCTTCCTCCTGCTGGGGTTGCTGCTGGCCTATGGTCTCCATGCCGCGCGCCACGAACACCTGCGCGCCCCCTGGCGGCGGGTGGTCGCGAGCCGGGTGGGGATGATCTCCCTGGTGGTCCTGGGCTCCTACGCGGCGATCGGCTTGCTGGATACCATCCACTTTCATCCGCGCCTGGAACCTGATCCACGCCTGGAAGCAAAATCCGCGACCTCGCTGGTTGCCGGCGCCGGGCAACCTGAACAAGCCCATTACTCGCCGGAGGTGCTGAGCCTGCTGGACCTCTGGCTCGCGCCCCTGCGGGAGCATCAGGAAAAGACCTATTCCGCCCCCTTCGCGACCCACCTTCAGGCCATGGAAACCCAAACCCTGGCGGATGGCACCAGCCAACGGGTCTATCCGCGGCTGCGCCATGGCGGCGCCCATCTGGCCAATCCCGCGGTCGATCGGGGGAGTGACATCGCCGCGACCCTCCTGTCCGGGATGGGGAAGGGCCTCGCCTTGTGGGGCTTGCTGGCGGTGTTGCTGGCGACGGCCCTGGCCTGGCGGCGCGGCACCTGGGGGTTCAGGGCCCGGGGGTTCAGAGCCTGGTGGCTCAGCTTGCGAGATTTGGCCACCGGCCGGACCCGCATCCCCTGGCGGGCCGGGCTCCTGACCCTGGGGCTGCTGCTGGTGCTGGGGTGGGGCATCGCCGACCTGGCGGTCAAGTACCACGTCCTGGGTACCGACAAGGTGGGGGAGGACGTCCTCTACCAGGCCCTCAAGAGCATCCGCACCGGTCTGGTCATCGGCACCATGACCACCCTGGTCATGCTCCCGGCAGCCCTGTCACTGGGCATCATGGCGGGCTATTTTCGTGGCCTGACCGATGACCTCATCCAGTACCTCTACACCACCCTCAATTCCATCCCCGGCGTGCTGCTCATCGCCGCCGCCGTGCTCATGCTTCAGGTCCACATGGCCAATCACGAGGCGGAGTACGCCAGCCTGGCCCAACGGGCGGACCTGCGTCTGTTCTTTCTCTGCCTGATCCTCGGGGTGACGAGTTGGACCGGGCTGTGCCGTCTGTTGCGCGGGGAGGCCCTGAGATTGCGCGAGGCGGACTATGTTCAGGCCGCCCAGGCCCTGGGGGTCGGGCACCTGGCCATCCTCGGCCGGCACATCCTGCCCAACGTCATGCACCTGGTGATCATCACCCTGACCCTGGACTTCAGCGCCCTGGTCCTGGCGGAGGCGGTCCTTTCCTATATCAATATCGGCGTGGACCCGACCATGAATTCCTGGGGCAACATGATCAACGGGGCGCGCCTGGAACTGGGGCGGGAACCGGTGGTCTGGTGGTCCCTGACCGGGGCCCTCGGCTTCATGTTCGTCCTGGTGCTGTTCGCCAATCTGCTGGCGGACGTGGTGCGGGATGCCTTTGATCCGCGGCTGACGGACGGGAGTAGGTGAACGCCTGAGGGTTGGAGGGCTGCGGGCTGACTCAGGGCTTTTAGCCAGTGGATCACGGGCCGACACAGTGCAGCCGGCTCGTGCCGTGCCCCAGGCGACAGGTCTATTGCCTGGCGTCCGGTTAGAAGGACTTGTTGGTGTGGCGCCAGTTGAGCTGGCGCGTGGGCTGCGCGAACAGAACCCTGATCTGCTCGTCCGCTCCGCTTAGTCCATAACCGACCAGGCCCTCCACCTCGACGAGTTGCCGTTGGGTGGCTAAATCCCCGAGCTCTACCGCGCGACTAGTGTTTGCCGTGATGCCCAGCGGAGTGCGCAGATCCTGGTAAAACAGATGGCGGGTGTAATGCAGGTATTTTTCCTTGGTCCGTACGATCAACATGCCGATCGTGAATTTGTCCGCCATGCTGGCGACATTGGCTGGGGCAACCGTCGAGAAGAGATGGCGCACGTCACGGGTGGCGATGCCGAGGCGGATGGCATGGCCAGTCATGCGTATTTGCAACCGGTTGCCACGATAGGGGGGGAGAACCACGGTTCGTTCCAGATGGGCGACTTGGTCCAGCTCATCCCCGGCCAGGCCAATATCCCGGCCAAGGTTATCCTCCCGTGCGCCGGGATAAAGGATTGAGCGAAAGCCGATCAGCCGGTCGTCAACAAAGGTGCCAATGGTCAGTCCCCGCTCACCCAGGCACAGCCGGAGTAGATCGGGGGGATTGGGGTAGTAGAGCTCGGGGTTGTGCAGCGCCGCCATCAGCGCCTCCTGTACCCAGGCCACCGCGGCGAAGTGCTCGGGGCCGAGTAGCCGCATCGTAAAAAGCTCGCTGCTGGAGGGCTGACCCTTCCGATGAACCGTCAGGGTACCCTGCTCCAATAACCCCGGATCTTCCTCGGTCATGGCTGAGGCCTGCCGGTTGCCGGGTGCGCATGTCCAGCGCCTTGTTTGCGGCCCAGGGCGACAAAGCTGGCCGTCGCGGCGAAATAGGCTGCGGCGACCAAACCGACACCGGTTGCCGCCCCCAGCATGGTCGCGACGCCGAAGGCGGCCGGCCCCAACATCTGACCGCCCTTCTTGATGGCGCTGAAGATGCTCAAGGCCTTGCCGCGGCCGTAGGCAAGGGCCGCGGGCAGGTTGAGAAAGTAAGTGTTCTGGGAGACGAGGCCGATTGATTCCGCCAGGCCCAGGATAATTACGGCCATGATCACGGTGGTAAAACTGGGCTGCACGCTGAAAACAGTGAGCGACAGGACCCCGAGGAAGCCACCCATCGCCATCATGGCGCGCGGGGCGAATCTTATGCTCAGGAGACGCACCAGCCAAGGACCAGCGTAGATCATGCAGATGCCATAGAGGAGGAAGGTACGGCCGATATTACCCTGGGAGATGCCGAGTGAATGGGTATAAAGGGGGACGAAGTAATTGAGGAACATGCCGACGGCGGCGGACGGGATGGTGACCAGGAACAGAAAGGCCAGCAGGCTGGGGTCGCCGAAAAAGTTCCGGGCGCGTCGGAGCCAGGCACCGGGTTCCTGGGTGCGCTGCAACTGGAGGTTGCGCACCGTCACCAGGGTGAACCCGGCTGTAACCACGACGAGGGCGGCGGCGATGAAAAACACGGTGGAGAAACCCATACGCTCAGCCAGCATGGCGCCCAGCACCGCCCCACAGTTCTGGCCAGCAAAGATCCCCGCATTGAGCACCGTAAAGCCCTTGGTCTGGGCTAAGCCGCTGGTTCCGGCGGCAACCAACCCCCGCAGCCCCATCCAGGCGGCGCCATAGCCCAAACCGACGCCCCCGCGGGCGACAATGAACTCGAGGGCCGTGGTCGAGGCACCTGAGAAGGCGGTGGCGAGGCCAAAGACGGCCAGCCCACCAAGAAAGGCCGGGCGCCAACCACGGGCATCAATCCAATGGCCAATGAAGAGGGATGACACAAAGGCGCCAAACATCTCCGCGGAGATCGGTAGGGCAAGCACGACGGTCGGGGAGAGACCGAAGAGCGGCTCATACAGCTCCCGCATCATCAGGGGGATGAAAGAGACGGACAGATATCCGGAGAGGAGCAGCAGGAAGGCCAGGGGCCGGACCAGGTCCTCCTCGTCCTCCATCGCTACCGGTTTGCCCGTCTGCCGGGAGCGTTCGCTGGCGAGGCGTTTCTTCAGCATCAGGCCGAGGAAGACGACCATCTCTCCCATGAAAAAGAAGGCGGCGATCAGGATGGTGGCGGCGTCCAGCGCCAGGTCGAGGACCTTGCCAGTCAGGTGGGTAGCGGAGAGGGACAAGCCCAGGGTCGCGGTCGTGCCGGAAGTGTCAGCCTGCATGGGGAGCCTGACCCAGAGCGATTCGGGCGGTGCCGTTCGGCTGGCCGCGAGGTCGGTCGAGTAGTGCGCGCCGTCGGTACTGACCAGGATGTCGATCCGCCCGATTTCCGGACTGGATTCGATGATGCGCCCAAGCCAGCTTTCGATGGCGACGAAATCGCTATAACGCACGCCTTTGGCAATGACTTCCTCGATGGTCTTGCGGATGAGGTTGGCGGTGGCCAGGCTGTTTTCCTGGACGATAGCCGGGTAGGCCTGCTGAAACATGCGGATGTTGAGCCCGGCGTAGGCCAGTTGCGCCAGGATGAGAACTAGGATCAGCAGCACGGAGAATTTCAGGTGCTGAATGCGCCCTTCCCGGTCGATCACCCTGACTTTTGCCAGTAACAGGGCGAGGAGGAGCAGGGCCCCGATACCGATCGCGACCATGTAGCCCGCGCTTGTGTAGAGGTAGGCGGTGGTCCGGGCGTCGACGGTGGCGGAGCTGAATTGCAGGTCCAGGGTACCGATCCAGGCCCCGGCGCGGTCGCGGATTGGCAAGAAGGCATGGTACATGCCCTCATGCAGGGCCCAGCGGATGACGTCCGTTGCCTGGCCGCCGCTACGGAAGTCGGCCCTGACGCGCAGGGGGTCCGGCGCCCAAACCTCGCTGACCGGGCCCTGGATGTCGTAGAGGACCTGGCCGTCGGGCCGCATGACGCGGACATTCACGATGGCCGGGGTGTCACGGGGGATCTGACTCAGCAGCGCCGTGATGTGGGCAAAGTTTTCCAGGGATTTTCCATACTTGACTGCATACTCGATCTGGCGACGGACCTCACCGCCGGAGACGCTGTAGCTGCCGATGAGCGAGGTGAGGTAGGTAGTGCGAAAGGACTCGATGTTGAGGAAGCCACTGAAGAGCAGGACGATGGTAACCAGCGCCATGCCACCGCCAAACAGGTGGCCTTTGATCCTCGCGGTGTTCACGGATTATTCCTCATGGCCCTGCCCGGCCAGCTCCTGAAAGACTTCGTCCGCCACCAGGAGGATCTCGAAGCGCGGCTGGTAGCCGATCGCCCGGGCGACTGCCAGGTTGAGGATGATGTTCGGACTGTTTTCGAACACCTGTTCCAGATCCCGGGGCTTGGCCCCCTGCATGACCTTGCGGATGGTCTCCGCCCCGAAACGCCCAATACCTTTGAAATCGGCACGCGCCACGCTCATCAGGGCGCCATGGCGGACATCATCGGGCGCCTGTTGGGCGAAAACGGGAATCCCCCGAGCAATGAAGGGGGCCAGTACCTCCGGCAAGCGCCGGGGGTCGATGCCGATGAAGAGACCGAAATAGGTCGCGTCAACCCGCGCGGCCAGGCGCCGGTTGGCCGCGGCAAGCTCCGCGTAGAACTCCTCCATCCTGCCCGGGCTGGGTTGCTGGACCCGCTCGCGGACGATGGTAAAGCCGCGCTCCCTGGCAACGGCCTCGACATCCTCCAGGGCAGCGAAGGTCCGTCCCCCCGGGGTATCTTCGTAGGCAATGCCGAGCCGTTCGAAAGCGAAAATGTCGTGAAAGATCTCCAATTGCCGGCGATAACGGTGGGGGTCCATGTGTGCCCAGACATGGTCCTTGCCGGAATCCTCGACCGCGGCGATGATCCCCGCCTTGACGGCGTTGCTGGTGGAAAAGACCAGGGTGGGGGTCTGGTGATCCCCGGCCGCCAAGGCCTTGCCGGCATCCGTCCCCATGACGATCAACAGGTCGATATCCCTCTTAACCCGCAACCTATCGATGATCGGCGCCGTCACGGCGCCAAACTGAGCCCCCTTGAGGTCGCCAAAGCTGTAATAGGCGTCCGCGACAAAAGTGATGCGCGGGCCGAGATCGCGGCTGGCCAGGTAATTCCAAATAAGCCGGGTGTCCACCTGTTCCGGGACATAGGGCAGCTCCGCGACCGTGGAGATCAGGCCCAGGTCCGCGAGGGCGTAGACCAGGTTGGCCAGGGTGGCGGTGTAATTGATGAAGGGCTTGGTCTCAACATAACCGAGACGCCAGGGGAGGGGAGAACTGGGCGGGGCCGGATCCTCCGCGGCCAAGGCGGTCCCGCCGGCGACCGGCAGGGCCCAGCCAAGTACCAGGATCAGCAACCAGGTGCCAAACCAGAAGGGGCGGCCACGAGTACCTCCTGACCTGGCCACGACTCCAACCGGGTCGGGATGTCGCGGGCAGGCGATCATGCGGCTTGGACAGGGGGGCTATCGAGGCCGTAGTACTTCAGGGCCAGGATGGTGATGTCATCGGATTGCGGCGCCCCATCGGCAAAGTCATCGACCGCCTCGGTGACCATCCGGGTGAGGTGGGCGGCCGTCGGTACCTCGCCATCCGCCGCCAGGCGCCGCAGGGTCCTACCCAGGCCCGCTTCACCAAACATGGTGCCAGCGGCGGAGAAGGCCTCCGAGACGCCATCGGAATAGAGCACCAGGGCATCGCCAGGGGCCAGGGTCAGGCGTAGGCTCTGGAAGGGGACACCCTCCATGACGCCCAGCGCCATCCCCGTATTGCCGGTCGGCTGATTGACCTCGCCGTTGCGTCGAACCACGAAGGGCAGCGGATGACCGGCCGAGCAGAATTCCACCTCACCGCTATGAATGTTCAGAACACCAAACAGCACGGTGACGAACATGCACTCATGGTTATCGCGGCACAGCCCCTCGTTCGTCCGCTCCAGGATCAGGGCGCAGTCCTGTCCTTGGTTGGAACGTGCCTCGGATTCCAGCAGGGTCTTGGCCACGGCCATGAACAGGGAGGCCGGGACGCCCTTGCCCGACACGTCACCGACCATGAAACAGAAGCGATCGCCCTCGGTCTCGATGAAGTTATAAAGATCCCCCCCGACCTCCTTGGCGGGACGCATCATGGCGTGGAGTTCGAATTGCGTGATCGCCGGAAAGGTGGGAAAGATTTTCGGCACCATGCTCATCTGGATGCTGCGAGCAACGTTCAGTTCGTTCTCGATCTGCCGCTTGGCCTCGCTGATGTCCCGCTCCCGGGCGAGGATCTTGACGCAGCCAATGAAGAGGGCGACGCCAACGGCATTGCCGATGACCAGGGGTAGCCGAATGCCTTGTTCGATCCGCAGGGCCTGCTCGAAATCCGGCACCGCCAGAAAGGTCAGCAGACCCGCAGCGAGCTCATAAAACACCGTGAAAAGCGTGGCCTCCCAAACACTGGGCAACCGGTTTTTCTTGATGACCCGGACATAAAGCCCAGCCATGGTACCCGCGATGATGACCGCCGCGACCGCTGAGGGCATGGAGGGACCGCCCTGGAGATAGCGGTCGACCGCGCCGATGAAGCCGGCGACCATGCCCACCCAGGGGCCCGCCATGAATCCGCCCACGATAGGACCGGTGTGCCGTAGGCTGACCACGGCATCAAAGGCTTGAATGGCATTGAAGGCGGCATAGAGCGAGAAGGCGCCGAACACAAGACTGAGCTTGATGAAATCGCGCGGATTCTCGGGGTTGTGGGCGGAGGTGAATTGCCGCTCGGAACGGATCAGGAAATAGGCGATAACGATCAATACGCAGGCGGTATTGAGCACTGCCATCGTCAACTCGAAGAAACTGCTGTTCATGTTTGATCCGTGGTCTGAAACGGGTTAAGCGGGCTGACCGTTAGCGCCCCTGAGGGTCGGTACCCAGGGCGGGGGCAAGGGTTTGCGTTAACCAGGCGGTGGGCTGTCGGGCGAGGGTGTCTTAGGTGTCCCGTTAGAACCGCGAGCAGCGGGCACGGCACCGACGCCGGAGCCGGTACCCGTGCCAGGTCATGGTCCAAGGCGGGCGGGGGGTAGTGCCGGGATAATGTTTCATGCGGCAGGCACCGGCCTCACCGGGCTAAGCGGAGCCAGGAACCGCAAGGGCCAGTTAGACCACCTCACCCCAGTGCACGTCCCGGACCAGCCGCCCTAGTCCCCCAGGAAGGCGGGTTTCAGGACTTCATTTAGATAACAGAGCCTCACCTGGTGGCGCGCCCCCGCACGGGGGCCGTGTGCCCAGCCGGGGGCGGCGCGCGGAAGGGATTTCAGAGCCCCGGCGGCGGGATAAGGGGGGCGTTGAGGGTGTCGCGAACGTAATCGCAGACCGCCTGGCCGAGCATGTCGAGGCGGACGATGCCCTTGATGCGCTCACGGCGGCGATCAACCTCGTCCGGGCTGAAGATGTGGCTGAGCAGGTCGCTGCCATCCGCCAGGGCGATGAGGAAGGTATCGCGGGGGTCGGGGATCTCTTCGCTGAAGAGGATGTTGGAGATGCGGCGCTTGACCTCGACCGTCTCCCGGTCGTCGATCAGCGGATAGACGCGGGTATTGAAGACCCAGAGGAAGCGCTTGTCCTGCCGCTTGAGGATGCCCCGCTGGAGCAGGCGGTTCAGGACCATCTCGCGCAGGTCCTCGCCATGCCGGGACAGCTCCTCCACCCAGTCGTCGGCCCTCATGCTCTCCTGCTTGGCGGCGATGGCTGCCAGACAGAAATCCAGCACCGGTTCACCCGTCGAGGCCTCGTCGATCAGGATCAGGCGTTGGGGATCCGTGTCGATGCGGTTGAGCAGGGCCAGGTCCATGAGGACCGCGCCGGCGAGGGCGGCGCTCATGACGGTGAAGGCGACATCGGCGAAGTCACCCGACTTTTCATCATGGGCCAGCAGCAGAAATTCTTCGGCGAAAGTGAGCATCAGGGCACCAGAACAGTTAGCTGTGAGGGAAGCGGATTGACGGGGCGAACCTATCACAGCCCATCCTGGCTGGCAATTGTCCGGCCCGGAGGCGGTGATTTTTCCGGGGCCACCGGGACGGTGGCCGCCCAGGCTTAGGCGGGTTTTGGTACACTGCCCGGCCAGTTTTTCACCCCGATCCCGCATGCCCTTCAGTTCGTCGCCAATGGTTTCAGCGCCTCGATCATGGTGGAGCCTGCCCCTCACCTCAGGCTCCGGTCGCGGACCCGGATCAGGCCCCCGGCGGGAGGCTATGCCTTGACCGCCGGGAATGGGGCCGCCGGGCGAGGGGAGGGGGTTTGCCCATCGCTTCTCCACCGCCTGGGGCTGGGTCTGAGCCGCTGGCTTCTGCACGCCCTGGTGCTGGCCCTGCCGCTGGCCGCTGGGGCGCGGGAGGGTACGGACCTGGTCCCGGTCACCCTCGCCCTGCAATGGAAGCCCCAGAGCCAGTTCGCCGGCTATTACCTGGCCCGGGACCATGGCTACTACCGGGAGGCCGGCCTGGACGTGACCTTTGTCCACGCCAACACCGATCGTGGCTCCCTGATGATCCTGACCGCGGGTGAGGCGCAACTCGCGACGGCCGCCCTCACCGATGCCCTGCTGCTGGCGCCCCGCCTGGTGCAGATCGCGCAATTGGTGCGCCGTGACAGCAACCTGATCATCGGCTGGAAGGACATGGGCATCCTGCGGGTCGAGGATCTGGATGGCAAGCCCGTGAGCTACTGGCAAGGGGTATCCTCCATCTTCGAGGCCTTTTTCACCCTCCACGAGATACGGCCCATCCCCATCCCCCAGTATTACTCCATCAATCTCTTTCTGGAGCGGGGGGTCGCCGCCTGCGCGGCCAAGGAGTACAACGACCTGCATCGGCTCTTTCAGGCCGGCATCGACCTGGACCAGGTCAGCGTCTTCAAGATCCGGGATTATGGTCTGGGCTTCCCCGAGGACGGGCTCTATGCCGAGGCCGGCTGGGCCGGGCGGCACCCCGAGCTTCTCGCCCCCCTGCGCCAGGCGACCCTGAAAGGCTGGCGTTACGCCCAGGCGCACCCCGAGGAGGCCATCGCGGTGGTGATGGCGGAGGCGCGCCAGGCCCGGGTGCCCACTAACCTGCCCCATGAGCAATGGATGCTGCGGCACCTGCTGGAGAGCATCTTCATCCCCGGAGAGGACCCGGCGGTCGCCGGCAGCCTGGAGGTGACGGCCTTTCAGGAGGCCGCCGCGACCCTTCAGGCCGCGGGCCTGCTGCGGGAGGCGCCCGACGTCGCCCGCTTCGCCCCCCTGGAGGACCGGACCCGTGACTAGGGACGGCGCGCCGGGACCCCTGGCCAGCCCCGGACCGGGCATGGGCATCCGCAATCGCCTCCTCCTCTGGACGGTCGGCGTCACCGGTCTGCTCCTGATCGCGGTAATCGTCTGGAACTATCTCCACGTCCTGACCCGGCTGGAGGTGGAGGCGCGGAGCCGTGCCACCTTCCTGGCGGATGGCTCGGCGGACATGATCGACGCCCGCCTGGGTCCCCTCCAGGGTTTGATTCGCGGCCTGGCGCTGAGCCTGGAAATCCAGTCCCTCAATCTGCCCTTCAGCGCCGTGCGGGAACTGCTCCATTCCGCCCTGCGCGATCACCCGGAAATCTATGGTTCCACCGTGGCCCTGCTGCCGGACAAGAAGCCCGCCGATTGGCCGGACGCGGCCCCTTACGTCTGGCGTGACGGCGCCACCCTGGGATACGAGGACCTCGACCAGGGGCGGGGGGCCCACATCAGCGAGGATTGGTTTGCCCTGCCGCGCTACCTGGCCCGGGAGATCTGGAGCGAACCTTATCTATGGACCACCGGGGTCAAGATGGTCACCTTCTCGGCCCCCATCCATCTCCCGACCCCGAATGGGCCGGTGTTCGCCGGGGTCGTCACCTGCGATATCGACCTGAGCTGGCTGGATGGCGTCCTGGCCGAGCTGCCCCTGGGCCGGCAGGGCTACGGTCTACTCATGACCCACAACGGTACCTATATCTCCCATCCCCTGCCGGAACTGGTCCTGAACGAGAGCGTCTTCAGCATCGCCGAGGCCCGCGACGACCCCAGTCTGCGTCAGATAGGGCAGCGGATGGTGTCCGGGGAGCAGGGGCTCATCCCCTGGGTGAGCTGGCGCGGCGGCCTGGAGACCTGGCTGGCCTGGCAACCCCTGAAGACGGTCAACTGGACCATGGGCACGGTGATCTCCAAGGAGGAACTGGAGGCGGAGATCCTGCAATTCAGTCGCAACGAGGCCCTGCTGGGCGCGGCCGGGCTGCTGATCCTGGTGATCGCCGTCTGGCTGGTCGCCAGTTCCATCACCCGCCCGGTGACCGCCCTGGGGGAGGCGGCCCGGACCCTGGCGGGGGGTGACCTGGAGGCCCCCTTGCCCGCCCCGCGGGGTCGGGACGAGGTCGCCCAGCTCACCCAGGCCTTTCACATCATGCGCGACAGCCTCAAGCGGTACATCGCCGATCTGGCGGAGACCACCGCCGCCCGGGAGCGCATGAAGGCGGAGCTGACCGTCGCCCACAACATCCAGATGGACCTGGTCCCCAAGACCTTCCCGCCCTTTCCGGAGCGGGCGGACCTGGACATCTTTGCCTACATGGAGCCGGCCCGGGAGGTGGGGGGCGATTTCTACGACTTCTTCTTCCTCGACGAGGAGCGGCTGGTAGTCGCCATCGCCGATGTCTCCGGCAAGGGGGTGCCGGCCGCCTTGTTCATGGCCGTCACCCGCAGTTTCCTGCGCGCCGAGTTCAAGGTCGAGGCCGATCCCGGCCGGGTCCTCACCCGGGTGAATCAGGAACTGGCGGAGGCCAACGACTCCTGCATGTTCGTCACCCTGTTCTGCGCCGTCTTTCACACCACCAGCGGCCGGGTGGAGTACGCCAACGCCGGGCACAATCCGCCCCTGCTGCGGCGCGCCACGGGCGAGGTCGAATGGATCAGCCACCCCGCCGGACCCGTGGCGGGCCCCTTGACCGACCTGCGCTACGTCACGGGTCAGTGCCGACTCGCGGCGGGCGATGCCCTGCTCCTCTATACCGACGGGGTCACGGAGGCCATGGACCCGGCGGATTGCCTTTATGGCACGCGGCGCCTGAGCGACCAGATCCTGGCGGGCGGGACCGCCCTCGAGGGTCGCGCCACCCTGGCCTGGCTGCTGGCCGATCTCCGCCAGCACGCGGCCGGGGCCGAGCAGTCCGATGACATCACCCTGCTCATTCTCCGCCGCCCGGAAGGGACGCCCTCCCGACCCACCTGAACACTGAATTCACCCCACCCGCGGCCTTGCCCTCATTCAACCAGAAGGGACAAACACATCATGGTCCTGGAACAATGCTTTACCCTGCGCAACGAGCTGAGCGAGATCCCCGCCTTGGCGGAGCGGATCGAGGCCTTCGGGGTGGAGGGCAGCCTCTCGATCCAGCACATCTACCAGCTCAACCTGGTCCTGGACGAGCTCATCACCAACATCGTCTCCTATGGCTATGACGACGACCGTCCGCATGAGATCCACCTGCGGTTGCGCGCCGAGCCCGGCCGCCTGATGGCCATCCTCAGTGACGATGGCAAACCCTTCAACCCCCTGGAGGAGGCCCCGGTCGCCGTGCTGGAGGGCTCCATCGAGGATCGTCCCATCGGTGGCCTGGGCATCCACTTCATGCGCACCCTGATGGACGAGGTTGCCTATGAGCGGGAGGCGGGCCACAACCGGCTGACCCTGATCAAACACCTACCGCCGGAGGAAGGTTAGCGTGAAACACACCAGTGGAGCCTTTCATCGTCTGGGGTGCGGCTTGCCCCTCATGAAAGTTAGGGTGGAAATCACGGTAACGTCCTTCTTTTCCAGGGGTGTGGACTGCTGGCTCACGCCAGTTAGCGTGAAAATCCGGGCCGGTTCAGCCATCCCCCTGCCGCCGGCCTAGCCGGCACCTAAGCCCGCCTTTTCCCCTTTACCCTTTGGCATCCTCATATGAGCGGTTTTTCCTCGGCCATCAACCAAGAGACCAAGCAACGCCTGCTGGCCATCACCCTGGGTATGGAGATCTATACCGTCGGGGCCTCGACCATCGGCATGCTGACCTCCAACTCCATCGTCTTCGTCGCCAATTTCGTCATCGCCCTGACCGGGGCCCTGGCCTCGGCCCTGTCCCTCTACACGGTGCGCCGCATCGCCCGCGGGGTCGATCTGCGCAATACCTATGGCTACGGGCGCCTGGAGATGATCTCCACCACCGTGGTCGCCCTGACCATGATCATGGCGGTGCTGTTCATCAGCTACGAGTTGGCGCACAAGATCGACCATCCGGTCCCGCCCGAGGGGGGGCTGATCGGCATCCTGCTCACCAGCCTGTCCCTGGTCCTTTCCACCTGGCTCTGGTTTCGTAACCTGCAACTGGCGCGCACCGAACACGCACCCATCTTCGAGGCCATGTGGCGCATGATGCGTATGGGCGCCCTGGAGGACTTCCTGATCATCGGCGCCGTGGGTTCCTCCCTGCTGCTCAGCGGCTTCGAGTGGGCCTACCTCATCGACGTGGCGGCCTCGATCATCCTCATCTTCATTGTGGTGCAGTCCATCCGCGATATCCTCACCGGCACCCTGGGTGATCTTATCGACCGCAGCCTGGAGGAGCGGGACGAGATCGTCATCGTCCGCGAACTGGTCAACCACTTCGACGACTACGAGCAGATCCATGGTTTCCGCAGCCGCCGCGCCGGCAGCCAGGTCTTCGTCGAACTGTTCCTGGAGTTCCACCCGGACCTGACCATGGGGCAGGTCTACGGGATCGCCGCCCGGCTGAAGGCCGCCATCCGCACGCATCTTCCCAACGCCCAGGTGCTGGTCATTCCCAGTCATGGCGGACGGTCGAAGTCGCCGCCCATGGCCGCGGCCGCTACCTGACTGAATGGCCGTGGCAGGTACCTGACCGATGGTCACGAATCCCTACCTGACTGAATGGCCGTGGCAGGTACCTGAAGGATGGTCAGGCATCGGTGCCTGTCTCGCCTGCCGTGGCGGGTACCTGACTGATGGCCACGTATCGGTGCCTGTCTCACCGGCCTTGGCGGGTACCTGACCGTCGCCCGATCGTCCTCCTGGCCGCATCATCGTCCTCCTGGCCGCATCACCTCCCTTCCGGCCTCACCACCTTCTTTCCGCCGAGCCGCAACCCATGAACCTTGCCCGCCTCGTCGCCTCGCTGCTGTTCGCGATCCTTGCCGCGCTGATCCTTGCCGGCTGTGAGCGGGATGATCCCTCCCAGTCGGTTTCCGCCCAGGGTGAGACCGCCAGGAGCAGCGAGACCACCCAGGTCGGGGCCCCGGGGGGCTGGCGTTCCCTGGCCGACCTGGCGACCGGGGGGCGGATCGGCGTCATCCTGGGCACCGTCATGAGCGTCCACGCCGAGCAGAGCTTTCCCCATGCCCGGCTCACCACCTTCAACAGCACCACGGATCAGATCGTCGCCGTCAAGACCGGCAAGGTTGACGCGGGGATCTTCGACAGCATCAGCGCCCGGGCCATCGTCCATGCCCACCCCGACCTGGCCATCCTCGAGGAAGGGTTCCTTACCTACCCCCTGGGGATCGGCTTCCGCCAGGACCGGGACGCCCTGCGGGAGCGCTTCGATCGCTATCTGACGCGCCTGCGCGCCTCGGGGGGCTATGCGGAGATCCATCGCCGCTGGTTCAGCGGCGACCCCGAAGGGGTGATGATGCCCGACTATCCGGTCCGGACCCCCCGGGAAGGCTACGTGCTCGGCGTGTCCGTGGCCGACCTGCCCTACGTCGCCTTCAAGGACGGGCGCTATGTCGGCTTCGATCTCGAGATTCTGCAACGCTTCGCCGCCGAGGAGGGCATCGCCTTCCAGATCCAGTCCCTGGACTTCGGCGCCCTGATCCCGGCCCTGGCCGCGGGCAAGGTGGATCTGATCACCGATGGCCTGGCCATCACCCCGGAGCGGGCCAAGGCGGTGGACTTTTCCACCCCTTATGGCGAGGGCCAGGCCGCGGCGGTCATCCTCAAGAGCCGGCTGGCCAGTCCGACGGCATCCCAATCCGCGGCCCCACCGCCGACCGTGGGTATGGCGGTCGGACAGCCGGAGGCCGGGGGGACATCCGCCCAGGATGGCGAGAACCACCCGGCCATGGCGGGGAGCCGGTCCCTGGACAAGTTGGCCCGGGGGCGGATTGGCGTGTTCAACGGCACCGCCCAGGACCTCTTCGTCACCAAGGCCTTTCCGGAGGCCGAGATCCTGCGCTTCAACAGTCAGGCCGACTTCGTCCTGGCGGTCAAGACCGGCAAGGTGGACGCCGCCATCACCGAAGCGGTGAGCATTCGCGATATCGCCCGGCTCAACCCTGACCTGGCAATCCTGGCCGATGACTTCTATGACACGGCCATCGGTGCCGCCTTCCGCAAGGGGGACGAGAGCGGGCTGCGGCAGCGCTTCGACCGCTTCGTGGCCGCGGCGCGGGAGGACGGCACCCTGGAGGACATCCAGCGCCGCTGGCTTACCGATCAACCCGCGACGGTGGTCATGCCTGCCATCCCCCAGCCGGAGACCGGCGAGACCTTCCGGGTGGGCACCTCCTACCTGATTGGCCTGCCCTATGTCTCCCAGGCCGAGGGTGAACCCATCGGCCACGACATGGAGCTGCTGCGCCGGTACGCCGCCCGGGAGGGCCTGCGCCTGGAGATCCTGCCCATGGAGTTTGACGCCCTCATCGCCTCCCTGGCCGTGGGCAAGATCGACATGATCATGGCGCGCCTGTCCATCACCCCCGAGCGTCAGGGGAAGGTGGACTTTTCCGTCCCCTACGATTACGAGCACTCGGCGGCCCTGGTGCGGCGGGAAAACCTGGCCGCTTTGGCGGCCACCACGGAAGCGCGCGGTGAAGCGGCGGGGGCGGGCAAGGACGAAGGCGTCGAGGACCGGGTGACTGGCGATGGCGGCTCCCTCCCCGTTGGCGCCGCTGGCGGCAAGACTCCAGTGGGCGGGATGAGCGGAGACCCGCGGGTGCCCCGGGGCTGGCGCTCCCTCGACGACCTGGCCCGGGGGCGCATCGCCGTCTTCGCCGGCGCCATCCAGGACCAGTTCGTGGCGCGCACCTACCCCGAGGCCCAGGTCATCCATCTTACTGGCATCGCCGACCTGATCACCTCCTTGAAAACGGGCAAGGTGGACGCGGGCATCATCATCGCCACCAGCGCCCCCGAGATCCTCCAGGCCAGCCCCGAGATCGGCCGGCTGGGCGAGCCCATCCTGCCGGTATCCCAGGGCGCGGCCTTCCGCAAGGAGGACCAGGAGCTGCGGGAGCGGTTCGACCGCTTCATGGCCGCCATCCTGGCGGACGGCACCCATGCCGAGATGCGCCAGCGCTGGTTCGAGGGCGACCCCCGCCAGGCCCGGATGCCGGAAATCCCCCTGCCCGCGGAGGGCCCGGTCCTGCGGCTGGGGACCTCGGTCTTCGTCGGCCTGCCTTATGTCGGCATGATGGATGGCGAGTACGTCGGCTTCGATATCGAACTGGCGCGTCGCTTCGCCGCCCGGGAGGGCATGCGTCTGGTGATGGAGCCGCTGGAGTTCAGCGCCCTGATCCCGGCCCTAACCTCCGGCAAGCTGGACCTCATCGCCTCGGCCCTGGCGATCACCCCCGAGCGCCAGAAACAGGTGGCCTTCTCCACTCCTTACGCCGAGGTCTCCTCGGTGGTGCTGGCCCTGAAGAAGAATCTGCCCGCCGCCACCACCGGCGCGGCGGGGGAGGGGGCGGGCACGGCGGCGGGGACGGCCGGCACCGACCAAGGCGCGGGGCAGGGCGGCGCCCCTCAGGATTTCCTCGCCGAGCTCCAGGCCAGCTTCCAGGCCAACTTCGTCCTCGAACAGCGCTGGAAGCTGATCCTCACCGGCCTCTGGGTCACGGTGCTGATCTCGGTGGCCTCGACGATCTTCGGCACCCTGCTGGGCGCCCTGGTCTGCTGGCTGCGCATGTCCCCTCAGCCCCTGCTGCGCTGGTTCGGCTCCAGCTACATCTTCCTGATCCGGGGGCTGCCGGTACTCCTGCTGCTGATGCTGATCTTCTACGTCGCCTTCGCCGCGGTGAACATCGACCCGTTGCTCGTCGCCGTCATCGCCTTCGGCATGAACTTCGGCGCCTATGTCTCGGAGATGTTCCGCACCGGGATCGAGGGCGTGGATCGGGGCCAGACCGAGGCCGGCATCGCCATGGGCTTCACCCGCGTCCAGACCTTCGTCCACATCGTCCTGCCCCAGGCGGCGCGGCGCATCCTGCCGGTCTATCGCGGGGAGTTCATCTCCCTGGTGAAGATGACCTCCATCGTCGGCTACATTGGCGTCCAGGACCTGACCAAGGCCGGTGACATCATCCGCAGCCGGACCTTTGAGGCCTTCTTTCCCCTGATCATGGTGGCCGCGATCTACTTCCTGGTCATCTGGGTGCTGGGCCTGGTCTTGGATCATCTCGACCGGCGCACGGACCCCAAAAGGCGCGTCAAGGCGGGGATGCATTCGGCATAATGCGACTTTCGCCGTGTCAATCCGTGCCGCGCTGGGTCGGGTCGGGTGGCGTCTGGCGGGGGACGCTGTGAATCCTTCCCTGGAGGCTTGGCAACCGCATCCCTGCGGTTGACACCCCCGCCAGACGCCAACCGACCCACCCGGTCAGCTTAATGGCGACCGCGAGAGCAAAATCCTGCGGATATAACCCTAGTTACCGAGAACCTGTGCCATGAAGAAACTGCTGACATTGTTATTGGTGGGGCTGCTCTACGCCGTCGGTTGCGGCGCGGCGGAGATCCCCAAGGTCATCCGGGTGGCCGTGTCCCCCGCATCCCCGCCCAACCTGTTCGAGGAGAACGGCCAGACCAAGGGGATGGACCTGGAGATCTTCGCGGGCTACTGCCAGGCCCGTGGTTGCACCCTGCAGATCACCGCCTATGACTGGCAGGGCATGCTGGGCGCCGTGGTCAGCGGCCGGGCGGATGTCGCCTTCTCCGGCATCTCCATCACCGACAAGCGCAAGCAGGTCATGGACTTTTCCCAGCCTTACCTGGAAAACACCTGGAACCTGATGAGCATCAAGGACCGCAACATCAGATTTGACGATCTTGCGGAATGGAACAAATACACCACCGGCTATCCCCGGGGCATGGCCTACGCGGACTTCATCAAGAAGGACATGGAGCCCAAGGGCCTCTACAGCCTGGACAAGGTCAAGCTCTATCCGAGCTACAACGAGGTCATGGCTGACCTGCAGAATGGTCAGATCGACCTGGCCTTCCTCGACGGCACCGTGGCCGCGGTCTATCGCAAGAAGCTGCCGATCCAGGACAGCTACGTCTTCAGCGGCTTCGACCGCTTCGGCTTCGCCTTTCCCAAGGGCTCGCCCCTGCGCGACGACTTCGACCGCTACCTGAACGAACTTGGCCCGGAGAAGCTCAAGGCCATCATCGACAAGTGGATGAGTTGAGGCCCCGGGGATGGATGTCCCAGGCGGCTGGAGAGGATGATGGGAGGTTTTGGAACATTGATCCGATGCGCCTGGGGTGGATGGACTGATGCAGTTGGGATTGGCTGAACTAACTGTCATGAGGCGGCAGGACACACCCCTGATAATGAAAGTCCTTCCCGTGACTTTCACGCTAAGGCCTTGGGACCGGCGGCGATGAGTTTCTGGCAGATCCTCGCCCAACTGGCGACGGGCGTGGGTTACACCCTGGTGGTGACCCTGGCCTGCATCTCCACCGGGCTGGTGACGGGGCTGGCCCTGGCGATCCTGACCCGCCTGCGCCCTCCGGGCCTGGGGGTCTTCCTGGCGGTCTACAGTTACGTCTTTCGTGGCGTGCCGGTCCTGGTGTTGCTGTTCATGGTCTTCTTCGGCCTGCCGGGGATCGGGCTGGAGGTACCGCCCCTGCTGGCCATGATGCTCAGCCTGGGCCTGATCGCCGGGGCCTATCTGGCCGAGGTCTTCCGCGCCGGCTTCAACGCTATCGACCCCAACGAACTGCTGGCGGCCGAGGCCATGGGGCTGCGGCGCCGGGAGATCCTGGTCGCCATCGAACTGCCGCAGATGCTGCGCTTCGCGGTGCCGGGCATGCTCAACGAGTTCACCACCGTTCTCAAGTACTCGCCCTTCGCCTACACCGTCGGGATTCCCGATGTCATGAAGCAGGCCATGACCCTGGCCGCCACCTCCCTGCGCGGGCTGGAGATCTATCTCGCGGTTGGGGTCATCTATTTTCTGGTTTACAAACTCCTGCTAGCCCTGATGCGCGCCGTCGAGCGGCGTTTCGCCGTCCCGGGCATCAGCCGGCTTTGAGGTCGCCCATGGCGTTGTTGGTGGTCAGGAATCTGGTCAAGGACTTCGAGGGTCGGCGCGTCCTGGACGGCGTCGATCTGGACCTGGAGGAAGGGCAGGTCAAGGTGGTGATGGGGCCCTCGGGCTGCGGCAAGTCGACCCTGCTGCGCTGCCTGAACCGCCTGATCGAGCCGACCTCGGGCCAGATCCTCTTCGAGGGGGAGGACATCCTGCGCCCCGGCACCGATGTGCGTGCCCTGCGCCAGCGCATCGGCTTCGTCTTCCAGAACTTCGCCCTCTACCGCCACCTGACGGCCCTGGAGAACATCAAGCTCGGGCTGCGCCGATTGCGCCACTTCTCCGAGGCCCAGGCGACGGAGCGCGCCCGGGCGGAGCTGCGGCGGATGGAACTGGAGGCCCATGGCGATAAGTACCCGGCCCAACTCTCCGGGGGCCAGAAACAGCGGGTGGCCATCGCCCGCGCCCTGGCCATGGACCCGAAGGTGCTGTTCTTCGACGAGCCGACCTCGGCCCTGGACCCCCGCATGTCGCGGGAGGTCATCGCCCTGATCAACCGGCTGTTTCTCGACAACGTGACCATGCTCTGCGTCACCCACGACGTCACGGTGGCGCGCTATATCTCCGACAGTGTCCTCTTTCTGGACCAGGGCCGGGTGCGGGCGGAGGGGGACGCGGATCACCTGCTGGACCAGCACCAGGACCCCCACATCAGCGCCTTTTTTGGCCGTGGGGCCCGCGGGGTATGAGCGACTGGCTGGCCTTCTTTCAGGAGGTCCTGGATTACGGGCCGGCGCTCCTGGCGGGCCTGGGCAACACCCTGCTGCTGGCGGTTAGCGTCACCCTCACCGGTCTGCTTGCCGGCATCGGCGTCTTTTATCTGACCATCAGCCACCATTCCGTCACCCGCCGGCTGACGGATGCTTACATCTCCTTCTTCATCGGCACGCCGCTGATCGTGCTGCTGTTCCTGATGTACTACGGGCTGCCGCCCCTGGGGCTGCGCCTGTCGCCCCTGACGGTGGCGATCATCGGCTTCACCCTCAACGTCGCCGCCTACAACGCCCGCTATCTGCGCATCGCCTACAACGGGATCGACCCTGGGGAACTGGAGGCCGCCCGCGCCCAGGGCTTCACCCACCTGGAGGTCTTCCGTCTCATCACCCTGCCCCAGGCCCTGCGCCTGGCGGCGGTGCCGGCCCTGACCAATCAGGCCATCCTCAACCTCAAGGACAGTTCCGTCGTCTTTCTCATCCAGTACACGGAATTCTTCGCCCAGGTCCAGGAACTGGCCGCCAGCAACTTCCAGTATTTCAAGGCCTATCTCCTGGCCGGCCTGGTCTACCTGCTGCTGGTCTCCCTCATCGTCCTCCTGGCCCGTCGCCTGGAGCGGACGGTCCTGCGGCCCCTGCTCTGAACCATCAGCCGCGCCAAACCCGCTCGCTTCGGGTCTGGTGAGGAAACGGGCCTTTTTCACGGCCTCCGATGGTCTAAGTGGTTGTGAGAAAAAAGGCAGGATCCCGGAGGGGAGGCGTTTAACGAGCCTCTTGGCTTGACGGGAGATCCCGGCGGCGTCCGCCCTCGTCAGGGCGTTGGCGGGACGCCTCAGGACCCTTAACTTAACCGCGCGGGGGCTTTACCACCCCCCGCCATGCTAGAATTACGCGTTTTCCAGGCCCGGGGCTAGAGCGGTTTCGCCCCCTCGGCCTGGCTTGCCCGTTCGCCCTCCGTCGCGCCCAGGTCACCCATCGCCATGCCGGATTTCGCCAAAGAAGTCATCTCCGTCAACCTGGAAGACGAGATGCGTCAGTCCTACCTGGATTACGCCATGAGCGTGATCGTGGGACGGGCCTTGCCGGACGTCCGCGACGGTCTCAAGCCGGTCCATCGCCGGGTGCTGTTCGCCATGCACGAACTGGGCAACGACTGGAACAAGCCCTACAAGAAGTCGGCGCGCGTGGTCGGCGACGTCATCGGTAAGTATCATCCCCATGGCGATACCGCCGTCTACGACACCATCGTGCGCATGGCCCAGCCCTTTTCCATGCGGTACATGCTGGTGGACGGCCAGGGCAACTTCGGCTCCGTGGACGGGGACGCCCCGGCGGCCATGCGTTACACCGAGGTGCGCATGGCGCGCATCGCCCACAGCCTGCTGGACGACCTGGACAAGGAGACGGTCGATTTCATCCCCAACTACGACGAGTCGGAGCGGGAGCCGACCGTTCTGCCGGCGCGCTTCCCCAACCTGCTGGTGAACGGCTCCGCCGGCATCGCCGTGGGCATGGCGACCAACATCCCGCCCCACAACCTGCGGGAGATCATCGCCGCCTGTCTGGCGGTGATCGAGCGCCCCGAGATCGGTATCGACGAGTTGATGGAACTGGTGCCCGGGCCGGACTTCCCCACCGCCGGCATCATCAACGGCGTGCGCGGCATTCGCGAGGCCTACCGCACCGGCCGCGGGCGGGTGGTGATGCGCGCCCGGACCCATACCGAGACCGAGAAGCGCAGCGGCCGGGAGGCGATCATCGTCACCGAGTTGCCCTACCAGGTGAACAAGGCGCGGCTGCTGGAGCGCATGGCGGAACTGGTCAAGGAGAAGAAGATCGAGGGCATCGCCGAGTTGCGCGACGAGTCGGACAAGGACGGCATGCGCATGGTGATCGAGGTCAAGCGCGACCACTACCCGGACGTGGTGCTGAACAACCTCTTCCTGCACACCGCCTTGCAATCGGTCTTCGGCATCAACATGGTCGCCCTGGTGGACGGCCAGCCGCGCCTGCTCAACCTCAAGCAGTTGCTGGAGTATTTTCTGCGCCACCGGCGGGACGTGGTGACCCGGCGGACCATTTTCGAGCTGCGCAAGGCCCGGGGTCGGGCCCATATCCTCGAAGGGCTGGCGGTGGCCCTGGCCAACATCGACGAGGTCATCGAACTCATCAAGGCGTCCGCCAGCCCGGCGGAGGCCAAGGCCGGGCTCCTGAGCCGGGTCTGGCGGCCCGGGGCGGTGGCGGACATGCTGGCGCGGACCGGGGCGGAGCAAAGCCGTCCTGACGATCTGGAGGCCGGATTGGGGCTGAGCGCGGACGGTTACCGGTTGAGCGAGGCCCAGGCCCAGGCCATCCTCGACCTGCGCCTGCATCGCCTCACCGGCCTGGAACAGGACAAGATCCTCAAGGAATACGAGGAGATCCTGGCGGCCATCGCCGAACTGCTCAACATCCTCTCCACCCCCGAGCGCCTCATGGCGGTGATCCACGACGAACTGGTGGCCATCCGCGACCAGTACGGCGACCCGCGCCGCACCGAGATCCAGGCGGCGCATGCCGACCTCACCCTGGAGGACCTGATCACCCCCGAGGACGTGGTGGTGACCCTGTCCCACGCCGGTTATGCCAAGGCCCAGCCCCTCGCCCAGTATCAGGCCCAGAAGCGCGGCGGCAAGGGGCGCACGGCGGCGGGGACCAAGGATGAGGACTTCATCGACAAACTCTTCGTCGCCCATTCCCACGACACTGTCCTGTGCTTCTCCAGCCTGGGCAAGGTCTACTGGCTCAAGGTCTACGAACTGCCCCAGGCCGGACCGACGGCCCGCGGCCGGCCGATGGTCAACCTCCTGCCCCTGGGGGAGGGGGAACGAATCCATGCCGTCCTGCCGGTCCAGGAATACGACGAGGGGCACTTCATCTTCATGGCGACCAGCGCCGGGACGGTCAAAAAGACCCCCCTGCCGGAGTTTTCCCGGCCCCTGTCCCGCGGCATCATCGCCCTGGACCTGCACGAGGGCGAGCAACTGGTGGACGTGGCCATCACCGACGGCGAGCGGGACATCCTGCTGTTCAGCTCCGCCGGCAAGGCCGTCCGCTTCCGGGAGGGCGAGGTCCGTTCCATGGGGCGTGGCGCCCACGGCGTGCGTGGCATCCAGTTGGGCGAGGGCCAGGCGGTCATCGCCATGCTGGTGGTCGACCCTGGCTGCGCTATCCTGACGGTCACGGAGAACGGCTACGGCAAGCGCACCCCCCTGGAGGACTTTCCCACCAAGGGGCGCGGTACCATGGGGGTTATCGCCAGCGGCGCCTCGGCGCGCAACGGGCAACTGGTGGGGGCCGTCTTGGTGCGCCCGGAGGATGAGATCATGCTCATCACCGTCGGCGGCACCCTGGTGCGGACCACGGTGGCGGAGATCCCCGTCTTTAGCCGCTCTGCCCAGGGCGTCAAACTCATCCGCGTCGGCGAGGGCGAACGCCTGGCCGGGGTGGAGCGTATCCCGGGCCTGGAGGCTGGACTGGAGGACCCGGACTCAGTCGACCCAGCCGACGCGGCCGGTTTGATTGATCACGCTGATCCAGCCCAGCCAGCGAATCCGGCCGATCCGGGGGACCCGGCCGAGGAGGCCGATCCGGGTGAATCCCCGGCCGTTTAAGGGTGCGGACCCTCACCCGCCCCAATCAAACAAAGACATACATCAGCTTACCCACTTTTCAGTTACCACCTTTCCAGCTTCCCACCTTGACGGAGTAACCACCATGGCAAGACCCTATAACTTCAGCGCCGGCCCGGCCATGCTGCCGGAAAGCGTCCTCAACCAGGCCCGGGAGGAGATGCTGGACTGGCATGGCTCCGGCATGTGCGTGGCGGAGATGAGCCATCGCGGCAAGGAATACATGTCCATCGCCGCCGAGGCCGAGGCCGACCTGCGCGCCCTGCTGGCCATCCCGGACAACTACAAGGTGCTGTTCCTCCAGGGCGGCGCCTCCAGCCAGTTCGCCATGGTGCCGATGAATCTGCTGCGCGGCGGTCAGGACGCGGATTACATCAAGACCGGCTCCTGGTCGAAGAAGGCCATCCAGGAGGCCAAGCGCTATTGCACGGTCGCCGTCACCGAGGGCGGGCACGAGGGCAAGTTCACCAGCGTGCCGGCGCAGGCCGACCTGCTGCTGGGCGAGACGGCGGCCTATGTCCACTACACCCCCAACGAGACCATCGAAGGCGTCGAATTCCCCTATGTCCCGGAGACGGGCGAGGTCCCCCTGGTGGCGGACATGTCCTCCACCATCCTTTCCCGGCCCATCGACGTCTCCCGCTTCGGCCTCATCTACGCCGGGGCGCAGAAGAACGTGGGCCCGGCGGGCCTGACCCTCGTCATCGTCCGCGAGGATCTGATCGGCCAGCCCCTGGAGGGCACGCCGACCATGTTCGACTACAAGATCCATGCCGACAACGATTCCATGTACAACACCCCGCCGACCTATGCCTGGTACCTGGCGGGGCTGGTGTTCAAGTGGCTGCGGGAACTCGGCGGCCTGGAGCAGATGGCGGTGATCAATCAGCGCAAGGCCCAGTTGCTGTACGATGCCATCGACGCCTCCGGTTTTTACGCCAACCCGGTGCGCCCGGACTGCCGTTCCTGGATGAACGTGCCCTTCACCCTGCCCAATCCGGAACTGGACGCGCCCTTCCTCGCCGCGGCCAAGGCCCAGGGTCTCCTCACCCTCAAGGGTCATCGTTCGGTGGGCGGCATGCGCGCCAGCATCTACAACGCCATGCCCGAGGCGGGGGTCAAGGCCCTGGTCGACTTCATGGCCGAGTTCGAGCGCACTCACGGCTGAGCCAGGATTAAAAAGCATGCACAAGATACTGACGCTGAACAATATCTCGGTTTCTGGCCTGAACCGCTTTCCTCGCGAGAAGTACGAGATCGCCTCCGAGATCGCCCATCCCGACGCCATCCTGGTGCGCTCCGCCAGCATGCACGACCTGGAGATCCCCGCCTCCCTGCGCGCCGTCGGCCGGGCGGGGGCCGGGGTCAACAACATCCCCGTGGCGCGCATGTCCGAGCGCGGCATCCCGGTGTTCAACGCCCCGGGGGCCAACGCCAATGCCGTCAAGGAGCTGGTGGTGGCGGGCATGCTGCTGGCGGCGCGCAATATCGCCCAGGGCTGGGCCTTCGCCCGGGGCCTGGAGGGCGATGACGGCGCCATCAGCAAGGCGGTGGAGGCGGGCAAGAAGCAGTTCGTTGGCTTCGAGCTGCCGGGCCGCACCCTGGGCGTGGTGGGCCTGGGGGCGATCGGCGTCCAGGTGGCCAACGTCGCCCGGGCCCTGGGGATGAAGGTCATCGGCTATGACCCGACCATCACCGTCCAGCGCGCCTGGCAACTGGCCGCCGACGTCCAGCAGGCCCTGAGCGTGGACGACCTGGTCGCCCGGTCCGACTTCATCAGCTTCCACGTCCCCCTGACCGACGAGACCCGCGGCATGATCAGCGCCGAGCGCCTGCGCCACATGCGCAAGGGTGGCGTGCTGCTCAACTTCTCCCGCAACGGCATCATCGACGACGCGGCGGCGGTGGCGGCCCTGGACTCCGGCCATCTTTACGCCTATGTCTGCGATTTCCCCTCCAACCTGCTGAAGGACCATCCCCGGGTGGTGACCCTGCCGCACCTGGGGGCCTCGACCCGTGAGGCGGAGGAGAACTGCGCCGTCATGGTCGCCGACCAGGTGCGGGCCTGGCTAGAGGACGGCAACGTCACCAACTCGGTCAATTTCCCCGAGATCCAGTTGCCGCGCAACCCCGGCGCTGGCACCTACCGCCTGGCGGTGGTCAACAGCAACGTGCCCAACATGGTGGGTCAGATCTCCACCGACCTGGCCGCCGCGGGGCTCAACATCATCGACATGCTCAACCGCTCCCGGGGCGACATCGCCGTAACCCTGATGGATCTCGATCAGTGGGTGCCTCAGGAGACGGTGGTGAAGCTGCGGGACATCCCCGGCGTGCTGTCGGTGCGCTGTCTGGGCTGCGACCAGGAACGGGAAGGGGCCTGACGCCCGTGTCGGGGGCGGGGCCAGGGCGGGAAATCAGCGACGGGGCGGGGGAGGGCAGTGCCATGCACGCGGCGGACAAGGCCATGAACTCCGAGGAGCGGCTGGCGGACGTGCGCCAGCGCATCGACGCCATCGACACTGAACTGTTGCGCCTGCTCAGCGCCCGCGCCGCCTGCGCCGGCGAGGTAGCCGAGATCAAGGCAGAACTGGGCGACAGCCAGTTCTACCGTCCCGGCCGCGAGGCCGAGGTGCTGCGTCGGATCAAGGCCCGCAACCCCGGGCCGCTCAGCGGCGAGGCCATGGCCCGCCTCTTCCGCGAGATCATGTCCGCCTGCCTGGCCCTGGAACAGCCCCTGTCGGTGGCCTTCCTCGGCCCGGCGGGGACCTTCACCCAGGCGGCGGCGGTCAAGCACTTCGGCCATGCCGCCAACACCGTGCCCGTGGCGACCATCAACGACGTCTTTCGCGAGGTCGAGGCCCGCTCCTGCCATTACGGGGTGGTGCCGGTGGAGAACTCCACGGAGGGGGTGATCAATCACACCCTGGACATGTTCATGCGCTCCCCGCTGAGCATCGCCGGCGAGGTCAGCCTGCGCATCAACCACCACCTGATGAGCCGCGAACCGGAACTGGCGGCGATCCGGGTGCTCTATTCCCATCAACAGTCCCTGGCCCAGTGCCGGGGCTGGCTGGACCGTCACCTGCCCCTGGTGGAGCGCATCGCCGTGGACAGCAACGCCGAGGCGGCGCGCCTGGCGGCCAACCATCCCGGCGCGGCGGCGGTGGCGGGGGAGGCGGCGGCGGACATCTACGACCTGGACATCCTGGAGCGTTGCATCGAGGACGAACCGGGCAACACCACCCGCTTCCTGGTGATCGGCACCGAGGATGCCCGGCCCAGTGGCGACGACAAGACCAGCCTGCTGATCTCCGCCCACAACGAGGCGGGCTCCCTCTACGCCCTGCTGGAACCGTTCGCCACTTACGGCATCAGCATGTCCCGCATCGAGTCCCGGCCATCCCGGCGCGGGCTCTGGGACTATGTCTTCTTCGTCGATATCGACGGCCACCGGGAGGACCCCAAGGTGGCCCCGGCCCTGGAGAGCCTGCGCCGGGCCTCCAGCCTGTTCCGCATCCTGGGCTCCTATCCCAAGGCGGTCATCTGATCCACCCGATCCGCCGCAGTTTTTGGTGCGTGCCGGGAGGGTCGGTACCACCCGACCCGATAAGGCCGATAATTATCCGTTTTCTCAATCGTTCTCCCAGAGCAACCGCATGAGCACTCACGCCAATCGCTTCCTGCACCTGTCCGCGCCCGGCCTGCCCGGACTCCAGCCTTACATCCCCGGCAAACCCCTGTCGGAGCTGGAGCGGGAACTGGGCATCACCAATTCCATCAAGCTGGCCTCCAACGAGAACCCCCTGGGCCCCGGGACCAAGGCCCGGGAGGCCGCCAGCGCCGCCCTGGGGGAGTTGGGACGCTATCCCGATGGCGGCGGCTTCGAACTCCGCCGCCTCCTGGCCGAGCGCCACGGGGTCGAGATGGCAGCCATCACCCTCGGCAACGGCTCCAATGACGTCCTGGACCTGATCGCCCGGGTCTTCCTCCATCCGGGGCAGGAATCGGTCTTCTCCGCCCATGCCTTCGCCGTCTATGCCATCAGCACCCAGGCGGTGGGCGCCACGGCCCGCGTCGCCCCGGCCCGGGACTATGGCCATGACCTGGACGCCATGGCCGCCCTGGTCAACGAGCGCACCCGGGTGGTGTGGATTGCCAATCCCAACAACCCCACCGGGACCTGGGTCGACCGGGATCGGCTCTACGCCTTCCTGCGCCAGCTTCCCGACACCTGCGTGGCGGTGGTGGACGAGGCCTACACCGAGTATGTCGAAGACCCGGCCTTCCCGGATGCCTCCCTCTGGCTGGAGAAGCTGCCGCACCTGATCGTCACCCGCACCTTCTCCAAGGTCCATGGCCTGGCCGCCCTGCGGGTGGGCTATGGCATCAGCCACCCCCACATCGCCGACCTGCTGAACCGCGCCCGCCAGCCCTTCAACGTCAACAGCATCGCCCAGGCGGCGGCCATCGCCGCCCTAGAGGACGAGGCCCACATCCGCGCCTCCCTGGAGATGAACCGGGCGGGCATGCGCCAGTTCGAGGCCGGTCTGAGCCGGCTGGGGCTGGGCTACATCCCCTCGGTGGGCAACTTCATCACCGTCGATCTGGGCCGCCCGGCGGGGCCCGTCGACCAGGCCCTGTTGCGCCTGGGCTGCATCACTCGCCCGGTGGCCAATTACGGCATGCCCAACCATCTGCGGGTGACCATCGGCACCGAGGCGGAGAACGCGCGCCTGCTAACGGCCCTGGCGACGGTCCTGGGGCAATGACCGACAGCGCCGGCAAACCGCTGGCCCCCGGCCACGAGTACCTGATCCGGCGCCTGACCGTCATCGGCGTCGGCCTCATTGGTGGCTCCCTGGCCCGGGCCCTACGCCGGGCCCGGCTGGTGGAAGAGGTGGTCGGCTGTGGTCGCTCCCTGGACAACCTGCGCCGGGCGGTGGAACTGGGGGTCATCGACCGTTATAGCCAGGACCCGGCGGCAGCCGTGGCCGGGGCAGACCTGGTCTTCCTCGCCGTCCCCCTGGGGGCCATGGCCTCGACCTTCGCCGCCATCCGGGATCACCTGGCCCCCGGGGCCATCCTCACCGATGGCGGCAGCGTCAAGGGCAGCGTGGTGGCGGATGCCCGCCAGGTCTTTGGCCAGGTCCCGGATCGCTTCGTCCCCGGTCACCCCATCGCCGGCACCGAGCACAGCGGAGTGGAGGCCTCCTTCGCCGAGCTCTATCGCAACCGCCGGGTGATCCTCACCCCCCTGAGCACGACGGACCCCGCCGCGATCACCCGCGTCCAGGCCATGTGGGAGGCCTGTGGGGCGGAGGTGATCCAGATGGATGTCCATCACCACGACGAAGTCCTCGCCGCCACCAGCCACCTGCCGCACCTGCTGGCCTACGCCCTGGTCGACAGCCTGGCGCGCCTGCGCGAGAACGACGAGATCTTTCGCTACGCCGCTGGCGGCTTTCGGGACTTCACCCGCATCGCCTCCAGCCATCCGGTCATGTGGCGGGACATCTGTCTGGCCAACCGCGAGGCCTTGGGCCAGATGCTCGATCGCTTCCAGGGCGAACTGGCCGAACTGACGGCAGCCGTCGGCCGGGGGGATGGGGACGGCCTGCTGGCGGTGTTCGAGCGCGCCAAGGCCGCACGGGACCGTTACGTCGGGCGACTGGGCTGAGTGGCGGGATGGCAAGGTGGCCATTCCTCACTGCCTTGAAAGATCAAACAATCAATCCATAAATCAATCAATCAATCAATCAATTGGCCAATGAATTGATCAATCCGTGAGCTAAATGCCCAGGACACTTTCAAAAACCTGAGCCAGCCCCCGCTGGCCTGAGCAAGTTAATCAAATCAATAGGTTGCAGACTTAATCGCATCATGGAACAAGCTTCAAGAAAACGTCCTATCCTGGTCTGGGACTTGCCGATTCGGCTCTTCCACTGGCTATTGGTGGCCCTGATGGTGGCGGCCTTCGTCACCGGCCAACTGGGCGGTGACCTCATGCCCTGGCATGGGCGCCTGGGCCTGGCCATCATTGGCCTGCTGGCCTTCCGCCTGGTCTGGGGCTTCGTCGGCTCGACCCATGCCCGTTTTGCCAGTTTCCTGCCCCGACCGGCGACGGTGGTGGCCTATCTGCGCGGCCAATGGCGGGGCCTGGGGCATAACCCCCTGGGTGCCCTGTCGGTTTTCGGCCTCCTGGCCATCGTCGCCCTCCAGGCCCTGACCGGCCTGTTCGCCAACGACGACATCGCCTTCCGGGGACCCCTGGCCGGCCTGGTCGAAGGCGCCACCAGCCAAGGGCTGACCAGCATCCACCGGCTCATGGTCAACCTGCTCCTCGCGCTGGTCGGGCTGCACGTCGCGGCGGTGCTTTACTACACCTGGGTCAAGCGGGATAGCCTGGTGCTGCCGATGATCACGGGTACCAAGGTCGTCGCGGACCCCCTGGCCCAGCCGGCCACGGGCGGGGGCCTCATCCCCTTCCTGATCGCCCTGCTGGTGGCCTTGGGGGTCGTGGCCCTGGCCGCCGGGGTCTTGATCGAGCCACCACCCCCGCCACCCCCGGCGCCGGAATGGTGACCGGCGGTTACGAGGCGCTCAGCGGTCCATTACGCGCCAATGTGAGCTTATCCCCGGGTCGGGTGGCGTCTGGCGGGGGACGCCGTGAATCCGTCCCTGGAGGCTTGGCGCCAGCATCCTTGCGGTTGACACCCCCGCCAGACCCCACCCGACCCTCCTCGAACTGATCGAGCGGAAATTGAAGCGCCGGATCCGCAATTAAAAAGCCGCCCGCAGGCGGCTTGGCTAATCAAGCGTATAGTGCTTATTCCTGACGGAATTTCTCGTGGCAGCCCTTGCAGGCGGCGCCGGTGTCGCCAAAGGCCTTCTGCACCGCGGCCTTGTCACCCGTCGCGGCGGCCTTGGCCAGGTCGTTGGCGGCGGCAGTAAAGGCCTTGGCGACCTTGCCGACCCCTTCCTTGTCGGTGAACAACTCGGGCTTGACGCGGGTCTTGACGCTACCGATATCCTTGTCGGTGCCCGGGCCGTAGAGGGCGCCCATGCCGGAGTTGGCGATGCCGGCGATGGCGTTGGCGGCGGCCTCCACCTGCTTGGCGTTGAATTCACCTTCCAGATTGGCCTTGATCTTGCCCATATTCCAGGACATGAAACTATATCCGGCCTGGCGGTACTTGATCTGATCCTCAGGTTTGACCTGAGCGATGGCCGACGTGGCCAGGGAAAGGGCAACGACGCCGAGGGCGAGGGCTTTTTTCATCACATTCTCCGGTAAGGGTTGAGCCAACCACGTCGGTGGCTGACGGAAGGAGCCCCGGGCGGCCCCATGGGCCAGGACCGAGGCGCGAAACCAGTGTCACCCTGGTTGGTTCAGGGGCAAAACGCATGTTTAGTTTCCCCCCGCATCATAAGCCGGACGGGGACCAGGAACAAACGAGAGGAGTAGAATCGAGGCCAATTCCCGACCGACCCAACCCCGGAGGAGCATAACGCATGGGTTCCGTCGTTGCATTGTACGAGGCCCTGGCCAGTGCCCAGGACGAGCGGGCCCGCGCGCGGGTGATCGCCGAGGCCTTCGAGCAGATCGAAGCACATTACCCTCATCTTCAGGACCTGGTGACCCAGCACCATCTGCGCGAGACCGAACTACGCTTACAAAAGGAGATCGAACAGGTCCGTGCTGACCTGACGCTTCAGATCGAGCAATTGCGCGGCGAGGTCAAGACCGAGATTGAGCAATTGCGCGGTGAGGTCAAGACCGAGATTGAGCAATTGCGCGGTGAGGTCAAGACCGAGATCGAACAATTGCGCGGCGAGGTTAAGACCGATATCGAGCGTAGTCGCAACAGCCTGTTGCTGTGGCTGATCCCCTTGATGTTCGCCCAGGTGGGAGCCATCGCGGCGTTGGTCAAGTTGTTATAAGCCTGGGAGAGCGGATTTTTCGTCCGCCTCAGGTGCTGGCCAGAAAGGCAAGATCCACTCCTATTATCCCCCTGGCCAAAATCGGATACCTCGATGTGACCGCCGGCGGCCACGATCCTGACCGATGCCTGCAATGACAGGGCAGGGCGGTAGCGTGTCAGCCGGCGGCGGGCGACCCCCTCCAACCCCAAACATCCCCCTGGTTGCCAACCCCATGTGTGCCATCAACGGCCTCTACAGCTACCGTCCCACCGCCCCGGCCGTGGACCTGGCGGAGCTGCGCGCCACGCGGGACTACATGGCCGCGCGTGGCCCGGACGGGCAGGGGGCCTGGCTCAGCGCCGACGGCCGCCTCGGCCTCGGCCACCGCCGCCTGGCCATCATCGACCTCAGCGCCGCCGCCGCCCAGCCCATGGCCAGCGCCGACGGCCGCTACCACCTGGTCTTCAACGGCGAAATCTACAACCACCGCGCCCTGCGTCGGGAACTGGAAGCCCAAGGCTGCGTCTTTCGCACCCACAGCGACACCGAGGTTATTCTCCACCTCTTCGCCCGCCGCTATGCGGACCAGGGCCCCGCTATTCTCCTTGCCCTGCGCGGCATGTTTGCCTTCGCCCTGTGGGACAGCACCCGACGCCAGATCTTCCTCGCCCGCGACCCCTATGGCATCAAACCCCTCTACTACGCCGAAGACGGTGGCACCCTGCGCTTCGCCTCCCAGGTCAAGGCCCTGCTCGCTGGCGGCGCCCTGTCCCGCGACCCCGATCCCGCCGGCCTGGTCGGCTTCCATCTCTTCGGCCACGTCCCCGAACCCTTTACCTGGTACCGCGCCATCCGCGCCCTGCCTGCCGGCCACAGTCTGCTGATCGACGAGCGCGGCCCCGGCACCCCCATCGCCTATCACCGCATCGCCCAGGTCTATGCCGACGCCGAAGCCAGCCTTGACCCCCTCCCCCCAACCCCCTCCCACCAGGGGCGGGGGAGTCAAATCAAGGAAGCCCTCCTTGACAGCGTCCGCCACCACCTGGAGGCCGATGTCCCCGTCGGTGCCTTCCTCTCCGCCGGCATCGACTCCGGCTCCCTGGTCGGCCTGATGCGCGACGCCAGCGCCCGGGTCCCAGCCCTCGGCCGCGGCCTGCGCCGCCTCGCCGTCTGTCTGCTGGGGACCCAGCTCGACCAGGCAGGGTCAACCCGCGCCTCGCAAGGACAGACCCGCCGACTCCGGCACCTGCCACCCAAGCTCCCCGGCCTGCTCGAATACGGCGGCACCCTTGCCGGTGCCTACCTGCTGCGCCGCGGTCTCTTCATGCCCTGGGAGCTCGAGATCCTGCTCGACCCGCAATTCGGCCCCGACACCGCCCGCGCCGGCCTGGAGCGCCTGGACCCGCGCGGCCTGATCCAGGCCCAGTTCCAGCCCAACGGCCCCCGCGGTACCTTCGCCCGTGTCGCCACCCTGGAGTCGAGCCTCTATTTGCGCAACCAGCTCCTGCGCGACACCGACTGGGCCGGCATGGCCCATGGCCTCGAGATTCGTGTCCCCCTGGTCGACGCCCACCTGCTGGCTCAGGTCGCCCCGCTAACCTGCCGCGCCTTCGGCCTGTCCGACCGCCGGGCAACCCCCAAACAGTGGCTCGCCCTCGCCCCCAGCCGGCCGCTGCCCGACGCCATACGCAACCGCCCCAAGACCGGCTTTGGCACCCCCCTGAGCCACTGGCTCAGCGATCCGACGGCCGCACCCGGCGCGCCACCTGCCACCTATGGCTACAGCCGCGGCTGGGCATGCCTGATCGCCGCAAGCTGGGGATAAGACCGGCGCCTGGGACTAAGATCCAGCCCGCAGCAAGACCTTGGAGCAAAACGATGCACGCCGAACTCACCGCCATCATCGAGCCAGCCCCGGAAGGGGGCTACTGGGCCATTTGCCCTGAATTTCCCGGTGCCAATGGCCAAGGTGAAACGATTGAGGAGACACGTGAAAGCTTACGCCAAGCGGTTCTGCTGCTAATCGAGGATCGCTTGGATGACTATTGTCGGGGCTTATCGCAGGACGCTATCCGAGAACCCTTGCTCCTCTGATCCCCTAATGAAGCGAATCGATTTGGAAAAGCGGCTGCGCTTGGCAGGCTGCTACCTCAAACGGCAGGGAGCCGAGCACGCGCTTTGGATCAACCCCCAAACCGGTATCGTCGAGGCCATACCGCGGCACACCGAAATCAAAGAACCTCTGGCGCGGAAAATTTTGCGCAACCTTGGGGCCGAATCGATCTGAGCAACCGATTAACTCCATGGCCGCCAACGGCACGATTCCGGTCTTATGCACGCCAGGGACATCTCAAGCTCCGCAGGCGCGTCGGCCGCCGGCTGGAGGTTGGCACCAGCTTCCATCCCGAGCTGACCGGGCGGGAGAATATCCATCTATCATCATGCCGACGCACTCAAGGTCTTGAGGTGCCCGCTTTGCCCATATACCAGCAACCGTCGATCAGCGGTGACCAGAACGGCATCGACATGGCGGGTGGTAGCGGCAAGGATGCGGTCGGCTGGGTCTGGATGCAGGACGCCGGGCAGGCGGGTGCTGGCCACCGCGATCTCGGGTGCGAGCGGCGTAAGGCGGATGCCCGGCAAGGCCAAGGCGGTGTTCACCCATTCGCCCACATCCCGATCCAGCGCCAGCCGGCCCTTGCTGACCAGCATCGCGATTTCCCAAGGGGAAATTGCCGACACCAGCAGGGCGTTATCCCGGGCGGCCTGTTCAATCCGCGAGCGCGCTATGGCGCCAAGGCGGCCATCGCCCGCCAACAGCCAGATCAGCACATGTGTATCAAGCAGTAGCGCGCTCACTGGCACGCCTCCCACTCGTTCGCCAGCGGCGAAATGAGGTCGTCTCCGGCCAGGACGCTCCCGGCCAGCGCGCCGAACAAGTCCTGATCGGGGGGGATGGGCACCAGCCTGGCCACCGCCTTGCCGTGCTTGGTGATCACCAGCGGCTCGCGAGTCTCGGCAACCTGGTCGAGCAGTCGCAGGCAGCGGGCCTTGAAAGCGCCGGCGGGGATTGCCAAGGACATCGCGCGTTCTCCTATAGTCAACAATCATGGTCATATTAGCATGCGCCCAGCGCGATCAGTGTTCCCGGACGGGTACCGCGGACCAGGCGGCGTGGCAGCCCGAGCCAGATTGATGGATCGGGGACTCGCCTGCCAACAAGTTGAGTATGGTTACCTCCTTGATCCCTGACCCCTGACCACTGACCCCTGATGCTCAAGCCTAGCCTCACCGATCCTGATCGCTTGAAACGCGAAAAATGGCGCAATGAGTCGGTACATTTCAGCATGGCGCATGCTCATCGCTGAACGACTCAGTGATAATACTGAGCCACACCAACGCCACCCCGGCGATGCGACCGCCGGCGGCCCCAGTCCTGACCGATGCCTGAAATGACCCGGCGGGGCGGTAGCATGTCAGAGGGAGCTTAACCATGTCGACATCCCCGTGCCCTGAGCACAACGATACCCTCCGCTACCCCCGGAAGGCATCCAGCACCGCTTGGCCATGACCCGCGGGTACCTGGAGCTTAAGACCTAGGAATACGAAGCACCCCACACCGAATTCGTCAGCCTGCGAGCCGAGTTGGACGAGAGCAGGACCAACACAATCCTTTCTAGCCCTAATTGCGTGAACAAGGACCATTGATCAAGGTCACCCACTACCTGCGCCACCCCATCCCCGGCCTCTACAGCATCGAACGGCTCCACGAAGACATCGCGGCTGCCCTCCCGGCGGACATCCAGGTGCGGCGCTGCCTTAGCCGTTTCCTCTCGCGCGGAATCCTGCGGCGTCTTTACGATGCCATCCGCGCCCGCTACCACCAAGGTGACGTCAACCATGTCACGGGTGACGTTCACTTCCTCGCCCTCTTCCTCGATCCCCGGCGCACGGTACTGACCATTCACGACTGCGTCAGCTTGCAGCGCCATCGCGGGGTCAAGCGGTGGCTCTATTGGCTCTTCTGGTTATGGCTGCCGTCCCGACGCTGTGCCGCGATCGTCACCATCTCGGAGAGCACCCGCCACCAGGTCCTCCAAGCCGTAGGCTGCTCTCCCGAGAAGGTGCGCGTCATCCACAACAATGTCTCCCCAGAGTTCCGACTCAACCTGCGCCCTATCAATAGTCAGCACCCGCGCTTTTTGCTCATCGGCACCACGCCAAACAAAAACCTCGAACGCCACCTCGCGGCGCTCCAGAGCCTGTGTAGACCGGTGAGCGGGCACCCGGGTGGGACCGTTAGCGCCCAACTGATCGTTATCGGTCCCCTGTCTCCAACCCAACACGCACACCTCGTACAAAGCGGCCTGTCTTGGGCGAATCACAGCGACCTCACCCGCGCAGATCTCCTGCACCACTACCAGGATTGCGACATCCTCCTGTTCGCCTCGACTTACGAAGGATTCGGGCTCCCCATCGTCGAGGCGCAGGCTGTCGGGCGGCCAGTCGTCACCAGTCGCCTATGGTCCATGCCCGAGGTGGCGGGAGAAGGCGCCTGTCTGGTCGACCCTTTCGATATCAACAGCATCAACGCCGGCATTCGCCGGATCATCGATGATCCAGAGTATCTATTCAGCTCACCTGGCCTGCCTCAATCCAGGCGCGGCATGGGTGGCT
>CALMDH010000256.1:0-11904 GCA_937862735.1 uncultured Gammaproteobacteria bacterium
GATAGCCCAGGCCCTTGACCAGCCGTTCGGCGTCCCGGGCCAGGGTGGCGGGGAAACAGGAGACGTACAGCAACCGTCGCACGCCCAGGGTCGGCAGCACGTCCAGTACCTGCAAGGCGCCGGCGCGGGGCGGGTCCAGCAGGGCCTTGTGGAAATGGTCCTCGGTCCAGGGGGCGCCCTCCAGACTGCCGTAGAGGTCGGCCGTCTGAAAGGCCGCGTTGTGAATGCCGTTCGCCGCGGCGTTGTGCCGGGCGCGCTCGACCAGCCCGGCGTCGGCCTCCACCCCCAGGACCGCCCCGGCCCGGCGCGCCAGGGGCAGGGTGAAGTTGCCCAGGCCGCAGAAGAGGTCGAGAACCCGCTCCTCGGGCCCGGGGTCGAGGAGGTCGAGCGCCTGGCGCACCATGAGGCGGTTCAGTTCCAGGTTCACCTGGGTGAAGTCGGTGGGCAGGAAGTGCAGGCGGACGTCAAAGTCCGGCAGGCTGTAGGACAGCTCCACCGCCTGGCCAGGCAGGGGACGGATGGTCTCGGGCCCGCCCTCCTGGAGGTAGACGCGCAGTTCATGAGCGGCGGCGAAGGCCGCCAGTTGCTCCAGATCCGCCGCCGTCGGGGGCTTGAGCACCCGGAAGACCAGGACGCAAGGCCCCTCCCCCTTCGCCATCTCAATCTGCGGTACCTGGTCGCGGATGCTCAGGCCATCCACCAGGGCGGCGATAGCCGCGAGTCGCTCGCCGACGTCCGGGTGCAGGACCACGCAGCGGCTGAGATCGGCGAGAAAGCCGGAGCCCTTCTCGCGAAACCCGACCAGGGTCTTGCCCTTCTTGGCCACGTACCGCACTCCCAGCCGGGCCTTGCGCCGGTAGCCCCAATGCCCCGCCGCCAGGGGCGGCAGCCAGCGCTCCGGCTCGACGCCGCCGATGCGCCGCAGCACATCCGCCAGGATCTCCTGCTTCATGGCGATCTGGGCCGCTGGGTCCTGATGTTGCAGGCTACAGCCGCCGCACAGGCTGAAGTGGGGACAACGGGGCGTCACCCGCTGGGGCGAGGGGGACAGGACCTCCACCACCCGCCCCTCGTCGAAGTGGCGCTGCAAGCGGGTATAGCGGAACCGCACCCGCTCCCCCGCCAGGGCCCCATCGATGAAGACCGCCTTGCCCTCCACCCGCGCCAGGCCCCGTCCCTCGTGGGTCAGGGACTCGATATCCGCCAGAACGGGTTCTTCCGGCAAGGGTTTGCGTTTCGCTCTCGACACGTTCGCTCCTCAGGCTATCCAGGTTCCGCCGCGACGCGGCCCCAAGGGGGCGGCCGGCGCGGCCGCTTACAGCATAAGCGATCGCACCGCCGGGGGGTCGGGTGGCAAGGGAGAATCTCAGCGGCACAGGCGTGAGTTGCCGTGACGGGCGGTGGTCAAGGCAAGGCTTAGCGGGCACCGGGTCAATCAAGCGTGGGATGCGGCGTACTCGCGGGCCGAGGGCAAGGCACGGGGAAGCGTGTTAGCCGTCGGACGCGAGACTTCCCATCCCAGGCAGGCCAACCAGGTCTGACGTGGGATGGGCTTGGCCCCGTTGCGGTAATAAGCCACCGCCCGCCTGGACAATCCCAGGGCATCGGCGGCGGTCTGTAAGGAGAGCTGATTGCGCCTCATCCAGTCGGCGAACATCCGCGGTGTCGGCAAACCCGCATCTTCCTTGCAGCGCTCGTAGAGCTGGTCGGCGCCCAGATCGATTTCCTCGGTCCATTCCACGGAGTGGCCGTACCAACCCACGCGTGCTTGCGCGAACAAGTCGGCATCGCGCAACGGGGCGAGCAGTTCAAAACGTTCGATCCAATCATCGATGTGGGCGGTCAGGGTTTCGCCAGTCGACCAATGAATCTCCAGAACGCCCGAGGCAGGAACGGAAACGGCATCGATTCGGGGTGGCTTCATCGCGTGATCTCCTTCCACTTTTGCAACAGCAATTGACGATTGTCGCGTGCCCATGCGAGGGGGATCTCAAGCTTGCGCCTTGGACGCGCTTCACCCGCGAGGATTTCTTCGGTTGCGATGGCAACGGTGCAGCGATCTCCATCCGCGAAATCAAGATGGAAATGTGGTATGCCATGCTCCCGCGGGTAAATCGACAATCGGCAGTTGGAAAAGGTTTTGATTGCAGGCATTGGACTTAGGCTAGTGAACAAGGTGCACTATTACAAGTGTCCAGTATCACCCCTTACTTCGCGCCCCGGCTCAGGCGCCCCCACCGCCCGGGGGGCTTTGCGGCATAAGTTGGGCCTGCGAATGAGGCCCAACTACGAAACGAAGCCAACGGCGGCGAGCGTCCGAAAGTGCCATTTTGCGAAACAAACCCATTTTTTCCCTTGTTCGCGGCGTCCCAATCGTGGCGCCGATGGCCCCATTCACCCCGCGCGGAGATAGCTCAGGCTCTCCACGGTGAAGGGCTGGGGGTTGATGCCAAGCAGGGGGTAGGCGCTGGCATCGGCGCAGACATTGCCCTCCATGAGCATGGTGAGCTGGTCGCGGCTGATGGGGAACCAAGGGAAGCGGTCGAAGAGGGCGGCGGCGGTCTTCACGCCGATGGCCGGGGCGGGCAGCATCAGCTTGCGCTTGTCCACGGCGGCGGCGATGGTCTCCAGGATCTTCTTCCAGCTCTTGGGCTCCAGGCCACAGAGCTCGAAGGTGCGGCCCTCGGTCTCCGGTCGGGTCAGGGCGCGAACGAAGGCCTGGGCGACGTCGGCGATGGCCACGGGGGCGAGTTGGAAGGCGCCGGCGCCGGTGGGCAGCAGGCCGGGATAGAAGAGCGGGGCCGGCAGGGGGCTGTCGATGATGTCCCGGCGCAACTGGGTGCAGAACTCCATGCGCCCCTGGGGCGGACCGAAGATGACCGAGGGCCGGAAGATGGTCCAGCGCAGGCCCGAGGCCTTGACCGCCTCCTCCGCCTGGAACTTGGTCCGCTGGTAGGGGGTGCCATCCGCTTTGACGCCATTGGCGCTCATGAGCAGGAAGCGCCCTACCCCCGCCGCCCGGCTGGCCTCCAGGGTCCGTTCGACGCCGCTGAACTGAAGCCCCTCGAAGGTAATCCCCTGGGATGGGAACTCCCGCAGGATGCCGATGAGGTAGATGACCGCGTCGGCGCCCCGAACGCATTCGGCAAGGGCCGCTGTATCGGCAACCTCGCCGGGGACCACCTCACACTGATCGAGGGGCAGGCCGTGGCCACTCGCGGGGTCACGCATCAGCAGCCGGGGGACATGGCCCGCCGCGATCAGGGCCGGGACGATATGGGAACCGACGAATCCGGTCCCGCCGATCAGACTGACTTTCATGGCTCTCTCCTCCATTAACAAGCACACAGGGATGGTAAGTGGTTGGCATGCCCGGGGCTACGATGGCCGGCCATTACAACGCAGGCAAGTTCACGCAAATAAGAAGATACCCATCAATTAGTTACCGAATTCAGCAAGCCCCCCCCGGGCACGAATCGGGTACTAGAAAACGGACACTTTCCAAACAACGCAACTGAAAGGGCGACCAATAGCCAGCATCAGGCCTCCTTGAGGGTTGCCAGGGCCCCCAGGGCGCGCTGGCGGGCGAAATCATGCTCGACCAGGGGCTCCGGATAATCCACCCCCAGCCGCACGCCGGCGGCGGCGAGGCTGGCCTTGCCCGCGGCGAAGGGGGCGTGGAGGTCCTTGTCGGGCAGGCGTCGCAGCTCCGGCACCCAGCGGCGGACATAGTCTCCCCGGGTGTCGAACTTCTGGCCCTGGAGCACGGGGTTGAAGATGCGGAAATAGGGGGCGGCGTCGGCGCCGCAGCCAGCGACCCACTGCCAGCTCCCGGCGTTATTGGCAAGGTCGGCGTCCACCAGGGTATCCCAGAACCAGTCCTGGCCGCGCTGCCAGGGCACCAGCAGGTGCTTGACCAGGAAGGAGGCGACCACCATCCGCACCCGGTTGTGCATCCAGCCGGTATGCCACAGCTCGCGCATGCCGGCGTCCACCAGGGGGTAGCCGGTCTGGCCGCGACACCAGGCACCAAAGGCGGCCTCATCCTCCCGCCAGGGGAAGTGGGCGAAGCGGGGGTTGAAGGGCTCCGTGGGCAGGCGCGGCCAGTGGTGGAGCAGGTGCTGGCAGAACTCCCGCCAGCCCACCTCGCGAAGAAAGGAATCCCCGCCCTTGGTGGCGGCGGCATGGCCGGCCTGGAGGCCGCGCACCGCATGCCACACCTGGCGGGGGGAGATCTCGCCGAAGTGCAGGTGGGGCGAGAGCCGGGAGGTACCGGGGTGGCCGGGGAGGTCGCGGTCCCCGGCATAACCCACCACCGCCGCGTCGAGGAAGGCGCTGAGGCGCTCCCAGGCCCCGACCTCCCCGGGTCGCCAGTTGTCCCGCAAGCCACCGGCCCAGTCCGGGGTCCGGGGCAGCAGTCCCAGTTCGTCCAGGTCCAGGCCGGTGACTTCCGGTGGCGGGGGCGCCAGGCGCTCGGGGGCGGGCGTCGGGGCCTCGGGCTCCGGCAGGCCCAGACAGGCCCGCCAGAAGGGGGTGAAGACCTTGAAGGGCTCACCGGCCCCGTTCTTCACCTGCTCCGGCTCCAGCAAAAGCCGGCCGCGGAAGCGGCGCACCTCCAGGCTGTCACCCAGTTCCCGCCACAGGCGCTGTTCCAGGTCCACCTCCGCCGGGGTGTAGCTGCGGTGAAAGTAGAGGGCCTGGGCTTGGCACTCCCGCGCAAGTTGGCTAATGACCGCGAAGGCGTCGCCGCGGCGGATGACCAGGCGGCCACCCCGGGCACTCAGGTCCGCGGCCAGGGCCGCCAGGCTGAAATGGAGCCACCAGCGACTGGCGCCGCCCAGCCGCCAGGGGCCGGGGGTGTCGTCATCGAGGACGAAGAGGGGGATGAGCGGGGCACCGCTGGCCACCGCCGCCCGCAGGGGCGCATGGTCGGTAAGCCGGTAATCGTCGCGGAACCAGAGGATGACGGGAGCTGCTGACATGGCGATGAGCTTAGTTATGCGGCTGATTGGCCGGGTTGGGAGACTGATGAACCTGGGGACGGCAAGGAAGCTGGTGGCAAACGCCAGCCGGGATGAGGTGCGCCATACCCGGTATTAAAGGAAGGCATTGCCGTGATTTTCCTGCTCACTAACACGAGATGGCTCGCCACACCCGTTTCAATGAGAGACCCAGGTGGCGATAGAGGGCTGGTGACTTTCACGTCAACGCCCTAGGTCAAAGGGCCGGCATCGGCGGCCTGTGGCCAGCCCAGGCATGCGCCGATCAGCCCCAGGGCCGAGGTGAAGTCCGTGCCCAGGGGCCTGGCCCCCGCGGCGGTGATGACCTGGGGCGAACGTACGGAGGCCAGGCCACCCACCAGGATAGGCAGGGATGTCAGTGCCCCCAGGGCGGCCAGTTCCCGGGCCAGGGCCTCGGCGGGCATCCGGGCGGAGGCCGAGAGCACCACCGCCCGGCAATCGGCGATGCGGGCGGCGGCGGCGATCTCAGGGGCGGGGACATCGGCGCCCAGCAGCACCAGCCGGTAGCCCTGACCGGCGGCCGCCAGGGCGAACTGGATCAGGCCCAGTTCATGATGCTCCCCGGCGGGACAGGCGGCGACCAGGCGCGGCCCCTGGCCCAGGGCGTTCAGGTGCTGAAAGCGCGCACCGAGCTTGTTGCGCAGGAAGTTGGAAAAGAAGTGCTCCCGGGCGATGCTCGCCTCCCCCTGGGGCCAGGCGGCGCCCAGCCGCTCCAACACCGGGGTGGTAAGGTGGCTGGCGACCCGTTCGATGGGATAGAGGGACAGGGCGTCGTTATAGACGGCATCCAGGGCCGCCGTGTCGAAGCGCGCCACGCCCGCGAGCATGGCGGCGATATAGCCCGGCCAAGGGTCGAACCCCGCGGTCGGCACCGTCTGCAGTGCCCTCTGACTGTGGCGGATGTCGATTCCAGAGGGATCTAACATCGCCGTCGGAACCCTCTCCGTTACCTCCGCCCTCGCCCCAGGCGAAGCGGATATCTCGCTATCGGCCGTCACCGCTGCCCTGGGGGGGCCATGCGCCATGCCACGCGTCGGGTCCTCATCCATCTCTCGACTATGAACTGTGGGAAACCGCGGTTCGCCAACGAGCGTCTGGGGATCGGCCAGAGATGGGCTGGCCGGAGCGGAGCTTCCCGGCAGTGAGACGCCGGATTCCACCCGCCCCAGGTCGCCGTCATTGGCGGCCCGGGCCAGGAAGGGCCCCACCTGCCCCACCCCCACCCCCCGGTCCATCAGGGCCAGGACCTGGCGGACACGCTCGATGTCCGCCTCGGTGTAGAGGCGATGTCCCTTTTCCGTCCGGGTCGGGGTCAGCAGACGGTAGCGGCGCTCCCAGGCCCGCAGGGTGACCGGTGGCACGCCGGTCAGGCGGGAAACGGTGCGGATGGGGTAGAGACCGAGCCCCCGCGACCCGCCGTCATCCTCCTCCACGCTCACAACTTCACTCATGCTCGCTTGCCTGTGACTCTTTTTTTTGTTATACCACACTTATACAAAATTTGTACAAAGCCGATACAGCGCAGGTAACCGCCATGACCCCGATCCCCTACCTGGACCTCCCCTCCTTTGAGCACAGCCTGGTGGCCGAGCGCGCCCGCGAGCGCGTGGAGCCGGGCGCCATGCTGGAACTGGAGCTTGACATCCTCTTTGCCGCCAACGGCGTGACCTGCCGCGACAGCCGAGTGATCCGCAAATCCAATCTCTGGCGGGACTTCTTCCCCGGCCAACTGGAGCGGGAGCTATTGGGCACGGCGGTGGGTGAGCGGGTCGAGGCGGACTTCACCCCGGGTGCCCTGACGGAGTACCAGGAGGGGGAGCGCTTCACCGCCCCCCGGGCCGCCTTCCGCAGCCGCAAGCTGGTGCGCCGCGACCTGGAACCGCGGCTGGGCCGTTTTTACCCCCGGGGTTTCCTCGCCGGCCAGCGGGGGGGGATCTTTTCGGAGGACCGACGGCCCCTGCGCGTGACCGGGATGCCGGCGGAGCGGCTGGAGATCGACAGCCGCCACCCCCTGGCCGGGGTGCCGGTCCGGCTGGGCATCAGCGTCCTGAGCACCTGGGGGGCGAGCGAGGAGCACGGCGGCATCTGCAACGACATCGCCATGCTGGCCACGGGAGAGGGTCCCGGGATGCAGCTGCCCCTGCCGGTCGGGACGAGTGATTTCTGGTACCCCGCGGCCATGGGCCGCCTGGACAACCGTGGCGATGAGGTCTTCTACGAGCGCACCCGCCTGGTGCATCACCTGGACAGCCATTGCCGGGCCCAGATCGAGGCCCTCTATGGCCAGTTGATCCCCGCCGGTGGCAAGGTGCTGGACCTGATGTCGAGCTGGGTTTCCCACCTGGATCGTACCGCCCCCGCCTGCCAGGTGACGGGGCTGGGAATGAACCTGGAGGAACTGGACGCCAATCCGCGCCTGGCGGAACGGGTGATCCACGACCTCAACCAGAACCCCACCCTGCCCTTCGCCAGGGCCAGCTTCGATGCCGTGATCTGCACCGCCTCGTTCGAGTACCTGATCCAGCCGCGCCAGATCGTCGCCGAGATCGCCCGGGTGCTGAAGCCGGGTGGTATCTGTATCATCACCTTCTCGGATCGTTGGTTCCCGACCAAGGCTGTCCAGGTCTGGACCGAGGTCCACCCCTTCGAGCGCCTGGGCTACGTCCTGGCCAGCCTGATGAGCGACGAGCGTTTGGGTGATTTCAACACCTACAGCCGTCGCGGCCTGCCGCGGCCCCAGGATGACGCCCGCGCCGGGGAACTGGATCTCTCCGATCCCCTGTTCGCGGTCTGGGCCCGGCGCCGGCCGGAACACTGATTAACCGCGGCAAAGGGGTGGACGCCAGCGAGCCACCGCGACAGCCCCTCTATTGATTTGAAGGATCGCGCCTCATGAAGTATCTGTCCGAGTCCGATTACGTCCATGGCCAGGCCCCCGCCACGGGGGTCCTGCTGGCCAACCTCGGCACGCCGGACGCCCCGGACCGGGCGGCGGTGCGGCGCTATCTCAAGCAGTTCCTCTGGGACCCGCGGGTGGTGGAGACGCCCCGCCTCCTCTGGTGGCTGATCCTCAATGGCATCATCCTCACCACCCGCCCCCAGCGCTCGGCCAAGGCCTACGCCAGCATCTGGGGCGCGGAGGGCTCGCCCTTGCTGAGCATCTCCCGCGCCCAGCACGCCCGCCTGGCGGAGGCCCTGGGGCCGACGCTCAGGGTGGAACTGGCCATGCGTTACGGCCAGCCCGCCATCCCCCAGGCCCTGGCGGCCCTGCGCCAGGCCGGTGTCCGGCGCCTGCTGGTGCTGCCGCTGTATCCCCAATACTCCGGCACCACCACCGCCAGCGTCTTCGACGCCGTGACCCAGGAACTCCGCGGCTGGCGCTGGATACCGGAGTTGCGCTTCGTTAACCAGTATCACGATGATCCCGCCTTCATCGCCGCCCTGGCGGACGCGGTGCGCGCCTACCAGGCGGTGCACGGCCGACCCCAGCGACTGGTGATGTCCTTCCACGGCCTGCCCCGGGCCTATTTCGACGCCGGTGACCCCTATCACTGCCAGTGCCACAAGACCGCCCGATTGCTGGCGGAAACACTGGGGCTCACGGCCGAGGACTATGCCGTGACCTTCCAGAGCCGGCTCGGCGTCAAGGCCTGGCTCCAGCCCTACACCGACGAGTATCTGCAAGCGCTGCCGCAGCAGGGTATCCGCCACGTCCAGGTCATCTGCCCCGGTTTCAGCGCCGACTGCCTGGAGACCCTGGAGGAGGTGGCGATGGAGAATCGCGACCACTTCCTGGCCAAGGGCGGCGAGGCCTATGACTACATCCCCTGCCTCAACGACGGCGCCGGCCATATCGCCTTTCTTCAGGGACTGATCCACCGCCACCTCCAGGGCTGGGAGCCCGCGCCCTTCGATGGCCCCGCCAGCCTGGCGCGGGCCAAAGCCCTGGGGGCCTCCCGCTAATGTCCAGCGTGGGTCATCAGCCTCCCCCAACGATGGCAGTGGCGGGTTCCTGCACACTGACTGGCATGCGGGGTATCCCCACCTCCCCGACGAGTGACGGCAAGGGTCCCGGTCAGTCGTCTTTCACACGCACCGCAACGCCGTCCTCAGTGAGCTGCCGCCCATGATCTCCCTTGAACGCCTCGCCTTTGACTGGGTCGAACAGGGCCGGGTGCCGGATGCCCTGGTACGTCTGGGCATCCGGCAACTCTGCCGGCGGCGCCTGGACCTCATCGCCGCCGCGGACTGCGAAGTGGTGGCCGCCGCCCGCCAGGGCTTCGTGGCCGAGATGCTCGCGGGTCCCGTCGCCCCGGTGCCGGACCAGGCCAACGCCCAGCATTACGAGGTCCCTGCCGCCTTCTTCGACGCAGTGCTGGGGCCGCGGCGCAAATACAGTTGCTGCCATTTCCCTGTTGGCGTCAGTGATCTGGCCGCGGCCGAGGACTCCGCCCTGGCCCTGACCTGCCTGCGGGCCGACATCACCGCTGGTCAGGACATCCTGGAACTGGGTTGCGGCTGGGGCAGCCTGAGCCTGTGGCTGGCGGAACACTACCCGGCCGCCCGCATCACCGCCGTCTCTAACTCCCACTCCCAGCGCCAGCACATCGAGGCCCGGGCCGCCGAGCGTCACCTGACCAACCTGCGCGTCATCACCGCCGACATGAACGACTTCACCACCCCGGAGCGCTTCGATCGGGTGGTGTCGGTGGAGATGTTCGAGCACATGCGCAACTGGGGCCTGCTCTTCCAGCGCGTCGCCGGCTGGCTCAAGCCCGAGGGGCGCTTCTTCATGCACGTCTTCTGTCATCGCGACCGCCCCTACGCCTTCGAGGACCAGGGCGAGGACGACTGGATGAGCCGCCACTTCTTCACCGGCGGCATCATGCCCAGCGACGACCTGCCCCTGCGCTTCCAGGACCATCTGCGCCTCATCGACCAGTGGCGCTGGTCCGGCCGCCATTACGAGCACACCGCCAACGCCTGGCTGGCCAATCTGGACGCCCGGAAGGAGGACCTGATGCCCGTCCTCGCTGACTGCTATGGGGCGGACCAGGCCGGCCTCTGGTTCCAGCGCTGGCGGCTCTTCTTCCTCGCCGTCGCCGAGACCTTTGGCTTTGACGAGGGTCAGACCTGGTGGGTGAGCCACTATCTGTTCGAACGGCGGGAGGGGTTAGAGTGACGGCGCGGGCCGCCAGCCATCTCAGCGTACCGGGGGCACGCTCGACCCGGGGGTTGATCCTCAATCTGGCCCTGTTCCAGCTTGGCTGGTGGGCCCTGGTCCTCAGCGCCGCCCAAGGTCAACCCTTGATCGGCCTGGCGGTCGTCGCCCTGATCCTGGCCTGGCACCTGGGCTTTGTCCGCCCCCTGGCCAGCGAGGCCCTGCTCATCGGCCTGGCGGCCCTCATCGGCCTGAGCTTCGACAGCTTGCTCATCGCCACCGGCTGGGTCAGCTTCGGCCCGCCAGCCCCGGTCGCGTCGCAGGCCCTAGGGGTGGCCACTCATCCGGTTTTGGCCAGCGCCAGCTTCCCGACCACCAGCACTGGCGCCTCCCTGCCGCCGTCCTGGATGATTGCCCTCTGGGCCAATTTCGCCACCACCCTTAATCTGTCCCTGGCGGGCCTCCAGTCCCGGCCCGGACTCGCCGCCCTGCTCGGCCTGGTCGGTGGGCCCCTGGCCTACTGGGGCGGCGCCGGTTTGGGGGCCATGACCTTTGTCACCCCCCTGCCCGCGCTCACCATCCTGGCCCTGGGCTGGGCCCTGCTGACCCCGCTGCTCCTGGCCCTGGCCGCCACCCTTGCCCGGAGGTCGAACCCCTGATGGATGCCTTTTCCTGGGACACCAGCTTCCTCGCCCTTGCCCTGCTGGGAGTTGCCGCCGTGCTTACCTGGCTGGCGAGCATCCCGCTGCGCAACGTCAGCATCGTCGACAGCCTCTGGGGGGTGATGATCGCCCTCGCCGCCTGGGCTTACGCCCTCGCCGCTCCCCAGACCGGTCCCCGGGAGGGCCTGGTCCTGCTCCTGGTCAGCCTGTGGATGCTGCGCCTGACCGGCTACATCACCTGGCGCAACCACGGGCACGGGGAGGATCGCCGCTATCAGGCCATCCGCGCCCGCAACGAGCCCCACTTCGCCTTCAAGAGCCTCTACCTGGTCTTCGGCCTCCAGGCGATCCTGGCCTGGATCATCGCCTGGCCCCTGATGGCGGCCCTGGCCGGACCAGAGCCCCTGGGCTGGCTCGATGCCCTCGGCGTCGCCCTCTGGCTCTTTGGCATCGGCTTCGAGGCCGTCGCGGACCAGCAACTCGCCCGCTTCAAGGCCAATCCGGCCAACGCCGGCCGGGTCATGGACCAGGGGCTGTGGCACTACAGCCGTCACCCCAACTACTTCGGGGAGTTCTGCATCTGGTGGGGCATCTGGCTCCTGGCCCTGGCCGCCGGTGGCGCCTGGACCCTGATCTCCCCCCTGCTCATGAGCTTCCTGTTGCTCAAGGTCTCCGGCGTCGCCTTGCTGGAGCAGGACATCGGTGAGCGTCGCCCCGCCTACCGCGACTATATCGCTTGCACCAGCGCCTTCTTCCCCTGGCCCCCCCGTCCGGCGCCCGCCGGTGCGGCCATCGTCGGAGGCCCAATTTCCGTGGCGCTACCGAATGCCGTTATCAATGCGGCCATCGTCGAAGGCCCGATTCCCGAGGCGCCACCGAATGCCGGTACCAATGAGGAGGGTCGGGGGGTGCCTGGCGGGGGTGTCAACCGCATGGATGCGGTTGCCAAGCCTCCAGGGACGGATTCACGGCGTCCCCCGCCAGACACCACCCGACCCCGGAAGTCCAGCAATTGATTGGATTAGGAAGAACATCCCGATGAAACGCCTCCTGTGCCTCC
>CALMDH010000257.1:0-11049 GCA_937862735.1 uncultured Gammaproteobacteria bacterium
ACCGCCCCCGACGCCCGTCAGCTCCGCTGGTCGATGTTGACCACCCATCCCGCCCTCGCTATCGTCCGCTCCCGAGCCAACCTGGGCGCTCAGGGTGGATTGGATCTCCTATCCGTCGTATGCCCCGGTGCTGCTGATTGGTCAGCGTGTGATCGTGAGGTTCGTGAAGGCGATCCCGCCGTTGTAAACCTTCCTGTGCACCGGCAAGGTCCAGTGAGCGCGTGGATGGCCAATACCCTCAGTACAAGGGCTGATGAGAGGCTTCATGACGTTTTCCATCGTTGCTTTTGATCCCGCCAACGGCGACTTGGGAGTGGCCGTGCAATCCAAGTTTCCCAATGTCGGCGCCTCCATCCCGTTTGCGCGGACGGGGGTCGGGGCGGTCGCGACCCAAGCCTACTGCAATACCGGTTTTGGTCCGCGTGGCTTGGCCCTGCTGGAAAACGGTGCCACGCCCCAGCAGGCGCTGGAGATCCTGACGGCCAGCGACCCGCAGCGTGCGTATCGTCAGGTCGGCATCATTGATGCCCAGGGCCGGGCTGCCAGCTTTACCGGTGCCCACTGCTTCGACTGGGCCGGCGATCGGCAGGGTCTGTATTGCGCGGCCCAGGGTAATACCTTGGCCGGTCCGCAAGTGGTGGAGTCCATGGTACAGGGGTTTGAGAATACCGCGGGGTCGTTGGCGGAGCGGTTGCTGGCGGCCCTGCGGGCCGGGCAGGCCAACGGCGGCGATCGGCGCGGGCAGCAGTCGGCGGCGCTCAAGGTGGTGCGGGCCGCTGGCGGTTACGGCGGTTTCGACGATCGTCTCGTGGACCTGTCGGTCTGCGACCATGCGCGGCCGATCGATGAACTGGAGCGGTTGTACGCCATCTGCCGTATGACCTATTTTCGCAGCGATCCCGCGCAACTCGTAAAGATCGACCCCGCTATCGCTGGCGAACTCCAGCAGATTCTCCGGGCCCGGGGTTTCTACCAGGGGGCCGTCGACGGACAGTGCGACGCGGGATTGTTGGGCGCGTTGCGGGATTTCATGGGCTGGGAGAACTACGACGAACGAATCCGCGAGGACGACCTGATTGATCTTGAGGTGCTCGCGGATATGCGGGTGAAACACGCGCTCTGGCTGCGGGCGCGATGACCGGGCTCTGCTGGAATCATCCCTGACAGAGTGGTTCAGTCGCCCATGAACGTAAATGGACGCGACGAATCATCGGCTTGAGTCGATCCGCCCTGTCCCCTGCCTGGTGAAGGCGGGTCTGGGCTCAACCATCTCTGTCAGTTGCGTTTTTTGCGTTCATTGGCGGCTGATTGCTCTTTAATCAGTAACACGTCGACGCCGTTGATGCTCACCCGGACCTGGCCGTTCGCTCAAGTCAGGATGCGTCCGTTCAATTCCGGGTAATGGGTAAAGACTCCATCCACGGTGGCGAGCATCCCATTGTGCTCTGGCGCCGTGGTAATCATGATCCGATCAAAGGGATTCAGCGGACGCGAGACGTCGCTTCACGAGCCGATGCAGTTCTTGCACACGCGCGATGAGGCTCGCGCGATCCAGTGGCTCCAGGTCAAATGGCGCGTCATATCTGAATTGCACCCCGTAGTCGGTCAGATCCTCCAGATCCCGGAAGGGGACGATATCCCGCGCATCCTGATCCGCCACCAGCGCCAAGAGTAACCGCAGGTCGTGGGTGCGAGAAAATGCGGTGCCACTGAGGCTGAGCCAGGCCTTGAGTAGTTTTTCCGTTGCCTGCTGGACATGAAATCCGAAAATCGCGTCGGCGAATTGAAGTGGATCGAGCATATTGCCAATCGCTTGCAAGTCCATCTCTGCCATCTTCAGCATTTGCCGTGCGTGTCTAAGGTCTTGCATAGACGGCCACTCCTTCGCGCAATGAACGACCAATGATATGGTTGGGAGAGTCGCGCCAGACATCCACCTCATCGCGGCTATACAGAAGGATATCCACCGGCAGCCGGCAGTCGTGCAGCGCGCGCCTGATCAGGCGCAACTGGCCCTGCCGGCTGCGCGCGGCCGTGAAAGGTTCTGGCATGATGACCAGCAGATCGATGTCCGAATCCGCCTGAGCATTGCCGCGGGCTCGGGAGCCAAACAGAATGACCTGATCGGGGTTGACGGCGGAGACGGTCGCTGCAACCACGGCACGGGCGGCGCTATCCAGTTCCGGCTTGGCAATGTCAGTAGCAACGGGATCAGGCATGGTGTTGACCTCTTGATGGTGGTCGAGTGTCAATCGAGATCGGCGGTCGATCATCACAGTAGGTCTCCATGGTCGCCTGCTTATCCTTCACGTCCTCGCCCCGGAAGCGCCCTTCTGTTTCTGGGGTTTGGGGATGGGGGTGACGAATTCCGCCCGGCGCCGGGTGTCGATGATCCGTTGGGTGGGCTGGCCGCTGGCGTCGAGTTCCCAGTGGCGGCTGGGACAGGCGTAGGGCGAATTGAGGATCGGCTGGTCGAAGAAGGGAGTGCTCACTGCTCAGACCTGGCGGTAAATCCATGGGAACGGTGAGACGGCGGCGCGGGTACGACTGGCCAACGTCGGCCCACCGCGCTGGGGTCGCCGTTCTACCTTGAACGGGGTCAGGGCGGGGGTTGGAGGGTACTTTACCGCTTGTCACCATGGGGGGGAACCACTGAGCTCACCGGGAGGGTGCGGGAGGACAGGTTGGGCCGTGGCTGCCGGTACTACCGACATCGCACGCTAGCTACCCCAGCTCCAGAAAATCTAAGGTGTATTCGTCCTTCACCGCCAGCTTGGCCTGGGCACGCAATTCCGGCTTCAGCGCCTGGTCGAAATTGGTCTGGCCAAGCAGCGCTTTCTCGTAGCTCTGGTTGTCGATCTGGTGGATGAGGACGTTCTTTGACCAGCCGAATTTGCGGGACATACGGAGGTAGAATTCCCGTTCCAGCGGGTCCTTCAAGCGCTGGAAAATCGCCAGGTTATGAGTCCAGCCAATTTGTGCAACCAGTGGTTGCACTCGCTGGTCATCGCGGTACAGCAGGGTGCTGAACCGATGATGAGCAGCAATGACAGATTACCTTTCGTTCACACAGCCAGGGACCGGTCTGGACTGACAGGGCCTTAGCTGCCTACCGTCGTTGTGTTGTGAGCAGCTCCGTCAGGATTGGTGCATTACACTAATGACACCAACCCCAGGTGCCTAGTCCTATCACCATGCTCTACGACGACAAAACCGAGCTGCTTGCCGAGATCGCTGCTGGCGAGGACAGCCTGCTCGAACTGAAAGCGGTGGTCTTCAAAGGCGATCAGGTGCGCTTCGCCAGCGAGGAGGGTCGGGCGCCAAAAGTCATCGCCGAGGTGTTCGTGTCGATGGCAAATACCGAAGGGGGCTTGGTCGTCTTCGGCGTCGATGATCAGGGCCGCATCCTTGGCATCGACCCCGGGAAGCGGGGCAAGCTTGAGCAGTTCGTCCTGCAATGCGCCCTGGCCCACTGCGTGCCGCCCATCGAGCCGGTGCTGGACTGGGTCATGCTGCCGGGCGCCGACGGCGGCCATCGGCTTTGTCTCAAGGTGCAGGTGTCGCGGGCGCGCTTCTATGTGCATCAGACCAGCGACGGCCGCTTCCTGAAGCGTGTCGGCAGTCCCTGTTCCCAGATCGGATCGAGATCCGTAACCCTGGCGGCCTGCATAACACCCTGACCGAGGAGAACCTCTACGCCGGTTGCCAGCCCGTGCGCCGCAATCAGATCCTCGCCGGCTTCCTGCGCGATTACGAGAGCCCCGGCACCGGGCGCCGCTATATGGAGACGCGCGGCGAGGGGTTCCTGACCCTGGTGCGCACCAGCACCGAGCTGTCCGGCCGCCGGCCGGAGCTGGTCAACATGGGCTGGGCGGTGAAGCTGACGCTCTTTTCGGCCCATGCTGGCGACGCTCCGACCTAGTCGGGCCCTCCTGGCCTGGGCGGTTATCCAGCGAGTCCGCCAACATAAGTTTGACTTTTGCCATGCAAACCATCTCATTCTCCGATGCCCGTAATCAACTGAAGCAAGTGCTCGATCGCGTTGCGGCCGACGCGGATTACACGGTCATCACCCGTCGTGATGCAGAAGATTCCGTCGTCATGTCCCTCGACAGCTTCAACAGCTTGATGGAGACGGTTTACCTACTGAGCTTCCCGGCCAATGCCGGGCATCTCGCCCGCTCCATAGCCCAGTACCGACAGGAACGGACGTCCAGCCACCCGCTGGCACATAATGAGTTGATCGACCTAATCCTAAAATCCTAACCCCTTCAAAACGGCCTGGGTCTCGTGCGCCGGCAGCCGTGGCCCATAACTGGCCACTAGCTTGGCCGAGGCCGCGGCGGCGAGGTTGCCGGCGGCGCGGTGGTCCCACCCCTGGGTGAGGCCGTAAAGAAAGGCGCCGGCGAACATATCCCCGGCGCCGACCGTGTCCACCGCCTGGGTCTTGACCGGGGGGATCTCGATCAGCTCCTGGCCGTCGAAGACCAGGGCGCCCTTGGGCCCCAGGGTGATGGCGAACTCGCGGCTTAGGGTCTTGAGGAAGTCGATGGCGGCGTGGAGATCGTCGCTGCGGGCCATGCCCTTGGCCTCCGCCTCGTTGGCGAAGACCAGGTCCACGCCGGGGCCGATCATCTCCAGGATGCCGGGCTTGAAGTGGGCGACCATGTTGGGGTCGGAGAGGGACAGGGCGATCTTGACCCCGGCGGCCTGGGCGATATCGCGGCCCTCGATGGCAGCGACGCGGGCGCCGGGGGTGGTCACCAGGTAGCCTTCCATGTAGTAGTAGTCGGCGGCGCGCACGGCGGCGGGGACCAGTTCCCGGTCGGTGAACTCGCCGCTGATGCCAAGGAAGGTGAGCATGGTGCGGTCCGAGTCCGGGGTCACCAGCACCACGCAGCGCCCGGTGTGGCCGTCCTCCCGCTCGCCGTGGCGGTTGGTGGCGACGCCGTTGGCGATCAGGTCGTCCAGGTAGAAGTGGCCGAGGTGGTCATTGGCCACCTTGCAGGAATAAAAGGCGCGCCCGCCCAACTGGCTGACGGCGATGATGGAATTGGCGGCGGACCCGCCGGAGCCCCGCTCGTGGGGCCGGTCGGCCAGGTGCTCCATGATGGCGAGTTGCTGGGCCTCGTCCACCAGGGTCATGACGCCCTTGTCGATGCCCAGGGCCTCTAGGTCCTCGAGTTCGACCTCGTATTCCATGTCCACCAAGGCATTGCCGATGCCGTAAACGTGATAGCGCTCCATAGGTCGTCCAGGTCCGGTTGGGAAAGAAAGGGGCGCATTTTAGCCTTGCCCGCGGGGGCGGGATAGGCTCATCTCGTCGGTGAGAACGATTGGGAGGGGCTCCGTCACGCCCCTGAGAAGGAAAGACGCGGCTGAGGTCTTCCTCGCTCGTCACGGAGCAAAATTCAAGGGGCCAAAAATCGGTGCCATAAAAAAAGCCCCGCCCGGGACTCCCGGGCGGGGCTGGTGGGGGTCAGGCATCAGTTGCCGTGAATCTGATCGGCGTTGCTGACCTGGACTTCGATTACGGCCTCTTGGGGCTGGTTGAGCGCCTGCTGGTCATCCTGCGAGACCGAGACACCGGCGGAGATTCCACCAACCACAAGCGCGACAGCAGCGATAGCACCTAACATTTTTCGTCTCCCGATGGGGTGTTGGTTCAGATTGATGATTAGTATATTAGCGTTTCCTGATTAAGCAAGTCACAAAATGTATCGGTATGTAACACGGATCCCTGGACTGAGGGCCTCCGCGCGCGGGGCGGGCTCCCCGAGGGCCCTGACCAGGACGGGAGGCTGGTCTGCTACCATTGACTTAACGCAATGACCCGTACCCCTTTCGTCCACCTGGAGATTCCTAGCATGCCCCATCCCCTGAAGATCGGTGCCGCCCTCATGGCCGCCGTGCTTACCGTTGGTTGCGCCACCGATGAATATGGCAACCGCCGGCCCATGACGGAGACCGAGAAGGGCGTCGGCATCGGCACCCTCTCCGGCGCGGCCATCGGCGCCCTGGCGACCCGCAACTCCGCCCAGGGTGCGGTCATCGGCGCCATCGGCGGGGCCCTGGTCGGGGGGCTGATCGGCAATTACATGGAACAGCAGCAACGCGACTTCCAGAAGGCCCTGGCCACCGAGATCGCCCTCGGCCAGATCCGGGTGGAGCGTATCAGCGAAGGCGAACTGTTGGTGGGCATGACCGGCGAGACGGCCTTCGAGGTCGATTCCGATGTCATCAAGCCCGGCTTCTACTCGACCATGGACAAGATCGCGAGCATCGTCAATCGCTACGGCAAGACCCGGCTGGACATCGCCGGCCATACGGATAGTACCGGCTCCCGCGCCCACAACATGCAGCTCTCGGATCGCCGGGCGGACTCCGTCCAGAACTATTTCCTCGCCTCTGGCGTCTACCCGCCCCGCATGCAGACCCGCGGTTACGGCCCCGACTATCCCATCGCATCCAACGACTATCCCGAAGGCCGGCGCCTGAACCGCCGGGTGGATATCACCCTGATCTATCAGGAGACTCCGCAAGGCTGACCCGTCCATGGCAGCGCCGACTTCAGACATGAGCGAGGCGGGGATCTCCACCTTGCACACGCCCGTCGCGCCCGAAGCGCCCTCGCCGCCCCCGACCCCAGCCCGCGGCCGGGCCGTGCCATCCACCCCGATGAAGACTTAAACAACCGTGGGCCTACGTCTATTCTTGTCCCGGAGCGACCCTCCGGTTTATCTGTCGCTTCAGATGGCGGGCATCCTGTCGGTACTGATCTTTCTGATCAGATACACCTTCGAGATGTTTGTCGCTCACGGTTTGCATGAAGCGCGGCTGGTCCTGATCGCCCTGCTGGACGGGTCCCTATCGATCTGGGCCATCATCGAGATCGCCCTCGTTGCCCGCAAGCAGACGCCGTCCATCCCGCTGGGTGACCTGACGGGCGCGCTGGCCGCCCAACTGGCGGTCGGGGTGGGCCGCTATGCCGCCGATTATTTCGCGCTCGTTCCCCATGCGCCTGGCGGCGCCAGCGGCCACAGCGTCGACTTCATCACCCTCTTTGTCCCCATCTACGCCATCCTGTTCCTGCTGATCAGTAAACTGCTGATCAACGCCTTCTCCCATACCGAACGCCTCCGCGCCAACCTGCTGGAAGTCCAGATGGCGCTCAACGCGCAAGCCCAGGAGAGCTTGCGCCAGAGCGAGGAACGCTACCGGCTGATCGCCGACAACACGGCCTCCGATGTCATCTGGACTCTGGATCTCGCCGGCCGTTTTACCTATGTCAGCCCGTCGGTGGAGAAGCTGCGGGGCTACACGCCGGCGGAAGTCATGCGCCAACCGATGGACGAGGCCTTGACCCCGGCATCGCGGGACATCGTCCTGGAGCAGTTCAAAGGCGTGATGGCCGCGATACAGGCCGGACGGCCGATCGAGCCCTTCCGGGGGGAACTGGAGCAACCCTGCAAGGACGGCTCGACCGTCTGGACCGAGGTGACCACCAACGGCATCTATGATGCCGAGGGCGCCTGCGTGGGTATCCTCGGCATCACCCGTGACATCCGCGAACGGAAGCGCTACGAGCATGAGTTGCAACGGGCGCGTGACGCCGCCGAGCGCGCCAACCGGGCCAAGAGCGAGTTCCTGGCCCACATGAGCCATGAAATCCGCACGCCAATGAACGCAGTGCTGGGACTGGCCCAGGTGCTGGATCGTGAGTCGCTGACTCCTAACCAGCACGACATGGTCGGGCGCATTCAGGTAGCGGGCCGCTCCCTGCTGGCGATCCTCAACGACATTCTGGATTTCTCCAAGATCGAGGCCGGCCAGTTGCACATCGAGTCCCGGCCCTTTGACCTGGTGGGAGCGCTGGTCCGGGTGATGGAGCTGATGGAGCAAACCGCCCAGGCCAAGGGGCTCAAGCTCTCCATCACCATCCCCGACGAACCCGTGGCGCCGTTGCTGGGCGACGGGCTGCGGCTGGAGCAGGTGCTGGTCAATCTGTTGGGCAACGCCGTCAAGTTCACCGCACGGGGGGAGGTGAAGCTCAGCCTCCAGGTACTGGCATCCAGCACTTCGGCGGTGCGGCTGCGCTTTACCGTGCGCGACCAGGGCATCGGCATCGCCCCCGAGGCGCTAGCCCGGCTGTTCACCCCCTTCACCCAAGCCGAGGCGGGCACCAGTCGCCGCTTTGGCGGCACCGGGCTGGGGTTGGCGATCTGCAAGCGGCTGGTGGAATTGATGGGCGGCACGATCGGGGCCGAAAGTCAGGTGGGGGAGGGCAGCACCTTCTGGTTCGAACTGCCGTTCCCCCGGGCGGCAGAGGGCGCGGAGGTGGCCGCGCCCGCGCTGCCCGCGCCGCCACCCACCGGGCCGCGCCTGACCGGGCTGCGGGTGCTGGTGGTGGATGATAGCGCCATGAACCGGGACGTGGCGGAGCGGGCGCTGATGCTGGAGGGCGCAATCGTGACCTTGGCCGCCGACGGGCGGCAGGCCGTGGAACTCCTCACCAGTCGGCCCACCGCCTTCGACGCGTTGCTGATGGACGTGCGGATGCCGGTGATGGATGGCCTGATCGCCACACGCCTGATCCGCCATGAACTGGGCCTCACGGACTTACCGATCATCGCCTTCACCGCCGGGGTGATGACGGCGGAACAGCAAGCGGCACGGGCCGCGGGGGCCAACGATGTGCTGGCCAAGCCGGTGGATCTGGAGCGGATGACGGCGGTGCTGTTGCGGTGGGCACCTGCCTCTCGCCCGTCCGGGGGTGAAGGTACGCAAGAAGGGGCTGCCGTGGGAGCCGACGAAGGGGCGGGGGTGAGGTTGGCAGATCCGGCCACGTCCGCGCCCTCCCCCCAGTCCCCACCCGCTGTGAGCGAGAGTGAAGAGGCGCCTGACGACTTGCCGGCCATACCCGGCATTGATCGGGTCAGCGCCAAACGGGCCCTGGGCGGCGACCGGGCCTTCTTCTTGCGCCTGCTGGACCGCTTCCTGGCTGAATACGCTGACGTGGTCGAACAGACCCACCGCGATCTCGCTGCCGGCGATCGTGAGACCGCCGCCCGACGCATCCACACCCTACGCGGCCTCGCGGGCTCGTTTGGCGCGCTGGAGCTGATGGCGACGGCGGGAGGGCTGGAAGCTGCCCTCCGGCGGGGCGGGACGGACAACGCCGGGGAGCCGATGATGGACGGTTCGGCGGATCTTGAGGCGGATCTGGCGGCGCTGGGCCGCCAGCTTGCCGCCCTGGCCAGAAACAGTGCCCCGTGGCGGGGCGCATCGGATTTGTCATGAACGCAACCTTCCCCCTTGCCATCCGCCCCATGACCCGCCCCGAGGTGGATCTGCTCGTCGACTGGGCCGCCCAGGAGGGGTGGAACCCCGGGCGTCAGGATGCCGAGCTGTTTTGGGCCACGGACCCGGAGGCCTTCATCGCCGCGGACCTGGACGGCGAACTGATCGGCGGCGGGGCCATCACCGCCTATGGCGACACCTTCGGCTTCATGGGCTTCTTCATCGTGCGCCCGCCCTTTCGCGGCCAGGGGCTGGGCAACGCCCTCTGGCACGCCCGTCGGGAGCGGCTGATCGGCCGGCTGCGCCCGGGGGCGACCATCGGCATGGACGGGGTCTTCGCCATGCAGGCCTACTACGCCAAGGGTGGCTTCGTCTTTTCCCACCGCGACATCCGCTTTCGCGCCGAGATCTCGACCCGCCCGACGGCGGTGCCGGCGGGGGGTGGCGAGGTGGTCGTGCCCCTGGCGGATTTCCCTTTCGCCGAGGTGCTTGCCTATGATCGGACCTGTTTCCCCGCCCCCAGGACCAGCTTTCTGACCGGCTGGATCGACCAGCCCACGGGCCTGGCCCTGGGGTGCCGGCGTGAGGGCCGGCTGGCGGGCTTCGGCGTGGTGCGGCGCTGTCGGGAAGGGTGCAAGATCGGGCCCCTGTTCGCCGACGATGCCCAGGTCGCCGAGGCCCTCTTCGCCGGTCTGACCGGCTATGCCGCGGGCGGGCCGGTCTTCCTCGATGTCCCCGAGAACAACCCACGGGGTCTGGAACTTGCGCGGCGGCACGCCATGGTCGAGGTCTTCGGCTGCGCCCGCATGTATCTGGGCCCGGCGCCCGAGTTGGCCCAGGAGCGGATCTTTGGCGTCACCACCTTTGAATTGGGTTGAGGTGGATGTGGGAATGACCGATCAGGTCGGTTCAATCCACATTGAGGAAGCAGGTATTACTCGCCGCATTGAGGAAGACGGGATTATCTCCTGCGTAGGGGAGACGGCATCACCTTCCGCGAGGAGGCAGATGGCATGATCCACCACAAGGAGGGAGATGGCCTCCCTCCACGCACGAAGGGAGACAACTTGTCCCCCAGCATGGTGGGACATGGCAGGACTCCCGCCCGGGACCTGATCGGCTACGCGGGCCGGCCACCCCATCCCCGTTGGCCCGGCGGGGCGCGGGTGGCGGTGCAGTTCGTGCTCAATATCGAGGCCGGGTCCGAGTCCTGCATCCTCAACGGCGATGCCCGCTCCGAGTCCTACCTGCATGAATTACCCGGCCGTCCGGCGCGGGAAGGGGAGCGGGACCTGAGCGTCGAGGGGATGTACGAATACGGCGCCCGCGCTGGCGTCTGGCGCCTGCTGGACCTCTTCGCCGCCCGGGGCTTGCCCCTGACCGCCTTCGCCGTCGGCCTGGCCCTGGAACTGAACCCCGGCATCGCCCAGGCCCTGGCCGCGGCCGGTCACGAGGTCGCCGGCCATGGCTACCGGTGGCTGGACTACCGTGGGGTCCCGGAGGAGGAGGAACGCCGCCACATCCACCAGACCGTGGCGGTCATCACGCGCCTGTGCGGCCGGCGCCCGCTGGGCTGGTATACCGGACGGGTCAGCGCCAATACGCGCCGGCTGGTGCGGGAGGAAGGGGGTTTCCTTTATAGTTCGGATGCCTACAACGACGATCTGCCCTACTGGCTCCCTGGCTTGCCGCCGCATCTGATCATTCCCTACACGCTGGTCAACAATGACGCCCGCTATCTCATGCCCC
>CALMDH010000258.1:0-4704 GCA_937862735.1 uncultured Gammaproteobacteria bacterium
ACCCGCAAGTTACCGAGGTAAAGTAAACCGATTTTTCAAATAGGACGGGTATAACACCCGCGATTCTGTATCTGACAATATGCAATATGACCGATTATACTGTGCTTCATGTATCTCAGAAGACTAGCGGAGCAGCCGCTGCAGGACATCCTCGCTGGCGACAAGGTCGGCGTTATCCTTGGCGCGCGTCAGGTCGGCAAGACGACCCTGGTTGAGCAGGTTCTCGCGGGACAGGGTGCGGTCTTCCTCAACTTCGATGTCGAGGTGGACAAGGCGCGCTTCCTGGCCGCCGCGTCCTTGGCGCCCAGCGATACCTTGCGCGTTTTCGGCAATCCAGCGGTGTTGGTGATCGACGAGGCGCAGCGTCTGCCGGAGACGTCCCGGATCATCAAGGGCTGGCACGATGCGCGTCTGCCTGGGAGGTTTCTCCTGCTCGGCTCCTCCTCGCTGAACCTGCTCGATCAGGCGGCGGAGAGCCTGACCGGCCGCAACCGCAAGCTGGTGCTCCCGCCGCTGTTGTTTCCGGAGACACTGGGCGCCTAGGTCTGGAACAGCCCCGACGCCGCGTCCGACCACCTGCGCCAGCACTTCGCGCCCCAACTGCGCGCCCTCTTGATGCAGCGGCTGGCCTTCGGCAGCTATCCCGAGGTGGTGACCAGCGACCGCCCCGCGCAACTGCTGCGCGAACTGAGCGCCGACTACCTTTGGAAGGACGTGCTCCAGACCGGCCTGGTCAAGACCCCGGGCCTCATCAAGCGGCTCCTACTGTTGCTGGCCCATCAGGTCGGCACGGAGGTGTCGGTGAACGAGCTGGCGACCCAGTTACAGATGGCCAGGCCGACCGTGGAGCGCTATCTGGATCTGCTGGAGCAGACCTTCGTCATCTTCCGGCTGCCATCCTTTAGCACTATCTCCCCGCAAGGAGATAGCCAAGAGCCAGAAGGTTTTTTTCTGGGATACCGGTATCCGCAATGCCCTGCTGAACGCCTACTCGACCGACGAATTCCGGCCGGACATCGGCAACCTGTGGGAGAGTTGGTTCATCGCCGAGGTGGCCAAACACAACGCCCTGCTCGGCTCCCCGGCGGAGCTGTTCTTCTGGCGCACGCGGGCGCAGTCGGAGGTGGACCTAATCGTCAAGCAGGCGAGCGGCCTGCGGGCCTTTGAAGTCAAATGGTCCCTGCGGCGAGTTTCCGGCCGCGCCTTCCGGGATGCCTATGGCGTCGAGGTCGAGCCGGTCCAACCGGATAACCCCTTCGCGACCGACGTCATCTGTCAATCCCCTCCGAAAACCCCCTTCCCTGCAGTCTGACCCAACCAGTCCAAGGGCCTGCGCTTTCAGGCTATTGACCTGTGCTGGGGGGATCAGTGGGGAGGCCGTGCGCGACAACCAGACCATGCCAACCTGGCTGCGCTAGCCACACCCCTGCATATCGTGACTTTCACGCTAACCATTTGGTTTGAAAACTGACCACTATTCACTCCCCTTTCTACCCCACAGCTTGCCTCTTGAGACTCATCGATCGGGGCTTCAGGTGTGAAAACGCAAGGGCGCGCTTGTGTTTTTTTCTGACCCCTACCGGGGCACGGCCATGCCCTCTGGCAAGTTGATGAGCTTATCCGTGACCAGGCCCCGTTCGCGGCGGCGTGTCCGTGGGATGATGCTGTTGGCTCTGGGTCTGGTTGTGATCTTGGTCACCGGCTGCCCTGAGGTACCGGTGGACGCGCCGACTCCCTCCGTCGCGCCGGCGGCCCCCCGTCCTGAGGGCGGAGCCAGCGGCACCCTGCGCATCCTGACCTGGAACGTCCTGGCCCCGCCATTCTGGGAAGCGTGGGTGGAGGCCCTGGGCTTGGGGGAAACGCCCGGGGTCCGCCGGGCGCGGGAGTTGTTGGCCGCCAGTCAGCGGCTGGGGGCGGACCTGGTCGCCTTCCAGGAGGTCACCGGCCCCTTTCTGCGCCTGGTCAGCACCGATCCCCATTGGCGGACTTACCACGCGACTTTTCAGGCAACCCCGGGCGCGGCGGCTGCGCCACCGGGGGGGTTGCTGATCCTCTCCCGCCATCCCATCACCCGTGCCCATTACCAGAAGCTGCCCAGCCCCTCCGGTCGCGCCCTGCTCAGCGCCCGCATCGCGATCGACGGCCAGGACCTCACCCTTGCCACGCTTCATCTGGAGTCGCTGCCCGAGGAGGCAACGGCGCGCACACGGCAGATCCAGGCCATCGCCGGCAATCGCGGTCTCGACAGCCGGCACCGGACCCTCATCGTCGGCGATTTCAACCATGGCGATGGGGATAAGGAACAGCGGTTGCCGCATCTCGCTGGGTGGCGGGATGCCTGGCTGACCTCACGCCCGGACCCGGATGATCCGGGTCTGACCTATGACATCGAGCGCAACCCGCTCGCCCGGGCCAATGCCTTCGCCGCTGAGCCGAGCCGCCGGCTGGATCGGATCCTCCTTTCGAGCGACCTGACACCGCTCGCCGTCGGTCTGGTCACCCCGGGGCCAGGTCAGGGGGCGAGACGGCCCCCTTCGGACCATTACGGCGTCTGGATCGACATTACATGGCCGCCTTCGGCCGCCCCCTAACTGATCCTAGCCCGGATATGGGTCAGATGCCCGATGGCCACCGCGGCACATCCCGGGTGAAATAGCCTTTATGAAAGCAGCCTGACGGCAAGAGTCCAGAGGGCCTGGGCTATACTCTGAACCCACGACGACCAGTAACACCCGCCACCATGCCTGACCGCCCCCGCAAACTCCCCATCGGCATCCAGACCTTCCGCCAGATCATCGCGGAAGGCTATGCCTACGTGGACAAGACCGCCCACGCCCTGGCGCTGGCGGAGACGGGCAAGGCCTATTTCCTCTCCCGTCCGCGCCGCTTTGGCAAGAGCCTGTTCGTCGATACCCTGAAGGAACTCTTCGAAGGCAACGAACCGCTCTTTCGCGGCCTCTTCATCCACGACCAGTGGGCCTGGCAGGTGCGCTATCCGGTCATCCTGCTGGACTTCGCCGGCGGGGTGGTGCAAAGCCGGGCGGAACTGGATGAGGCCATCCGGGAGCGGCTCAGCGCCAACCAGCGGCGGCTGGGGATAGCATGCGAGAGTCACAGCATCGCCGGTTGCTTCGCGGAACTGATCGAACGTGCCCAGCAACACCATGGCCAGCCGGTGGTCGTCCTGGTCGACGAATACGACAAACCCATCCTCGACAACATCGACCGGCCCGAGGCGGCCGCCGACATCCGCGAGGGGCTGAAGAACCTCTACTCGGTGCTCAAGGCCGAGGATGCCAACCTACGATTCGTCTTCATGACCGGGGTAACCAAGTTCAGCAAGGTCAGCCTCTTCTCTGGCATCAACCAACTGCACGACATCACGCTGAGTGTCCGCTCCGCCACCCTCTGTGGCTACACCCAGCACGACCTGGAAACCACCTTCGCCGCCCATCTGGCGGGGGTGGATTGGGCGGAACTGCGCCGCTGGTACAACGGCTACGGCTTCCTGGGCGAAGCGGTTTACAACCCCTTCGACATCCTCCTGTTTATCAGCGAAGGTCACAGCTATCGCAACTACTGGTTCGAGACCGGCAACCCCAGCTTCCTGATCAAGCTCTTCCAGCGCCAGCGCTACTTCCTCCCCGACCTGGAGCAACTCGAGGTCAGCGAGGAGATCCTCGACTCCTTCGACGTCGAGCGCATCAACCCCATCACCCTGCTGTTCCAGAGCGGCTATCTGACGGTGGTCGGCACCAGCACCCGGCGCGGGCGGCTGATCTTTCACCTGTCCGTGCCCAACCAGGAGGTGCGCCTCGCCCTGCATGACCAACTCATCACCGGCTACACCGGTATCGAGAATGAGCGTCTCCGCTTGCAGGACGGCCTCTACGAGGCCTTGACCACGGGCGACGTCCCGGCCCTGATCGCCGCCATCCGGCGCCTCTTCGCCGGCATCCCCTGGCGCAACTTCACCGGCAACGACCTGGCGGAGGCCGAGGGCTATTACGCCAGCGTGCTCTATGCCTTTCTGGCCAGCCTCGATGCTCAGGTCATTCCCGAGGACATCAGCAACCACGGCCAGGTGGATCTCACCGTCAGGATCGCCGGCTACACCTACGTCATGGAGATCAAGCTGCGGCGCGACGCGCTGCCGGCTGGTCTCGCGGACGCCACGGTGGCTATCGCGCCAAGGACGGGTGGCCAGGGTGAGGGTGAAGGTCCAGGGGCTCTTCCCCCCGGGATGGGCGGAGGTGATGAATGGCCCGGAACTGCCCAGGCCGACCAGCGCGGCACAAACCCCGCCCTCGCCCAGATCCAGGCCCGGGGTTACAGCGCCAAGTACCGCGGCCAGCCCGGCAAGGACCTGTTCGAGGTGGGGTTGGTCTTTGGCCGGGCGGAACGTAACCTCGTCCAGGCCGATTGGCGGGCGGTGGGGGCCTGAGCGGTGGAGACCGGGCCGGCAAAGGGAACCTTGGCCAGGCCGTGAGGTGGTTCTTGGGTGAGTCAATGGAAAAAGATGTCGACTCTGTCCATTTCCTTGCTCGAAGAGCAAAGATGAGTATCACGACCAGCGTCACGACATCTGACACAACCTGATTACCCACGGGCGATCCGTGCTGGATGCCTAGGTCCCCCGCATAACACCTGCACAACTTGACAATTCGCAAGCTGTAGCCTTGACTTGAGGCTTGGAACCTTTAA
>CALMDH010000259.1:0-18427 GCA_937862735.1 uncultured Gammaproteobacteria bacterium
CGGCCAGGGTGGTTTTGGCGAATTCAATGGGTTTTCGGTCAGGCACTAACTAACCGGCAAAGCCCAGGCAATGGGTTATCCCTATCGTTTAAATTCCGTCAACACCGAGGATAACCCATGCGCAATGTTGGAGACGCGAACCCCTGGCCAGGGCGACCGCGTAATCCTGGTATTCGTCGCCGCAGGCATAGGCACGGGCGGGATTGATTGCCAGGGAGTTGCGGATGGCGCGGAAATAATCCAGCTTGGTCTTTTTCAAGGGGACATGGATGAAGAAGTCCAGTGCGTCGAGATCGATGGCGTGACGCCGGAACAGTTTGGCCAGGGTGACTTGGGGTTCATGGGCAATATTGCGGGTAATCAGGCCCACCCGCAGCCCCGTTTAGTCGGGCGCGGCAGGACCCGGTGAAGCCGGTGGAGGAGGACCCCATGGAACTATTCCAGTTCGGGTATCTGACCCGTGGTGATGAACACCAGTTGTTCGGCGATGTTGAGGGCCCGGTCCGCGACTCGCTCGAAGTCGTGGGCCACCCAGAGGAGGCGGATCGCCACCTCGGCGTGGCCGGGCTCTTGCTGGATCAGGGCGACCGTGGCGCGGATGAGGTCCCGTTGCGCCGCGTCCACCTGGTCGTCCTGGGCCGCGAGGGCCAGGGCCTGTTGCGGGTCCTGGTCGCCATAGGCCTTCAGGATGCCCGTCAGCATCGCCAGGGCCTGCTCCGCCAGGTCCAGGGTCTGAAGCAGGGGCGCGGGGGGGATCTCCCGCCCGGCCATTTCTTCCACCAGTCGCGCCACGTCCTTGGCGTGATCGGCCATGCGCTCAAGTTCGGAGACCAATTCCAGGTTGGCGCCAATCTCGCGGAAGTCGTCACCCGCCGGCTGATAGGCCGCCAGGGCTACCAGGGCCTGTTGCTCGGCCAGGCGGCGGAACTGATTGATCTTGTTATCATTGACGACGATCTCCCGGGCCAGTTCCAGGTCGCGGCCACGCAGGCAGTCGATGGCCTGGCGCAGGGCGGTCACCACCATCTCCCCCATGCCCAGCAACCCCTCCCGCAGGGCCTCGCGTTTCTGTTGCACCAATAATTTCATGACGTCGGAGACTCCCAAAATAGGTAAGTGATTGCCGGGCATGGCATGGCTGAACCCGTAATAAGCGGCTCTCCCGCGGCGACTGGTCCGCCCGGGGCTCATTCCGGGCCTCCGCCAGGGGCCGAGGAGGCTTGCGCCTGGCTGAGGCTGGCGATCAGGATCTCCTTGTTGCGATAACGCACGTCGGTTCCCTTGGCGACGAAGATGACCTGTTCGGCCATGTTGGAGGCCTTGTCGCCGATGGTCACCAGGGCCCGCAGGGCAAAGACCACGTCGATGACCTGCCCCAGGAGCGCGGCGTCCTCGAAGACGAAGGTCATCAGATGGCGCATGGCGGCGTCGAATTCCTCCTCCAGTTCTCCCTCCTCGCGAAAGACGTCCAGGGCCCGCTCGATGTCAGTGTCCGCCAGCGCCGCCAGGGCCAGGTCCAACAGCCGACTGGCGATGCGATGCAGGCGGCGGACGTGGTGCAAGGTGCGCGGCACCGCGCCCCGCCCCTCCCGATCCTTGAGGCGCAAGGCGCACCAGGCGATCTGTTCCGCCTTGTCACCGGCCTGCTCCAGATAACCGGTGCACTTCGACAGGGCCATGACCAGCCGCAGGTCGATCGCCGCTGGCTGGCGCCGGGCGATAAGGTTGAAGATCGCCTCGTCGACGGCCATCTCCTGGCGGTCAACGTGGCGTTCACGGTCCACCACCTGTCGCGCCAGGGCGATTTCACCCTCGGTAAGGGCGCCCACGGCGGCATTGACCTGCTCGACCACCCGTCGGCCCATGGCCAGGACCTGGTCCCTGATCTCGCTGAGTTCCTGGTCGTAACGCTGAACGGTATGACCCTTGGCAATGTCTGGCATAAGGTTGTGTCTCAATCCGGAGCTGAGCGGATCAGCCAAAGCGCCCGGTGATGTAGTCTTCGGTGAGCTTGTGGCTGGGGTTGGTGAAGATCTGACTGGTCTCGCCGACCTCCACCAGGTCGCCCAGGTGAAAATAGGCGGTGCGCTGGGAAACGCGGGCCGCCTGCTGCATGGAGTGGGTGACGATGGCGATGCTGTACTGCTCGCGCAGTTCGTCGATCAGCTCCTCGATGCGGGCGGTGGCGATGGGGTCCAGGGCCGAGCAGGGCTCGTCCATGAGGATCACCTCCGGGGAGACGGCGATAGTGCGGGCGATGCACAGCCGTTGCTGCTGACCGCCGGACAGGCCGGTACCCGGTTGCTGGAGGCGGTCCTTGACCTCCTCCCAGAGGCCGGCCTTGCGCAGGCTGGTCTCCACCAGGGCATCCAGTTCCGTCTTGTCGTTGGTCAGGCCATGGATGCGCGGGCCATAGGCGACGTTCTCGTAGATCGACTTGGGGAAGGGATTGGGCTTCTGGAAGACCATGCCGACCTGGGCGCGCAAGGGCACCACGTCCTGCTGCTTGTCGTAAATATCCTGGCCATCCAGGGTGATCCGCCCCCGGACCCGGCAACCCGGGACCGTGTCGTTCATGCGGTTCAGGCAGCGCAGAAAGGTGGATTTGCCACAGCCGGAGGGGCCGATCATGGCCACCACCTCATTCCGGCCGATATCCAGGCTGACGTTCTTGATGGCGTGCTTGTCGCCATAGTGGACGTCCACGTTGCGACAGATCATGCGCGCCTGGGGAGAGGTAAAGTCGCCGACGGTGCCGGAAAAATCCCGGAGGGGGGCTAGGTCGTCGGCGGTCATGGCGCCGGTCATGCGGGTGATGTCTTCAGCGATCGCGTTCATTAGAGGGGACTCCAAAGTTCGGGGCGGGGGCCGGGGGCAACCGGCATCTCACCGGAGCGGCGGCTTACCACCGACGCTCGAATTTGCGGCGCAGCAGGACCGCGGCCAGGTTCATCACGGCGAGGAAGGCCAGCAAGACGAGGATGGCCGCCGAGGTGCGCTCGACGAAACCGACCTCGGGGCTGTCCGCCCAGAGATAGACCTGCACCGGCAGGACGGTGGCCGGGGAGAGAAAGCCCGTGGGGGTATCGACGATGAAGGCCACCATGCCGATCATCAGCAAGGGCGCCGTCTCGCCCAGCGCCCGCGCCATGCCCAGGATGGCGCCGGTCAGCATGCCGGGGATCGCCAGGGGCAGGACATGGTGGAACTGGGTCTGCAAGGGCGAGGCGCCCACGCCCAGGGCCGCCTCGCGGATGGAGGGCGGCACCGATTGCAGGGCTGAGCGGCTGGCGATGATGATGGTCGGCAGGGTCATGAAGGTCAGCACCAGGGCACCCACCAGGGGTGTCGAGCGGGGAATGCCAAAGAAGTTGATGAAGACCGCCAGCCCCAGCAGACCGAAGATGATCGAGGGCACCGCCGCCAGGTTGTTGATGTTGACCTCGATGAGATCGGTGAACCAGTTCCGGGGCGCGAACTCCTCCAGGTAGAGAGCCGCCCCCACCCCCACCGGGAAGGAGAGCAGCAGGGTCAGGGCGAGGGTGTAGAAGGAGCCCATGAGGGCCCCGGCGATCCCCGCCAGCTCCGGCTCCCGCGAGGCGCCCTGGGTGAAGAAGCCGGTGTTGAAGCGTTTTTCGATGTCGCCGGCGGCGCCCAGGTCATGGAGCCAGGCCACCACCCGATCCTTGAGCCGGCGATCGTTCTCCGGGGTGGCGAAGCGCAAGATCTCCCACTGATCGGCCGGTGCATCCACGTTCGAGGTCAGGGGCTTGAGGAGGGTGCCGATGACGGCGCTGGGCGTCGCCCGCTCCACCTTGACCAGGCCGCCGTTGATGGCCACCAGATGGCTGGGAAGATCGGGGCCCAGGACTTCCTGGCTGGCCAGGTCTGATTCCAGGGTTGGGACTGATTGCGGAGATGGAGCTGATTCCGGGGCTGAGCCTGGGTTTGGGGCCCGACCCTCCTCCCGGTAGTCTGCGAGATCCCTGAGGATGGCGCTGAAATCGTTGGCCCTGGACCGGACCTGGACCTGGTTGTCCTCGTCCCCCTCGACCAGGACCAGAGAGGCCAGTCCCGAGCCGCGCTCAATGTCGACAGGGGTGGAGCGGCCCTTCATGAACATATCGGCATCGTCATCGGCCAACAGCCAGATCTCCTGGGTGGTGCCGATGATCCCCGGGTCGGCTAGTACCCGTTCCCGGAGTTGCAGGGGCGCCCCGGCGCTCAAGAGGCCGTAAAGGGCCTGCTTGTCGGCGCGGCGGGTTACCTCGGGGAAGCGGGCGGCAAGGGCGTCACGGGCCAGCTTGAGGTAGTTGGCGTCACGCAGGACGGCCGGGTCGCGCCTACCCTCGGGGTCGATGACCTCGGCGGAAAAGTCCACCGTCAGGCGAATGTAAGTCTGCTGAAAGGCGCTATGGCCCTTGCCGATGATATCGGCGAAGAGTATGGCGACGAAGGCCAGCCCGATCACGACGGCGCTCATGCCGATGAAGCGGAAGCGGCGCTCGGCGCGGTAGCGGCGCCCGAGGCTGGCGTTGACGATCTCGATGGTCGGTCGCCGACCGTCCTGGCCGGCCCGGTCCGGGCCGGTGGCGCCGCCGGGACCAGGATTGACGGGTACGCCGGGGGTGACTGAATTACTCATATTGTTCCCGATACTTGCGCACGATGTGCAGGGCGATGACGTTCAGGACCAGGGTGACGAGGAACAGGGCCAGCCCCAGGGCGAAGGCCGCCAGGGTCTTGGGGCTGTCGAACTCCTGATCGCCCGTCAGCAGCGCGACGATCTGCACCGTGACCGTGGTCACGCTCTCCAGGGGATTCCAGGTCAGGTTGGCCGACATGCCGGCGGCCATCACCACGATCATGGTCTCGCCGATGGCCCGGGACACCGCCAGCAGCACCCCACCGACGATGCCCGGCAGGGCGGCCGGGAAGATGACCCGCCGCATGGTCTCCGAGTGGGTCGCCCCCAAGGCGTAGGAACCGTCGCGCATGGACTGGGGCACGGCGTTGATGACGTCGTCCGACAGGGAGGAGACGAAGGGGATGATCATGATGCCCATGACCAGCCCCGCCGCCAGGGCGCTCTCGGAGGAGACATTCAGCCCCAGGCCCTCGCCCAGGTCGCGGATCAGGGGCGCCACGGTCAGGGCGGCGAAGAAGCCATAGACCACGGTGGGGATGCCGGCCAGGACCTCGAGGATGGGCTTGGCCCAGGACCGCACCTGGCTGCTGGCGTATTCCGACAGATAAATGGCCGCCATGAGGCCGATGGGGACGGCGATGAGCATGGCGATGACCGTGACCATCAGGGTGCCGGCGAAGAGGGGCACGGCGCCGAAGGCCCCGCTGGCGCCGACCTGATCCTTGCGCAAGGCAATCTGCGGGCTCCATTCAGCGCCGAAGAAGAACTCGATCACCGAGACCTTCTGGAAAAAGAGCAGGGACTCAAACACCACCGACAGCAGGATCCCCAGGGTGGTGAGGATGGCGATGGAGGAGAAGACCACCAGGATGACCCGGACCACGCCCTCGACCCGGTTGCGCGCGCGCAGGGTGGGGGCAATGCGAAGCCAGGCCAGGGTCAGGCCGCCGAGGCCGATGGCTAGAGCCAGGATCCAGAGGGTAAGCGTCGCCAACTGCTGCAAGCGCCCGTAGTCCGCGGCCGCGGCCTGGATCCCCGGGGTGACCTCGCCAGCGACGATGTTGCCCCGCGCCAGGTTCTGAATGTCGCTGACCAGCAGGCTCAACTGCCCATCCGAGAGACCAGCGACCAGATCCGGCGACAACTGGGCCATGACCAGACTGATGACGAGATGGTCCTGAAGTCCGGCCCAGAGGCCCAGAAGCAGGAGCGCGGGCAATCCGGCCCAGAGAGCGGCGTAAAAGCCATAGTAGCCCGGCAGCGAGTGCAGGGATTTGATGCCGGCATGGCCACCGGCGGCGCTGACGGCGCGCTTGACGCCCGCGTGATAGGCCAATGCCATCAAGGCCAACAGGGCGAGGAAGAGGACGGAAATCGACATGGCTGGATTCCGGGGCCAAAGCAACGAGGCCCGCGCCCAACCGAGTGGTCGGGCGCGGGTGGGGGTCGGCATCCCTGCCGAAAGGGAGGTCCGGCGCTCTGGGCACCGGACCTGTAGCCACGCGGCCCGGGGATGACAGGCGCCATCCCCGGGCCGCCAACTCCGGAGAGGGCCCCAGAGCGATCAGGGCTTGGCCATGGGAGTCAGTGCCCGGGCGGCCTTGGCGACCTCCTTACGCTCCTTCTCCGGCAGTGGAATCAGCCCCTTGTCGGCCAGGTAACCCTCGGGGCCCCAGGCCACCTCGCTGGTGAACTCGGTCACGAATTCCGGGATGCCCGGGATGGTGCCGACGTGGGCCCTCTTGACATAGAAATAGAGCGAGCGGGAGACGGGATATTTGCCGTCGGAGATGGTCTCGAAGGTGGGCGCGACCCCGTCGATCCTGGCGCCCTGGACCTTGTCCTGATTCTGCTCTAGGAAACTGAAGCCAAAGATGCCCATGGCGTTGGGATTGGCCTGCAGCTTCTGGACGATCAGGTTGTCGTTTTCACCCGCCTCCACATAGACGCCATCCTCGCGAACCCCCATGCAGACCGCCTGGAACTTCTTCTTGTCCTCCTTCTCCATGGCCTTGATGAAGTCGATCCGCTTGCAGCCCCCCTCCAGCGCCAGCTCGGCGAAGGCATCGCGGGTTCCGGAGGTCGGGGGCGGGCCCAGGACCTCGATTTTGGTGGCTGGTAGGGCGGGGTTGACGTCCTTCCAGGATTTGTAGGGGTTGGCCACCAGGGTCTTGGAGCCATCGGGATTGGGCACGTCCTTGGCCAGGGCCAGGTAAAGGTCCTTCAAGGTCAGGTCCATGGCCTTGGCCTTCTTGGAACTGGCGATGGCGATGCCATCGAAGCCGATCTTGACCTCGACGATCTCCTTGACGCCCTTCTCGGCGCACTGGTCGAATTCCGAGGCCTTCATGCGCCGGGAGGCGTTGGCGATGTCGGGGTTATCGACCCCGACACCCGCGCAGAACAGCTTGATGCCGCCGCCGGTGCCGGTGGACTCGATCTTGGGGGTCTTGAAGGTGCCTTTACGGCCAAAGTTCTCCGCCACGGCGGTGGAGAAGGGAAACACGGTGGAGGAGCCGACGACGGCGATATAGTCGCGGGCCTGGGCCTGAGTCGCGAAGGACACGCTCAGGGTGGTCACTGCCGCGGCGATCAGGGTCTTCTTCATGGTGAGCCTCATGCTGGCTGAAGGTTTTTGAAGCCTCCCCAGTGTGTGCCACGGGCGTTATGGCCAAATGACGGGAAAATTAACTTTTCATTAAATTCTGTTCGTTATAAATCAACAAGTTGCCAAGAAGTGTGCAGTATGTGTGCAGTCCCAGGCAAAGTCGGCGGGCTTGGGCACCTCCGGGTTGGAGTCATAACCCCGCCAGGCAGGACAGAAATCGATGATGGGCATCGGGAACCTCCTTCAGATCGTTCATGCCGCCTCGTGATAACCAGGTAATTTACAGGCAGCTCGCCGAACGATAGTGTTCAGCCATTTGCAGGCATCGGAAGTGTCCCATTTGGGGTGTTCGCAAGACTGATATTTCAAGTTGTCGAAGAGCTTGATGATCACGATGGGCGTGCTGGCGTTAGCTGCTAACTGCCTTTTTTTGGCTGAAGCTTCTCCCCGACAGGCGCATGAGGCGGTACTGGCGATCCGGGAACGGCAAATGACGGAACCGCGATGAAACAGCGTTTCCCGGACAGGACGGGGATGGGTTGAGGCGCCGACTGGACGGCGGCGGCTGGATCGAGTGGATGATTGCCGCCCATTCCCGAGTGTGATAGTGTGGAATACATGTTTTGGCACCCACTTTCACCTGCATTGTCATCGACCAGGATCGCGACCGGTCACCGACGTGGTCACCTGCTGGCCCGCACCGTGCTTGTATGGCTAGTCCTCATTGGCCATCTGGGTCTGAGCTTCAATCTGGCCGCCGCCGCGCTGGAAACCGCTGTAACCGCTCATGACCACCCCCTTGCCAATCCCACTCCCGGCGATCCAGACAGTCATGGCGATACGGGCTGTGATCATTGTTGCCATGCCACCGCGCACCTCCAGGCGCTGATCGCCGAAGCCCCGCAACTGCCCCCTGCCTCTCCGCCGCGCCCCCAAGCCCCCTCGCCCGCTTGGTGGCGCGCCCATATCCCGCCGCCACGTGCGCGCCCCCCCCGACAGGTTCTCTGACGCCAGACGTACGCCGCCCGGATAGTCCCCAGGCGGCCACCTTTTGTTCGCTCAGGGGAGACCTTCCTCATGCCCAACCCATGCTCACTCTCGGGGCTTCTCACGCGCGCCCGGCCTTTCTCCCTGACCTTGGCGTTTCTGCTGACCATAAGCCAGGGCGCCGTCGCAGGGCAGGATCACCTCCATGAGGACGGCTGGTGGCACTGGCTGCAAGACCACTTCATCGCCCTCCTGGGCGGCGTCCACCCCCACGAGGCGGAAGGGGAGGAGGCCGATCACCTGGAATCGCGGGCGATCACCCGCCATAGCGATCAGACCGAACTCTTCGTGGAATTCCCGCCCCTGATCGTCGGGGAACAGGCCGAATTCCTTGTTCACCTGACCCGGTTAACGGACTTCCAAGCCCTGACCAGCGGCGAGGTTCGGATCATCCTGACGGGCGATCAGGGCCAGGAGGAACGGTTCGCCAACCCCGCCCCCGCGCGCCCGGGACTCTTCCGCGTCGACGTGACCCCCGCCGGCGCCGGCACGCGGCGCCTGAGCATTCAAGTCACCAGCCCGGAGCTGGGAGAAGGCGCCTTGCCGGATCGCCATGACCTGGGCGAGGTGACCGTTTACGCCGATGAAGCGGCCACCCTGACCGCCGTCCCGGCCGAGGCCGAGGCGGTAACGGGCGGGGTAACCTTGCTCAAGGAACAGCAATGGCGCGCCGACTTCGCCACCACGCCGGTCACCACCCGCCGGCTGCGGGGTTCCGTCCCCGCCACCGGTCTACTGCGAGCCAGCGCCGACGGCGAGGCGCGACTAACCGCCCCGATCGACGGCCACCTGCGGCCGGCGCCAGGAGGCTTTCCCTACACGGGCATGGCCGTGGAGGCGGGCCAAACCCTGGCCTATTTGGTTCCCCAACTCGGCGGTGACAGCGATGTGGCGGGCCTGGAACTTGGGGTGACCCGAACCGCCTCGGCCCTGGACCTGGCCCGCCAGGAGCGCCAGCGCCTGGACGCCCTCTGGGAACAGCGTGCCGTGCCCTTCCGCGAGGTGCTCCAGGCACGCAGCGCCGAGGAGGTCGCGGCGGCGGAACTGGAGGCCGCCCGCAAGCGGCTGGCCCAGGTCACCCGCACCGCGGCGGGCGAGGTGGCGGGGGTGCCGGTACTGGCGCCCATCACCGGCCTGGTGGCCCAGGTCCAGGTCGCCGCGGGCGGCTTCGTCGAGGAGGGCGCCGCCCTTTTCCAGTTCGTCAACCCCGAGCGGCTCTGGTTGGAGGCGCGGATCGCCGAGGCCGACCTGGGCGCCATTCGCCAGCCCCAGGGCGCCTGGTTCCGGGTGCCGGGATTCGACAGCGCCTTCGTCGTCACCCCCGAGACGGGCGCGCGCCTGGTGGCCTTCAGCGCCCTGGTGGATACCGATAGCCGCACCCTGCCGGTCATCTTCGAGTTCACCCGCCCCGACCCCCGGTTGCGTGTCGGCCAGGCCGTCAGCGCCCGAGTCTTCACTGGCGAGGAGGCGGAGACCCTGACCTTGCCCGCCAGCGCCCTGATCCAAGAGGCGGGGGACGAGCTGGTCTATGTCCAGACCGGCGGCGAGCGCTTCGAACGCCGCCTGGTCCGCAGCGGCCTGCGGGACGGCGACCAGGTAGCCATCCTGGCTGGCCTGGAGCCAGGGGATAGGGTGGTCAGCCGCGGCGCCTATCTCGTCCACCTGGCCGCCGGCGCCCCCGCCGCAGTTGGCCATGGCCACGCGCACTGAGGGTAACCCCGATGATCGCGACCCTCATCCGCTGGTCCCTGCGCAACCGCCTCTTCGTCCTCGCCGCCGCCCTGCTGCTCCTAGGCTACGGTAGCCAGCGCGCCCTGGAGATGCCCGTGGACGTCTTCCCGGACCTCACGGCGCCCCGGGTCACCGTCCTCGCCGAGGCCCCGGGCCTGGCCCCGGGGGAGATGGAGACCCTGGTCACCCTGCCCATCGAATCCGCCCTCAACGGCGCCACCGGGGTGCGGCGCATCAGTTCCAGCACGGGCATCGGCTCGGCCCTGATCTGGGCGGAATTCGACTGGGGGACCGATGTCCTGCAGGCGCGCCAGGTGGTCGCGGAACGGCTCCAGCTCGCCCGCGCCGCCCTGCCACCGGATATCCCGGCGCCCACCCTGGCCCCGGTCACCTCCATCATGGGCGAGATCCTGTTCATCGCCCTGCGCGCCGCCGAGGGGACGGAGACCCCGGACCTCATGGCCCTCAAGACCTACGCCGACACCTATCTGCGACGGCCCTTGCTGGCGGTGCCCGGGGTGGCGCAGGTGGTGATTACCGGCGGCGAGACCCGCCAATATCAGGTGCTGGTCGACCCGGTCAAACTGGCCAATTACCGCCTCAGTCTCGACCAGGTCAGCACCGCCCTGCGCGAGACCAACGAGAACGCCTCCGCCGGTTTCCTGGTGGAGAACGGCCAGGAATCCCTAATCCAGGGCCTGGGCCGAGTGCACAGCCCGGCGGACATCGCCGCCACCCTGGTGGACCTGCGAGAGGGGGTCCCGGTGCGCATCGGCGATTTGGCCGAGGTGCGCATCGGCCCCGCCATCACCCGCGGCGCCGGCGCCGCCAATGGCCAGCCGGCGGTGGTGCTGGCCATCCAGAAGCAACCCGATGCCAACACCCTGGCCCTGACCGAGAGCCTGGACGAGGTCCTGGCGGACCTCCAGGCCAGCCTGCCGGCGGGGCTGCGCATCGAACCCGGGCTGTTTCGCCAGGCGGATTTCATCCAGGCGGCAGTCGATAACGTGGCCGCCGCCCTGCGCGATGGCGCCCTGATGGTGGTGCTGGTGGTTCTGGCCTTCCTGGGCAGCGCCACCGCCACGGGGATCACCCTGGTGGCCATCCCCCTGTCCTTGCTGGCCGCGGTGCTGGTGCTCGATGCCTGGGGGGCCAGCATCAACACCATGACCCTGGGCGGCATGGCGATCGCCGTCGGCGCCCTGGTGGACGATGCCATTATCGACGTGGAGAACATCGCCCGGCGCCTGCGGGAAGACGCGGCGCGGCCGCCCGAGGAGCGTCAGGGCACCCTGCGGGTAGTGTTTGCCGCCACCCACGAGATCCAGTCGTCCATCGTCTTCGCCACCCTGATCATCATCCTCGTCTTTGTGCCCCTCTTTTTCCTCTCCGGAGTGGAGGGCCGCCTGCTCCAGCCCCTGGGATTGGCCTATGTGGTGGCCCTAGCGGCCTCCCTGCTGGTGGCCATCACCCTGACCCCGGTACTCTGCGCCTATTTGCTACCCCGCACCCGACTGATCCGGGGCGGACCTGAACCCCTGCTGGTCGGCTGGCTGAAGCGCGCCTACGCCCCCTTGCTGGACCGGACGCTGTCCCGCTGGCGCCAGGCCACCCTGGCCGCCCTGGTGCTGGTGGCGGCGGCCTTGGCGGCCCTGAGCCATGCGGGCCAGGCCTTTCTGCCACCTTTCAATGAGGGCAGCCTCACCATCCTGGCCACCACCCCGCCGGGGACGGCCCTGGAACAGTCAGATGCCCTGGCGGCCCAGCTCGAGGCGGCGCTGCTGGCCCAGCCGGAGGTCCGGGCCACGGCCCGGCGGACCGGCCGCGCCGAACTGGCGGAGCACAGTCAGGAGGTCAACAGCACGGAGATTGAGGTGACCCTCGACAGCGGCGGGCGGGACATGGCGGCTATCCTGACCGAACTGCGCCAACGCCTGGCCGAGGTACCGGGGATGGCCATCACCATCGGCCAGCCGATCTCCCACCGGGTGGATCACATGCTCTCCGGCACGCGCGCCAACATCGCGGTCAAGATCTTCGGCGACGACCTCTACGAGTTGCGACGCCTGGCCCAGCTGGTCGAGGGTCGAATGGCCGAGATCCCCGGCGTCGTCGACCTCATGGTCGAACAGCAGGCGGACATTCCCTTCGTGACCATCGCCTTCAACCGCGAGGCCATCGCCCGCCATGGGCTGCGGGTGCGGGAGCTGTCCGAGATCATCCAGACCGCCTTCCATGGGCGGGTGCTGTCCAAGGTGGTGGAAGGACAGAACAGCTTCGATCTGGTGCTGCGTTACGACGACGCGGCGCGTGAGGACTTGCGACGGCTGCGGGAGACCCTGGTGACCACCGCATCCGGCGCCCGGCTGCCCCTGCACGCCCTGGCGGACATCCGCCGCGACCGGGGCCCGAACACCATCAGCCGCGAGAACGTCCAGCGCAAGATCGTCGTGTCCGCCAACGCGGCGGGGCGCGACCTCCACGCCCTGGTCGACGACATCCGCGCCGCCATAAGCACCGGGATCGCCCTGCCGAGCGGCTATCGGGTGGAATATGGCGGCCAGTTCGCGAGCGCCGCCGCGGCCACCCGCACCCTGTTGCTCCTGGGGGCGGGGGTGGTGGTGGGCATCTTTCTTCTGCTCTACGTCGCCTTCCGCTCCGCACGCGACGCTGCCCTGGTGATGCTCAATCTGCCCCTGGCGCTCATCGGCGGGGTGGCAGGGGTCTTCGCCGCCGGCGGGGTGGTGTCGGTGGCCTCCCTGGTGGGTTTCATCACCCTGTTTGGCATCGCCGCCCGAAACGGCGTCATGCTCATCGCCCACATCCGCCACCTGATCGAGGAAGAAGGGGTGACGGATTTCCGCGCCGCGGTTCGGCGCGGGGCCATGGAGCGACTGGCGCCAATCCTCATGACCGCCCTGGCCGCCGGCCTGGCCCTGGTGCCCCTGGCCCTGGCGGGAGGCGCGGCCGGCAGTGAGATCCAGACCCCCATGGCCATCGTCATCCTCTGGGGCCTCTTATCCTCCACCGCCCTGAACATGATCCTGGTCCCGGCGCTCTATCTGCGTTTCGGGGCCTTGGGTGCGGCCGGACGCAGGGCGTGAGGGTCACCTCTCCGCCTTCTCTCGGTGACATCGCGCACAGGTCGAGGCCGTATGTCAGTCATCACCCAGCTCCCGGCCGCGGGCAGCGAATGTCAAGCCAGGTATCCCTGGAAAATACCCCTTGGTCCTGACGAAAGGATGATCGCGTTGAACTGGCCAAGGCCGTGCAATCAGCTAAACTGAAGTTGGGGCGAAGACCTTGGCACGCCTAGCCGGGTCTCCCGCCCAAAGGCCCGAGCCTCCCTAAGCCTGCCAGGGAGCACCCCCTCGGGCCTTTTCCTTGTCCGGCACGACGGTTCAGGTAGTCTCATGACGGGATGGGGCCATCCTCGGCCAGGCGGCCCCGGGGTGTTCATCCGCCGTGAGTGTGGCCCTGGCCTCGGCCTGGGTACGGCGGAGTCGGGTTCGCGCGGCTTAGCGTGTGCAACCAGGCAGTCAACACCAATGGCGATCGCGTGACTGCGCGCCGAGAATGTTCGACGGTGAAGGGATGACACAGACGAGCGAGGCTGTCGGCATGAGGACAAGTAGATGAACATCAGGCATCGGGCGCTTCCATTGGGCATGGCCGCCGCCGTCGCCGTCGCTGCGGTGGCCTACTGGTGGCAGCACGACGGCAACCAGGCACCGGAGCACATTGCCAGCGGCAACGGTCGCATCGAAGCGGTGGAGATCGACATCGCTCCCCGCCACCCCGGCCGCATCGCGGCCATCGAGGTGCGTGAAGGCGAACTGGTCCGCACCGGCGAGGTGATGGGCGCCGGCGGGCGTGGGCTCAACCTGACCTGATGCACCGGGTTGATCTGAACTACAGCCTGTGGCGCCGACGACTTGTCCACCCAGAGGCCCACTTTGTCAGTCCTTGCTTTCAACTCCGCCGCCGCATAGAGTTTCTAGTCCACCTGAGACTGCCCGTCTATGTATTTCCGATACCACCACGCCAGGCCGGCCCCAATTCCCGGGCCTGGATTTCAGCCAAACCAGGTATACCAGAACGCGCCCATCGCTACCGTTACCACCAGCCCGAACGACAGGATTCGCCGCCAGGGAGGCAGGCGGCCTTTGCCTTGTTCGGGTTGCCAACCAGGCGTCAGGAGCATGTAGTAAAAGCAGCCGACGTAGATCAAGATCCCAAGGGATAGAACCAGTTGTCTTACGATCCCAGTGAGCGCGGGCAACAGCAAGGCCAGGACGATAGCCGTGGCAACCAGGATCACGGGGACTTCCAGCAAATAGCCCGCTTGTCTTGTGTGGGTGCTCAATGCTGGCCTCATCCCCTGCTTACCCCAACCATCAGCCTCAGCACGGCGACCACTCTGAACCATCCCAGGCACTAGGCCCCAGCGGCCATCCCCTGATACACGCTCTGACCGGCCCCGAAGTAATTATCGTAGATGTGGGCATAGGTCTTCGCCCGCTTGTCCTTCTTCAGCGCCGGCGTGTACGGCTTGGGCAACTTGATGTAGAAGTCCCGGATGGTCCGCTCGACATCGGCCTTGGTCTGGGTCTTCAGCTTCCAGTCTAGCACCAGCTTCTCCGCCTTCAGCTTGGCCAGCAGGTCCTTGGCCACCTTCTTCACCTCGTCCTTCTCCTTCTCGGTCAGCGCGGGTTCGGGCTGGGTCAGGAGGTCGAAGATGGCCAGCTCCTCCTCGCTGAGGTTCTCGCGGGTGGCCCGCTGTTCCTCCTGGGTCAGGTTCTGAGCGAAGCGCATCAGCTCCTGGAAGAAGGCCTCCAGGTTGTGACTGAAGGCGTTGTAGGACGCGATCAGCTGCTGGAACTTCTCCAGAAAGTCGATCCGCCCCTTGTTCTCCCGGACCATCGTGGCGAGCTTCTTCGCGATCTGCCCCTTGAGCTTCTCGGTTTCGGTGGCCTGCTTGCCGTCCGCGAACTGCTTCTGTAGGGCGGCGAAGTCGATCTGCGACAGGTCGATCAGGGCCTCGGCTTGCGGTCGCTCCCCGATGCGGTAGCCCTCGGTGGCAATCGAGTCATCGAGCAGGGCATCCAGGTCGTTCATCACCCCGGAGATGTCCGGTGGCGAGCGCAGGGCCTTGATCATCGCCCCCAGATAGGCGACCAGCACCGCGGTCGGCGCCTGGGCGTTGGCTTCCGGGTCGGGGAGGATGGCCTTGAAGGTCCGCGCCACCTGACCGGCCAGCAGCAGATAGGCCTTGGTCTGGTCTTCCCCAGCGGCGAGGATCACGTCCCTGGCCGTATCGAGGGCTTCCAGACGCTGGGCGGCCGGGGTGTTCACGATCCCCTGGAGGTCGATCCCCAGGCCAGTGCAAAAGGTTTCCGCGTCCCGCAACAGCCCTTCGAGTTGCTTGACCAGTGCCGCCTTGTCCTTGATCGGCAGTTGCCCCGGCTGGTTGGGCTTGGCGTAGATGCGCAGGGCGTCCTGGAGGTTACGGAAGATGCCGACGTAATCGACGATCAGGCCCGCCGTCTTGCCCGGTGCCACCCGGTTGGCCCGGGCGATGGTCTGCATCAGGGTGTGGTTGCGCATCGGCTTGTCGAGGTAGAGCGTCGAACAAGTCGGCACGTCGAAGCCGGTGATCCACATGGCGCAGACGAAGACCAACCGCAGCGGGTCGTCCGGGTTTTTGAACTTCTCGTCCAGTTCCTCGCTGAGCATGCGCTGGCGGTGGGGGACGATGTCCAGGCCCTTCTCCTTCAGGTCCTCGACCTCGTTCTGGGCCTGGGACACCACCACGGCCATGTCGGTGGTGCGCAGGACCTGGAGCTTGTCGGCGAGCGCCTCCCGGGCGTCCCCCCTGGCGGTCTTCAGTTGCGCTTCCAGTTCGGCCAGCTGCTGCTGCCAGTGCGCCTGGACCTTGTCATACATCCGCACCGCCGTGGCCTTGTCGATGCAGACCATCATGGCCTTGCCCCGGTAGCCGCGGCCGAGGTAGTGCTTGACCAGATCGGCGGCGATGGTCTCCAGGCGGTCGTCGCGGGTGATCAGGTGGTATTCGCGGGCGAACTCCCGCTCCAGCTTCTGCTCCTGCTCCTCGTCGAGCTCCGCCTCTTCCAGCAGGCGCTCGATGTCGCGGTTGAGGTGGTCGTTGGTGATCTGCAGCTCGGGGCTGCGGTTCTCGTAGTACAGCGGCACCGTGGCCCCGTCCTCGATGGAGCGGGCGAAGTCGTACACCGAGACGTAGTCGCCGAACACCTCGCGGGTACGCTCCTCCTCCCCGGCAATCAGCGGGGTGCCGGTGAAGCCGAGGAAGGCGGCATGAGGCAGGGCGTTGCGCATGTTCAAGGCGTACACGTCGTACTGGCTGCGGTGCGCCTCGTCGGTGATGACGATGATGTCGTCCCGGTCGGAGATCCTCGGGTAGGCCTCGCCCTTGGCCGTGCGGAATTTTTGGATCAGGCTGAAGACGTAGCGGTGGTCTTCCCGTAGCAGTTGCTTCAGGTGCTCGCCGCTGCTGGCCTGGACCTCGACCCCGGTGAGGGCGCTGATGGCGGTGAAGGTCTGGTAGATCTGATTGTCGAGTTCGTCCCGGTCGGTGACCAGGACGAAGGTCCACTTGCCGGGGAGCTTCCGCAGCACCTTCTGGGTGAAGAACACCATCGACAGGCTCTTGCCGCTGCCCTGGGTGTGCCAGAACACGCCGAGCCGCTTCGCCGCCTCGCGGTCGTCGGCGGCCCGCAGCTTCATCAACTGGGCGATGGCCTGGTTCACTCCGAGGTACTGGTGGTTCTTGGCAACCTTCTTGATCAGTCCGCCCCGCTCGGTCTCGAAGACGGTGAAGTTCTCGACGAAATCCAGGAGCCGCCGCTTGTCGCACAGGCCCCGGATCGCGGTCACCAGTGAGGTCGAGCCGACTTCAGTCTCGTCGTCGATCCGCCGCCACTCGAAGAAGTGCTCCCAGGGACTGGTGAGCGTTCCCACCCGGGTCTGCGAGCCGTTCGACAGGATGATGAAGGCGTTGGGGTGGAACAGTTGCGGGATGCTCTGGCCCTTGTAGTCCTTCAGATTGTCGTCGTAGGCCGTTTTCAACGGCACATGCGGCCCCTTGAGTTCGATGAAGACCAGGGGGAGGCCATTGACGAAGCCGAGCAGGTCACAGCGGCGTTTGTACATCTCGCCCGACACCCACATCTGCCGGGCGAGGAAGAAGTCGTTGTTCTCGGGGTCGTTCCAGTCGATGACCGCTAGCTCCACCGTCTGCGGGTTGCCCAAGTCATCGGTGATCTCCACCTTCACCCGGTCACGCAGCAGCTGGTAAAAGGCCTGATTGGCGTTGACCGGGATCTGTTTGGAACGGTCCTGGGTGAGTTGCTCGATGGCCTGTTCGTAGGCGGTGGCCGGGTAGCCGGGATTGATGCGCTCCAGCGCCTGCCGCAAGCGCCGTACCAGGATGACCTCGGCGGAGGATTTGCGCCCTTCCGTGCCGTCGACGCCGAAGGTTTCGTCGTAGAGGTTGGCGGTCTCCCACCTCAGGGAGGTGAAACAGGCCATCGCGGGCAACTCGACGAGGGCGAGTTCGCCGTAACCGGCGGTCACTTCCTTGACGGTGTGCAGGGGGGTCATGCCGCGAGGGCCTCCTCCGGTTCGGGCAGGGTGGAAACGTCGAGTTCGCCGGAGATGAGCTTGGGGAGCAGGAGGTCGCGCGTGGCGCGGAGGTTATTGTTCTTTCTTACCAAAGCGAGAATCAGTTCTTCCATTGGGCCTACCTTCTCTTCGAATAGCTTTGCGGTAGCCTCGTCAGGAGCGATAACCCATATTCCCTTTAGGTGCGAAGGACCATAATTCTTTTGGGCCGCACCAATTGCAACCGCATGGATTTGGTTCTGGAAGTAGCTTGACCTAATAAAGGACTTAAGGAGCCACCTCCCCAACTTATCACTTTTTGGCCTCATACGAATAATGCTCGTATTAAGCATTAAGGGAAGGTGACAGGACTGAATAGTTACAGTGCGGCCAAGAGTCCCGGAGCTTGAAACAACATGGTCGTACGGGGCGAGAAGAAAGTGCTGATAGCGTTGCTGAACTTCTTGTTGATCGAGATACTGAACTTTACTGAGATCAATGTCGTTTCCAACCAAGGTTCTGATGTTCAAAAATGGAATGCCGCTATCTCGATATTGCCAATTTCTAAGCCCAGGACCTTCAAGGAAGTCAACGTGACTCGAATATGATGCGATCCACCCCTCCGGGATCAACCCCAGCTCCGAGTCGACCATCTTCGCCAGCTCATGCCCCGGAAAACGGAAGCGGACGAACCACTCCTCGTAGATTCTCCGGGCCATTTCCTCAAGGATGGCGATCCGTCGCGTGTTGTT
>CALMDH010000260.1:0-21511 GCA_937862735.1 uncultured Gammaproteobacteria bacterium
TACTCAGCGGGTTGGTGGTAACCAACAGCCTGCTGGAAAAGCGCCAACCCCTACAGTTCCTGATCGCCCGCTTTTTCCGCCTCTGGCCGGCCCTGGCGGTGACGGTGCTGCTCTGTGCCCTGGTCCTCGGGCCCCTGCTCACCAATCTTCCCCTGGGGGAGTATTTTCCGCACCCGGAGACTGGCAAGTATATCTACCGGAATCTGGTGTTTCGGGTTCGGTTCCCCCTGCCTGGTGTCTTTCAGGACAACGCCCTCAGAGCCGTGAATGGTTCCCTCTGGACCATTCCCCATGAGATCAAGGCCTATCTCTGGCTGCTGGGCCTGTTCCTGCTGGGGTTATTTCGGCGGCGATGGCTGCCCTTGGTGGCGCTAACCGCTATCCTCGCCCTGCCACTGCTCTTCCCGGAGGAGGCTCCAGAGGTGGCGCTGCTCATGGCCTGTTTCGCGATCGGAGCGATCCTGGCCCGCTACAAGCATCGCCTCATCATCAATGGCTGGGTCGTCCTGGCACTGTGGCTTGTCTTCGCCCTTTTTCGGCATGCCCCGCTGAATTTCTACCTTTTCTACCTAACCCTGTTCGTGACCATCCTCTTCGTGGCCAGCCGCTCCTGGATGCTGCGCCTGCGGCCCAGGTCGGACCTGTCCTATGGCATCTATCTGTGGGGCTTCCCGGTGCAACAGATCATGGCTCAGTTTTTCGGGTCCCAGGGGATTATGTTCAATCAGCTTGCCTCCTTGGCCATTTGTCTGGTGCTGGCCTTTTGTTCCTGGCATCTGGTGGAAAAACCAGCCATGGCCCGGGGCGCCGCCTTGGGGCGGCGCATTCCCCCGGAACCGATCCAGCGGCTGCGAGGGGCGATGACTGGCCGCTTTCTTTCTCGCCCCTGATGATCGAGTCGCATTCGCTCACTGCCGTTCGGGTCAGAAACGCCCCCCCTGGGCCAGGAGAATCTCACCCACCGCCGATTCGATGACCTTCATGTCGGTCAAGGGGAAGGGCGGAATGGAGAGATGGCGCAGGCGCTCCTGATAGTTCATGCAGAAATCGAAGTGGAAGCCTGGGAAGCCTTCCTGGCGCTTCACGCCCTGGATGTCCATGACGTAGGCCGCGTAGTTGACGGTCTGGGTCATGTGGTAGGGGGTTGGCTTCTGTCCGCGGCGGAAGCCCTCGATCCTGGCATCCCAGGTGGGGTAGACGGCGGGATTGGCGAAATGCAGCACCTGGGAGGCGGCGACCAGGGACTGGAGACAGGTGGCCACCGCCATCGCGTCCGCTTCGGCGAAGGTGGCCTCAGGGGCGCGGGCCCGGCCGAAGGCGCGCACGGCCGCTTCCAGGCTCTGGGGTTCGATGCGCAGCCGTCCAGGCAGCCAGCCATAGGCGAAGGTGGCCGCCAGCAGGAAGGCATCGGCGTCCCGGTCGGTGGTCCTGATCGCCGCCAGCAGGGCGGGATAAGCGCGCAGAAAGGCGGTTTCCCGCGAGCCCGTGGCGAGCTTGTTGACCCGGATCAGGTCCACGGCCTGGTCCAGGGTTTCGAGGTTGAGGTTGGTGAAGTGCGCAATGTTCATTGCAAGGTTCATTCGGGAGGGAGAAGGGGGGAGGTGGTCCGATCCGGTGGGTGGGCCTAAAGTCTGGGGATATAGGTTGACAGAACGGCTCGGTCTGGTCGAGGGGGGCGGGAAAAAGGGCTTGGGATAAGGGTGACCGGTATTCCTGACGCCTCCCTGGCGATTGAATCAGGTGCCAGACCAGAACCCTGGGCCAGCCGTCCGGGCTTATGCGGGGGGATGGAAAACCGCGCGCCAAGGGGCAACTCGATGGGACAATAGGCCCCCTGGTCAAAGCCTCCGAATGGCATCGTGCCGCCTGATGACAAAGTACTTGCGCGACCTGTCGCTGCACCGCTTGAGCCCGGTGATCCTGCTGTTGGGCGTTTACGGTTTTGGGATTTCCCTGGCCTTCCAGTTGGGCGGCTACCGGAGCTTTCTGCATGCCAGCCTGCTGCCCGTCGCCTGGATGCTGGTCCAGGGGCGGGGCACCCTGCCCTGGTCGCAACCGCTCTGGTGGCTGCTGGGTCTGGGGGGGATCTTTCTCCTGCAGGGTCTGGCGATGGCGACTGGACCGATCGAGGGTGGGCACCATGAGGTCCTGGGTTGGAGCCTGTTCGCGGCGATCCTGATCACCCTGGTCCCCGAGCGGATTGGGGCGCGCGGTGACCATCGGTCACTGCTGGCGGTCATCACGGTGGTGTTTGTCCTAGCCCAGGTCGGGGCCTGGTCCTGGCGGACCGAACCCTACATGGATGGGCGCTTCCTAGGGGTCTTCAGCAATCCCCATTATCTGGCGTTGTACGCGCTTTTGGCCCTGGGTTTGCTGATCTACCTGATCGACTATTACCGGGGCTGGCGGGGCTGGCTGTTGGGGGTGGTCCTGGTGCTGGATGCTTTGCTCCTGCTCCTCTCCCGCTCCCTACCCGCCTGGCTGGGCCTGGTGGCTGGCATCCTGGTGCTGCTGCCTTATGTACCGCGCCGGAGGATGGTGACGACCCTGGCGCTTTCCCTCTTGCTGTTGGCGGGCCTGCACCTGTTTGGATGGTTTGACCTGACCGCCGGTATCAATACCGCCCTGAACTACCTCAGCAGCGAGGAACGTTGGGTCCTGTGGCGTGAGTTCTGGATCCTGCAGCAGGGGAGCGCCGGCTGGCAGTGGCTGGTTGGACATGGCTTCGGCCAGTTCCTCAACGACTACATGCCGGTATCCAGCTTCCACGCCCAGCGGGTGGAGCCCTATTTCGACTTTGCCTCGCCCCACAATTATTTCCTGGAGTTACTCTACAGCCATGGCCTCATTGGCGTACTGCTCCTATGCCTGGGATATGGCTTGTGGTGGTGGGGGCTGATCAGGGGCATCAACGCCAGCTTGACGGTGGATCAACGACGGCAAGGCATGCTGCTCCTGAGCCTGGTCACCGCGCAAGGCGTGCTGGGTTTCTTTACCATGCCCTTTTTCGCCCGGCACAACCTATTCCCGGTCAGCGTGCTGCTGGGGATCAGCCTGCGCTACCTGGCCGCCAGAGAGCATAATGAGTGAAGTGCCCTTGCCGCCGGTCAGCCTCATCATCCCCAACTTCAACGGGGCGGACCTGCTGCGCAAGAATCTGCCGGCGGTCCTGGTCGCGGCGGAGTCTTATGGCGGGACCTGGGAGGTCCTGGTGGTGGATGATGCCTCCCGGGATGCCAGCCTCCAGGTGCTGGCGGCGGAATTTCCTCAAGTGACCCCAATCGTCCATGAGCGCAACCAGGGCTTCGCCGCCGCGGTCCATTCCGGCGTGGCGGCGGCGGCCCATGACCACCTGATCCTGCTCAATTCCGACGTGCGGCCCGATCACGACTTCATCCTGCCTCTGGTGCGGCACCTGGCGTACCCGGAGGTCTTCAGCGTCACGCCGCTGGTGGTGGATGGCCAGGAGCGGCCCGGGGAGGAATCCTGGCGCTGCTATCGTCTGCGACGCGGCCGACTGCGCCTAGAGGAGTGGGGGGCGCGGATCCCACCCCGGCCCGTGGAGACCCTCTTCGCCTCCGGTGGCTCCATGGCGGTCACCAGGACCCGTTTCAACGAACTGGGCGGTTTTCTGCCGCTCTTCCAGCCCTTTTATTCCGAGGATGCCGATCTCGGTCTACGCGCCTGGCGCCGGGGTTGGCGCACCCTCCTCGAACCGGCGAGCCGCGTTATCCACGATCACGCGGGTTCCGCCAACAGCACCCAGGTCGCCCGAGCCTTCGTGCGGCGCATCCGCCTGCGCAATCGGCTGCTGCTGGAATGGCTCCATGTCCCCACCAGGGACCTCTGGCGCTCCCTGGTGCCCGGTTATCTGCTCCAGGCCCTGGGGCGCCTCCTGCGGCTGGACTGGCGTTATTTCGGCGCCCTGGCTGGGGCACTGGGGCTCTTGCCCCAGGTCCTGACAGCACGGCGAGAGATCCAGGCCCAGGATCGGCTGGCCTTCTGGGACATCATGGCGCGGATCGAGCGCTCCCTCGATGAGGCTATGATCGAGGCGCGAATCTGCGCCGGGACTTACAAGGGGGGCGGGACGGGCAAGGTAGTCGGGATGGGCAAGCGGATCGCGGCTGAGGTACCGGCTGTAGCGGCGGTAACGGTCACTACCCCAGTCGATGGAAGCACGGCCCCGGGGGCGGGGTCAGGGAGCTGAGAATGGTCAGCGACGTGGATCACCCCATGGCATCTGGCCAAGATAGCCTCTCCGCCTTCCGGCTGGGGGAGAGGAACGTCGCTCCGCCGCTCTTCACCATCTTCATTCCCACCTTCAATCGCGCCCATCTCCTGCCCCGCGCCCTGGCCAGCATCGAGGATCAGACTTGTCGAGATTTCGAGGTGGTCATTGTCGACGATGGTTCCACGGATGGCACCGCGGACCTGATCCGGGAGTGGCAGGCGCGGGTGGATTTCCCCGTCATCTACCGCTGGCAGGAGAACCAGGGGAAGTACGCCGCCCACAACCTGGGGGTTGAACTGGCAAGGGGGCGCTTTTTCTTCCTGCTTGACTCGGATGACCGCCTGCTACCCCAGACCCTGGCGCGTCTGCTGTACCACTGGGAGACGATCCCCCCGGCTGAGCGCCAGCGCTTCGCGGGTGTCGAGGGCCTGATCGAGAGCCTGGATGGACAACGGCTCCTGACCCACCCTTATCCGCAAAGTCCCCTGGATGTGAGCTTTCTCGATCTCCAATACCGCCTGGGGGTGGGCGGTGACAAGAAGCGCTTCATCCGGACCGAGATCCTCAAGGACTATCCCTATCCCCTGTTTTCCGGGGAGAAGAACATCCGCGACTCCCTGACCTGGAACCGCATGGCCCTAGGCTACGTCTTCCGCTGCGTCAACGAGTCCTTCCAGCAGGTCGAGTACCAGCCGGATGGACTGACCTCCAACCGCTTCGCCATCCGCATGGGCAGTCCCCGGGGCTTTGGCCTCTGCTGCCTGGAAGAGGTGACCCTCTTTCGCCCCTGGTTGAGCCGGCGTCAGAGGCGACGGAGCATGATCGACTTCATCCGCTACGCCCTGCACAGTGGTACCGGCCCCCGGGAACAGGCGCGCCTGGTCGATCAGGCCCCGCTCTGGTACCTGCTGCTGCCGGCGGGCATCGTTCGCTGGCTGGGGGATCTCTATCGCCTCCACGTCAAGGGCGGACACCAGCCCAATAAGGTCAAGTATCACAACTGACAGGATTGACGGCCAGGGTAGGCTCAAAGCCCCCCTTATTTTGCATCGGGCCCGGAAAGGTGAATAAGGCATGGCGGTGGGAAAAGTCGCTCTTGCTGGACCAAGGAAGGCCGGAACTTAGCGGGCGAAGGGTATAACATGACCGGAAAAACCTGCGGTGACGCGCGATGAACCCGGACCTCGCTATCTTCTTCGCCACCTCCGGCCACAGCGGCGTGGATCGCCTGGCCCATAACCTGGTCCCGACCTTGGCCCGGCGCGGTTACCAGGTCGACGTGCTCCAGGTGCGCGGCCATGGGCCCCACTTCACCCAAGTCCCCCCCGGTGTGCGCCTCATCGACCTGGGCACCGCCCACACCTATACCAGCCTGCCGGCGCTGACCCGTTATCTGCGCCAAGAGCGGCCGGGAAGCCTCTATTGCGACAAGGACCGTCTCAACCACACCGCCATCCTCGCCCGGGCCCTGGCCCAGGGGCTCAAGGCTCCGGACACCTATCTCGCCGTCGGCACGGGGACCACCCTGTCCATCGACTGCGCCGAGCGGGGCTGGTGGCATGCCCTCAAGACCCGCTTTTCGACTGGCCAGCTATATCCCCTGGCCGACAATGTCATCGTCACCTCCCGCGGCGTGGCGGACGACATGGCGGCCTACACCGGCCTGGATCGTAACCTGATCGAGGTGGTGCCCTGTCCGGTGGTGGCCGCCGAGGTCTTTGCCGGTGACTTTCCGCTGCCGGACCACCCCTGGTGCCAGGAGGATGGCCCCCCCCTCATCATGGGCCTCGGGGAACTGAGCGGGCGCAAGGACTTTGCCACCCTGATCCGCGCCTTCGCCCTGCTGCGGTCGGAGATACCGGCGCGGCTCATGATCCTCGGGCGGGGCAAGGATCGCGACCGGCTGCTGGCCCTGGCCAGGGGTCTGGGGGTCGCCGACTACCTGGATCTGCCGGGCTTCGTGCCCAATCCCCTGGATTATCTGGCCCGGGCCAGCCTGTTCGCCTTCACCTCCACCCTGGAGGGCCTGGGCTTCGCCCTCATCGAGGCCCTGGCGGTGGGTATTCCGGCGGTGTCCACCGATTGCCCCAGTGGCCCCCGGGAGATCCTCCAGGATGGCAAGTACGGCCCCCTGGTCCCCGTGGGTGACCACCAGGCCCTCGCGGCCGCCATGCGCGCCACCCTGCGCAACCCGCCGTCTCGGGCCTTCCTGCAGGCCGCGGCCCGCCCCTATGAGATTGAGCGCGCTACCAGCGCCTACGTCAGGGCCCTGGCCTTGCCTCTGCGCCCGAACAACATTCCCTAAGGAAATTTCGGCGGGGACTCACGTTTCCAAATGGGCTGAGTGCCTCCGCATCATCATCACGCGAGATCAGGCCATGTGCGGTATCGTCGGGCTTTACAAGCGACAGTCCCCGGTGGACGGAAAGGCCCTAGAGGTGGGGGTGGCGCGCCTGGCCCATCGCGGTCCCGATGACCAGGGGACCTTCCTCGATGGCAACTTCGGCATGGGGCATACCCGGCTGTCGATCATCGACCTGGCCGGTGGGCATCAGCCACTGCGGACGGCGGATGGTCAATTGACCCTGATCGCCAACGGCGAGATCTACAATTTCATCGAACTGCGCGCCGAGCTGGAGACCCGGGGGCACCGCTTTCTCACCCATTCCGACTCCGAGGTCATCCTCCACGCTTACCGGGAATATGGCGAGGGGTTTCTGACCCGGATCCTGGGCATGTTCGCCTTCGCCCTGTACGACGCCCAGCGGGAGCGCCTGATCCTCGCCCGGGACCGGCTGGGCATCAAGCCCCTGTTCCTGGCCATCCAGGACAGCGGCATCGCCTTCGCGTCCGAGATCAAGGGCCTGCTGCCCCTCCTGGATGCGCCACCGCCTATCGATCCCCTGGGCCTGGCCGCCTATCTGCACAACCAGTTCGCTACCGGGTCCCGGACCCTCCTCCAGGGGGTCGAGCGCGTTCTGCCGGGTGAGGCCCTGTGGATCGAGCGTGGGGAGGTCGCGCGCCGCCAGCGCTACTGGTCACCCCTCCAGATCCAGCCCCTTGACCTGGGTTACGACGAGGCCGCCGCCCGCTTTGACGACCTAATGGACCAGGTCATCACCCAGCACATGCGCTCCGATGTCCCCTTCGGCCTCTTCCTCTCCGGCGGGGTGGACTCCGCCGTCCTCCTGGCGGCGCTCAGCCGGCGCGCGGAAGAACCCATCCGCACCTTCTCCGTCGGTTTCCCCGGGACCTCGGTCCAGGATGAACTGCCCCTGGCGCAACAGATGGCGCGGCGCTTCGGCAGCCGCCACCGGGAGATCCAGCCTCAGGCCCGCGACATCCTCCACAGCCTGCCCCTCACCATCTGGGCCGCGGATGAGCTGATGCGCGATAACGCCAACCTGCCCACGGCCCTGCTCGCCCAGGCCGCCAGCCAGGAACTCAAGGTGGTGTTTTCGGGGGAGGGCGGGGATGAGGTCTTCGCCGGTTATGGCCGCTACCACAGCTCGCTCCTGGAGCGCTGGTTCAAGGGCCTGCTGGCGCCGGGTTCCAAGGGCTTTCGCACCCGCGGTACCTTCCGCAACCCCTGGCCGCGCAAGCTGTTCACCCCGGCCCTGCTGGCGCAACTGCCCGCGGTCCGCCAGCCGGTGGTCGATGCCTGGCGCCAGGCCCCCACCGCCTGGAGCGACCTGCAACGCATGCAGTACATCGACCTCACCCAGGCCCTGCCCGACAACCTGCTGGTCAAGGCCGACCGCATGCTCATGGCCTGGGCGTTGGAGGGCCGGGTGCCCTTTCTCGACCACCGGCTGGTGGAATTCGGCCTGGGTCTACCGGACCGGCTCAAGGTCGCCGGCGGCATGGGCAAGCTGTTTCTCAAGCGCTGGGCGGCGCGGGACATCCCTGAGAACTATCTCTTTGCCCACAAGCGGGGCTTTCACGTCCCCCTGGGCGACTGGCAGGATGCGGCCCTGCTCAGCCGGTTGGACCGGCTATTGCCCGATCACCCGGCCCTGCGCCCCTGGTTCCAGCCGGAGGGGGTGCGGGACCTGATCGCCCGTTGCCGGCAAGTATCCAAGGGCAGTGCCATGCTCTGGGCCATCGTCCAGTTCGCCCTCTGGCACCGCTTCCTGCGCCAGGGCTTCAGCGAGCGGCCCCCGGCCCTGACCGACCCCCTGGCGCTCCTTGAGGAAGGATGGGAGCGGGAATCATGAGCCGCGAAATGATAGGGCCGTCTGATTGGTCCCGGCCTAGAGTGGGGGAAAGGGCGGAGCTGGCCTGGACCCTGGTCAACCCTCTGGGTGACCAGGGTCGTGCATTCAACGGCAGGCGGTCCCGTATTCGGCCGATGGAGGCCGCAACGCCTGATAAAGGAACGCTGGCTGAAAACTGCCTTGGCCATCAGGCCAGGGCATGGCGGGCCTTCATGTCCTGATAGACCAGGTTGGAGACGGAGCGGATGGCGTCGCCCCGCTTTTTCATCCAGGCGGCGTAGGCCTTGATGCGGACCGGGCTTTCGATGATGGCGACGAAGGTATAGGGGTAGCTACCCCCCCGCTCCCCGGGGGCGACGATGATGCCCATGTCGCCGCACAGCATGGCGGTGGAACCGGTCTTGTCGTAGACCCGCACGTTATCGGGCATGGCCGCCACGCCGTCGACCATGCGGTCGCGATTGGACAGGGCGAGGAGGGCGCGCATCTCGTCCGCATAAGGCAGCTTGCTCAGCCACATGGCCTCCAGAAAGCGATGATAGTCGCCGGCGGAGGCCAGGTTGCGGTAAGTCCTGCCGCCCTTGGGGATGTACTCCACGATCCGCGTGTCCTGGAAGATACCGGGTCCATGGCGTTTCAGGACCCGCTCCACGTCACCGGGACCCTTGCCGCTGGCGTTCTGGCTCACCAGCTTCATGAGCTTGTTGGTGGAGTCGTTGCAACTGGAGCGAATCATCCGCTCCATGGTCTTGCGGATCGCGGGGGTATAGTCGATCTGCTTCGACTGGCTGGCCTGGAAGAACCAGGCCTGACAGACGAAGGGCTTGATCATGCTGGCCGCCTGGCGAGGGACATCCTCGTTGATGGCCACCAGCTTTTGGCGGGTGGTGAAGTCATAGACCGACCAGGAGACCCTGTCCTTGGCCCCGATCATCCCTTGGGCGCGCAGGCTGGCGATGTGGTTGGCGACGCGGGTCTGGAGGCTGGTGCCCGCCGCCACCGCCGGGGGTATGGGGATCAGGGCCAGGGGCGCCAGCAGATAGCCCGTGGCGCCAAGGGCCAGGTGACGGAGGAAATCACGACGACTGGGATTGGCGCTCATCGGGGACTAGATCCTCGTTGGATGTGGGTGAATCACGCTGGATGGGAGACCCGGCCGGGTGGCCGTTCCGCCTGACTCCCTCCCCCCTGGCGGGGGAGGGCTGGGGAGAGGGGGGCGATTGGTAACAAAGATACAAAGGATTGCCGTGGTCGACAAACCTGGTTTCAGGTAATGACGTCCGGCTGGGCCCGCCCGGTACGCCCCTGGATCTGCGCCAGTTCGTTGGCGATCAGGATGAGGGGTGCCAGGGCCCCCTGGGTCTCCTGGTCGTGACGGGCCGGGTCGGCCTCGTAGGACTCCAGATAGAGGCGCAGGGTAGCCCCCTGGGTCCCGGTGCCGGACAGGCGGAAGACCAGGCGCGAGCCCCCTTCCAGGCCGATACGGATGCCCTGTCCGGCCGAGCGGCTGGCATCCACCGGGTCCGTGTAGGCGAAGTCATCGGCATAGCTGACCTTGTAATCCCCCAGGCGCTTGCCGACCAGGGTGGGCAGGAGGACGCGCAGATGGTCCATCAGGCCCGCCGCGGCTTGGGCGTCCACCGCCTCATAGTCGTGGCGGGTGTAGAAGTTGCGCCCGTAACGACGCCAGTGGTCACGGACGATGTCGCCCACGGACTCGCGCCGGGCGGCCAGCAGGTTGAGCCAGAAGAGCACCGCCCAGAGGCCGTCCTTCTCCCGCACATGGTCGGAGCCCGAACCGAAGCTCTCCTCGCCGCACAGGGTGATGCGCCCGGCGTCGAGCAGGTTGCCGAAGAATTTCCAGCCGGTGGGGGTTTCGTAGCAGGCGATCCCCAGGCGCTCCGCCACCCGGTCGGCGGCCTGGCTGGTGGGCATGGAGCGGGCGACGCCGACGATGCCCTCCGCGTAGCCGGGGATCAGATGGGCATTGGCGGCCATGACCGCCAGGCTGTCGCTGGGGGTGACGAAAAAGTCCCGGCCCAGGATCATGTTGCGGTCGCCGTCGCCATCGGAGGCGGCGCCGAAATCCAGGCCCGCCGGACCCTGGCAGAGGGCGACCAGTTCCTGGGCGTGGGCGAGGTTGGGATCGGGATGGTGGCCGCCGAAGTCCTCCAGGGGGGTGCCATTCATGACCGTGCCGGCGGGCGCGCCCAGGCGGTGCTCAATGATCTCGATGGCATAGGGGCCGGTGACGGCGCTCATGGCGTCGAATTTCATGCGGAACTGGCCCCCGGCGAAGAGGCGACGGATGGCCTCGAAGTCGAAGAGCGTCGCCATCAGGTCAGCGTAATCCGCCACCGGGTCGATGACCTGCACCGCCATCTTGCCCAGTTGAGTGGCGCCGAGGTGGTCCAGGTCCAGAGCGGCGGCCTCCAGGGTGCGGTAACGGTCGAGCTTCTGGGTGCGCTGATAGATGGCCTCGGTCACCGCCTCCGGGGCGGGGCCACCGTTGGCGGCGTTGAATTTGATGCCAAAGTCCTCGTCCGGTCCGCCGGGGTTGTGGCTGGCGGAGAGGACGATACCGCCCTGGGCGCCGTACTTGCGGATGGCGTGGGAGCAGGCCGGGGTCGAGAGGATACCGCCGCGCCCCACCAGCACCTTGGCGACGCCGTTGGCGGCAGCCAGGCGCAGGATGGTCTGAATCGCGGTACGATTGTAATAACGGCCGTCCCCCCCCAACACCAGGGTGCCGCCGGACAACTCCTTCTGGGTGTCGAAGATGGCCTGGACGAAGTTCTCCAGGTAACCGGGTTCCTGAAACACCTTGACCTTCTTGCGCAGACCGGAGGTACCCGGACGCTGCCCAGGGAAGGGGTGGGTGGTGACGACTTTCGGCTCCATCGCGGATGCCCCCTTGAAGTTGAGTGAAGCGACCCTATACCGGCGCCCTGTCAGCGGAGTTCAGGCTGGCCACGGTTACAATGGCCATTGTAGCGCCCCGGCGCCGGCCCTGACATCACTCCACCCCACTCCACCCCAATGATCGCCGCGGGCGATCGCAACCTTGCAGGTACTTATCCCCATGACTGTAGAGGCCCATAAGGAAACCCTGGAATTCAAGGCGGAGGTCAGCCAGGTGCTCGACCTGGTCATCCGCTCCCTCTATTCCAACAAGGAAATCTTCTTGCGTGAGCTGGTGTCCAACGCCTCGGACGCCGCCGAGAAGCTGCGCTTCGAGTCCCTCTCGGACGACGGTCTGCTGGAGAACGACCCCAACCTGCGCATCCGCGTCGAGGTCGACAAGGACGCCGGCACCCTGACCGTGAGCGACAATGGCATCGGCATGAGCCGCCAGGAGGTCATGGAGACCATCGGCAGCATCGCCAGCTCCGGCACCCGCCGCTTCCTCGAAGCCATGACCGGCGACCAGACCAAGGACAGCGCCCTCATCGGCCAATTCGGCGTCGGCTTTTATTCCTCTTATATCGTCGCCGACAAGGTCACCATCCTCACCCGCCGCGCCGGCCTGAGTGCGGAGCACGGCGTGCGCTGGTCCTCCGACGGCCGCGGCCAGTACGATATCGAGACCCTTGAGATCCCGGAGCGCGGCACCCGTGTCACCCTGCACCTCAAGGAGGACGAAAAGGAGTTCCTCCAGCCCTGGCGCCTGCGCACCATCATCAGCAAGTTCTCCGACCACATCGCCCTCCCGGTGGAGATGCTGAAGGAGACCTACGGCGAGGAAAAAGAGGGTGAGGAGCAGGAGGCCAAGGCCCCCGAGTGGGAGCGCGTCAACCAAGGCACGGCCCTGTGGATGCGCAACAAGGCCGACGTAACGGACGAGGAATACAAGGAGTTCTACAAGCACATCTCCCATGACTTCGAGGAGCCCCTGGCCTGGGTCCACAACCGAGTGGAGGGCACCAACGAATACAGCGCCCTACTGTTCATCCCCAAGCGCGCCCCCTGGGACCTGTGGGACCGCGACCAGAAGCACGGCGTCAAGCTCTATGTGCGCCGGGTCTTCATCATGGACGAGGCCGAGAAGCTGATGCCTCACTACCTGCGCTTCGTCAAGGGCGTGGTGGACTCCGACGACCTGCCGCTGAACGTCTCCCGCGAGATCCTCCAGCACAACCGCAAGATCGACACCATTCGCGGCGCCAACGTCAAGCGCATCCTCGGCCAACTGGAGACCATGGCCAAGGACGAGGTGGACAAGTACCAGGAATTCTGGAAGGAGTTCGGCAAGGTCATCAAGGAAGGCCCCGGCGAGGACTTCGCCAACCGCGAGCGCATCGCCGGCCTGATCCGCTTCGCCACCACCCACCAGGACAACGACGATCAGACCGAGTCCCTGGACGGCTACATCGAGCGCATGAAGGAAGGCCAGGACAAGATCTACTACATCACCGCCGACAGCCCCGCCGCGGCCCGTCATAGTCCCCATCTGGAGGTCTTCCGCAAGAAGGGCGTCGAGGTGCTGCTGCTCTCCGACCGGGTGGACGAGTGGCTGGTGTCCTCCCTGACCGAGTACAAGGGCAAGCACCTCCAGTCCGTCACCAAGGGTGACCTGGACCTGGGCGGTTTGGCGGACAAGGAGGAGAAGGAGCAACTGGAAAAGGCCGCCGAGCAGCACGGCGACCTGCTCAAGCGCCTGAAGGAGACCCTGGGCGACAAGGTCGACCAGGTCCGCGCCAGCACCCGCCTGGTGGACTCCCCTGCCTGCCTGGTGGTGGGTGAACACGACATGAGCGCCAACCTGGCCCGGGTCCTCAAGGCCGTGGGCCAGAGCGCCCCCACCGCCAAGCCGACCCTGGAGGTCAATCTCGATCACCTGCTGGTCAAGCGCCTGGAGAGCGAGAAGGACGCGGGCCGCTTCGGCGACCTAGCCCTGATCCTGTTCGATCAGGCGCAACTGGCGGAGGGTGGGCAGCTCGACGATCCGGCGGCCTTCGTCGGCCGGCTCAACAAGCTGATGATGAACATGATGCTGTCGGGGGGCTGATTTCCCTTTCGCGGTAAGAGTGCCGGCGCCGGCCGACCGCTGGCGCCGGCGCCCCAATTCGCGCACTGGAGCCATCAGGCGTCAAAATTCTGGGTAACCCCGGGTCCTCGTGGCACAATTCCCGCCACTGTTTTCGTTCCTCTTTCCCTAACCACAGCCAGGCGCTGACCATGTCCATGCCACCGGAAAATCTGACGCGCGCCCTGGCCGATTCCACCCGGTTGCGCATCCTCATGCTCCTACCGCTGGGCGAGGAACGCTGCGTCTGTGAGCTCACCCAGGCCCTTGATCTACCGCAACCCAAGATTTCCCGGCACCTGGCCGTGTTGCGCGAGACGGGCATCCTCCTGGATCGTCGCGCCGGGCTCTGGATTCACTATCGGCTCCATCCCGAGCTCCCGGCTTGGGCCCGTGAGGTCCTGGCCGCCCTGACCCGGGGCTGCGCCGACCAGGAACCCTTCGTCCTGGATCGCCGGCGGTTGTCGCCCGTCGGCGCGGGGGTTGCGGCCAATCCAGTGTGTGGTTGAGACCCATCAGCGCCAGGTCGTGGACTTTTAGGTTCTGCAGCTGAGGCCCTCTCGGGCTGGGGTGGCCGATGGCCCCAAGGGGCCAGGGCCTTACCCACCCGATCCTGATCTTCTGGCCATCCCCAACCGCGTTCCGGGGGCGTCCCCCGCGTGCGTCGGGTCCCGATCGCCGGCTATCTGACCCGCAGGCGCAGGCAGTTGAACTCCCCGCGCCGCTCGTAGCCAATGTCCTCGGCATAGTTGCGGATGATGGTCAGGGGCAGGTCGTCCGGCAGGTCGGTGGTCTCCAGGGGGTTGCCGGGGGGGCCGAGGCTGTCCAGGCGCAACTCCAGATGGCGATGCTTTTCGGAGTAGGCCAGGGTCAGCCGGATATCGTGGGGGCCGGGGCGGGAGAGGAGCACGCCGAGGGCCTCTTCAGCCAGCAGTTGGGCGCCATGGGCGGAGCGGGGCGGGATCAGGTGCTTCTCGCAGAAGCCCTCGATCTTGCCCACCAGGGAGTAAAGGTCGTAATCGGCGCTGCTGACCTGGTAGCTCAGGCTGCGGACCTTGCCGATGAAATCCCGGGTGCGTTGGCGCCGGGGGTGGTCGAAGATCTGTTCCGGCGGGCCTTCCTCGTAGATCAACCCCTCGTCCATGTAAAAGACCCGGGTGGAGACGTCGCGGGCGAATTCCATTTCATGCGTGACGATGGCCATGGTCATCCCCTGCCGGGCCAGGCGACGGATGACCGCCAGGACCTCGCTGACCATGGTCGGGTCCAGGGCCGAGGTGGGCTCGTCGAAGAGGATGATCTCCGGCTCCATCGACAGGCAGCGGGCAATGGCGACACGCTGCTTCTGGCCGCCGGAAAGCTCGTCGGGAAAGCTGTGGGCCTTCTCCGCCAGGCCGACCATGCGCAGCAGTTCCAGGCCCCGGTTGGTGGCCTCTCCCGGTGGCTTCGCGAGCAGACGCACCGGGCCGATGGTGAGGTTTTCCAGGACCGTGAGGTGGGCGAAGAGGTTGAAGGACTGGAAGACCATGCCCATACGTCGCCGCAAGGCGGGGACATTGGCCTTGGGTGCCAGAATGTCCTGGCCGTCGATCTCGATGTGGCCGCCGCTGGGCTGGTCCAGCAGGTTGAGGCAGCGCAGGAAGGTGCTCTTGCCGGTACCCGAGGGGCCGATGATGGAGATGACCTCCCCCTGGGCGATCTCGGCGTTGATATCCTTGAGAACTTCCAGATTGCCGAAGCGCTTGGAGAGATGTTCGACCCGAATCATGCTGGTTACCCCGGGATCGGCCTGGGCGGGTGCCAGGCCGGCAAAGGCGTCAGGCCAGCTCGGCGAGGGCGGCTTCCTTGGTGTCGCAGATGCGCAGGATGGTGTGGAAGCCGGAGAGGTGGAAGACCTCGCGCACCTCGTCGGTCAGGCCAGTGAGGATCAGCCGGCCATTCTTGGCCTTGACCTGCTTGGCCACCATGAGGATGCTGCGCAAACCGGCGCTGCTGATGTACTCCAGGCCATCGAGCTGGATGACGAAGTCGGAGGCATCCGGGGTGGCGGCCTCGGCGAAGGCCTTGTCGAAGAGAGGGGCGGTGACTGCATCCATCCGTCCCTTGAGCGCGATGATCCGGATGGAACCGTGCTGGCTGTGGGTGATATCCAACTGATTTCTCCTGGCTGAGGATTGTCTGAAAATCGCCCCGAGGGAGCGCTGAATGGGAAAACACCGAAATTATATGTCCGGATCAAGTTTGCCGTCAGGGGATTTACAGCACCCGGCGACGGGCCCCGTGCCGCCCGCGTTGGGGGAGGTTACCCCTTTGCTGCGGGTCAGCGGGTTGCACACCCACCTCGGCTCCCCGGCCCAGCCCTTGCGGGTGGTGGATGGTCTGGACCTGGAACTGCGGCGGGGCGAGACCTTCGCCCTGCTGGGTGAGTCGGGGTGCGGCAAGTCCATGACCGCCCTGTCCCTGATGCGGCTGCTACCCCCGGGGGGACGCATCGTGGCCGGCCGCGTCTGGCTGGGGGAGACCGAGTTGCTGGGTCTGCCGGAGCAGGCCATGCGCCGGGTCCGGGGAGGACGGATGGGGATGATCTTCCAGGAACCCCAGACCTCCCTCAACCCGGTCCTGCGGGTCGGCCAGCAGATCGCCGAGGCGGTGACGGCCCACGCCGGTTCTGGCCGGCGTCGTCGGGAGGTCACCGGCCGGATCCTGGAACTGCTGAATGCGGTTGGCATCCCCGACCCGGAGCGGCGGTCGCGGGAATATCCCCATCAACTCTCCGGCGGCATGAAGCAGCGTGTCATGATCGCCATGGCCCTCGCCGGCGATCCCGAGTTGCTGATCGCCGACGAGCCGACCACGGCCCTGGACGTCACCATCCAGGCCCAGGTGTTGCGTCTGCTCAAACGATTGCAGGCGGAGACCGGTCTGGCCGTCCTGCTCATCACCCACGACCTGGGGGTGGTGGCGGAGACGGCGGACCGCCTGGCGGTCATGTATGCCGGGCAGATTGTCGAGACCGCGACCAGCGCCGACTTCTTCGCCCAGTCCGCCCACCCCTATAGCCGCATGCTGCGCGACAGCCTGCCGGCGCCAGAGAAGCGCCAGGGCCGGCTGGCGGTCATCCCGGGGCGGGTCCCCCCCCTGGATCAGGTCCTGCCGGGTTGCCGTTTCGCCGCTCGCTGCGACCGGGTGATGGCCATCTGCCGGGTTGAGCCGCCCCCCTGGGGCGCCCGGCGGCCGGACCACTGGGTGCGTTGTCATCTCCCGCTGACGGGGGCCACGGTGGCAAGGGTCGAGTCACCCCCACTCCGGGAGACAGGGGGGGGCGGGGAGATTGCCCGCACCCCTGGCGGGCACCCGACGGCCAGGGGGGTGACTGCGGAGGTGCCCGTGGGGGCGACGGCGGGGACGATGGCGGGGGAGCCCCTGGTCACCATCGCCGGGCTCAAGGTCCATTTTCCCATCCACCGGGGCCTCTGGCGCCGGGTCGTTGGTCAGGTGCGGGCCGTTGACGGCATCGATTTCACGCTACGGGCCGGCCAGACCCTCGCCCTGGTCGGTGAGTCCGGGTGTGGCAAGACCACCGCGGGCAAGGGACTGTTGCAGCTCATCCGTCCGGGGGGCGGGTCCGTCCACTACCAGGGGCGCGACCTGGTCGGGCTGAGCCATGGCGCCCTGCGCCCCTACCGCAAGGACCTGCAGGTCATCTTCCAGGACCCCTTCGCCTCCATGAACCCCCGTCTGCGGGTGGGGGATATCATCGGCGAGGGCCTCCAGGCCCTGGGGCTGGTCCCGGGGCGGGCCGCGCGTCGCGCCCGGGTCCTGGCCCTGCTGGAGGAGGTCGGCCTCCCCGCCGAGGCCGCCGACCGCTATCCCCATGAGTTCTCCGGTGGTCAGCGCCAGCGCATCTGTATCGCCCGGGCCCTGGCCGTCGAGCCGCGGGTGCTGGTGTGCGACGAACCCACCAGTGCCCTGGATGTCTCGGTCCAGGCGCAGATCCTCAATCTGCTCAAGGCGCTTCAGGCGCGCAAGGGGCTCGCCTATCTCTTCATCACCCACAATATCGCCGTGGTCTCCTATCTGGCCGACGAGGTCGCCGTCATGTATCTGGGACGGATCGTGGAGTACGGGCCGGTGGAGGGGGTGCTGACGGATCCCCGCCACCCCTATACCCGCGCCCTGCTCTCGGCCGTGCCGGTGATCGATCCGGCCAGTCGCCGGGAGCTGATCCGCCTGGAGGGGGATCTGCCCTCTCCCGCGAATCCCCCTCCTGGCTGTCATTTTCACCCCCGTTGCCCGGAGGCCCTCCCGGAGTGCGCCCGGACCTATCCGCCCCAGGTCAGTCCGGGGCCAGGCCGGCGGGTGCATTGCTTTCGCGTCCAGACCGCCTGGCCCACCCGCGGGGAATGATCAACCAGGGTCCAGAACTCGCTGGAAAGGATTGAGGCTAACTGACATGAGGCACCAGGTCACGTCTCTGATAATCAAAGACATTCCCGTGACTTTCATGCTAACCGTCCTGAGGCGGCGCGCCAATCCACTGAAAATGAAGGATTTTGCTGTGACGTTCCCCTAACTGAAATGCGTCGGCGCGCCAACCAGTTGATAATGTTAGGCTTGCCCGTGAGTTTCGCGCTAACCGTCATGGAGTGTGTCAGCCAGGCCCTCAAGGTGAACGGCGCCGCTGGGGTGTTTCATACTATCGTTTGATCGAGGGCAGCATTTCCAGGGATCTACCCCTTGCCTGATTGATTTTTCTTAAGGAGCATAAGGCCGTGTCCGGATACCCTCGCCAGGGTGTTGGCCGCCAGTTGCCCATCCTGCCGGCCCTGGACGGTGAGCCAGGAGCGGTGAGCCAGGAACGAATGAGTTAGGACCGATCACGCCTCCAGCCCAAGCCCCTCGCCCGCGGCGTTGGTGGTCGAGGTTTCATCCCACGACGAGGAGTCGGCAATGCCACTTTCCTCTCACGAAATCATTAACCGCATGGTCACCGGGCTGCTTACCTCCCGCGGCCATGCGCCCGAACTCCTCCTGCAACACCTGATCGCTATCCAGCAGGCCTGTTCCCATGTGCCCGAGAGCGCCGTCGACCTGCTCTCCCAGGCCATGGGGGTGACCCGCTCGCGCATCCGCGCCTGTATCGACTTCTACGCCTTTCTCCACGCCCGGCCCCGGGGCGATTACGACATCCTGTTCAGCGATAACATCACCGACCGCATGGCGGAAAGCGAGGCCCTCCGCGACCAACTGACCACTCGCCTCGGCGTCCGGCTCGACCAGACGCGGGGTGACGGACGGGTGACCGTGGGTCTGACCTCCTGCACCGGCATGGGCGATCAGGGCCCCGCCATCCTGGTCAACGGTCTGGCGGTCACCGCCCTCACGGCGGCGCGCGTCGACCGGATCGCGGATCTGGTGGAGGCGGGGGTGCCGTTGGAGCACTGGCCACCCGAGCTGTTCATCGTCCAGGACAATATCCACCGCGCCGGGGACCTGCTGCGCAACGCGGAACGGACGCGGCCCGATCTGGAGCGCTTTCTGGCGCTGGGACCCCAGGCCGCCCTGGGAGAACTGGAGGCATCCGTGCTCCGGGGCCGGGGTGGGGCCGGCTTCACCACCGCCCTCAAATGGCGTATCTGCCGCGACAGTCCCAGTGACGCGCGCTTCGTGGTCTGCAACGCCGATGAGGGCGAGCCAGGTACCTTTAAGGATCGGGTGCTGCTCGCCCGCTATCCCGACCTGATCTTCAAGGGCATGACCCTCTGCGCCGGCATCATCGGCGCCCGCAAGGGCTATCTCTACCTGCGCGGCGAGTACCGCCACCTGCTGCCGCGGCTGCACTGGGTCCTGGCTCAGCGCCGGGAGCGGGGTCTGCTGGGTAGGGACATTGGCGGTCAGGCCGGCTTCCACTTCGATATCGAGATTCACCTTGGGGCTGGCGCCTATGTCTGCGGTGAGGAGTCCGCCCTCATCGAGTCCCTGGAAGGCAGGCGCGGCGTGGTGCGCAAGCGCCCGCCTTACCCGGTGGTCAGTGGCTATCAGGACAAGCCGACGGTGGTCAACAACGTGGAGACCTTCCTCGCCGCCGCCCAGATCATCGAATGGGGCAGCCACTGGTTTCGCGGCGAGGGTACCCCGCAATCCACTGGTAGCAAGATCCTTAGCGTCAGCGGTGACGTGGCGCGGCCTGGCATCTATGAATATCCCTTCGGTACCCCGGTGACGAGGGTGCTGGAGGATTGCGGGGGCACGGGGGCTCAGGCGGTGCAGGTGTCCGGGGCCGCTGGCGTGACCCTGTCGCCGCCGGAGTTCAGCCGCACCCTGTCCTTTGAAGACCTGCCCACCGCTGGTTCCTTCATGGTGCTGGGGCCGGACCGGGACCTGATGGACATGACCCGCAACTTCGCCCGCTTCTTCGCCCATGAAAGCTGCGGCTTCTGCACCCCTTGTCGGGTCGGCAATCGGCTGCTGGAGGCCCTGGTGGAAAAGGTGGCGGCGGGCAAGGCCTCGGCCTATGACCTGGAGGAGATGCGCCGGATCGGTGACCTGATGCGTCAGGCCAGTTATTGTGGGCTGGGCATGACGTCCGCCAATCATGTCCGCGATATCCTGGATAAGTTTCCGGCTACTTTCCAGCGCCGGTTGCGGCCCGGCAGCGACTTTACCCCCGCCTTCGACCTGGACGCCGCCCTGGCGGCGGCGCGGGCCATCACCGGACGCAACGATGCTGGCGCGCATCTGGAGGAGGCATGAACCTGTCCACTACCATGGCAAATTCCTTCCGACTCGACGGACGGGAGATCCCCTTCCAGCCGGGCCAGACCATCATGGATGCCGCCCTCGCGGCGGGGGCCTACATCCCTCATTTGTGCCATAACCCGGAGCTGGCCCCCCACGGCAGTTGCCGGGTCTGCGTGGTGCGGGTCGGCGGGCGTCTGGTGTCCTCCTGTACCGCCCCGGCGGCGGCGGGATTGGAGGTGGCCTCGGACACCCCGGACATCCAGGCCAGCCGGCGGACCATCCTGCAGATGCTCTTCGTCGAGGGCAACCACATCTGTCCGGCCTGCGAGAAGACCGGCGCCTGTCAGCTTCAGGCGGTGGCCTACTACACCGGCATGCTGGCGCCCCACTTCAGCCACTTCTTCCCCCGCCGGGACCTGGATGCCTCCCATCCGGACTACGTCATCGACTTCAACCGCTGCATTCTCTGTGAGTTGTGCGTGCGCGCCAGCCGCGACCTGGACGGCAAGAACGTCTTCGCCATCAGCGGCCGGGGCATCGACAGCCGGCTGGTCATCGAGTCCCCCACGGGCAAGCTGGGTGACAGCGCCTTCGCCGCCACGGACCGGGCGGCGCATGTCTGTCCGGTCGGGGCCATCCTGCCCAAACGCGGCGCCTATGCCGTCCCCATCGGTCAGCGTCTGTACGATCGCGAGCCCATCAGCCAGGTCGGTGATGTGGCCGCCAACGAGGGGAGGGCGCGGCCATGAGTGACTCGATCGAGCTGAACCAGGGCGTTGGCTTAACGGGAAAGACCGGCCCGTCCGCCACCCCTGAAGGGCGGCCAGAGCCAGGCGCCACCGCGGGGCCTGGCCCGCGGCCCAAGCTCAAGGTGGCCACCACCTCCCTGGCTGGCTGTTTTGGCTGTCACATGTCCTTCCTGGATATCGACGAGCGCATCCTCGATCTGGTGGAATGGGTGGAGTTCGACCGTTCCCCGATCACGGATATCAAGCGGCTTGGCCCCTGTGACCTGGGCCTGGTGGAGGGTGGGGTCGCCAACGCGGAAAACGTCGAGGTCTTGCGGGAGTTCCGTCGCCAATGCAAGGTCCTGGTGGCCTTGGGCGCCTGCGCGGTCAACGGTGGCATCCCCGCCATGCGCAATGCCTTCCCCCTGGAGGATTGCCTGACGGAGTCCTATGTCGGCGGCATCGGCATCCATAATCCCGGCGTGCCCAACGACCCGGAGATCCCCCTGCTGCTGAACAAGGTCCATCCCATCCACGAGGTGGTCAAGGTCGATTACTTCCTCCC
>CALMDH010000261.1:0-23664 GCA_937862735.1 uncultured Gammaproteobacteria bacterium
ATCCAGATGGCACTCTCCGGGCAGATTTATGCGGAGGGGAGCGAGTAGTTACCTTTGAACTTTGCCAGGCCTTCCGCCGGGAGATCAATAATCGTGTTGATTTCGGTAAAGGCCTGCTCGAATTTACCAGCTTCCTCAACTGCCACTTTGGCGATGGCCACGCCCAGAGCAAGGGCGGCGGTTTCCATCGCCAGAATGGCTTGCGCGGCATTGGCTAATGGCTGTGTCGCATCCTGTACGCTGCCAGAAAGGTCTTCAATACCTTTGCCGATGCCGGTGATGGCATCACCCGTATTATCGAGACCTTCAAAGACGATTTGGATGGTTTTCGAGAGATCAGCCATTGGAATACCTAAGAATAGGGGGGCCGGAATTTGAACACCGGCCCAGGGGTGCCATCGCCGCCTAGTCTCGGCTTTGGCGTCTTTGCTCAACCTCAAGCAAAAGGCGCCAGCCTGGGGGTGCCGAACCCCCCAGTCTGGCTATATTTGGCCGTCCGTCTGGGCAGATTTCCGGCCAAATTCGTTAAAGGCCCATCGCCATTCGAGCCTTTTGATTTAGATCGCCCCATGTTTCGGCTTTCCAAGAATTCAACCATGTGGTTGCTCTCCTGGGTGGCAATTGAGGCATGTCTGCGTAACACTGGCGGAAAACCATATCGGTAGCCACTTTCAACTGCTCGCCCTTCATGTTGAAGGTTTCGCCGATGTGGCGCTCAAGAAACGGCGCTGACACCAGTTCACGCTTGCCAGGAATTGCGTAAAACAAAGCGCCTACGCTGTTTTCACGCGCCCAGAATAAAGGCAAGGCGTCGAGGAATTCCTGTGGAAAGGTGCCGTCAAATTCGTCTTTCTTTTTATGGGACATTAAAAATCTCCACGAATGACTTTTCAACGAAAGGCATTTCAAAGGAAACATCTTGGAATGCATAGCACTCCACCGCACCATCGGCGCGATGTTTATCCAGCAATTTGATTTCCACTTCGCCGGATAGCCTTACCACGCATTGCGAAAAATCGCCGACCAGAATCTTGTCCTCGCTGTATTTGTCGCTGGCGATAGCCCTATAGCCTCTGAACGTCTGATACGGGCGCTGATTGGGACCAGCCAAGGTCATCACCCAATCGCTTTTGTAATCGTAATCCGCAAGCTCAGTGAGGCGGCGCTTGGTTGAAGGGTGAGCAACGAGAGCGATACGCTCCGAGTCGATACCGTTAAGCTCTAAATCTTCTACCGCGTCGAATATCGCGGGGCCGGCTCCGGCCAAGGCTTCAACCTGGCCGATGGGGTATTGCAGGATTCCCCGCGGCTCGCCATTGAAGCCGGTGCCGTGCAGAATGGCACGATCAATCTCCTTTGCGATACCGCGGACCAGCGAACGGGCGAAGGTCCCAACCGCATCATCGGCCTGAAGGATCAGCCGCCGGGAGATGGCGACACTGCTACCGACGGTTTGCCAACTGGTATTGACCGCGGACATGGTTACGTCCGGCATACCCACGTTGGCGTCTTCTCTGACCCAGTAGGGAGTGCCATCAGCCAGGATGGGTAGCTGCGCGTCCCGCATGGAGTCCGCGACGATGTACGTCACCCCTAGCCTTGATAGCCGTCCATCCAACTCCGGCGCGATGATCGCCGGGCGCATAGCCTCGGAAACCAGAGAGGCGGCTTGTGGAGTCGCCAGGGCGCGGAGGGTGGATAGCTTGAATCGCTTTGTCGATACGCCATGCTCCGTTCGCCAGGCGCTGTTAGGGTCGTCGGGATGGACTGGATAGGATTTGGACTGCGCTCCCTCACTGAGGAAACGAGCCAGGGCCTTGGATTCCTGTTCAATCGGCAAGGTGGACGGATTCACGTTTTCGCCCATTTGGCGGACGATTTCCCACGTCGGCCTGTCGCGCATTAGCCGAATAAGGCCACTCACTGCGCCGTCAACTTCCGTAGTCCCATTTTCATATCCAGCAATGGTGGAACGGGACCGACCGACTAAAATACCAAGCTCCTCCTGGCTAAGCCGGTGGATGGAGCGAAATTCTTTCAGCCTTTCGGCATCAGTTTGATCGGTGGGAAGTCGCCATTGAACGGGGGAAGTCATCAGAATTTGTCCAGAATCTAGTAAAGATGCCTAAATTCTGCACAATAATTTGTGCAATTTTAATCTAAAATCTGCACGAATTTAGGACCGCCACTTTTGTAGCCACGAATAGGCGGTTCTCCGGCTGATTCGATATCGGCGCATCAGGCTTTTTGGCGTATCGGTAGGACCGACTACCGGATGATCCCGCGATGGCACATAAATCGTCTCCCCGCCTGCCGGCTCAACAATCTTTTTGGCCAGGCGGTTACCGGCGTCGTCGCCGGCGATGGCGCGCAGGGTGGTGACAAGCTCGGTGAACTTCATAAATTCTCCTTATGGATTGATTGTTATCAATATTTTTTATGGTTAGTTAGACAGACATTCCGGCGCGAAACATGCCGTGGCTTGGCGGCCAGAGAGAACCTTAACGCATTGATTCCATTACATTTTATTTCGCGCCAATCTTGCTGACAAAATCCTCGCACGTCTGCGCTCAGAAAATGCCAGCAATAACAGTGCGTTAGTTTCATACACGCCTGACTGATGGGAAAAAATTCGTCGCCACCAGCACGCTGTCGCCATTCGTGACACGCACCTCCCGCACCTCAACATCGGCGTGCAAGCCAATGAAGTCCTTCGTATCGTTCGGGCGACTTTTGGCGTCAAGTGCCCCCAGCAATGCTCCAAGGGCGCGCGAATCAATCGCGACCTCGCCATAAATCCGACGCCCGCCGGTCTCGAACACGAAGGCAAAGATGCCGTTTTTCAGTGTGCACTCGGTTATTTCGGTGGTGAATCTCATGTCAATCTCATCTCTTGCTTAATGTAGGGCGAACAGTCTGAACGCTTGAACACCTCAAACATCCTAAACAGGCTACTCTTCATTAGAATGTTCACCATGTTCTGTTTGTTCTTCTTGTTCATTGCGTTCGCCCTGTTCACCCTCCCGTGGTGCCTTGCCTACTAGGTAGTACAGGCGATCAGAGCCTTGTTCTAGGTTGCCTGCCTCTAGCATGGATCTCAGTAGGCGTCTGACGGTCCCAGGCTTGCGTTCTGAAAGTTCAGATACCTCTTTAGGTGATAAGCCACGGTTCGCCTCTTTGAAGACGCCAAGCAGGTGTTTACGCTCATTCGAGGCAGTTATCTCTTCACTCCCGCCAAGCATTTCCCATGTACAATTAGCACGCCTGAAACGCATAGCGAATGCCCCGTCATCTTCAATATCGCGGCCGATAAGGTGAAGGGTGGCATCCAACATGCCGCGCGGGCGATCAAGGACCAATGCGCCATCACAACCGCCTGATAGGCCCAGGGTGCCGGAGATCAGTTCGAGCGGATCTGCGGCATCCATCTTGCGGTTATGAGTAATAATCAGGATGGTGACGTTGTGGGCGTCACTCAGAGCCTTGATGGGTGCCAATGCTTGATAATCTTGCTCATAGGCGCTTGCTCGCCCGCCGGTTGGTGGGCGGAACTTGGCAAGGGTGTCGATACAGACCAATCGCGCGTCAGGATGGGCCACAATCCATTGCTCAATGGCATCCGCGCCACCTTGATCCACGCGCGGCCATTCCGTCTCAAGATGCAATCTGGCCAGGTGATCCTCGTTTGGCAACCGGAATGCGCCCAACTTCGTCAGCCGGCTTTTCAGGCGGCGCTGGTTATCTTCCAGAGCCAGGACCAGGGCGCTACCTCCATGGACTCGCTTGCCAAGGGTCACGCCTTCCGTGGCCACTGCTAGAGCGATTTGCAAGGCAAGCCATGACTTTCCGACCTTTGGCTTAGCCGATAGTAGATAGGTGCCTTCCGGCAGTATGTCGGGCACGCACCATCTAAGATCGGCAAATTCCCTGTTCATCAGTTCGCGGGCGGTGATGGTTGCTGGAGACTGATCGCCATCACGCTGTCGCAGAATTGCCTCCAGCTCTTCGGCGGTGGGGTCATGCAGCATCCGCTTGATCTCCCCTCAAGATATCCACAGCCATCGCCAGCGTAGCTCTATCGTTAAGGTCAAGATCGCGGCCGGCGCGCTTATCGGCGGCGGCAATCCGCAAGATCCATTCTGCATAGTCCACCGCTGGAATATCAGTGAGGAGATACCGCTTACGGCGTCCATAGGCGAGAGCCTTTTCATAGGGGATATCTCGCTCAGGACAGATATCCCCCCAGGACGCCCCCAGAGCCCGTAGAACGTCCTCTACGTCGCATCCCGCGTGGCAGTGAAGGAGAATCCTGTCACTTGTCAGGCGGACGCTCAGGGACGGGCTACGGTCCTCGTGTGCTGGGCATCGTGCTGTCCAAGCGTCCTTGTGTGTGACGCTGGGGCGAACCTTTTCTAGGCGATTGAGGATGCGGTTCAAGTCCATACCCCACCCCTATTCGCTCCAATTCATTGCCTTGTCGATATCCTGCAATATCGACCGCAGCATCCAGTAAATTAATTGCGTTTTGGGGTCATCGTCGATCAGGGTATTGATTAACGTCTGCAATTTGATTTTTGCATCACCCATTGCCTGATACTGATCCCAATCCATCGCGTGAACACGCTCAAGGGCCTGGCGCAAACGCTCAATGTCAGCGGCGGTGGTTTTGTTGCTCATTTTGTTCGCCTCAATCATCAGCCTTATGGATATCGGAATTGCTCGATTCGCGGAGGATATCGAGAACCACGGAATCGAATTCAGGACCGACCAGGCTACCGGCCGAACCTTTGCGGATGATGAGTTGACCCGACTGAATCAGTCGGTCGCGATTGCGCCGGATAAACCATTCGGCGCTGGCGAAGGTGGAGAAGGCGTGGCCGCCGCAGTCAGCGACCCAATCGCGGAGGGGCCGATAGTCGGCTACCCGTTCAGGATGTGCGTGCATAAGGTGTTCCTCGGTAAGTTTCGCCGCCACGGCGAGACAGGAGGTACCTTACGGAAATACTTCGAGGGATTTAACAAAAACGGAACATCTGCTAAGCAAATGTTCCGTATTTATTCACTGCGAGGGTACAACGGGAGATTTCAGAGAGGCCAGATAAGCTTGGGCGTGTCGCTTCGAAAGTTTGTCGCGACGGTAATGGTCTGGGTGGCCAGGTCCAGCAATACGCCTAGCCCTTAATAGAAGCCGAGGATGGCCGATAACCTTAGAACACTCTGCATCCAGTTCGGCCCAGGCTTTATCAAAGATCGGCCGCATCCATGCGTTCGGGTCTTCGGCGGCGCGCTTGGCTGCCCTGGCCTTAGCTGCGTTGCTGGCACGTGTCCGATATCTCTGGGCTTCGCGGTGCTCTTGATACCGCAACCGGCAAGCTTCTCGGAGTCGTATCAGGTCGACCATGACCAGTTCAAACTCGCCAGGCTTCAGGTCGGCTGTCGCGATATCTTGGGAGAATGCCATCAGGGCCTCCCGATCATCGGGGAGCAATGGCTCCACGTAGATCGGTTGGCACGCCTGTTGAAAGATGAGGCGTTGTAGCTCGTTCATCCGAACACCCGATCAACAACCTGCATCTTGTCAGCCGCGTTCTGATGCATGTAGCGGGCGGAGGCGGTCAAGGTGCGATGGCCCATGATGGCCATGATCTGGGCTTGCCCTACCCCGGCGGAGGCCAGGGCGGACCCGCAGCCGTGCCGTAGCTGATGGAAGTTGCGACCGGGTACCCCGGCCTCGGTGCAGACTTGACCCCAGAGGCGCCGGAACTGAAACGGTCGGCCGTTCTTGCCAGCGAACACCAGGGCGTCAGGATCTTTACCGGGGAGCTTGGCCAATTCGGCCGTCGCGCGTTCGGACAGGGCCGACACGATGGGTTGGCCGTTCTTGGTCTTCAGGACCGTGATCGTCCGTTGGGCGATATCCACGTCGCGCCAGCGGGCGGCCTGCAAGTTGCCGACGCGCAGTCCGGTATGGAACGCCACGAGGATCAGGGCCGGGAGCTTGCCCCACCGCTGATCCATCACCCGGGCGAGGGCCACGATCTTGTCGACTTGTTCGGTGCGGAGGTAGCGGTTCGGGTCGGCTGGCTCAGGACTGCGCTCAATCCCCTTGGTCGGCGGGACATGGGCGCGCGGCAACAGGCGCAGGCGCCGGGCATACTTGAAGATGCTTTGCAGTTGGGAGACGTAGCGGTTCTGGGTTGAACCTTTGAGGGGTACCCCGGCGGCGGTGGTTTCCTTGCCACGGATCGGGGACAAGCGACCGCGCTCAGCGAGGCGGACAAGGGCCTCGTCGACTTGGTCGGGGGTGATGGCGCTAAGCTCGAACTGGCCCAGCTGCTGATCCCAGAAGGCCAACCGCCCCAGGGTGGAGCGGTCGACTTCGCGGGACGCCACGAAGGCGTCGATGGTGTCTTTGAGAGTAGGCATTGAGACCCTCGGCTCGTCGAACGAGCAGAACCTTGAAAGATAGGATTCCGCTCGCCGTGGCGACTAACTTACCGAGAGGTTTCAATACTTTACAAAAAATTGGAGCGGGAAACGAGACTCGAACTCGCGACCCCAACCTTGGCAAGGTTGTGCTCTACCAACTGAGCTATTCCCGCTCGGTTACAACGTTCGCGCAGAAACCGAATTCTAGCGGCCACCCCTCCCCTGTCAAGTGCCGCGAGGCTCGGATGCGGAAGGCGTGACGGAAGTCTCGGAGCGCCCGGGCAGGAGCCCGGCGCGCAGCAGGGGCCAGGCCGAGCGCAGATACACGACCATCGACCACAATGTGAGAAAGGCCGCTGCGTACAGGAGCACCGTACCCACCTCGTAGGTCGGAAAGGACCCCAGGGGGCTCCGGTACAGCATCAGGGTGATGGCCACCATCTGCGCCGTCGTCTTGAACTTGCCCATGTACGAGACCGCGACCTTGGTGCGCTTGCCGAGCTCCGCCATCCATTCGCGCAGCGCCGAGATCACGATCTCCCGCCCGATGATGACTGCCGCCGCGACGGCGAGCCACGGCCGGGGGTCGTGCTGGACCAACAGGACCAGTGCCACGGCGACCAGCAGTTTGTCAGCCACCGGGTCGAGGAAGGCGCCGAACGGCGAGGTCTGCCCCAGGCGCCGTGCCAGGTACCCGTCCAGCCAGTCGGTGAGCGCGCCGAGCGCGAAAATGACGGCGGTGGCCGCGTGCGCCCAGGGGAACGGCGCGTAGAACGCGAAGACGAAGATCGGAACCAGCGAAATGCGGAAGAACGTCAGGCTGTTGGGGAGGTTCATCGGTCGGCGTGGAGAGCGTCGTAGATCTTCCGCGCGAGCTGCGCGCTGATGCCGGGGACATGGGCCAGGTCTTGCACCCCGGCCCGTTCGAGCCCTCGCAGCCCGCCGAATTCGGTCAACAGCAAACGGCGCCTGACCGGACCGATCCCGGGGATCGACTCGAGCACGGAGGTGTTGCGGCGGCTTGCCCGGCGTTGCCGGTGGGCCGTGATCGCGAATCGATGGGCCTCGTCCCGGACCTGCTGCACCAGGTGAAGCGCCGGTGAATCCGCGGGCAGTATAAGCGCGCCTTCGGACCCCGGCAAGAAAAGCGACTCCATTCCCGGCTTGCGGCTCGTCCCCTTGGCGACACCCACCACCGTGACCCCGGTCACCTGGAGCTCCCCGAGAGCCCGCTCTGCTTCGGCCGCCTGACCCCTGCCCCCATCGATCAGCAGCACGTCCGGCAGTTTTCCTTCCTCGGCGCGCACCCGTGCGTAGCGCCGCTCGACCGCCTGGCGCATCGCGCCATAGTCGTCCCCCGGAGCGATGCCCCGAATGTTGAATCGCCGGTAGTCCGAGGGGTGCGGGCCGTCGCGCTCGAAGGCCACGCAAGAGGCGACGGTCGCTTCGCCCCGGCTGTGGCTCACGTCGAAACACTCGATCCGTCCCGGTACCTCCTGCAATCCCAGGGCCTCAGCGAGGGCCTCGAAGCGGGTCTGGAGGTCGCCCCGGGTCGCGAGCCTTTGCGCCAGGGCGAGACGCGCGTTCTCCAGCGCCATGGCGACCCAGCGGGCGCGCTCGGCCCGCACCGAGGCACGCACCTTCACGGACCGCCCTGCCCGCTCGGAGAGCAGTTGCGTCAGGGCCCCCCGGTCGTCCACGTCCTGGGAGAGCAGCACCTCCGCCGGCAGGGCCTCGCCCGCATCCGAGGTCAGGTAATGCTGGACCAGAAAGGCCCGCAGCACCGTCGGCTCATCCGCCGATTCCGCGTGCTCGGGGAAAAAGGTGCGGTTACCGAGATGGCGGCCGTTGCGCACGACGAACACCTGTACACACGCCACCCCGTGGCGGCATGCGGCCGCCACCACGTCCACGCTGGCAGCGCCCACCGTGACGTACTGGTGCTCGGAGACCCGACGCAATTGGGCAATCTGGTCGCGGTAACGGACCGCCCGTTCGAAGTCGAGCGACCGGGAGGCAAGCTCCATCCGCCGCACGAGCTCTCCGATGACCTCCCCGGTCTGACCCTCCAGGAACATGAGCGCGTGGCGCACGTCCTCCGCGTAGGCCTCCAGCGCGATGTAACCGACGCAGGGCGCGCTGCAGCGCTGGATCTGGTGCTGCAGACAGGGCCTGGAACGGTTGCGGAAGAAGGCGTCCTCGCACTGACGCAACTGGAAGAGCTTCTCCAGCAGCCCCAGTGTCTCACGCACCGCACCCGCGCTCGGGTACGGCCCGAGGTAACGCCCTCCCCGGTTGCGGGCTCCCCGGTGCAGCGTCAGGCGCGGGAACGGCTCGCCGACGGAAACGTGGATGTACGGGTAGCTCTTGTCGTCCCGGAGAACGACGTTGTAGCGGGGCCGGTGAGCCTTGATGAGGTTGCTTTCCAGCAGGAGGGCTTCGCCCTCCGTGGCCGTCACGGTAACCTCCACCGAGGCGACCTGGGCCATCATTGCCCGAGTCTTGACCGGTAACGACTCCGGGGAGCGAAGGTAGCTGGATACCCGCTTGCGCAGATTGCGCGCCTTGCCGACGTACAGGAGCACGCCGGAGGTATCCAGCATCCGATAGACTCCGGGCCGAGGCGTCAGGTCGCGCAAGAGCCCCGCGAGACCGACGCGGGCACTCCCTGCGCCGACGGACCCGGGGCCGGAGGACTCGCCGTCCGCCTCAACTCCCGCCGGAAGTCGCTTCGCCAACGTCCTTCGCCTCCGGACCGAGAGGAACCGTCGCGCGTGCGCGCCCGCGCCCCCGCCGAGACCGCCCCGGCAGGCCTTCGCCGCAGCGGCCTCCGGCTGCGGCGTCGCGCACCTCCAGACGGCGCAGGGGCGCGCCGATGGGGATCAGCCCCTCCTGCAAGGCCAGGTGGGTGGCTTCCACGGGGCTGCGGACACGCAGCTTGCAGAAGATCCGGCTGCGGTAGGTGGCCACGGTCTTCGGGCTCATGAAGAGGTCGCTCGCGATCTCGTCCGTCCGGTACCCGGACGTCATCCGCAGGAGGACGCGGAACTCCGCCTCCGTGAGGTCATCGAATTCGTCGCCGGAACGACCCTGGCCGAGGGCCATCTCCTGGGCGGCCTTCTGGCTGATGTACCGCTCCCCCCGCGCGGCCAGGAGAACCGCGCGTCGCACCTCCACCGGCTCACAACCGTGGTCGAGAACCCCGTGGGCCCCTGCCGCGAGGATGCGGCGCGGATAGGATCCGTGCGCCTGCGTCGTCACGATCACGACACCGATGGAGGGGTGCTGCCGACGAAGTCGCAGTGTCGCCTCGAGCCCCCCCATTCCGGGCAACATCAGGTCCATGAGCACTGCCTGGGGGGCAAGCCGTGCGACGAAGGAGAGTGCAGCCTCTCCGGTATCCGCCTCGCCGACGACGCTGATGGCAGCATCGTCTTCGAGCAGCCGGCGCAGTCCATTGCGAAACAACACATGATTGTTCACCAGCAGAACGCCAACCATCTTTTCTCCTCCCTGTGCGTGCTGGCCGCGCGCATCCACGCGTCGCGGCGGTCGCTGCGGGCACGGCCCGACGACGAACCTTAGGATAGCGGCTGGGGTACCCCGTGGGTATCGGATGCTATACCTAGTCCCTCCGGGGAATTGCGGAAAGACTCAAAGTGGTGATAGGTGCAGCACCCCGATCACCTCGTCCGGAGGCGGTCCGCCCCATCGCCAGGGGTGTCCTTCGCCCGACGACCAGTCCTGCAACTGGTCCGCGCGGAACGGGGAGAAGCGGTGTCCGGACTGGCCCAGCGTGTTGGTGCCCCTGGTCGTCCCCCAATCCCCGGGCGTGAACACCACCCGGTAGCTCGGCACGAACTGCACGAGGTCGGGCTCGCCCAGGGGCGCCTTCAGGACGCTGACGGTGTGGTCATCACCGCCCTGGGCGATGGGGCCCACGTCGAAAAACCGACCCACGAGCCGCATCCAGTGGAAGGAATGCGGGAAGGTCAGCCGCTTGATGCGGTCGAGCCGCAGCCGCTCCGGGTCGCCGACACGGCGGACGACCTCGGCCTGCGTCGCGCGCAGGGCCCGTGCCCAGATGTGCGCGGGCCCCTCGACGGCGGATGTGCCCACATCGTCCCAGAACGAGGAGCGCCCGCTGAACATGGCCTCCTGCAGGGGGTTGTAGGCCACAGCGCCGATGCGCAGGAGGTCGACGAGCTCGGGGCCGAGCTCGTCCCCCAGCAGTGCCATGGCAAACCGGAGACGAAAGAGCGCGAAGAATGCGGCCGAGGCGCTGTCGGGCGTCACGCGGCCATCCCAGTGCCGCAGGTAGCGCCGGCCAATCTCCGCCGCCTGCGGGTCGAGCCGTCGGAGGTCCGCCTCGACCCGCGCGAGGGCCTCACGGTAGCGCCGAGCCTCGAGCGAAACCACGTCGGTCTGGACCCGCGCGAGGTCCGAGACCGCCAGCCGGTCCTTCTCGCCGAGCAGTTCGCGGATCCGCTCGCCACGGTAGGGCGGCATCCAGGCGGAGGAAAGACGCAACGGCCCCTCGGCGGGAACCAGGCGGTCGTTGGCGGCAACCCCGACCCCCGAGGGCTCCGCGCCGGTCGTCGCGGGATTCTCCTCGGCAGCCATCGCCCCGTCCCAGCCGTAGCCCTCGACCCAGCCGGGCTCCGGAAACGCTCCGTTGCCCTTGCGGCGCAGCGGCAGAGCACCGCTCACGTAGGACCCGACCCGGCCGTCACGATGGGCGTACATGACGTTCTGCGACGCCCGCCTGACCTGGCGGGCGCCCGCCAGGAAGTCTTCCACGCTCCCGGCCCGGTTCATGTGGTAGAGCCCGGCCAGCGACGTGTCCGGTTGCTGGAGTGTGGATCGCAACACCAGCAGATAGGGGCTCGCCATCACCGGGAAGTCGTGATACAGGCCGGCCTGGCGGTCGAGCACGTCATTCAGAACCACACCCGCCCGGGTGGAGCGCACCCGGAGGGTTTCGGGCTCGGAGCGCCCCCGCACCCCGATCCGCTCGGTGCGCTCCGCCAGGGCCTCGGCCGCCCCGCCCGCCCGCTCCACGGATCGGGAGTCCGGCGCCAGGCGCTCGAGCACGATGTCCTGCGTGTCGGCCATCGCGGTGGTGAGGCCCCACGCCAGGTCCTCGTTGTGTCCGATGAGGAAAAAGGGCAGGCCGGGTAGACACAGGCCGTAGGCGTGAAAGCCGGGGGCCTCGAGCTCCATCTCGTACCAGACCGAGGGCGCCATGACCGCGAGGTGCGGGTCGTTGGCGAGCAGGGGCAGGCCGCTCGCCGAGCGCCTCCCAGTGACGACCCAGCTATTGCTCGCCGGGCCGTCCCAGGGCGCCCCTGCCGCGGCGGCGGCCAGGAGGGCCGCCACCTCGCCCGCGGCGTGGCCCGCACGGCCTGACGCCTCCTCGAGCTCCGGGGGGTAAGGCGGCGCGGCCTCACCCTCACCGACCGGGAACAGCTCGAGGGCGCGCGCGAGCCCGATCCGGGCTGCCAGTTTCAGGAAGGTGAGCTCGTGGCGGGCGTTGAAAGAGAGCAGGAAGCTCATGTACTCCAGGATGGCCGCGGAGTCGACCGTCTCCCACGGTTGGGGGGTCTCGCCAGACAGGCGGTACTCGAGCGGCAGCCGGCGTTCGGCCTCCCGCCGATAGGCGTTGACACCCTCGGCGTACGCCTGCAGGTACGACTGCACCTCCTCGCCGATGAGTGGAATCGATGCGCGAGCCGCGGTCTCGAGCCCCACCAGGCGAAACAGACGGTCGACCGCGACCGCACGGGGCCCCGCGACCTCGGCAAGGCGGCCTCTCGCCATCCGCCTCAGCAGGTCCATCTGCCAGAGCCGCTCCCGCGCAACGAGGTAACCCTGAGCGAAGAAGAGGTCCCGGCTGGACGCTGCCCGCACGTGGGGGACCGCGTGGGCGCCGAAGGTCACGGTGACGGGGGCGTGCAGGCCCGGCAGACGAGCCTGCCCGCCGTACGGAGGCTCGGCCTCCCGCGCCAGGTGATACCCTGCCAGCACGACCACCAGAACGGCGCCGGCAAGGGCTGCGGTCAGAGCGAGCGCTCGGGAAAGGCGCGGTCGAAACGTTACACTACGCCCGAACCACTCGCGGAGAGATCGTTCACCCATGTCCTGCCCCCTTTCCTCTGCCCGGCGCCTCGGAGCCGCTCTGCTGCTGTCCCTCCTGGTCACTCTACCCCGCGCGGGCGCCGCGAACGAATACCTGCTGGTGGCCGGGGAAGACCTGGTCGGCGAAGTCATCCGGGTCCAGGCCCTGCCCGAGGATACCTTCACCGAGATCGGCCAGCGTTACGGGGCGGGGTTCGACGAGATGAAGCTCGCCAATCCGCAGGTGGACGCCTGGCTGCCCAAGGGTACGGTCATCGTCCCGACCCGCTTCGTGCTCCCCAACGCCCCGCGCGACGGAATCGTCTTGAACGTGGCCGAGCTTCGCATGTACCAATACCTTCCGGCCCGCCCTGGAGAGGAGCGGCGGGTCGCGACCTACCCGGTGAGCGTGGGGCGGCTCGACTGGCGCACCCCCCTCGGGACCACGAGGGTGGTGCGCAAGGCGGCCAACCCCATCTGGACGCCGCCGGAGAACATCCGGCGCGAAGCGGCGGCCGAGGGCGAGACGCTCCCGGCCCAGGTCCTTCCGGGCCCGGACAATCCCCTCGGCCCCTACGCCCTCTACCTCGGGGTGCCCGGCTACCTCCTGCACGGGACCGACGAGCGCAAGCAGGCGGGAATCGGCATTCTGGCGACGCACGGCTGCGTGAGGATGTACAACGAGGACGTGGCGACGCTCTACAACCGGACTCCCGTGGGCACACCCGTCCATCTGGTGGACCAGCCGTACAAGGTCGGATGGGGCAACGGGGTGCTGTTCCTGGAGGCGCACCCCCCGTTCGGCGAGGAGTCCGAAGGGGAAGTGCAGCATCTCACGGACATGGTGCAGGTCGTCATGGACGCGACCGCCCAGTACCCGGACTATCCCGTGGATTGGAAGCGTGCCGAGGCCGAGGTCCAGAGGCCGAGTGGGGTCCCGGTGCCGATCGGCCCACGCTGGGCAGGGCGCACCACCACCCCCGGCGCAGCACAAAAAGAAACCCCGCCGCAGCGGGGTTCCCAGAATCATCCGTCCGCGCCCTGAGGCGCAGGCGCGACTACTTGTACATCGACTTCTTGAACATCCGGTCCAGCTTGGCGTTGGTGTCGTTGCAGCACGCCTGAGACTGCTGGGCCGCTTTCGCGGCATTGCTGGCGCTCGACTGAGCATCCAGAGCGGCCTTCTTCGCCTCCTGGGCGATGGTCCGGACTTCGTCCACGGACGACGTCGTCGCACAACCGGCGGTCAGACCGAGGGCGACTGCGAGCATGGATGCTCCGAGCAGTTTGCTCATCATTGGTGCAAAAACCTCCCTTCTCTGCGGTGGATCGCACTGCTCCCCACCTGGCGGTGACGCGTCAGGCTCTTTTAACTGTATCACCCATTCTCCGACTCGGCTACCGGGACCGGCGCTTTTCATTTCCGCGACTGCCCGCCGATAATGGAAGCAGTTCATCCCCAGCCTGCACCGATTCGGGTGCCTGGGGGCCGGCGAGACATGGCCCGGGCTCCGTGACGGCCCACTGGCCACGAGGGCAGAACCCGCATGCCACCCGCACGTGCCTGGCGCCGCCTGGCGGCGGTCATCCCCTTGAGCCTGGTCCTTGCGGTATCCGGGGCCGGGTGCGCCACCGTTCAAGGGCCACCCGACCCCCAGGACCCCTGGGAGGGCTTCAACCGCAGCATGTTCGAGCTCAACCAGACCCTCGACAAGGCACTGATCCGCCCGGTCGCGGAGCTCTACCAGAAAGTGACGCCCGATCCGGTCGATCGGGCGGTGACCAACTTCTTCGGCAATCTGAACGACGTGCTCGTGGTCATGAACGACCTGCTGCAATTCAAGATCGAGCAGGCAGTCTCCGACCTGGGCCGGATCGTCGCCAACACCACGTTCGGCGTGCTCGGTCTGTTCGACGTCGCGACCCGCTTCGGCCTGGAGAAGCACGACGAGGACCTCGGCCAGAGCATGGGGTACTGGGGCATGGACACGGGACCCTATCTCGTCCTGCCGATCCTCGGGCCCTCCAGCCTGCGCGATACCGTCGGCCGGGCGGGCGAGTTCGCCGTGTCGCCCCTCGACGTCTTCGACGGGCCGGCTCGCTGGACCTTGCGGGGAGTACACGCCGTCGATTCGCGAGCCGACCTGCTGAGCGTCACCCGGATCGCGGAGACCGCGGCCCTGGACGAGTACGTCTTCGTCCGCGACGCCTACCTGCAGCGCCGTCAGTATCTGGTCTATGACGGAGACCCGCCGCCGCTCCCCTTCGAGGAGGAGTGAGCGCCGGGGGGATTCGCTCGCTCGCCCCCCTCCTCCGCCTTGGCCTGCTCCCAGGCGGCGTCGAGCTCGGCGGGGCCGGCCTGCCCAGGCCTTCCGTCCAGCAGGGTCTCGAGACGCCGGAACCGGCTCTCGAACCGGGCGTTGGTGCGCCGGAGCGCACCCTCGGCGTCGACGCCCAGGTGCCTGCCGACGTTTACGCAGGTGAACAGGAGGTCTCCGAGCTCGGCCTCGAGGCGCTCGCGCGGTTCTTCGGCCCGCCGCGCGCTCCGCAACTCCTCCATCTCCTCCTCCAGCTTGGCGAGCACCCCCTCCACGTCGGGCCAGTCGAAACCGACCCGGGCGGCGCGGCGCTGCAGCTTCTGCGCGCGAACCAGGGCCGGCAGCGCAAGGCTCACGCCGTCCATCTCGCTCGGTGTGCCCCTGGCACCCCGAGCCCCGCGCTCCGCCGCCTTGTGCGCCTCCCAGGCAAGTGTCTGCTCCCGGGCCGAGGTGACCCGAGCCTCCCCAAAGACGTGCGGGTGCCGGCGCTCCATCTTCTCGCAGGCGCCGCGGGCGACGTCCTCGAAGCTGAACCGCCCCGCCTCCTCCGCCATGCGCGAGTGGAACACCACCTGAAAGAGCAGGTCGCCCAACTCGTCCCGCAGGCCCTCGAGGTCACCCTGGGCGATGGCGTCCGCGACCTCGTAGGCCTCCTCGATGGTATAGGGGGCCACGCTGGCGAAGGTCTGCTCGATGTCCCAGGGGCAGCCCCGCGCCGGGTCGCGAAGCCGCGCCATGATTGCCAGCAGGCGCCCCAGCGAGCCGGAGCGCTGCTCCGGAACGGGCGCCGTTTCCTGGGGTTGGGTCTCGTGCCGTGTGTCGAGGGTTTTCATCGTCGCAGTCCGACGCCCAGGATACGATAGCGGTGCCCGTCCGGGGGGCGTCCGACCGGACCACCGCCGAGGAACTCCGTGAGCCCGAGGTTCCGCCTTTTCAGGATGCCAGCTCGCCGTAGCGCCCGCGAGGGCCGCGCGCGCCCGCCACGGCTGCCGCGGCCTCCCGGCGGCCTCGCCCCCCCGGTCGTCCTCGTCGCCGTGGCGGTCCTCACCCTGTCCGCGTACGGGCCGGCAGCCTCGGGTCTCGCGCAGGCGGACGTGGCGGCCGAGGACGGGACGAGCCTCTCCCGGCAGCGCAGCGTATTCCTGCGGGCCGAGGAGGCCCTGCGCCGGCGCGACGGACCGCTTTACCGGAGTCTGCGGGCCCGCCTCGCCGGTTACCCGCTGGCCCCTTACCTGGACCACGCCGAGATCCGTCAGAACCTCGCGACCGCCGACCCCGGCAGTGTCCACGAGTTCCTCGCCCGCCACGGGGGCACCCCCCTCGCCGATTCCCTCGCACGGGATTGGCTGCGTCTCGCCTCGGACCGGGGAGACAGCCCCGAGGTTCTGCGCACCTATCGTCCGACGAGCGACCCCGACCTTCGTTGCCGCCATCTTTCGGCCCTGCTCCAGGGCGGCGTGGGAGACGCCCTCGGCGAGATGCGCGAGGTCTGGCTCGTGGGCCAGCGACTCCCGGATTCCTGCGCTTCCGTCGTGGACTCCTGGCGCGCTGCCGGGGGACTGACCGACGAGCTCGTGCGCGCCCGCGTTGCCCTCGCGATGAGCGCCGGACAGACCGAGCTCGCACGGGAGCTCTCGCGGACCCTGCCCCCCGGGGAGACCGAGACCATCACGGCCTGGATAGCCCTGCGTGCGGACCCCTCGGCGCTCCCGGCCACCGATGCCCTCGCCGAGGATCGGGCGGACACGAGACGCATCGTCGTCGACGTCCTGGAGCGCTGGGCACGGCGCGACCCCGATGGCGCGGCCGGCGCGTGGGAGATACTGCGGACCCGGTACGCGTTCCCTCCGGAGGACGTCGCCAGCGTTCGGGTAGCCATTGCCCGGGCGCTCGTGCGCAAGGACGACGCCCGTGTCCTCGACTGGCTGACGGCCACCGACCTGCCCCCCGGCGACGGACAGGCTCACGAGGCGGCGGTCCTGAGCGCCCTGCGCCTCGGGCGTTGGGCGAGCGCGCTCGAATGGCTCCAGCGCATGCCCACCCCCATGCGCGACTCCGACCGGTGGCGCTACTGGAAGGCCCGTGCCCTGGCCGAAACGGGCGACAGCGCAGGGGCCGGGTCCTTGTTTGCCGACCTCGCACCCGAATGGAGCGTCTACGGCTTCCTCGCCTCCGATCGGCTCGGTCGAGAGTACTCACTCCACAGCGTGCCCGTGTCCGCGGCGCCGGGGGACCTCGCTCGCGCCGAGGCACTGCCCGGGGTGGAGCGCGCCCGCGAGCTGAGGGTGCTGGGGCGTTCTGCGGACGCACGGCGGGAGTGGGCCCGCCTGCTGCGCGAGCAGCCCGCCGAGCTGCTGCCCGCACTGGCGCTCGTGGCACACCACTGGGGATGGCACGATCAGGCCATCGCCACGCTTGGCCGGGCGCGGGTGTACGGTGACCTGGAGGTCCGCTTTCCTCTCGCCCACCGGGGGTCCGTGACGGCCCACGCCGAAGCGAACGGCGTCGATCCGGCCTGGGCCTACGGAGTGCTGCGTCAGGAAAGCGCCTTCTGGGCCGATGCGCGGTCTCCTGCTGGCGCGATCGGCCTGATGCAGCTGCTGCCCAGCACCGCCCGCGAGGTGGCCCGGCGGCTCAGAGTCCGCGTCGAGGACGCGACCCTCCTCGACTCGGACGTCAACATCCGACTGGGGACGGCCTACCTGGGGCGGCTCCGTGATCGCCTGGGCGGCCACCTGGCACTCGCCACCGCTGCATACAACGCGGGGCCCCAGCGGGTGCGCAGCTGGCTACCCCTCCTGCAGGAGCTCCCGACCGACCTCTGGGTGGAATCGGTCCCGTTTCCCGAGTCCCGCTCCTATGTGCAGAAGGTCCTGGCCTACACGGTCATCTACCGCAGCCGACTCGGGCTGAGCGCCGAGCGTCTGAGCGACCGACTCCCTGCCGTTCGCCCCTTGCCGGTTCCGGCCCCCTGACCCTGAGAAGACCACCGCACCCACGCAACCCGCGGGGGTGGCGCGCCGACCTTGCCGAGCCCGCCACTGCCGGTACGTAAGCGATCGGTTATACTCCGCGCCAAATCGCCAGGCCCGGGCTGCACCCGGGCCGCACACCGGAGAAAATCGTGGCTACCGTCGAGCTCACTCGCGAGAACTTCAAGGACACCATCGACAACAACGGCCTGGTCCTCGTGGACTTCTGGGCCGAGTGGTGCGGTCCCTGCCGAATGTTCGCCCCGGTCTACGAGGACGTCTCCGAGCGGTATCCCGACGCGGTCTTCGGCAAGGTGAACACCGAGATGCAGCGCGAGCTCGCGCAGATGTTCGGGATCCGATCCATCCCCACGCTCATGATCTTCCGGGACCAGATCATCATCTTCTCGCAGCCTGGTGCCCTCCCCAGCTCGGCGCTGGAGGACGTGGTCCAGAAGGCGCAGGCCCTGGACATGGACATGGTTCGCGAGCAGATCGCCAAGCAGCAGGCCAGCAAGGACGCCTGAGCCGTTGCCGGTATCCCGCCGCAGCCTGTACCACGGGCGAATCGTCGACTTCGGCATCGAGTCCATCACCCAACCGGACGGACGCACCCTCGAAATCGAGGTCGTGCGCCACCCCGGGGGGGCCGCCGTGGTCGCGCTGGACGGGAACGGCCGCATCTGCCTGCTGCGGCAGTTCCGGGCCCCGCTCGAGGACTGGCTCTGGGAGCTTCCCGCCGGGAAAATCGACCCTCCGGAACCTCCGGAGGAGACGGCACGCCGGGAACTGGAGGAAGAGGCTGGACTCCGGGCGGGAACTTGGCGTTCCCTGGGCGCCATCGTGACCTGTCCAGGGTTCTGCGACGAGATCCTCCACCTCTATCTCGCGACAGACCTCCAGCCCGCCCCGTCGCGTCCGGAGGACGACGAATTCATCGAAGTGCACTGGTGGCCGCTCGAGCGCGCCGTCGAGCAGGCGAGGAACGGTGGTCTGAGCGACGGCAAGACCGTGGCGGCGGTGCTGCGGGCAGGGGCCCTGCTGGAAGCGGCGCGCTGAGACGTCGCTCCTGCCCCCGAGGTTGGAGCGGCGGTGCGACACCCCTCGGCGCCGCACCGCTTGTTTCCGAAGACTTCTCGGCTCAGGGCGCCGGGGCCCAGGGATTCTGGCGCAACATCCAATCCTGGCTCGAGTCCCGGCCCGGCGGTAGCGTCTCGCTCCCGTAAGCGGGCCACGGCGTCGCCTGGCGGAACTGCTCTTCCATCTCCCGATGCTTTTCCTTGAAGAACTGGTCCATCCCCTCCCGGGTGCGCGGCGTCGCGCTCATGGACTCACCCCAGGGAGCCCCGTAATAGGGCGCCAGCGGTCCCAACGGATAGCCGTTGCGCACGCCGGGACCCCCGTGGAACCGGTCGAGCGCGTCGCGACGAAATTGACGACGCCCCTCGATCCAATCGCGCCGAGCCTGCCCCCAGGGGTCCATGGCCCGGACCTGGGTCTCGACTTCGAGCCTGCGCTGCTCCACGAAGCGGTCCATCTCCTTACGGGACGGAACCCCTTCGGGCTCGGCGGCGTGACCGTTCACGCCCTCGTGCTTCCCGGCCGGATCGGAGGAAGCGGGCGCAACCGTGGTCGCCCGAGCGGCAGGGGCTGATGCGGCCGTGTCGGCGGAAAGCACGACGCTGGCTGAGCCGAGACTCCCCAGCAGCGCGGCGGCCATGGCCCCCGCCAGTACCGTTTTCCTCATGAGCATCTCCTGATCTGGCGTTGCAAGCAGTCTCTTGCGCGCGTTTTCCGCCCCGACGTCCAGGCAACACTGCGGGGCGTGATAGCACGCTAGTAATATTAGTCAAAGCTGATTCTCTCAGGAGAAACCGGGATTCTTTTTGAGCCATGTCATGGTTTTTGAGCCATGTCATGGCAAGCGCCGGTCGCGGACCGGACCCGGGCGGACCGAAGACGCTGCCTGGGGACCCTAGAGCCGCACGGGTTGGAGCAGCAGGGACTCCGCCGTCATCGCGGCGGGCTTGGGAAGGCCGAGCAACTGCAGAACCGTCGGCGCGATCCCGGAGATGCCGCCCCCCGTTCGCAACCGCCAGGGGGTGCTGTCCACGATGAGGCAGGGCACCGGGTACACCGAGTGCTGCGTCTGGGGCGTGCCCGTCACGGGGTCGACCAGCTCGTCGCAGTTCCCGTGGTCCGCGGTCAGGATGACCGAATAACCGGCAGCGATCCCGCGCTCGATGACCCGACCCACCTCCCGGTCGAGGGTTTCCACGGCCTTCAGGACCGCCTCGCGCACGGCGGTGTGGCCCACCATGTCCCCGTTCGCGAAATTCACGACGATGAAGGCATAGACGCCGGTGCCGATCGCCTGGATGACCGTGTCGGCCACCTCCCGGGCGCTCATCTCCGGCTGAAGGTCGTAAGTGGCGACCTTGGGCGAAGGAATGACGACGCGGTCCTCCCCCGGGTGCGGCTCGCCCTCTCCCCCGTTGAAGAAATAGGTGACGTGCGCCGCCTTCTCGGTTTCCGCGCAGTGCATCTGCCGCAACCCCGCCTTGCTGAGGACCTCGGCGAGGGTGACCTTCGGCCGGTCGTGCTCGAAGGCGACGGGCAACCCGTAGGTGGGGTCGTACTCCATCATGCAGGTGATGCGCACCGGCTGGAACCCGCCCCGGTCGAAGTGCTCGAAGTGTGGCCTGAACAGGGCTTCGGCCATCTGCCGGGGGCGGTCCTTGCGGAAGTTGAAGAAGATCACCTCGTCGTCGGGGCGCAGGGGCACGGCGCCCTGGACGACCGTCGGCAGGATGAATTCGTCCGTCTCGCCCTGGGCGTAGGCGGTCTCGACGGCGGCTCGCGCGGAGGGTGCCGATCTCCCCTCCCCCTGCGCCATCGCGAGCCACGCCTTCCGGGTGCGGTCCCAGCGGTGGTCGCGGTCCATGGCGTAGTAACGCCCGGACACCGTGGCGACGGCACCGCCCGCCCCGGTCAGGGCAGCCTCGAGCTCCGGGAGATAGGCGAGGGCCGACTGGGGCGGTGTGTCCCGCCCGTCGGTGATCATGTGAACGAGCGGCCGGACCTCCTTCCTTTTGCACAGCTCGATCAGGGCGAGCAGGTGGTTGATGTGGCTGTGGACGCCCCCGTCGGAGACGAGGCCCGTGAGGTGCATGGGACGGCCCTGCTCCGCCGCGCGCCCTAGCGCCGCGAGCAGAACCGGGTCCTCGTAGAAACTGCGGTCCGCGATCATTTCGTCGATCAGGACCAGGTCCTGGCGCACGATGCCGCCACACCCGAGGATCATGTGACCGACCTCGGAGTTCCCCATCTGCCCGTCCGGGAGCCCCACTGCGAGGCCCGAGGCCTCGAGCACGGTGTGCGGGTGGCGGCTGAAGAGGTCGTCGAAGCGGGGTGTGGACGCTTCGATGACCGCGTTGTTGCGCTTGCCCGGATTCGCACCAAAGCCGTCCATGATGACGAGCAGTACCGGACGGCGGGGGGCTCCGTGGGCGCTGGACATGGGTGACCTCAACCAGTGGACGGGAAAGGGCCCCGGAGGAATTCTTGCACGCCCCGAGGGTCTCACCTCACATACTCAAGGATCGCGCCCGGATCTGGCAACCCCGCGCGGGCACGCGCACTTCGGGGGTTTCCTCCTCGAAAGTGGAGAGCGCTCGCGTTCAGCGACGAGGTCGGGCGCGCCTCTGCTAGAATTTTCCATCAGCCCCGGACTCCCTCCGGGAGGAGACCTCATGGCCCGCACAGCCTCCACCATGCTCGATCTCGGGACATTGGCGCCGGACTTCCGGTTGCCGGACGCCCTGGGGAACTGGTACGCGCTCTCCGACTTCGCAACCTCTCCTGCGCTCCTCGTGGTGTTCATGTGCAACCACTGCCCCTACGTGAAGCACATCCGCTCGGCCCTCGCCGAGCTCGCACGGGAGTATGTGGGGCGAGGGCTCGCCATGGTCGGCATCAATGCCAACGACGTGAGCAGCCACCCCGACGACCGCCCCGCCAGGATGGCCGAGGAGGTGCGGTCCGCCGGCTACGTCTTCCCCTACCTCTATGACGAGAGTCAAGCCGTGGCGAAGGCCTACCGTGCGGCCTGTACGCCCGACTTCTTCCTCTTCGACCGGGAGCGCAAACTGGCGTACCGGGGACAATTCGACGACAGCCGGCCCGGAAACGGCATTCCGATCACCGGGAAGGACCTGCGGGCCGCCCTGGACGCCCTGCTGGCCGGCCGTCCGGTCGCCTCCGATCAGAGGCCGAGCCTCGGCTGCAACATCAAATGGAAGGCGGGCAACGAGCCCGACTATTTCGGCTGACCCTCAGAGAGGAAATACGCCATGAAGAAGACCCTGCTGGCCCTGGTGACCGCTGCGCTGGTGGCCGCCCCCGCCTTTGCCGACGATGTCCAGGCTCGTTTGGAGGCGAGCCGGGCCGCATCGAAGCAACTCCTCGAGGTGCTCCGCGACGAGATGCAGGCCGCGGTGCAGTCCGGCGGCGCGAAGGCAGGCATCGAGGTCTGCCACGAGAAGGCCCAGGCCCTGACCCGGAAGATCTCGGAGGAGCGGGGCTGGCGCGTCGCGCGCACCAGCCAGAAGGTCCGCAACGAGAAGAACGCCCCGGACGCGTGGGAGGCAAAGGTCCTGGAGGAGTTCGCGCAGCGCAAGGCCAAGGGCGAATCGCTCGAGAACATGGAGTTTCACGCCGTGGTCGAGGAAGGGGGCAAGAAGACCTTTCGTTACATGAAGGCACTGCCGATGGGCGGGGTCTGCTCCAACTGTCACGGCCCCGTGCTGAAGCCGGATGTCATCAAGAAGCTCGACGAGTACTACCCCAAGGACAAGGCCCGCGGGTTCCAGGTCGGGGACCTGCGCGGCGCATTCACCATCAGCCAGCCGATGTAGCCCACTCACGAGCCGGGCAGGCAAGCCCCCGGGGAAGCTCCCGGGGGCTTCGCCCGGGATTCCCCTGTGGCCGTGTACTACGGGCGCCCCGTGCGGCGCGTGCTCGAGCGCTTTCCACGTCTCCGGTACCCCATCTGGGTGCTGGAGACGGTCCCCCTGCTCGCCTTCTGGGGCGTGGCGGCATCGCTCTCCCCGGTGCGGGCGAGCCGCCTGGGCCGCTGGCTCCTGGAAAGGCTGGGCCCTCGCCTGCACAAGCAGCGGCACGTCCTGCGCAATCTCGGGATCGCTTTACCCGGGCACTCGCCCGAGGAGCTGGCCCGGGTCGCACGCGAGGTATGGGGAAACCTCGGGGCCGTGATGGGCGAGTATCCGCACCTCGCCACCATCAGCCAGGTCGAGGGCGCTCGCCGGCTCGAGCTCGTTTTCGAGCAAGGGGCCTCGACCCCGACCGCAACGCGGCCCATTGTCATGGTGACCGGCCACCTGGCGAACTGGGAGCTCGTCGCGGGGGCAATGACCGGCCTCCTCGGCATCCCCCTGTCCGTCGTCTACGGCCCGCAGGAGAATCCCCTGGCGGACCGCCTGATCCAGCGCTTTCGCCGGGGACTCCGCTGCGGCCTCGTCGCCAAGGAGGCGAGCATGCGCCAGCTCGTGCGGGAATTGCGTGAAGGCCGGTCGCTCGGCCTGGTCGTGGACCAGCGCGTCGACGGGAGCCCGCTCGTCCCCTTCTTCGGCGTTCCCGCGGCCACCGCCGTGAGCCCTGCGCGCCTGGCCCTGCGCTTCGGCTGCGACCTGGTGCCCGTGCGGATGGAGCGGCTGCCCGACGCCCGGTTCCGGGTGACCTTCACCCCTCCCGTGCCGGTTCCGGAGCGGGGCAATGACGACGAGAAGGCGCTCGAGATGACGCGGCGG
>CALMDH010000262.1:0-19024 GCA_937862735.1 uncultured Gammaproteobacteria bacterium
GAGATCACCGGCAGCCTGCACCGTTGGCTGATCCATGAGACCTGAGGCGGCGCGCTAGGCGTCCACCATCATGCGCCCGCGCGCCTGGAGAAAGTCGTCCGACCAGACCAAAGCCCGACCAGACGACAAGAATCCGCCCTGTGAGACAAGCACAAAACGACCGGCAACGCCATGGCCATCCACGCACCCCAGCTCTTTCTGCTCGCCTATGACATCGCCAATCCCAAGCGCTTGATCAAGGTCCACCGCCAGGTCAGCAGGCGCGGCTTGGCGTTGCAGTATTCCGTCTTCCTGCTGCTGGACACCCCCGCCGGCCTGGATGGCCTGCTCGGACAACTGGACCGCATCATCGACGGGCGCGAAGACGATATCCGCGTCTACCCCCTGCCCGCGACTCTGGACGCCGAGCACTTTGGACGTCAGTTCCTCCCAGAAGGGGTGCGGTTGTTGGGTGATGAGGATCGGGACCGCCTGGGCGCTCTAACGGGGCAGGCTGGAATCAAAGCATTACCCCTCCTTATCGGATTTCTTCCCTGATCATGCACCACCTCCTGCAAAGATAAGGAGTAATCAGTAATGACCACGGCACGGCGCATAAGTATGGGTTGCAAGGAGATTAATAGCGGCCTGGTAATCGGTTCCGTAACGATCAGTCATTTCCTGGCTGATTAGCCAATGGTTAAGATGAGTTTCGGGGTGATAGCCCATCTACTACCGCCGACAGAAAGGTACCCACTGCCACCCCATAATCCCCCGTATTGTGCAGTTGATGTCCCCCACGGGGCAGAACCACTACCCTCGCCGCGCCCGCCACGTCCCGGGCCACCCGGTAATCGAGCACCTCGTCATCCTCCGCGAGGATGAGCAAGCCCGGCAGATCCGCCTGCAACGCAAAATGCTCCTCCGCCACATACGCCGCGCAATCCGCCGCTGTCCAGGTAAAGGACCCGCCCGTGTCGAAGCGGGTATTGGGGCCAATGTATCGTTGCAAGGACTGAGAAGGTTGAATCGCCGGGTTCAGGGCGATCCAGGGCCGGCCGAGTTCCTGGCCCAGCCGGCGCGCCCAGAAGCCCCCCAGACTGGTCCCCATCAACACCAGCGGGGCGGTGGGGTCCAGATCCAGCCGAGCGAAGGCCGCCCGGTAGCCGACGGGCCGGTAGTCCCCATCGGTGGCGATCAGGGCCACCTCATGCCCCAACCCGCGGATCAGGTCCGTCTTGGGACTGGGTCCCTGGGGACCGCTGGCGAAACCATGGAAATACACGACGGTCGTCATCGGACTGGCTCCTGAGGAAGGGGGCCAGGCATAGCCCCGCGTGCAAGACAGAGGAGAAAGGGTAGCACCCCCCTCCGGATCAGTGGAGGGTGCGGGCGGCGGCGGGAATATCTGCCGGCGCCGGGGTCGCCCCAGCAACCCCTTCCGCCCCGGGTACCTCCTCGGCTGTCGGGGTGGTCATCTCGGCGAGGACCGCCTTCGCCGGGCGGCCGCTGATCGCCACCGCGGCCAAGGCCCCGATCCAGTGGCTGAGGAGGGCCTGCCCACATTGCAGCATGCGCACCACGAAGAGGCCGGTGGGGTTGGCGCCCTCGACATCGGCGGACACCACCAGGCGGATGCGGCCCGAATCCGCCACAATCTCCAGATGACCGTGGCGGGCAGCGGTGTTGATGGCATTGACCAGCATGCACGCCTCGGGATAGTGCGCCGCCTTGACGCAAAAGGGCAGGTAGAGGAAGACGCTGATCGCGTCCGACGCTTCGTGGGTGTCGATGTAGACGGGGCAGGACTGGTCCTCGAGGTTGACCAGGGTCTTGAGCTGACTGGTGCCCGCGGCCTCGTCGACGGTGATCTCGTCTTGCCACTCCAGTTGATCCAGGGCGTCCTGGACGATGCGGGACAAGCGGGTCATGGGTTACCTCCCTCTGCTACGCAGGCGTGGGTGACGGGTGGGGACAGGTGGTTAGCATAGCTTAGGGTGGCGACAGAATGGGTCGCAGGCGGGCGGCCCGGGGCGTGGCGCACCGCGCCTGACCAAGGCCAACGGTCAGGCACGGGTGTCCAGCAGCGGGTCACCCCGTTCAGCCTGCGGCCTCCTCCTCGCCTAACGCCGGGGGGGAAGCCTCGTCCTGCTCCAGTGCCGCCAGGACATCATCGGCCCGGCGATTGCCCACCGCCACCGCCGCCAGCTCCCCCATCCAGGTAAAGAGGCAATCTGCCCCGTAGCGCATCAGGTGCGCCACGAAGGCCCCGGTGGGGTTGGCGCCTTTGACATCGGCGCTGACCACCATGCGCAGGCGCCCGTTGTGCCGCAGAACCTCCAGGTGGCCATGGCGGGTGCGCGTGTTGATGGCATTGATCAGCAGGCAGGTCTCGGGGTAGGCAGCGGCCTTGGCGCGAAAGGGCGGATAGAAGAAGACCCCGATGTAATCCTTCTCCTCACGGGTGTCGATGTAGAGCGAGCAGGGCTGATCGTCGATGGTGATCAGGGTCTGGAGCTGGCTGGTGCCCGCCGCTTCGTCGGCGGTCAGCTCGCCCGCCCATTCCAGTTGCGCGAGGGCTTCCTGAACGAGGGTCCCGAGTCGGGTCATGGGCTTACTCCTCCGCACTGGCCGTGCGGGTGCTGGGTGGGGATGTGCAGTCAAGCGCGGGGGCGCGGGCCGGGGTCGGCACGTCACCCCAGGGACGCCGGGGGGCGGGCGACCTTGGCCCCAGCAGCGCCAGCAAGTCCGCCGGGGTCAGCCACTCGTCCGGGGCCGGCGTGACCGCTTCGGCGGGATACGGGGAAGACGGTTGCTCAGGTCGCAGGGGCATCGCGCGCTCTCCAGGGGGGGAAGGAAGCGCCAGGATAAGGGCCGGGTGCGACAGGATGGGTCGCGAGAAAATGCGAGGAACGGGGCTCGACACCATCGACATGCGATCTTGGTTGAAAACGCCAAAACATGGGCTAGTAGAGTTCAGCAATTAATTCATTTAATCTCCTTAAATCATTATGATGCAGCAATTCAACATTGAGCTTTGTGGCTAGTTGCCGAGCAGATTTGCTGTATTGCGCGTTAGAAACGACAGCAGCATAATTTGCGTTATTGAAACCTTTGGCCGCATGAACTTCTTGGACGGCTTTGTTAGGTACACTTGAAGTTGTGAGATATTTGCATTGCAAAACAATTACCTTATCATTTTTGCTTGCAATTACATCCGCTCCTTGATCTCCAGTAAGTGGAGTGACATGGGTCGACCAACCATGGCGTTTCAATTCATTGGCACAAGCTAATTCATACTCCCTGGGAGTTAAGTTATGAAATTCAATATCGGCCCTAAGGTCGTTGTCTTTTGTCTCATCCTTTTTAATGCTGTCAATTTTGTGGTCGATCCTGTCTTTCCAGACCAAATACTCCACATTATCTTCAGACATCAGAGATAAAGGCATAATTTTTTTTGCAATGAATTTATCTTTCTCTTTTTCCCATTCTCTGACATCAAGGTCGCCATATTCGTCCTTGAATGTTAGTTGATTTCTCTTTAGCGCTAGTATATGAATGTATTTATCGATGGCTTCTTCTTTAGCTTTATTTGATCTTTTCATGGCTTTATCTGCATAAATCTCCTGCTTAAAATAGAAAATTGCATAGCCGATCAAGGAAATAAGAGTAACCGCGACCAATAACGAAATGAAGAATTCTGCATACGGCGTGACTTTAACCAATAACGACATGAAAGATTCGGCATGCTGTGTGACCCACCAAATAATAATTATGATGCCAGATATTAAAAATAACCTATATCCCAGCAATTTCATAACAAAAAGCGCTATAACAACTATAGCTATTGCGGATTTCAAACCGCTATCGGAATTCGTTTGCTCGGAATCAGTCGACAAGTTTCCGCCAAGCTCGTCATGTGTACTACTTGACTTTGATGATTTATTGCTTTCATTTGCGGAATTGATGGATTGAGCTAGAACTGCCTCGGTTAAATCTACAGAATTTATATTTTCGCTATAATTTCTACTGGTCTCGTTTGCGTAGGATTTATTGATTTCGGTTGTGAGCGGGAGTTGATCTATTGATAAACCATTATCCGGAAAGTGCTCCTTAAGGCATTTGTCTTTGTAAGCAAAAATATTGCCACTGCCGTACTCAACGCACCAGGCATCTCCTGTTGGATATCGACAAGGATTGAAATAATCATTATATGCAAGGCACTTGGCAAACAAAGTATTTCCCGGGATCAGCAATGCAACCAGCAAAGCCATTAAGGGACCGAAGAGAGGGTTAATGTAAAAAGAATTAATCTTCATTGTTAAAAATCCGAAAGATTAATTGGGATTGACAAGAGAATAAAATCAACAAGATAAGTTATCTTTGATACGGCTATAGTCTAATTTTTTATGTTTGAAGATGCTAGCTGGCTCCCCCGCCGAACCTGTAGGGCATAGTTGGTCCGGATTGTTCGCGCTGAGGGGGTTTAGGCTCTCTCTACTTGCCTTGGTTGCGCAATGATAGGTACCTGGACGACCAAATGCGTCGTACAGCGAGAGATCGCTTCTACCAAATATGGGTGGCTGGATGACACCATGCGACTTGTTTGGTCGCCAGGAGGCCAATAATGACGAATCGATCACCTGCCAGACTGGCCTGTTCATCCCCAGCCCGGGTAGGGATCATCTACCACGCGCCCCGGTACGCTCCCCCTACGCCCCCGGAGATCCAACCATGCCCGACCCCCGTCTGGACGCCCTGCGCAACCTCATCCTCAAGGCCAAGCACGCCTATTACTACAGCGGCGAGCCGCTCATGAGCGACGCCGAGTACGACGCCCTGGAAGACCAGTTGCGCCTACTGGCCCCGGATGATCCGGTCCTGGCCCTGGTCGGCGCCCCGGTCTCCGGCGCGGACATGCTCACCAAGGCCCGCCATGCCCTCCCCATGGGCAGCCAGAGCAAGGTCAACGCCGAGGCCGAGTTTCGCCAGTGGCACCTCAAGGCCGGCGGGGGCGCCCTGCATGCCAGCCTCAAGGGCGATGGCGCCAGTGCCGCCGCCTATTACCGCGACGGGCGCCTGGTCCAGGCCATCTCCCGTGGCGATGGCACCGTGGGCGAGGACATCACCGCCAACGCCCTGCGCTTTGCGGGCCTGCCCGCCTGGGCCGGCACCCCGGAAGGCGGCTTCACCGGCGCGGTACGCGTCGAGGTCATCCTCACGGTGGAGAACTGGACCCGGGTCGACCCCCTGCGCCAGAAGAACCCCCGCAACGCCGGCAACGGCATCATGGGGCGCAAGAACGGCCACCAGAGCGATCTCCTCACCAGCTACGCCTTCGACCTCGACGAGACCCGCGACGGCCAGCCGGTACCCTTCGCCACCGAGACCGCCAAGGCCGCGCGCCTGGCCGAGCTGGGCTTCAACCTCATCCCCCAGCACCTGTGCGCGGACGCCGAGGCCGCCGTCGCCTATTTCCACCAGGTCGCCCGCGAGCGCGACCAGGTGCCGTTCTGGATCGACGGCATCGTCCTCAAGGTCGATGACCTCGCCACCCAGCGGGACCTCGGCGCCACCGCCGGCCGGCCCAAGGGCCAGATCGCCTGGAAGTTCGACTCCGCCGGCGCCGAGACCGTCCTGGAGCAGGTCCTGGTCAGCGGCGGCCACACCGGCGCCCTGATCCCCGTCGCCCACCTGCGCCCGGTCAACCTGGGGGGCACCACCGTCAGCAGCGCCACCCTGGGCAACTTCGACGAGATCGCCCGCCTCGACCTGGCCCTGGGCGATCGCGTCTGGGTGATCAAGGCCAACGACATCATCCCCAAGATCGTCCGCGTCACCGACCGTCCGTCCCAGCGCCAGCCCATTCCGGTGCCCAGCGCCTGTCCCTTCTGCGGCGGGGAGGTCGGGCGCAAGGTCACCACCGGCGGGACCGAGGGCGCCATCCTCGCCTGCCGCAACCGTGCCTGCCCGCAGAAGTCCATCGGCAAGATCGCGCGCTGGATCAAAAGTCTCGACATCCTCGGCATCGGCGACGCGGTCCTCGAGGCCCTGGTGGAGCACTTCGCCATCGAAGATGCCGGTGACCTCTACACCCTGCGCGACCAGGCGGAGGCCATGGCTGAACTGATCATCAACCCGGAGAAGGAACTGCGCCTGGGGGCGAAACGCGCTACCAGCATCCTCGCCGCCATCGACGCCACCCGCACCCTGCGCCTGAGCCAGTTCCTTGGCGCCCTGGGCATCGAGGCCCTCGGCCAGCGGCGGGTGGAGCTGATGATCGCCGCCGCCGGCGGGGATCTGGACCGCCTGGACGACTGGCGTGGGGGCACCTTGCGCGACCCGGCCCTGGCGGCCCGCGCCGGGGTGCCCAACCTGGGCGGCCCGATCCAGGACGCCATCGACGCCCTGGCGCCGGTGATGGACAAGCTGCTGGCCAACGGCGTGGAGATTCTGCCCCCGGCGGAGGACCTCCATGCCCCGGCGGACAGCGCCCCGCGCCGCACCCTGTGCATCAGCGGCCGCCTGCCCAGCGGCAAGAAGAAGGCCGACTACCAGGAGGCCCTGGCCGCCCAGGGCATCGACCTGGTGGACAGCGTGACCCAGGGGCTGGACCTGCTGGTGCTCGCCGACCCCGACACGACCAGCGCCAAGGCGGTCAAGGCGCGCCAGCTGGGGGTGCGGGTCATCGGCGAGGCGGAGTTGATGACGCTCGCCGCGGGCGGGACCTTGGCAGACTGATCCCCTGCGACACATTCTGTCGCCACCCTCGGTTAAGCTGGCCCCATGACGACGCCGACAGGAGAGCAATTGATGCCCTATGCCCGCCGCACGCCTTCCCGGGACTACACCCCCTACTGGAACTACTGGTCCGAGGACAGCGCCGTCAAGCGCTGGACGCGGGAACTGACCCAGGCCGCTGCCCACCCCGGCGACCGCGCGCGCTGGGCGCTCACCGGGCAGGCGGTGGTGGTGGAGCATGAGGACCTGGAGGTCATGGACGGCGTGCTGCATTGTGTGGCCAACATGGCGGGTCTGGCCTATCGGCGCGTGCCGGTGGCGGAGGTGGTCAGCGACTTCCCCGCCTGGGTGGAGGCCCTGCCGGAAGACACGCCCACCCTGGTCTATCTGGAGGCGGGCTTGTGGGTCGGTCCCGCCCTGGAGGACGACGCGGACGAGCTGGGCTTCCCCCGCGCCCTGGGCCACGACGAACTGGCGGCCGCCGCCTTCCGCCAGGCCCTGCGCGGCTTTCTGGCCGCCGGTTTGCCCCAGTCGCCCCTGGTGCTGGTCATCGCCCTCAAGTCGGTCGGCCACCTGGACCCCCAGTTGCGCCGCCAGGGGTGCTTCGACCGGCGCCTGGCCCTGCCCCACCTGGGCAACGAGGACCTGGCCCGGGCCTTCGTCGACGAACTGGGTCCCAGCCTGTTCGACCCCAGCGTGACCGCGGACCTCAACCATCTGGGCGCCCTGGTGCGCTACGAATTCGCCGACCACCGGCGCCGCAGTCTGTTGCACCAGGCCCTGCGCCGCTTGCAGTGGCGCGAGGGGCGTCCGGCCAGCTTCCAGGATCTGCTGCTGTTCGCCACCTACGGCACCGCGGATCAGGAGTTGTCCCCCGATACCCAGGTGCAGCGACGCTTGCCCGCCATCCACGAGGCCGGGCATGCCCTGGTGGCCGCCCTGGACGGTCCCCGCGGCACGATTCCGGTCTATGTCAGCGCCCGGCCACGCAACGACAACGGTGGCATCGTGGTGCCCCCCTATGACGGGGTGGCGGAGGGCGAGGAGCACACCTATGCCGATATGGTGCACCGCATCCGCGTCGGCCTCGCCGGGCGGGCGGCGGAGCAGCTGGTGCTCGGGGCGGACCAGGTCAGCGCCACCGGGGCGCGGAGCGATCTGTTGCGCGTCTACGCCCTCGCCTGCGATCTGTTCGTCGCCAATGGCCACTCGCCCGATCTGAGCAGCGACGCCGCCATCGCCAGTAACCTGGCGATCCTGCACGGCCAGGTGGCGGACGCGGATCTGGCCCGGGCGGAGGCGCTCTGCCGGGGGTTTCTGCAGACCCAGTATCTGGCGGTGTTGGCCTTGCTGCGCCAGCACCGCGCGGTGCTCGACCGGCTCATCGCGGCCCTGATGGATAAGGGTGTGTTGTTCCAGGAGGACGTGCGGCAAATTATCACCCGCCAAGCTTAATCCACGCCTAGAGGAGAGAAGAGGCGATGTCCATACCCATAACCCCCACGGAACACGCGGGCAACCAGGTGGTCGTGGACCCCCTGGGCCTGCCCATCCTTGATATCGCCATCACCGGCAGCGAGAAGGAGGGTCCCAATGAACGTGGCTATGACGAGGTCACCATCCGCTACACGGTGACCAATCCTACCGCGCTCGATCTGGACTACCTGGAGACCCGCGTCTATCTGGTCACCCCGCGGGGGGCGGTCCATCGGAAGGAGTCAAAGGTGATCGGCGAGGATGCTGACCTGTACACGTCGTTGCCGCGCACCGTGTTGGAGAAGATCCCCGCAGGCGCACGCGCTGACAGCCAGGAGACTTTCTGGCTAGCACCCAACGTCGCGCAGGGCCGGGTGGTGATCGAGGTACTCGCGTATGGGGCCGGAGAACGCCTGCTCGGTCCGATTGACGTGCCCCTGACGAGGATGATCCCCGTCCCCCTCCCGCTCAGCGGCCTCGAACCCGTGCTGAACATCGTCAGCGGGAGTCTCTGGTTGGGTGAACCTGAACGGGAAAATGAGGTACCGGTCGAGCTGCGATGCCTGGTGCGGAATCGCTCCCCTTATCTGTTACCCGAGGTGAGGTTGAGGGCGGAGATTCATGACACCTTTGGGCGCCCGGTGGGCGATATGGACACCCAAGAACTCGTCCATCCCGGGTCGCTCAAGACCCTGGCCGCTAACGTTAGCATTGAGGGGCATCGCCTCAAGGGCGCGACGACTACCTTGGTTCTGAGTGGTTATTGGCCGCTGGCCAGGGGCTTGCTACAAGACGAGGTGACAATTCAATGATAACGCTGCACGAGGCCGCATCTCTTGCGGAAACCCTCTCCGCCATCCAGGCGCAAAGTGTCACGGACGGCCTGTCGCCACTGGGCATCAAGTTGCGCAAGTGGGATACCAAAGAAACGAACTGCAACAGTGATTACACCACCTACACAATACGTTTTGCGGTCACCAATACCACAACGGTGGCGCTTAACGCACTGGTGATCGGGATGTACTTTCTCACTAAGCAGGGAGTGATTTTTGAGGGTATCGAGGGTATCGAGGAAAGCGAGAACGTGGATCTGCTCCCGGGTAAAACCATCCGCAAGAAGCTGATCCTACCCTCGCATCTGTCAGAGGCGTCACCTGGCGAGGGCGATTTGATACTCATCGATGTGACGGCCTGTGCCTCCGCAATCTGTCCGCTGGGAGAAGTGCCGGTGCGCAGAGAGCATGAGGCCCCCGTGGCGCTACCACCCACCACGCTCTTGGGAGCCTGTCGCCTGGTGGGGGGGAGTCTCTGGAGAGAGCGATCGGGTGACGTGGTGTTGGCAGGCCTGGTACACAATCTCACTCCGCAGTTGCTGTCCAAGGTGCGGTTATCCGGTGTGATCACCGATAAGGCGGGGCTTAAGGTGGCGGAAGTGGAGGCGGCTGATGCGATCCCCCCGGGCGGGCTCATAACCCTTTATGGTCGCGGCTCTGCAACGCCGCCGTGCCCTGATGAGGCAAAGGTCAAATTAACCCTGAGCGGCTATTGGCCGGTGGCCAGAGGCCTGGTGTGTAGCGAAATGGAATACGAGTAGCGGGATGCTGGCGACCCTCCGCTGCCATGTACCCTGCGGCAAGTAGACAGAAAAACATCATGAGGACACAAAATGACCACTCCCCCCGTTCTCACCCCCTCCTTGGACAACCTGGCCGTCATTCAGGGGGAAGGCAAGGCACCTGAGTTGCCCGACCTGGCTATCGCGGTGCTCGGCACGGTCACCCGGGGTGAAGACCACGGCGACAACCCGCCGCTAACGGTACGCTTTCGCGTCACCAATACCACGCCCTTTGCTCTGGGACACCTGGCGATTACGGCGCAACTCCTCACCGCAAACGGACGAAAGCTAAAAACGGTGCGACAGGGCGAGATGGTGACACTGCTCGCCGGTGATACCGCACCCTACGAGATCACCTTTGATCGCATGAAGAGCCTGTGCGAGAACCCCAAGTTCAGCCAGGTCCTGGTAGCCATCGAGGTCACGGGCTGTGACTGCGGTCACCGCTCGCTGGGAGCGTTGGAGGTGCCCAATACGCCCGGCGACTGCGTGGATCTGCCTACCGGCACCCTGCCGCCCGCTTTTCGCCTGGTGAGCGGCCGGATGTGGCGGACCGAACCTAGTTACAATTATCTGCTTGACACGGCAAGCGAGGTGAAATTGGAGTGTCAGGTGCAAAACCTCACCCCCCATCCGTTACCCCTGGCAGGCTTTACCGCGGTGGTCACCGACAAACAGGGACGGAAACTGACCGCTGCGGGTACCCTCGGGGAGGTTCCGCCGCGGGCCCTCGTTACCCTGCAAAGCGGTCGCGCTGCGGCTGAGCACCGCCTGCGTGGGGCAAAGGTCGTCTTGGGTCTGAGCGGTTGCTGGCCGGTAGCCAGGGGCTCAGGTAACGGACAGGTGGCCCTTAGGCTGCGGGGCCGCCGGCCGCAACTGGGACCAGAGGCGCTTGTCGCCCCGCCGCGGAGCGTGGAAGGGACGGGTCTACACCTGTTGTGCACGGCCCGGATGGACGGGGCCTGGTATCGACTGGGTGGGGGCCGGGCGCTGCTGAAAGCGTTGCGGCGGGACTTGGAGGGGGACCTGGAAGGAACCCTGACCAACCTGATCGTTGGCGATCTGCTCCTGGCTGATCTGAGGGCGGAGCACCGTCAGCTCATTGACCTGCCCCCAGCGGTGGCGGCGCTCAGGCCGCTGGCCGTTCGTGGCAACTGGGTGATCGAACAGGATGTCTTCGTGATCGATCTGGAGGCCGATTGGCTCCTGCCCCTGGTGGCCCCGCCCGCTGATGCGGATGAGTTGCGCGAGTCCTTGATCGCCTTGGGCAATTACGCCCTCTATGTTGTTGAAGACAACCCCTACGGCTTGGAGTTTGGCGTCCACCGGGGGAGTGATGTCCGTATCAAGCTTGAGGGCGCGGCCCTGAACACCCCTGCCCCGCAGCGAGACGCCCCACCGGCACCCCTCATGCCCACGGGGGGCAGTAACCACTTCGCAGACCTGCAACTGGGTGAGGACCCCTTGGGACTGCCGGCCCTTCACCTGGAATTACTCGACCCCGCCACGGCGGGCGCGCGGCTGTTTCAGTACAACGACTTTACCATTCGCTATGCGGTCACCAATACCACGGCGCTGCAACTGAAATGTCTGGAGGGGCGCGCGCAACTCCTGACCCTTAACGGTCTGATCCTGAGCGAAGCGCAGGTCAACCACCCGGTGGCGATCCTGCCAGGTGAAACCTATCGTACCTCGGTGAGTTTCGAACTCGAACCGCCCTTGCCGGCAATGGATGCGGACCAAGCCTGGGTGGTCATCGAGGTCACTGCCTGTACCTTCGCTGAAGGTCCCCTCGGGGAATTGGCATTGCCAACGGTGGCGAGCGGTCCCACTCCGTTGCCCACTGCCACCCTGCCTCCGGTTTTGCGCTTACTCGGGGGCAGTCTGGCGCAGACCAAAGCCGCCAGGAAGGGTGAGCGCTGGGTGGAAGTAGAGGCCCTCGTGCACAACCTCACACGCCATTATCTGCCCAAGGTCAAGCTGACCGCGGTGGTCATCGACCATCAAGGGCGAAAGGTGATGGATACCAGCACGTCCCAGGAAGTCCACCCCGGCACGGTTGATAACCTGCTTCAGTCCGGGCATGCCAAGGCCCAGCAACTGAAAGGGGCAAAGGTGTCCTTGGCGCTGAGTGGCTATTGGCCAGTGGCCAAGGGGATCGTCTCCGGCAAGGTGGCCATCCTCACGCGGGCACAGCCATTGGATGAGGAGGACGAGGCTGAACTGCCCATGGCCGGTGATACTGGGCTGACCTTGTTGTGCACGGCCGCCCTCAACCAGGCTTACCAGTTCCTCAGCGACGATAAAGAGGACCAACGGGCCCTGGTCGGTGACTTGGAACTGGACTTACCCGGGACTCTCTCCCTGCTGATCGGTGGCGATCTGCGCCTGGATGATTTGGCAGATGACGATCGCCAGCTTATCGATTTGCCGCCGGAGGTGACAACGGTCAGGCCACAAGCAGTCCGGGGTGATTGGCATATTGAAGGCGAGGTGTTCATCGCCGACCTGGAGGCCGATTGGCGCCTGCCCCTGAAGGCCCCGCCCGCCGATGAGGGTGCTTTGCGCGCGACATTGACGGCCTTGAGCGAGAAGGCCCTGCTATTTTCTGATGGCAACCCCTACGGACTGGTGCCGGTCGCCGCCGCCCAGGATGATGTCTGTAACGCATCCGGAACGAAGGCAGTCCCCCTGGAGTTAGTCGCAGCCCAACCTCAAGCAGCGACCACCTTACCCAACAACCTGACGGTGATCCGCGATGCGTTGGACGCCGTTCGGTTAGGTGGGGACCCCATGGGCTCAGCCGCGCTGGGGATCACCATCCTCACTGCGCAGATGACGGGGACCGGCCGCCAGCGCAAACGCCAGGTGACCATTGGTTGTGCCATCCATAATCCAACGGCGGAAAATCTGGAGCATGTCACGCTCCGCGCTGACCTCATCACCGCTCAGGGTTTTTTTGTAAAAGGGGGAAATAAGTCGTTAGACATTTGCCTTCCGGCGGGCGAGACCGTCCAAGCCGAGGTAATCTACCAGTTCATGCCTGCTCAGTTGGTGCCCGGCGCCGACCAGGCCTTGGTGGTGGTCAGGGTGGACGCCAGCAGTCACATAGAATGGAAGGTTGGGGAGGTGGACGTACCGACGTCAAACCTGTCGCCTGAGCCCCTACCGTTTGTCAACCTTGAACCCGCCCTGCGCCTAGTGAGCAGTGGCATCTGGGAAGATGATCATCCTGGATTTGGGGTTAGGTACCTGTTGTACAATCCCACGCGCTACACCATTCCCGAGGTTAGCTTGAGCGCGATCGTCAAAGACGCAGATGGGGATGAAATGGTAAATATCGGATCAATGGCGCATGAGGTCGCCGCCGGGGCACTGGTCATCCTGGGCAGCAACAGTGGAGCCGAGTTGTACGAGGAAGCCATGCGCGGCGCCAAGGTTGATTTGACGCTGCGCTGCTTCAGGCCCGTGGCCAGCGGACTGGGGTACGGCATCGTGACACTCCATTAAGGGCGTGCCGGGGTCAAAACCAGTGTCGGCCCCCATTAGCTTGGCGTCGGCCCCTCGTACCGGGCAGCTGCCTGGCGCAATTCCTGGCGCAGCTCCTCGCGCAAAGGTGCCGGTGCCACCACCACCGCCTGGGCACCGAGGGACAGCAACCAGTTGCGCAGTTGCTGGGTGTCGGCGACCTTGACCCGCACCTCCGTCCATTCAGCGTCCCGGGGCTGGAGCTTCTGGCCCTTGGCGATGGGGGTCTCCTTCAGGTAGGCCGCCAGGGTTCCCCGCACCCACAGCACCAGCTTGAGGGCCTCGTCCCCGCGGCGGATGCCGAACTCCCGGGCAATGAAGGCGTCGATGTCGAAGCCCGTGGGGCGCTGGGCCGGCGCGTCGAGCAGGCGGGCGGCGTCGATGCGGTGGATGGCGAGAAAGCGCGGGTCCGGGTAATCGCGCAGGGTGCACACCAGGTACACCACCTGTTCCATCACCACCAGCCCCAGGGGATGCACCGGGTAGGTCTTGGCCTCCCCGCCGGTGGTCAGCGCCCGGTAGGTCACCTCCACCTGGCGGTCCAGGAGCAGGCCCTCGTAGAGGCTGGCCTGAATCGTCGGGTCGATGGCCGGGGGCAGCTTGGTCAGGGTGCGGGAGACCACCCGCACCTTCTGCCGCCACTGGGTCACCCGTGAGGTCCCGGCCGCGACCACCCCGCGGGCGGCCTCGAACCAGGGCGCCAGGTCGGCCAGGGTCGCCGGCGGCAGCAGGGTGCGCAGGTGTTGCTCGACCAGGTGGAAGGTCAGGGCGGCATGGGGGTCCATGCTCGGCAGATCGAGCTGGCGGGCGCCCTGGCACCAGCACCAGCCCTGGGGCTTGCCCGCCGAGGCCTCCAGGGGGAAGACCGCCGCCAGGGCGTTGAGATCGCGCTGGACGGTGCGCAGGGTCACCGCGATGCCCATGGCGTCGAGTTTGTCCTTGAGGCGGGCGGGCTCCAGCCGCCGTGGATGGCGAGGCAATAGGCGCAACAGGGTCCATTGGCGCAGCAGGGTGTCGATCATGGGCGGCTCCCGGGTAGGCGGCAGGGTGAGCGGGACGGGTGACGAGGGATCATAGCAAAGGACCCGGCTGGTCCTGGGGTGCGCCCCGGTGACCAGCCCCGGCCGGGCGCACGCCTCACGGGGAGGGGTGGAGGGGGCGGCCCCGGGTGCGGACCGGGACCCCGGGCGCGCCGGCCGGGATGCCAAAGCCCTTGGCCGTCAGCAGGGCGGCGATGCGTCGGTTCTCGGCTTGCCAGGCTCGAGATTCGCAAGGGGTCTCCGCCGGGTCGTCCCGGTCCGGGTCCGGCCACTGGAGGGCGGGCAGGCACTCCCGCCCGCCGTTGGCGCGCAGCCGGCGGTGCTCGTCGCCACTGACGGGGTGGTGGGCGTAGTAGTCGAGGTAGTCACCTTGCTCATCGGCGTCGAACAGGTACCAGATGCACCAGCCGGACTGGCTGAGCTGGCCCCGGCGGCGCTGGGCGAGGTCCGCCGGTGGGAGCTGAATGCCCCAATGGGCGAAGCGTTGATTGAAATGGGCGGTGATTCTGGACAGGTACGGCATGGTCGTTCCGGAAGGTCGGGTGACGGAAGGGACCATGGTGGCGGAGGGATGCGACAGGATGGGACGTGAGAACCGCTTCCTTCACCACGGGCTGCCGGGTGATGAGGTAGGTGACCGTTGGGGCCAAGACTGGCTGCGCCGATAACGTGCGATGGGAATGACCCCCGCGGGGACAATTCGGTCGGTAGCCACCGCGTGCACAGCCACATGGAGAAGGTGGAACCAGCTATAGGTAAGCGAACGATGCGACGAGCGGCCAGTCGCTTTACACCAATGCCATTTATCCGAACCCAATAGCCTGGAGAATTACTATTAAATGAGCGAAAACAAGTGGTTGCCGTATAATTAAATCATCACCCCTTGCCAGGGAGAGCAACCATGAAAACCGCCAGTTTCTTCACCTACACCGGACCCGGCCGGATCTCCATCGCCCGCTATGCCCCCCGCGGTACCCCCGCGGGCTTCCGCCAATACCGCGCGTTGGCCCCGGATGCCGATATGCTCAAAATGAGTCAGGCGCTCTATTTGCCCCGTTACGCCGCCATCCTCAATGCCCTCGATCCCCAGCAGGTCTGGGACGATCTGCACCGCCTGGCCGGGGATCAGGAGCCCGTCCTTCTCTGCTGGGAGCGCCCGCCCTTCACCCCGACCAACTGGTGCCACCGCCGCCTGGTGGCCGACTGGTTCCAAGACCGCCTGGGCGTCGCGGTCCCCGAGTTAGGGACCGCCCCAAGCCAATCCCCGGTTCCCACCCTAACTCAAGCCCCGACCCACGTCCAAGCCGAGCTGTTTTAGCCCAGGGCCTTCTTGATGGCGGTATGGATGTCCCGCAGCACGCGGGACTGGATCACCTTCTCCCCGGTTTCGTAGAACGTCCAGCGCTTCTGGCGCGGCGCATCCGGGTCCTTGTAGATCAGGGCGCGGACCTGGTGGCGGTCAATGCGCTGCCACACCGCCAGGGTGCCCTTGATCCGGGCGACAAAAGACTTCTTCCGGTGCCGCGCCAGGTACTTCATGCCCTTGCGCTTGGCGACGATGTTGCCGTACTGGTTGAGCTTCTCGTTGGCCAGCACCGGGACCAGGGTGTTGTTCACGTCGCCCCCCAGGATCGGCCGGGTGAGGTACTTGCTCGCAATGGGTTTGATCCCCAGGGTGGCCTCCAGTTTCTCCGGACGCGCCGGCTGAAGCCAGAGGCTGTCCAGCGTGAAGGGGGTAGGACGGTCGATCTGATCCTCCATGGCCTTGATCTCATGTTGTTCGACCGCCCGCATGGTACGCGTCATGCCCTCGGCGACCGCCGGCTTCAGATTTACCTCCAGTCTGCGCAGGACAGCGAAGACCTCGCTGGCGTCGATCTCGATGTGAATCATGACGCGCCCCGCGCCTGACAGAACTGATCGAGGTCGCGGATCACATCCCTCACCGACCGGGCGACGATCGCCAGGCCCTGGCCGTCCGCGATGGCGTCAAGAAAGGCCCGTTGCGCGGGGCGCACCCGGCCATCGGGGCGCTTGCACTCGATCCCCAGCAGACAGCCGCCCTTGAGCATACCGAGGATATCCGGGGTCCCGGTCGGCGCCCAGCGCACGAAGTAGCGTTTGCGCCGCCCCTGCTTATCTACGTACTCGGACGGACTGGCGCCGACGTTGAAGCGTGCCGCCCATTGCACCCGCTGATCCCACTGGAGGTAGTCCAGGATCGCGGCCTGGATGTCCTTTTCCTTGAGCATCGGCGGCGAGAGTTTGAAAGCTGCCACGGACTTGGCCCTATGGAAGGCGAATGGATCTGGATTATAGCCAGGGCCATTTCGGCCTCCTGAACAATTAGTCCCCGGACAAACAGCGCCCGCCGAACAGCGCCGTACACCCGGTGATCCCCCCCCAGCGTGCCCGACAATCCCCTTGAAACAGAAACGAAATGAAGAAGCTACGCCTAGGGCCAGGCCGGGCGGCCGGCAACCTCCCGGCGCAGAGGTGCCCGGAAGGACCCCAAAATCATAGGCATAGCGCATTGCCCAATCCAATCAACCGCTTAGACGTGTTGTGAGCGGCCAGCGGCGTGCTGAGCCGGGCGCCGTAAGGAGCCAGGTGGCGAGCCGGGAGCGGAGAAGACAAGCGTCCCGCTCGCGACGCCGGCCCTTGCCATCCAGGGCGATCAGCCGGGCGCCGTGCCAAGGTGAGGCGCTGGGCGCCGCCCCGCCCCGCCGGGCCGTTCCCGCCCTATCCAATCCAATCCTATCGGTCCGCCCCGCCAGCGCGTCCTGGCCCGTCCTGGGAGGTCCTGGCCCTATGCTGGCGCTCTTCTCCACTTTGGTTCGACGCGCCTGGATAGGCGGTTGAAAAGGTGTGACTTTTCGTCCAGAAACCCTTGCGCAAGCCAGGCCCGCGGGTATCCTTTAAGTAGGGGAAGCGCTTAACCCTTTGAATAAGCGCGAGTTCCGGAGAGCCGCGATGAACATGCCCTATTGCCGATTCCAGAATACCTTGCGCGACCTTGGCGATTGTTTCGCGAACCTCGCCACCTTGAACCCCGAGGACCAGAGCTTTAATGAGTGCGAGGAGCGCGAGTGCCGGCGCGAACTCATCCTGACCTGCGCCCGGATTCTGCAGGAGATCGGGGTCGGTGACCCGTTCGACGAGTTCGAGGTCCTGGCGTGCGTCGAGAAGCTGGACGAGATGTTCGAGCCAGAAGCCGAAGAGTAACCGATTCCAGGTAATCAAAAGGGGCCGCGAGGCCCCTTTTTTTATGGGAGTCGCCGCCCTTTCATCCTGCCCAGCGCAGCCCCAGGCAAGCCGCCCCCGCCCCGCCAAGACGTTCCTGGCCTTCGCCATCTAACCCTATCGCTCCGACGCCCCCGCGCGTCCAGGCCCGTCCTGGCGCGTCCTAGACCCATGCCTGACCGTCGTCCTCACTTCTCCGTGCGTTCTCATCTAAGTGCTTGATCGCGTTGAATTATTTTGCGCAGAAACCCTTGCCAAAGCGAGGTTGGCGGGTATCCTCAAAGTAGGGGAACCGCCTAACCCTCTGAGAAGGCGAGAGTTTCGGAGAGCAGCCATGAAGAAGAGCGCCATTTCCACCGCGACCCTGATGGTCCTGGAGGCGTCCGGCGAGTATCGGCCGGCGACCCCGAAAGAGATCCTGGCCGCTGCGAAGAGTGCAGTCGGGTATATCTACGGGCGAGGCTCTGAGTTCTCATCTCCCGACGCCGCCCGGGAATACCTGTCCGCCAAACTGGCCGGCCGGGAAAACGAGTGCTTCGCCGTCCTGTTCCTGGATAACCGTAACAAGCTGATCGAGTACCGCGAGATGTTTTACGGGACCATCGACGCCAGCGCCGTTTACCCGCGTGAGGTCTTGAAAGCCGCCCTGGAGTTGAACGCCGCCAGCGTGCTCCTCGCCCATAATCACCCTTCGGGAGAGACGGAGCCGAGCATGGCTGACATGCGCATCACGAACCGCCTAAAGGACGCGCTGGCCATGGTGGAGATCCGCGTCCTGGACCATTTTATCGTCGGCCGGGACGTGTTGAGTTTCGCCGAGCGTGGCTTGCTTTAAGCCGACACCGAACCGAGGGGGGCCTCGAGGCCCCCTTTTTTTGCCCCTAAAGCCGCCCCTGGGGCTTTGCCCTGTCAAGTATAAGCCGCTGAAATATCGCGAGATTCCCTTGCGCAAGCCCGGCGGGGAGGTACACTTTAAGTAGGGGATTCGCCTAACCCATTGAGAAGGCGCAAGTTTCGGGAGAGCAGCCATGAGAACGACGATTACCTTCTATGAGTTGTCCGCCTATAACGACGGGCGTCTGGTGCCGAAGACCTTTGACCTGAGCGACTATGCCGACCATGAAGATTTTGCCGCCGCCCGGGCCAAGTGGCTGGAGGAGCTGACCGAGAAGACCGGGCACCTGTGCGAGGAGTGGATTGTGGCGGACTTCGAGGGGGTGCCCCGGGAATACGTCGGGGAGTGGGACCTGTCCGCGGACTTCTGGACCTGGCGCGAGGCGTTCACTGAAAGCCGCCTCCCGCTGGAGGTGTTCGAGGCCGGCGCCGCCCTGGGGATCAGTCCCGAGCACATTTCGGAGGCGTATGTCGGGACCTTTGACCGGCCCGCCGACTTTGCCATGGA
>CALMDH010000263.1:0-12681 GCA_937862735.1 uncultured Gammaproteobacteria bacterium
TAGACATGCGCCCTCCAAGGGGCGCGCAGGGGTTGGCGCGGTTTGCCGGGGCCTGAGGCAAGCCGCCCCCCTTGAGCAGAAAAAACCGCTATATGATCAGTCAACAGGTTGCCTGTGGCGGCTGATGGGAACGGTGTGGGAATACCTGTTTAACCCCACTTTCCTTTTGAGGGCACCACTTTTTAGCTGCAGAGCAAAAGCAGTCAAGCTGGAGAGGGTGCTTGAAGCGCCTGATGGGTAGCTGTCATCCCTAGTATAAGCCTGTCCTGAAAGAACAGTCTCCCAGAAGCAAATGGGAAGGATCGAGGATGGCGCGACTTGTCTGCGGCGCATTGCGGGCAGGCTAAGCGGGTTCGGTGGTTCAGGAAGGGGTCATGCGGAGTGTCGCCGTGATCATGATGCAAAACGAGACTCCCAGTCCCCCTATATCCTTGCGCATGGCGATAAACTGAATGCCCCGGTACGCCCTGCGCCGGGCGACAGTTCCGTCGCGATGCCCCACCCGTTGGGCGGTTGGACTTCCCGTAGTGTTGGCTCCGGTTCAATGCCAAGCCAGAGTCAGGCCAAGATTTGGCCCGCGAAGACGCTCCCGTAATCGTGTCAAGCGTCGCTGCGAATCGGTCCGCTTCACCGCGATGCTGAGCGCCTTGGGCTCGGCGATCACGACCACGACCTTTTTTCCCCGCGTCACGGCGGTGTAGAGGAGGTTGCGTTGCAGCAGGGTATAGTGCTCCATGGCCAGCGGGATCACCACGGCGGGATACTCGGAGCCCTGGGCTTTATGGACGCTTGTGGCGTAGGCCAAAGCCAGGGTGTCCAGCTCACTGGCCTCGTAAGTCACGACCCGGCCGTCGAAGTCGATCGTCAGCAGCTCCTCGTCCGTATCGATGGCCTGGACCCGGCCGATATCCCCATTGAACACCTCCTTGTCGTAGTCATTGGCGAGTTGGATAACCTTGTCACCCGGAGCATACGTCCAGCCGAAGCGGGTGATGCACGGCTGCGCATCTGGATTGAGCAGGGCCTGCAAGTCGGCATTCAGCGCCCGCGACCCCAGCACGCCGCGGTTCATCGGGGTAAGGATCTGGACGTCACGCACCGGATCGAGCCCATAACGCGCCGGAATCCGTTCCGCCACGACCCTTAGCAACCGGTCATGGACATCGTCTTTGTCCTTCGCGGTGATCAGGTGGAAATCGCTGTCCGGCTCCCCCGGCGGCGCACCTTCCGGGTGCGTCCCGGCGTTGATGCGATGGGCGTTGACGACAATGCGCGAGTTCGCTGCCTGGCGAAAGATCTCGGTCAGGCGGATGACCGGCACGACCTCCGCGGCGATCACATCGGCCAGCACGGCGCCCGGCCCGACCGAAGGCAGCTGATCGACATCCCCGACCAGGAGCAGCGCCGCGGAGTCGGGGATGGCCTTCAGGAGCTGGTTCATCAACACCACGTCCACCATCGAGGCCTCGTCGATCACCACCAGATCCGCGTCAAGGGGGTGCTCGGCGTTGCGGGTGAACTCCATCTGGCGCGCATCAAATTCAAGCAGGCGATGAATCGTCTTGGCCTCGCGGCCGGTGGACTCCGCCAGGCGCTTGGCGGCGCGGCCGGTGGGCGCCGCGAGACGCACCTCCACCCCATTTGCCGTCAGAATGCCGAGGATGCTGTTGACCACCGTCGTCTTCCCCACGCCGGGACCCCCGGTAATAATGGCGATCTTCGCGTTGAGCGCCGTCGTCACCGCGCGGCGCTGTGACGCGGAGAGGGTCTGACCGGTGTGCTGCTCTGCCCACGGGAGCGCCTTGCCGGAGTCGATCAACGCCCATGGCGGACCGCCAACGGCGAGGCGGCGCAGGTGTCCCGTCACCCCCCGCTCGGCCCGTTGGAGGGCGGCCAGAAACAAAACCGGCTTGCCGTTGATCTCCTCGGCGATCAGGCGTTCCTCGTCCAGTTCGACCTGAATCGCCGCCTCGATCACCGGCTCCGGGATCTCCAGCAACGCCACGGCGTCGGCGGCCAGCTTCCGATACCAGGCGGCGCAGTGGCCGTGCCCGCACCATTCCTGCAGAACATGGCGCACGCCAGCTTGGGCGCGCATCGGCGCATCCGGCGCGATCCCGAGCCGACTGGCGATGCCGTCGGCCGTTTTGAAGCCGATGCCCTCGATGTCGAGCGCCAGGCCGTAAGGGTTCTCACGCACGCGCGCGACGGCATCATTCCCGTAGGTCTTGTAGATGCGCACCGCCCGGGATGAGCCAACCCCGTGGGTGTGCAAGAACACCATAATGGCGCGGATCACCTTTTGCTCGGCCCAGCCGTTCGTGATGCGCGCCTGGCGCTTGGGGCCGATCCCGTGCAGGTCCAACAGCCGCTCCGGGGCGTCCTCGATGACCTGAAACACCTCCGCGCCGAAGGCTTCGACCAGATGTCGCGCACAGCGCTTGCCGATGCCCTTGACCATGCCGGAGCCGAGGTAACGCTCGATCCCTTCGAGACTGCTCGGCGCCACCAGGCGCAGGGCCGTGCAGCGGAACTGACGTCCATACTCCTGATCGTTGACCCAGTGCCCGCTCGCCTCGAGATGTTCGCCGGCGGTGACGCTTGCGGCCGACCCGATCACCGTCACCAGATCCCGCTGCCCGGGAACCGCGACCCGAAGCACGCAGAAGCCGTTCCCTTCGCTGTGAAAGGTCACGCGCTCGACCATCCCGGCCAGGCATTCGCTGTCAGTCAGAGAGGGCGTCGTCATGGCCGAAGCGGTTCAGGGCGTCCGGTCCACTGGATGATCATCTCCGTCGGCGTCCCCGTGGCTCAGCCGCGGAGCCAGCCGGCCAAGCGCGCGCTCAAGGCGCTCGACCTGGCCCCGCAATTCTTCAGCGCGCCGCTCAGTGTGGGCCGCGCGCTCCTCCAGCCGGACATTGTCCATCCGCAAATTCACCGCCTCCGCTCGGGCCATCTCCCGCGCGGCCTCGGCTTCGCGTACTTTATCGGCAAGGGCCTCGCGCTCGGACCAGGCAGCCTCCAGGCGCGCCTCGAGATCGGCGATTTCTTGGGTAAGTTCGGCGCGTTCCCGGTCCAGATCTTCGCGGACTGCAGCCAACCCTTCGCGCTCGCTCCGCAGCGCCTCCTGAGCAGCCACCCAAGCCGCGCCCCATACCGCGCGGCAGGCGCTCACCACCCGTTCGGGCATCTCCGGCACGCTGCCCACAGCCTCGCTCCCCCGCGCCTCACGCCATTCCGCCAGATAGGGGGTGATGGTGGTGTAGCTGCCACCGATGCGGTCACGGATGAGCTTGTGGCTGGGCTTGAGCCCCTCCGCGACGAGCGCATCGGCGGTTTCCATGACCTCTTCGCGCGTGATACCGGGACGCCCCATCTTCCCCTACCTCTGTAGTTTAGTAATAACGTAATTACGTTATTATACATCATTATCTCCCAGTGGCGCCGAATTCCGGTCGACCATCGCGGGATGGGCTGTAGGGCGTAAGACCACCCTGCCCGCTGAAGGTGGCTAACAGGTTCGCGGCCGGGTACCGGGCCATGGCGGCCGCTACGGGGCGCGAGGCCGACGCGATGGCCGGGTGCCATGCCCTGGCCGGCGACCTGGCCGCGGTGGCGCCCGTTGGGGTCGCGTCCGCTTAAACGAGCTGTCACCCCACCTCGTTGCGTCCGTCCTACCTCATCCGTACGCTCCGTACTTCAGGAAATTCATGAGTAGGCTGCTCACTCCCTTGGCGCAGGATATTATCCGCCCCCATGAATAAACGTTTGCTAAGTTGGCTCGGACGCACCGATTTGCGTGCGGTGACTGAAAGCGACCAAGTTGGTATCGGCCCTATCGCCCAAGCTCTGCACACCGGGCGCTTTTGCCGCCTCGATCTCCTTTGCGACTACCCCGCCGACCAGATGGATGACTACTTAAGCTGGCTCGGGTCCCGAACAGATTGCGAAATCAGGTCGCATCAGGTCACGCTACCCAGCCCCACGGACTTCGATGCCATTTATCGGCATGCCCGTGCCCTGTCGGCCAGCGTTTCTGAGCAGATTCGCGACGAAGACGGGGGCCTGACCTTCCACCTGAGCCCGGGCACGCCTGCCATGGCCGCCGTGTGGATCATCCTGGCCAAGACGCGGTTTCCCGCGGAACTGATCGAGTCCTCCCGCCAGCATGGCGTGCGCACCGTCTCGGTCCCCTTCGCGATCGCGGCGGACTTCCTCCCGGATCTGCTGCATCGGCCGGATGCCGAGCTCGCCCGCCTGGCTGCCGGCCTGCCGCCGCCCGCCCCGGCCTTTGACGACATCGTCCACCAGAGTCCCGTGATGCAACGCGTCGTGGTCCGCGCCCGCCGCATTGCCCTGCGGTCCATCCCGGTGCTGATCGAAGGCGAATCCGGCACGGGCAAGGAACTGTTCGCCCGCGCCATCCACCAGGCCGGCCCGCGGCGGGAGCGCCCCCTGGTGACCCTCAACTGTGGGGCCATCGCCCCCGCGTTGATCGAAGCCGAGCTGTTCGGCCACGAAAAGGGCGCCTTCACCGGCGCGGTCAGCGCGCGGCAGGGCGTGTTCGAGGCCGCCGACACCGGCACCCTCTTTCTGGACGAAGTCGGTGAGCTGCCACCTCCGGCCCAGGTCCGCTTTCTGCGCGCGGTGCAATTCGGCGACATCACCCGCGTTGGCGCCACCCGCTCGCGCCGGGTCGATGTCCGCGTGATCGCGGCCACCAACCGCAGCCTCGTCCACGAGGTCGCCGCCGGCCGCTTCCGGGAGGATCTGTATTACCGGCTCGCGGTGGCCGTCATCACCTTGCCCGCGGTCCGCGACCGGGAAGGCGACGTCGCCCTCCTCCTCGATCGCCTCCTCGATCAGGTGAACCGGGAGAGCGCCGGGGAACCCGGCTACGAGGCCAAGATTCTTTCTGTTGCCGCAAGAAAACGTTTACTCGCGCACCCCTGGCCCGGTAATGTGCGGGAGATGCTCAACACCCTGCGCCGCGCCGCGGTCTGGACGCCAGGCCCGTGCATCGACCTGCAGGACGTACGCGAGGCCTTGCTCCCCGGTCCCCCGCCCTCCCCCCCGCCCGGCGCGCCCCTGGCCCAGGATCTCCGCCAGGGTATTGATCTTCATGAGACCCTGGCGCAGGTGGCGCGCTACTACCTGGAACAGGCCATGCAACAGGCCGGCGGCAACAAGACCCGCGCCGCGCAGTTGCTGGGCTTCGGCAATCCCACCACCCTGAGCAACTGGCTGCGGAAACACGGGGTCGCCGGCTGATGGCACGCGATCTGCAAAAGCTTGACGCAACCGATCCGTACTTCCCCTTGCCCGGCCCCGCCGGTTCAGGAATTCTGCCATGCTCCTCACGGCCCTGACCTTGGAAAACTTCCGAGGAATCCGCGCACCGGTGCGCATCGAATTCGCCCCCCTGACCTTGCTCTTCGGGCCGAACTCGTGCGGTAAAAGCACCATTTTAAAGGCACTGCAATTTACGTCCGGGGTGCTGAACGCGGCCGGCGGCGATCCCTGTGACGCGAGCGCGGCGGCGGGGGTTGATTTGGGTGATTTCCGCGCGGTGGTGAATGACCATGACGTCAGCAAGCCCATTCGCCTGGTTTATGAACTACCGCTGCGCCCGGTGTTCCCGAATTACGATCCCGGGGACATTTTCCCCAACGACGGAAGGGAGTGTTTGAATGAACTCGACGGCCTCGCCGGTCCGATCGGGGGCAATGCCCGGCGTGCGACGGTTACGCTGGAAGTGCGGTTCGACCCCGATCGCGGGCGCGCTTACCTGGCGCACTATCAGGTGGCGATTGATGACGTGCCCTTTGGCACCATCCGCTACGATACCGCGCGGAGCCAGGCGGCGATTACCTTCGTCAACTATTGTCACCCCATGCTGATTGAAGCGGACCCGCAATATCTGTATTCCTTTGCGTCGTGGCTGCAGGATGCGGGTCTTTCGCCGGATGAAGACGTGATCGCGCTCGCTGGTGACAACTCCAATACGAAACTTGAGTATTACATCAGCCGGCATAACGCGCCGCCGTATGACAACCAACCCTTCCCCATCGCCCTCCGGGGCTATACCGGCGCCCTGGGTAATCTGCATGCGGCCTTGCCCCTGGAGCTGGAGCGGAGCGCAGCCAACAATCCGGAGGGAGTCACGCCCGATTATCAGGCCGCCTGCTGTCTCGTGTCGGATGGCTTGCTGAGCCCGGCCTGGCACCTGGCGGTGATACTCAAGAGCGCGGTGTTCCTCGGGCCCTTGCGCCATCTTCCCAGTCGGGAGCAAGCGGAATTCATGGCGCGCGCCACCCCGAATCTGTCCACGGGCGAGGCCGCCTGGCGGCAGATCATCCACGCCAGCCCGGAGTTTATTGCCACGCTCAACGCCTGGCTGGCGGACGCGGATAAACTGGCTACCCCCTACGGCATTGACGTCTTTCGCTATCGTGAGGTGCCGGTCACCGATGCCCCTCCGGCTCCGGGCGCGCCCCGCGACGCCCCGGGTCCTGGCAGCGTCCCGTGCGTGCCGGGCGCGTTGCCCATTCGCAAACGCGTGATGCTGAAAGATCTCCGGCGGGGCTTGGATTTGAGCTTGCAGGATGTGGGGGTGGGGCTCTCCCAACTGTTACCGATTCTGGTGGAGTGCCTGCGCGACCTGCGGGGGATCGGCTTTGGCGATCTGGTTGGCATTGAACAACCCGAACTGCATTTGCACCCCGGGCTACAAGTCCGGCTGGCTGATTTGTTCCTGGTGGCGGCCAAGACGTTATGGCGGCAGTTGCTGGTGGAAACGCATAGCGAACACCTGTTACTGCGCTGCCTGCGCCGGATTCGCGAGACGACCCATGGCCAGGTGGACGCCGGCCGGACGGCGGTGACGCCTGACGATATCGCCATCCACTTTATCGAGGACACGCCCAACGGCCCGCGGGTCACGCGCATTACGCTCGACGAGGACGGGGACTTTCTGGACGAGTGGCCCGGCGGTTTTTTTGAGGAATCCTTCACCGAGAAATTTGCGGGGCGCTGACGATGCTGGTCCCCTTTGCCATCGACGCGGAGAGCCTCACCGCTCCCGATCTGCCGTGGACCGCGCCGGCGATGCGCGCCTGCAGCCGGAACCTGCTCGACTTTTGGCGCCACCTCGGACTGCTCGTCCATGATGGAGAGAGGTTCGACGGCTCGAAGTTGCAGCAGGCGGTGGTAGGCTTACCGCCGAACCTCCGCGTCTTGTGGCAGGCCATGTTGCAACACTATCCCCCGATCCCCGGGGGCGCCGGTTGGGATGGCGCGCTCCATCCCGCACTGAGCGATGCCCTACGCTCCACGTTCGACGTCGGCTTCGTCGACGATACCAAGGCCTTCGTCGAGTTCGGGATGACGGAGGAGCAGGATGAAGCCCTCCTGCCGCGGGCGGAGGCGCCCGCGTGCGTCGTGTGCCGGCTGTCGCTGGCGCACCAGGCCAGCGTCGTGGCGCAGGCGCAGACCCTGGCGCAACAAAATATTCAAGCGGGGGAATCCTGGCAAACGATCTGGCGGACGCGCTTTCATCGCCTGGCGGCGGCACCGAGTCCGCTGGTGAAAGTGGTCACCATTGTCGATCGCTACGCCCTGGAGCGCCATGTCCAGTGGGAGCGCCATTCCTTGTCGGGTCTGGAGCGTTTCTTGCGCGAACTGGACAAGGATGCCCCTGCGGCACGCTCGGTGTGGCTCTATACCGGACTGACCACCGAGTTAGCGAAGATCGGCCGCGATGAGCTCACGGACCAACTGGCCGAGATCTTCGGCCGGCTCACGCACCACCGGATCCGCTGGCTCAAGTTATGCCTGATCGACAATAAGGTGTTTGGCCGCCTCATGCCGGATCGGTATGTGCGGTTTAACTGCTATGTATGGACCCTGGGGCATGGCCTGGAGTGCCTGGAGGGCCCGCAGGCCACCCGACTTAATCTTGCGTCATTCAAAACGACCGGGAACGACCTCAAGCAGCTCGAACAGGAACTCCTGGCGCTCGTGGAACCGGTCCAGATTCAGGCCACGGCTTAAGCGTCCTCCCGACGCCGCGGCCGGAGGTTCCGGGCTCATGCACCATTGATAATTCCACCATTGAGAAGAAGACCGGCCAGACCGCCACCGAGTTCGTCTATGACGTCACCGACCACACCCCGCGCAGCGCCAGCCCACCCCTCGCCTGCTGGCCTCCAACCGCGACCAATGGCGCATTGAGGGCCATCACTGCATTCTCGACTGGAACTGGGACGAGGATCGCGGCACCTTGCGCACCGGTCACTGACCGGAGAATATCAAATCTTAGAGGCCGAGGGTTAGAACGGATGTGCCATGGGTTACGGAGAAATCTCGGCAAGGCCCAATGCCTAGCCATCCAAGACCCGTACCCGAATGGCAAGCCAGCCGTCGCGCAGGCAAAAGCCGCCGCTCCCCAGGAAAGGTTCATCGCCCGGTTCACGCTGGGAGCGGAAAGTCCCCCCATCTTGCGGGCCGTCCCCTCTCCAACCCGAAAGCAGACCGTTAGCTAAAGGCGTTTCGGTGGTGCCTTTTGGCGCCAATAAGCGCAGCGTTACGCGAATCGATCTAGCGTCTGTTTTACCTCCGATCACGCCAGTCCGCAGACCATCGACCTGGGGAGAGGTACCTGAGCCGCTCCCTCACGCCGAAACCACCCTGTTGCGGCCCGCCGTCTTGGCCCCATACAGGGCCTCATCGACGCGCCCCAGCCAGGCATCGGCGCTCTCAGGAGGGCGATATTCCGTCACGCCGAAGCTCGAAGTGACGCTGCCAACCGTGTCGAAGGGATGGTTGGCGATCAGCAGACGGAGCTTTTCTGCCAGTTGCCGCGCCTCGTCCAGCCGGCAGTGGGCTAGGAGCACGACAAATTCCTCCCCGCCCCAGCGCGCCAGCATGTCGGCAGCGCGCAGATGCGCGCGAACCAGGCGGGTCAGCTCGATCAGCACCTGGTCGCCCACCAGGTGACCGTGGACGTCATTGATCGCCTTGAAGTGGTCGAGGTCGAACATGAGCAGGGCGAGGGGTTCGCCATACCGCGCGGCGCGGGCGATCTCGCTGGCCACGGCCTGCTCGAAGGAGCGGCGATTCGCGATCCCGGTCAGCATATCCGTGGTGGCGAGCCGGTCCAGCTCCCGATTGGCCGCCTCCAGGTCCGCCATGGACCGCGCCAGGGCGGCCTCGGCCTGTTTCCGCTGGGTAATGTCCTGCACCTGAGAGATGAAATACCGGGGCTGGCCCTGGGGATCGCGCACCAGTGACGAGGCCACCTGGCCATGGATGACATGCCCCTGACGATGGCGATAGCGTTTCTCGAAGGTGGCGCTGTCGCCACCGCCATGGATGGCCTCGCCGATAAAGGCCGCGCTCACCGCCTGGTCCTCCGGTAGCGCCAGGTCCTTGACGCTCGTCCCCTCCAGTTCCTCGCGGCGGTAGCCGAAGATGGCGCTCATCTTGGCGTTGACCTGCAGCAGACGCCCCTGGAGGTCGACCAGGCACATGCCGGTGTTGGCACCCTCAAAGGCCTGGCGGAAGCGCTCCTCGCTCTCGGCCAGGCGGGCCTCGGCCTGCTTGCGCGCGGAGATATCCAGGAACGAGACCAGCAAGAGATCATCGAGGACGGTGGCGCTGATGACCACGTCCCGCTCGGTGCCATCCTGGCAGGTGACCCGGAACTCTCTGGATTCGACCTGGCCCGCGGCGGCCGCCGCGGTCTCCACCGCCCCAACCCACCAGTCCAGCGAGCGCTGGCGATAGGCGGCATCGGGATAGGCACGCCGCGCCCAGTCGCCGACGCTGGGGATATCCTCCAGCCGATAGCCAAAGGTGCGCTCGAACTGCTCGTTGAGATAGGTGATCCGGCCCGTGCGACCCAAGGTGCAGACGGCGATGGCCGTGGGCATGTTATCGAGTATCCGGCGCAACTGGCGCTCGCTCGCCAGGACCTGGGCCTCGGCCGCCTTGCGGGCATTGATATCCTCGACCAGGCAGAGATGGAGCGGCTGATCCTTCCCGCTGACGGCGACCGAGGCCACCGTCAAGTCGACCCAGATCGGGCTGCCGTCCGGGCGCAGATAACGCTTCTCGAGCTCGAAGCCATCGCTCTCGCCCGCGTAGAGACGCGCGACCAGGGCTTGCTCCCCGGGCAGGTCATCGGGATGGGTGATGCCGGTCCAGCCGAGGCTGGCCAGGTCTTCACGGCTGCGGCCAATGAGTTGCAGCAGACGTTCATTCACCTCCAGCATCTGGCCGGTGGTAGGGTCGAAGAGGGCGACGCCCAGGGGCGATTGCTCGAACATGCCGCGGAATTTCGCCTCGGACGCGGTGCGCTGCGCCAAGACCTCCTCGAGCTGGACGCGGGCCTGTTCCAGCTCGGCGGTACGGGCGGCGACGCGCGCCTCCAAGCGGCGGTTTTCCCCAGCCAGGGCCTGCTCGGCCACCCTCAGGCGCTGGTTGGTGGCCTGCAAGCGGGTGAAGGTGTCGCGCAGGCGCCCCCTCATGACGTCGAAGGCCTCGCCCACGACTTGCAATTCCTGGAGGGGGGTAGTCGGCAGGGGTTGGCTGAAGTCGCCGGTGGCCAGACGCCGGGTCGCCGCGCTTAATTGCTGCAGGGGGCGGCTGATCCAGCCCGCGGCCGCCAGGCCCAGCAGGGTGGCGAGCGCCACGGCGAGCCCGATCAGGGGCAAGGCTTGGTGGACCGGGTTGCCGATCAGGGTGGTGAAGTCCTCCAGCGGCGCCACGACCAGAATGAGCCAGTCCGGCTGGGACGGGTCTCCGGCCAGGGGGGCGGCGGTGGCCAGATAGCGCACGCCCTCAAAGTCAAAGGCGAAACGCTGGGGGGCGGTCAACCCGGCCAGGCCCGGCGCGGCGGCGAGTAGGTGCCGGGCGGTCGCGGCGGTAACCGGATGGGCACTGTCGACGGCCGCCAGACGGCGGTGGCGGACGGCGACGTTCTGGGCGTGATCCGCCAGGGGGCGGCTGTCGAAGGGGGTCTCGCCGCTGGAGGTGGCGATCAGCAGCCCGTCGCGGTCGATGAGGAAGGCCTGACCCTGGGGGCTGATGGTGAGACCGCGCAGGAAGTCGCCGATCTGGGTCAGGGTCAGGCCGGCGCCCAGGACCCCCTGGAACTGGCCGGCGGGGTCGTGAGAGGGCTGGGCATAATGGCTGACCAGCTCGGGTTGCCCTTGGCCCCGGGCGAGGCTGACGCTGAGGAGCCATAGCCCCCGCCCCTGGTCGCGGACGGCCTGGTACCAGGGCTTGCCGGGCGGATCGTTATGCGGATCGAAATTATCCCGCGTCTCGAGCAGCTCGCCCGGCTGGCCCTGCGGGTCGGCCTCGTAGCGCTGGAGCAGGAACTGGGTGGAGGCGTCCATGCGGCGCAGGATGCGCGCCGTGGGTCCCGCCCGCATCAGCAGGCGGAATTCCCGTTGCTCGGTCACTTGCGCAAGGGTGGTCACGCCGCTGAACACGGCGAGCTGGGCGGCGAAGTGCCGCTCCAGGGCGGGGCCGTCGCGCCAGTCGAGCCGGCCCTGGTGGATGAGGGCGTCGGTGCTTTGCACCACCTGCCGCAGTTCGGCGAGCTGGGCGCCCAGGCGCTGGTCGATGCGGTCATTGATCTCCCGCATCAGCTGTTGGGCCATGGACGAGATGGCCCGCTCGCTCGCTTGGAACGTGAGCAGACCAACGGCGGCCCCGGCGCCGATCACCAGGCTCGTGAAGCTGATGATCAACAACCTGCGCAGCGAGATGTTATTCACGGATTGTGGTTCCCCAGCAGCCTGTCGGACTTTCTCGGTGTCGCGCGGGGGGGGAGCCGCCCGGTAGATGCCCTTACTACGATACGCCCTGCAAGGAGGCAGTTTGGGGTTCGGGGCAGTGAACGCGGATCACCTTAACGAACGGGGGAAACTAAAGAAAACGTTTGATAAAGGTCCCTCTTACCTCCCCGTCAGGGTCTTTTATTTTCCAGGGTCCTGACAAACGCTTCATGATCGGTAGACCGGTTTGTCCAGTTTCCGCTAATAGCCGAATCCTGACGCAGAGAGTATCTCCGGTCAAGTTCCGCTCGTGGGACCAACCGGTCGTAAAGGGGACGTTCGTCAGCGTCCGCTTTCGGTCGTCCATGGCGACCACCCCTTCTCACGGGCTACAATCATGTAGTGTGAGTTCAGCATGCCGCGGCTGAGCGAGCTTACCGCAGAGACCCCCAAGGCACGGCCCAGGCCAGGGGCGCGGACCGTGGATCAGGCAGCGTGGCAGACGCGCGGCTGCCGAAACTCACGGCATCCGTTCGTCATTTCCTGTGCCATCTGCGGCCGGCGCGGACGCTGCTGAGGGTCAAGCCGCCTGTGCTAGACTTTGAACCATGCACCACCCCATCGACCCCAAGATCGACTGCGTCTTCAAGGCCCTGCTCGGGGCGGAGGACAACCGCGCCCTCCTGATCCACTTCCTCAACGCCCTGCTCGGCGCCGAACTCCCGGCCCCGATCAGCGCGGTGGAAATCCTCAACCCCTACAACGAGCGCGAGTTCCTCGACGACAAGCTCAGCATTGTCGACGTCAAGGCCCGCGATGCGCTGGGGCGGCTGTATCAAATCGAGATCCAGATCCTGGTCCACGCCGACCTGCCGGCGCGCATGCTCTACGCCTG
>CALMDH010000264.1:0-1894 GCA_937862735.1 uncultured Gammaproteobacteria bacterium
CTACTCGCAAGTTATCGAGGTAAAGTAAACCGATTTTTCAAATAGGACGGGTATAATATGAAGCCAAGGGCGTAAACATATGGATCGCATACAGCAGCTCAACTACGAAATAGACTTCCGCATTGCCTTCTTGGAGTCCAAGGGGGATGTCGCCGACCCCCCTTATAGCGATTCAGCCGCTAATTTGGTGTTCCCAAAGCCGGTCTCCGCTGCCAGGCATCAGATGATGGCCTGTAGGCCCTTGTCTGCAATGACGTTAAGCAGTTTGAGTGCGGGGCCGGCTGGGCGAGTCTCGCCTTGCTCCCACTTGCGTACCGTCGAGGCGGTGGTGTGCAGGTGGAGCGCAAACACCGGCTGGCTGAACTTCAAGGTTTCCCGCAGGCGCTTGATGTCAGCGGCGCCGAACTCCCGCACCGGTGGCGGGCAGATGGTATCGAACTTACGCATCGTCATCTTGCCGATCGCTCCCGCGTCGTGAAGCGCGGCAAGGTCGCCACGCAGCGATTCAATGATCTTGCTCACAATGCACCTCCAGTAACACGCCCGACTGCAATGCCTTCGACAAAGCGTCGGCGGACAGTTCCAAGAACACCTTGCCGGCAAATTGCAGCGCCTTCTTTTCGTCCTGCGTGATGTTCGCTTTGTCGCTCTTGGGGAACCCATGCAGGAACACGTAGCGGTTGCCGAGCCTGGCCGACAGCAGCGTGCGGTAGCCGCCGCGCTTGCCGCCGCCGGGGCGGGCAACCCGCTTCTTGTAGAGGAAGCCGCCCAAGTCCGCGTCAATCAGCCCGTTTTCCATCTCCTGTACCGCTATGCACAAGGCGGTATCGGACAGCTTTTCACCCACCTACCACCGCGCAAAGTCCTTCCGTTTGAGGATGCCCGTCATCTCAACCTCCAAATCGTACCCGATACGGGCATATATTACCAGGCCCCGATCCGTTCGCTGATTTCGATCATGTCGTGGCCTCAACTGTCTTGATGTGCCGTGCGCCAGTGACCCAGCAGCGGGATGACAAGACGTTACCTCCCGTTGCTCAGGGCACAAAGGGCAAAGCCAGCGGCGTCACCAGCTCCCAGGTATTGGGGTCCGGATCAGAGGCCAGCTTCCAGCGTTGCCAGAACAGGGCCTCGGCCTGTTGGGCGAGGTCCTCGTCGTCGACGCACACCGACAGTTCGCAGTTGCTGGAGATACTCGACCAGGCCAGGTTATGGCTGCCGAAGATCACCGTCTGGTAGTCGATCAGGATCAGCTTCTCGTGCAGGGTGCGGTTGCCGGTCATGACCCGCACCTGCCAGCCGGCGTTGAGCAGGCGCTGGGCGGTCTCCTGATTCGGCCGGCGCTTGCCGATCTTGATCGGGGCGGCGGACATGACGATGCGGCATTGCAGGCCGCGCTGGCTGGCGGCGGTGAAGTCCGCCAGCAGGTTGACGGTCTTGTCGTACCAGCGGGGGCTGAAGAGGAACATGCTGACGTAGACCCGCCGGCGGGCGGCGGTGAGGCGGGCGTGGAGTTCCTCGTAATAGCGCCCGTCGGGGAGGAGCTTGATTTGCGGGATCACGATACGGTCAGGCGGGAATGACCGGGTGGTTGGGTGGCGCGATGTTTTGCCGGAGGTATTCCCGCAGGTAGAGCTGATAGCCGGTCAGCTTGAGGACCAGGGCGCGGTTCTTCCAGTTGGTCTTGGTGGCGGCATCGAGGGTCTTCCAGGCGCCGATGGCCACCTTGAAGCGCTCCGCGTTGGCCTGCTGGGCGGGACCTTGCGCCTTGCTGACGTGTTTGGGCGCGGTGACGACGGCCTTGTTGCCGACCATGCGAAATTCCATGAGGCCGCCGAAGTCGCCGGAGGCGCCGGCGGAGAAGAGGGGTCCGGTGACGCGAGGCATGGGGGGT
>CALMDH010000265.1:0-3374 GCA_937862735.1 uncultured Gammaproteobacteria bacterium
GGCGTAGATGGATGATGGCGACATCGAGCAGGGACCAGTAGCGCGGCACCTCGGCTTTGGGCACGCTGTCGAGGAAATGGACGTTGGTCAGACCCAGGTTAGCGGCCTGGGCCTTGAGCGCCTGCTTGCGGGCGCCGTCGCCGAGCAGGATGAAGTGGATGGTTGGTCCACGCCTGGGTGCGGCGCCGTGGTTGACTGCGGCCTTGCCATCCATGGCACTGGATTCCGGCTTCCCGGCCGGAATGACGGGAGTGTTTGAGGCCAGCAGGACGGCAGAGTTTGTGTCCTGACGGTCAGGGGTGGGGCCGGCATCCCCCACCGCACCCAGCAACCGCGCCGCTTCCAGCACCGTCTCCAGGGCATGGGCCATCCCATGGGTACCGATGTAACCGGCGACGAAGGCCTGGCGGGGGATGCCCAGCGCGTCCCGCAGCGCCAAGTCTGGCGGCAGCGGCCGGAAACGGGACAGATCGACGCCGTTGGTGACCACCGCGATCTTGTCGCCAGCGATGCCGCGGCTAATAAGGTTGCGCTTGAACGATGCGGTTACCGCCACGACGGCACTGGCCTTGCGGTAGAGGAACAGCTCCAGCCGCTCCATCGCCCGCAACGCGACGGAGTCGCGCATGGCGCCGACGGTCTTGATCGATTCCGGCCACAGGTCCCGCAACTCAAAGACGAAGGGCCGCCAGCGGAAGACCGACAGCATCCAGGCCGCGCACGTGGTGAAGAACTGCGGCGAGGTACCGACGATCACATCCGGCCGCCGTTGCACCAGCCCGGCGAGAAAGCCGCTGACCATGAACGACAGGTAATCCAGGGTGCGCTTGCCGAAACCCGCGTTGGCGGTGATGTAGGTCCACACCCGCACCACCCGGATGCCCTCCATCTCCTCCCGTTGCCAGAGGCGATTACGGTAGCCGGGAAAGACCACCCCTTTGGGGAAATTGGGCGCCGTGGTGATCACCGTCACGTCATGGCCGGCCTTGACCCACTCACGGCAGTGCTCGAAGGTCCGCGAGGCCGGGGCGTTGACCTCGGGGGGGAAGTTGTCACTCAAGAACAGAATATGCATAACGATTCCCTCATGCGGATGGCAGGCCAAAGGCTCTGAATGCCATTAAGGACGGGGGGACCCTGGGCCTGGCGCGCGGGCACGGGTGCCGAATGGCCGGCAAGCAGGTAAAAAATGCCGGTGGCTATGCGGGGGCCAACACCCGCTCCAAGGCCGCCACAATCCGCTCCCCGGTGCGCCCATCCCATAGCGGTGGGATACCGCCCCGTGGCCAGTCCCCGGCAAACAGCCGCTCCAGCGCCGGGGCCAGTTTGGCGGGGTCGGTGCCGATCAGGGCATTGGTGCCGATGCTCACCGTCTCTGGGCGCTCGGTGGTGTCGCGCAGGGTCAGGCAGGGCACGCCCAGGACTGTCGTCTCCTCGGTGATGCCGCCGGAGTCGGTGATCACGGCCTTGGCGTGCTTGACCAGGTAGTTGAACTCCAAATAGGGCTGGGGCTCGACCAGGTGCAGATTGGTTGGCAAATGCCCCAACCCCTCCAAGGTCTTCGCCGTGCGCGGATGTACCGGAAACACCACCGGCAGCCCGCGGGTCCCGTCGCCGATGGCGGCCAGCAGCCCTTCCAGGTCAGCCCCCGCATCCACGTTGGCCGGACGATGGAGGGTGACCACAAAGTATTCACCCGCCCGTAACCCCAGGTCGGCCCAGAACCCCGGCGGCCGCAGCCGGTCCAGGTGCGCCAGCAAGGTGTCGATCATGGTGTTGCCGACGAAAAAGATCCGCTCGTCCTCAACCCCTGCCCGGCGCAGGTTGGCATTGGCGAATTCGCTGGTGGTGAAAAACCAGTTGGTAATGCTGTCCGTCACCATGCGATTGATCTCCTCCGGCATGCTCCAGTCACCGGAGCGGATGCCGCCTTCCACATGGGCCACCGGGACGCCCAGTTTCTGGGCGGCGATGGCGCAGGCCATGGTCGAGGTCACGTCGCCCACCACCAGGCACAGGCGCGACGGCGCCTCCAGCAGCAGGCGCTCGTAGCGCGTCATGATGGCCGCCGTCTGCTCGGCCTGGGTGCCGGAGCCCACCTCCAGGTTCACGTCCGGCGCCGGGATACCCAACTGCTCAAAGAAGGCCCCCGACAGGCGGGGGTCATAGTGCTGGCCGGTATGCACCAGCCGGTAGCGCAAGGGGCCGCCCGCCGCCGCCCGCGCCTCCAGGGCGCGGATGAGAGGGGCGACCTTCATGAAGTTCGGCCGGGCGCCGGCGATGAGGTCGATGAGCATGGTGAAATGTTACTAAAATCACTATCTAGGCTTCGGCACGTTCTCTGCGAACCGCGCCTGGTTATCCGCGGCTGTTCGCAAAAGAAAACGCAATGCCTCGTTGACCGCGGCAGAATCCGGAAATCGCGCGGCCACGTCAGGGTCCAGAACGACACCATGCCCCGGGAAATGTTCACGTGCGGGGCCAAATTTCCTCACACGCAGACACGTCAAGTCATACTCCGGGAGGAGTTCATCCTCTTCGGTAACATCAATTTTCTTCATAAGCTTCTCGCTCCTTTCTGGTCGCCGGCCTGGCGCTGATCAACCGCAGCACACCCTCGCGCTCAGTATAGGAGACCACGAGTATCCGGCCCTGCTCAGAACATCCGCATCTAATATAGCGATGCTCCTCCTCGGAGTGCTCCGGATCATAAAAATCGAGATAGAGCGGATCGTCGAAGCTGGTAGCCGCTTCATCGAAGGAGACCCCATGCTTCGCGAGATTGCGCGCTGCCTTGGTTCGGTCCCAGGCAAAATTCATGAGACCGCTTCCGCCACCTCAATCGTCACCCGGCTCACCTCCAGGATCTCGTCCAGGGGGATAGGCGGCGGGGCGTCCAGGCCGGCGGCGCGGGCGCGCAGGGCCTGGACGAAGGCGGCGGCGCAGGCCTGCTGGCCCTTGTCCTGGCGCCACAGGTTCAGCTTCTTGAAGCCCGGCCAGCCGAAGCCGGTCAGCTTGCGGAAGTTGTCCAGTTGCAGCACCCGCCCGGCGGCGAAGACCTCCAGCCGCTCCTTGGGGAAGGCCTTGCTGCCGTTGGCCAGGTAGAGGATGGTGCCCAGGGAGCCGTCGGCAAAATGCAGGCTGATGCTCACCGAATCCCGCGTCGGGGCGTCCATGGCCACCGCCAACCCCCGCTCGATGGGCGCCCCGGCCAGAAAGCGCAGCAGGTCGATGAAGTGACAGGCCTCGCCGATGATGCGCCCCCCGCCCACCGCCGGGTCCTGGGTCCAGTGCTCCGCCGGGATGGCCCCGGCGTTGACCGTCATCACCAGGGCCTTGGGGCCGGTCACCCCCGCCAGCAGGGCCTTGATCTT
>CALMDH010000266.1:0-3346 GCA_937862735.1 uncultured Gammaproteobacteria bacterium
CGTAACTCACTGATCAAATGGAGTTCTATGGGTGTAGGTGACAAAGATGGGCTAGACTCAGACTGCACTCCACCGTCCCGCCCAAGAAGCGCAGCTCCACCTCGCCATCGTAGGGGTTGGCGTCCTCGTCCCGATACTCCTGCCGGTCGGTGGCTTCGTCCCGCTCAGGTACTCGTTGCTGATGACCACGCGATTCAAGCCAGCGGTCGGCGCGGGGCTGACGTGGAAGGCGAACAGATCGGCATCCTTCAGGGCGTGATCCGGGGTGAATCCGTCCACGGAGGCTTGCCGCCAAATTCCTTGCTAAAGACACCCCCGCCGAGCGGCTACCGGCCCCCTATTCGACCGCGACAGGTGTGCTCCCTTACCCCCGCGGATGGTGCCGGGCGTGAAGCTGCTTGAGGCGCTCCCGGGCGACGTGGGTGTAGATCTGGGTCGTGGACAGGTCGCTATGACCCAGCAGCATCTGCACCACCCGCAGGTCGGCGCCGTGATTGAGGAGGTGGGTGGCGAAGGCATGGCGCAGGGTATGGGGCGACAGCTCCTTGTGGATGCCAGCTTCAAAGGCATAGCGCTTGATGAGCTGCCAGAAGGCCTGACGGGTCATGTGGTCGCTGCGGCTGGTGGGAAAGAGATAGTCGCTGAGGCGCCCCCCCAACAATTCCTGGCGGGGACCCCTTGCGAAGTCCGCCAGCCAGGCGATGGCCTCTTCACCCAGGGGCACCAGCCGCTCCTTACCGCCCTTGCCCATGACGCGCACCAGGCCCTGGGTCAGACTGACCTGCCCAGGCTGGAGGTCCACCAGTTCGGAGACGCGCAGGCCGGTGGCGTAGAGGACCTCCAGCATGGTGCGATCCCGATGGCCCCGGGAGTCCTGGGTGTCCGGGGCCGCCAACAGCCGTTCCACCTCGGCCTCGGTCAGGGTCCACGGCAGGGGACGACCCAGGCGCGGGGCATCGACCCGGGCGCTGGGGTCCTCGCGGATGGTACCGAGGCGCAGCAGGTGCTGATAGAACTGGCGCAGGCAGGACAGGCGCCGCGCCGCGGAGCGGGGCTTGACGCCCTGCCGGGCGAGCAGGGCCAGGTAGTCCAGGACCTCCAGACGCGAGGCCTGGGACAGCCCCAGGCCCTGGCGGTTCTGGTCCAGCCAGCCGGCGAAGGCGCGCAGGTCGGCCTGATAGGCCGCCAGGGTATTGGCGCTCAGCCCCCGCTCCAGCCAGAGGGCGTCGGCGAATGCCTCGATGAGGGCGGCGTCGGCGTCAGCCATCAGTCATTGCCCATATCGGGTCATGCCCGCCTTCCCCGGGGCGGGAGACCTCCAGCGACTGCGCCCCAAGCGGCAACACTGGCAGCGGACCCCTTGGGCCCACGGGCCTTTGCTGACCTCTGCTGACGAGACCGCCCCTCATGCCTCGGCCCAAGGCAGGGCCTCATTGCGGCAGCGGACGCGGGTGTAGCGCCCCTTCTCCAGGTGCAGGGCCGTGAAGTGGCCACGGTTGGCGCACCCGGTATCCAGGGGGTGGACCAGTTGCCGGTCCAGGCGTTTGTAGCCCTCGCGTTCGAGGCGGGCCCAATGGCCAAAGAGGATGGGGACGGTGGCACTGGCGCGGCCCGGCACCAGAAACCAGGGCAGGGAGCGCTTGGCGCCCTTGAGGCGGCGCCGCTCGCCCGTCAGGTCGAGCCGCCCGGCGGCGTCGCACCAGCGCAGTTGGGTGAAACAGTTGGCGATATAACGGAGACGGTCCCAGCCTTGCAGGTCGTCGCGCCAGCGCCAGGGCTTGCCAGGCCCCAATTCGCGCAGCAGTTCCGCATGGGAAGGGTTCTGCAGCAGGGACTCGATCTCGGCGGCCCGGGCCTTGGCGGTGGCCAGGTCCCACTGGGGGGGCAAGCCGGCATGGATCATGACGAAGTTCAGTTGCTCGTCATGCCAGAGCAGGGGCTGATGGCGCAGCCAGAAGAGCAACTCCTCGCGATCGGGGGCATCGAGGATGCCGCCCAGGGTGTCCTTGCGGCCAGCGCTCCAGGCCCCGGCGGCGGCGGCGAGGAGGTAGAGGTCATGGTTGCCGAGGACGGTGACCGCGGCCGGTCCCAAGCTGCGCACGAAGCGTAACAGCCCGAGGGAATTGGGGCCGCGGTTGACCAGGTCGCCGGTGAACCAGAGGTGATCCACGGCGGGATCAAAGTCGAGACGGTCCAGCAGGCGTAGCAGGTCGTCGAAACAGCCCTGTACGTCGCCGATGGCGTAGGTAGCGCCGGCGTCGGTCCCGAGGAGATCGGGTTCGGGGTGGTTGGGTTCCGAGTGGTGGGGGTGGTCGGAGCGTTTTGGGGAATCGGTTTGGTCAGGATGATCGTTGAGATTGGGATGCTCGCCATCCCACGGGACGCCCAGCCGGTGCCCGGGGCTGGCGGCAACGGGATCGACATCCTCTGTGTTCAATCCAATTACTTTATTTTTATCAGTGAGTTGGGCTGTATCAAAGATTTGGGCTGTATCCAGATCTGGGCCGGTATCCTGAGTCATCGCTTCATTCATGGCAGCCTCCCGGCCGCCGCGCCCTCGTGGCGCAGCAGCCAGCGTTTAACCGCCAGGCGTTTGCCGCCCCGCTGCCCGGCGAAACCACCCAGGCTGTCCCGGGCCACCACTCGATGACAGGGCACGGCGATCAGACAGGGGTTGGCGCGACAGGCGCCGCCGATGGCCCGGGCGCTGGTGCCAAGCTCCCGGGCCAGTTCGCCATAGGTCCTGGTGGACCCTGGCGGGATGGCCCGCAGCGCCTGCCAGACGCGGTCTTGGAAGGGGGTCCCCGCCGGGGCCAGGGGCAGATCCAGTCCCGCCCGGCCATCGCGAAAATACCGCGCGAGGGCGGCGCGGATGGCCGCCGGCAGGAGCGAGGCATTGAGCCGTTCCTCATGCCAGGCCAGGTCGGGGAGGGCCCAGACGGAGGCGGCCCAGGCGGCAGGAGACGCCCGGTCAGATGCGTAAACCCGGTCGGGAGTGAGTGCCCGATCGGTGCTGGGGACCCGGTCGGATGCGATCACTCTGTTGGGAGCGGTAGCCTGGTCGCGAGTGGGCGCCCAGTCGGGCGCGGGCGCACCGTCGGCATCTGGCGTGTCCGGGGCATACAGCAGGCCCAGGCGAAGCAGACATTCCCCCGCCCAGGCCACCTCCAGAATACCCACGGGGGTTTCCACCCTCACCAATCCACTGACTTCCTGACCCAGGTCCGCCGGGCTCATTTGCGCCCACCACTCAACCGGGCGGCGATATCGGACCGCGCCTGAGCGAGGATCGAGTCGCGGTCGATGCCGTCGAGGATGGCGCGGATGACCTGCTTGGGGCCCTTCT
>CALMDH010000267.1:0-14965 GCA_937862735.1 uncultured Gammaproteobacteria bacterium
CGGGCGCGGGGTAGACCTTGCGGTTGAGCTCGAAGTGCGGGCCGTCGCGGAAGCCCTTCCAGTCCCCGCCCCAGACCAGGGCGATGCCCAGGTCGGCGGCGGCGGACTTGAAGGCCAGGGCGATGCGCTCGAAGGCCGGCCAGTCCCAGGTGACCTGGCCGCCGACCAGGGCGGCGACGTCGATGGCGTGGCCGGTGAGGTGGCGCGAGTCGAGGGTGCGGCTGGCGCCCTCCTTGACCAGGTCCATCTGGCGCTGGAGGGAGCGCAGGCCCTCGGTGACGACGAAGTCGATCTCGCTGCGCGCGAGCGCCAAGGTGGCGACGGCGATGAGTTCCGGGCGCACGCCGCGGAGGTTGCGGTAGCTGCGGGCGGAGAAGGTGAAGGTCATGGCTGGTGGCTCCGGGGGGTGGTCCCGGGCAGGGGTTTGAGCGCCCGGGCGATGAGGCGTTTCATGACGGCGAGGTGGGCCTGGCCGACGGGGGTGCGGTTGGGCTTGGGCAAGGCTAGGGGCTGGGGCCGGGCCGGGAGGTGGTCGAGGAGTTCCGCCGGGGCGGGCCAGCGGCGGGCGCTGCCGGACAGGGCGGCGAAGGCGCGGCGCAGGCGGGCGGCGTCGGGGTCCTGCTGCCAGGCGCGGCGGTACCAGAGGGTGTCGATCCAGACGGCGCAGGCGAGGTCCAGGCCGGCGTCGGTGGGGGTGCCGACCAGGTGCATGGCGGCCAGGCGCTGGAGGCCCTCGGCGATCACGGCGCTGAACCAGGGGTCGGGGACGGGCATTTGTATTTTTCCAGGCTGAGGATGCCGCGCAGGCTGGGGGAGAGTTCGCGCTGGGGTGGGCGGCCGCCGAGTTCGTCCTCCCAGCGGGCGCCGCGCAGGTAGGTGGCGGGCATGGGGGCGTAGCCGCGCAGCCACCAGTCGTCGGCCTGGCTGCGGTGCTGGACGTCGGCGACGATCATGTCGGTCAGGGGCTCCAGGTGGTGGCCGCGCCAGACCGCGAGGGCGGTCTTGCGGCCGCGCTTGCGCTGGCCACTGGGCCAGGTGGCCCAGAAGCGATCGAAACCGGGGGTCGACCCGGTCGCGGGGCGCCCGGCGGGTGCGCGCAGCGCACACTCTCTCACTGACGGTTCTTCTAACGGTTCTTCTGACGGTTCATAGGCAATAGCTATTGCCGGTTGCCCTACGTTGCATTGCCGGTTGCCTGGCGTTGCATTGCCGGTTGCCCCTGGCAATGCATTGCCGGTTGCCTCCGGAAGTGCATTGCCGGTTCCCTGGGTCCGTTCAAGGTGGAGCTGATAGGCGTTCGAGCGCCGACCTCCCCCCGTGCCGGGGCGGATGATGACCTCTAGGAGGCCGAGCTTGGCGAGGGCGGCGACGTTGTAGCGGACCTGGCGTTCGCCGCATTCGAGCTGCTCCGCCAGCCGCGCTTGCCCTGGGTAGCCGTAGCCGGTGGCGTTGCAGCTGTCGGCGATGGCCAGCAGGGTGAGCTTGAGGTGGGAGGGCAGGCCCCGCAGCGACCAAGCCCAGGCAGAGGCTTGGACGGACATTTCAGATCACCTCAACCGGGGGCTGACGGCCCGGGCGGCGGGTTACGGGCTGCGGGTCCAGCTCGTGGGCCTTGAGGGGCACGGAGCGGCGTCGTGGGGCGTTCCTGGGCATGTCCTTGGTCTGGGCCCGGATGGGCTTGGGCAGCGGCTCCAGGTCCAGTCCAGCCATCATCTCGGCGGCGGTGGTCCCCAGGGCGCGGGCGATCACCAGGACCTGATCCACGGTCGGGGTGGTGAAGCCGCGTTCCCACTTGCTGATGTTGGTCTGGCCATAGCCGCAGGCCTTGGCAAGCTGTGTCTGGTTGATGTTGGCCGCGGCCCGGGCGGCGCGCAGGTGGGCGGCGAAAGAGGGGCGTTCGTTCATGGAGGGCTCCCCGGCGTGGTTGGATTAACTGTGAGAGATATCATAGCGCATAAAGAAATAAACGCGGATAAATCCAGGCCCCGGGGTGGATAGCGCCAACAGTGCTAAACTATAGGCGTGAAGTGATATTCTGGATTGCAATCATGACGGACACTACCAAACGGCCTCGCACGCGCTTGTACCTGGCGCGGCGCGCGGCCGGCATTACCCAGATGGAATTGAGCGCCCGCACGGGCATTAGTCAGGTACTGATCTCGAACATCGAGCGGTCGGCGCGCGAGGGCTCGGCCGATACCTATCGCAAGCTGGCGAAGGTCTTGGGCGTGTCGGTGTCCTACCTGACGGGTGAGCAGGTGCAGGACTGGCGCGAGGGCAGCGGGCGGGAGGAACTGCTGAAGGATCCGATTGCCGACCCGGGCCTGCAGGCGTTGGCGCGGAATGAGGCCTTGTGCGAGGCCCTCGCCATCGAGGTCGAGGAGTGGGCGGCGCTGCGCTCGTTGCAGAGTCCGCATCCGCTGAACCAGGAGGCGTATCTGATCGTCCTGCACGCGATCCGGGGCAGTGTGGTAGATGTGTGATGCGACAGGGGCGGGCACAGTCACTTAGTGTCGCTCCTGGTCTTGCCCTTGGCCGACCCCAACCCCCAAGCAGTTGTGGAGTTGGCGGAGCGTACGGGCCTCAGTCAAGTCATGATCAGCGTGATCGAAACCGGGCTGCGCGAGGGCTCGGTGCAGACCCTGGCGAAATTCGCCAAGGTGCTGGGGGTGCCGGTGTCCTATCTGGCCGGTGAGCAACTGGCGGAGTGGGTCAAGGGCGCGGGTCGGGAGGGGATTCTCAAGGATGCCGAGGCGGTGCCCGGGCCGCGGGAGCTGCCTAGGCGGGTGGAGCTGCGCGAGGCGCTGCAGATCTCGGCCCCGGAGTGGAACGGTCTGCGCTCCCTGGAGACCGAGTTGTCCATGGCCATGGAGGGGTATGTGGCGCTGCTGATGCTGATCCGGGGGTATCGGATTGAGAAGTGATGGGAACGGGGGGGAACCGGGGGGTGTCCGTTAGCGCCCGCCGGGAGGGATGGGGAACAACCTGGCCGGGAGGGGGGTTCCCGTCCTTTTTCTGCTGCGATCCCGCCCCGCACCTGGGTTAGACTAGGGCTGTGTTGACCATTGGCCGGACCGTTGGGCGGGTGTCCTTGGCATCAGTTCTTTACGCAGTCGATGACGGATTGGGCGATTCTGGGTGTGCCGGAAAATGTGCGGGCACAGCGCCGCACAGGCTATGAACAGAGCAGGTTGAGGCAGGTTTGCACAGTGCGCGAGCGGCTAACCTGTTGATTGATATAGACTGATGGCGCAGTCTTGCGACTTTTAATCAGGTGGTCGTGCGTTCGAGTCGCACAGGGCGCACCAAATTCAAAGACTTAGAAAAGCCCGATGAACTCGGGCTTTTTTTTGTTCCAGTGATGTCCCAGGTCGCGATCCTGTCCCAGCGGGCCACCTAAAATCACGGTCCGGCCAAGCGGGGATGGGGGGCCAGATTACGGATCCGCTGTAGGAGGTGTGGGTGATCAGAAGTTGGTGGCGGGGGATTGCTCCTCCCCTGGCTTGGGGCGGAGTCAATTCCTCCCCTCTAGCCCAGAACCCCAAGCAAGGTATGAGATTCTTCCAATAACTTTTTCCGTTCATCCACGTTTTTGAGGCTCTGAAGCTTATGGTAAATCTCGATGTAGCGCTTTCTAATGCGCCGAAAATCCAGTGACTCGTACTCCTGGGAAATCCATTGAATTTCGGCCTCCGTAAGAGCGGCGATGACTTCTCGTGGCATATAGTTAAAATAATCTATATCCCCATCGCTGGAGAAATGCCAAATATCATATTCTGCTATTTCCTTGCCCAAAACCTTCGGGATGATATAAAGATTGGACAGCATTGTTTCCGCCAACTTCTTCCTGGCTTCAGTATCTTTCCCGAGTCTTTTCAGAATTAAAGCCCAGCAGAGCAGTTGTATGGGCTCGCCCACGTCGTCGGAAAACTCATTTTCATACCATTGAAGATAGTATTGCGCTTGTTCCGTGTTATTCAATACAAAATACAGCGAGAAAAGCAGGTATCTCTGGCCGGCACCGTCGTTAACATAACCAAACTGCTTTTTTTCTTTTAGAAGCGCGTTTCTGTAACTGGAGATGCGTTTCTCTAGCGCCTTTTCATTTTTCGGGAAGTCGTACATGCTGATGATTCTCCTGCTAAAAGTCATGTTGCGACAATTTGGCCGATCACCCCGAGGACGGAGGGAGTGTCCCGGGTCTGAGCGATGACGATCCGGGTCCGCCCTGGTACTGGTCAACGCATCCGTACATCGGCGAACAAGGGGGGGTAACCGGCTGGCAACCCGGGAAACCACCATCCGATTGAAGACGAATGCTGACGGGTAGGGCGGGTATCGTCAAGGCCATTGAGGCACTCGGGGAGGGTTGGTACGCGCGCGAGTCGTGGTGACGGTACTGCCCGATAAGCCCTCCTCATGGCCACAACATTCATCGCCGCCTCTTTTGTCTTCATCGGAAGGTCAGGAGGCAGACGCTGGACGGCCCACCGGCGATGCCGTGGTCGACAATTATCAACCGCGCACCGAATTGGGCCGCAAACTGATTGAATTACGGCGCGCCCATATTCGCGCCAGCGGCCAACTGCTGAACTGGGAAGAGATTGACGCCGAAGTGCGCGAGCGTCGTGGTGGGGTGGTCAATGACTAGGTAGATGAAATAGTGATGATCGCCCTCTTATCACGGCCCAGGTCATTTTGGGCTTCAAGCCCTTTTTAAATCAGGCGGCTTTCAATAAGTTTTGATTCATCACATGCCAAAATACTGAAACCTGTTCCGGTTTGTGGTCAAAGTAATCCTCAAAGAATCCGGGTTCGTTCAAAGGAATAGGATAGGCATACTCTTCCCCGTCATACCCAAACTCGATTACCCAATCAGCAGGGCGTCGGTTATCGAGAATATCGAATAAATCTGCCGGATAGAGATAAGGTTTCCCCCTATCGTTTAGAATCCTAAAATCGCCCGCTTCGATCCCAATCACGAAATATGCTTGAGCTGACGAAAGATCGGGGTATTGTGGGCTTGGCGACTTCATACGTACAATCATAATCGTCATATCACCTTCAGCTTGGTTTCAAACCTGCCAATGCCATAACATTCATACCAATGGTATTCGTAAAAGATACCATTTTGATCAATGGGTGGACTGCTTTTCTTAACCCATTCAGAGATCTTTCCACCATACGTATCGACCAACCGTTGAACATCCCGAATGCGTTCTCCCTTAGCGATAACTCGCGATTGTGAGATTAGATCTTTGGTCAGTTCGATTGTGGCTGCCCTCTTTCCTGGTTCCTGGGCGTCGTTCTGGGTTGGTTTCACGTCGGTGGCGAAGAGTGTGAAGAAGGGCCAGAGCGGGTCTTGATCGGAGAAGTATATCTTCCCATACTTGCCAGTTAATATCTTTCTTCAGTGGTTTTTTCTGAGGGGAGTTGTGCATGGAGCCTGAGTTGGCACCGAATAATCTGGGTGAATCTATGCTCAACCTGGCTTCGGCCAGGATTTTTCGTTCCGAGTCTGGCGGTTTAATAAGTTAAATTTATGTTTAATAAGAAAATAATATCCCTTTTCCCCTTGGCGGATGGCCAATGCTGGTCTATTTTTATTGTAGGGATAGAAGCATCAGGAGAGCAGCCATGAAGACCAAGACAACCGAACTGACTCACGTGACACCGCATCGCGAGCTCGATGTCTTCGATAACCTGGATCGGATGTTCGACGCCATGCAGCGCCGGTGGATGCGTCCTTTCGGTGAGCTCTTACCGGATTGGGCGCCTTTCATGGGACACATGGAGTATGGCATGCCGCCTCTCGATCTGATCGAGCGCGATAAAGAGATTCTGGTCCGGGTGGAGCTCCCGGGCATGGACAAGAAGGATCTTAAGCTTGACCTGCGCGGCGACCTGCTGACCATCGCGGGTGAGCGTCATCATGAGGAGGAGGAGAAGGAGGAGGGCAAGGTCTATCGCGCGGAGATCATGCGCGGGACCTTCACGCGGACCGTCCGCCTGCCGGAGCCGATCGATGCCGAGAAGGTGGACGCCGTGTTCAAGGATGGTCTTCTCGAGATCCACCTCCCCAAGACCCACGCGACGGAGCGGCGTCAGATCGAGGTCAAGTGATCGCGGTCGCGTGACACGGGCGAGGCCCCCGCCCACGCCGGGGGGGCAGCAAGGGCCGGCCAAGCGCCGGCCCTTGGCGTTAAGCGCCTTGCAAGCTGCCGATTGTCCCGCTCCCTGGCCGCGCGCTCACTCGCCCGCCAGTTGGCGCAGCTTGGGGATGTCGAGGCGACAGCGGTTGAGGTTGAGGTCGACCAGCAGGCCCTGGCGCTTGAATTCGGCGATGGTGCGGCTGGTGGTTTCGGTGGTGATGCCGAGCATGGCGCCCATGTCCTCGCGGCTGAACAACTCGCACTCGTTGCTCGCCTGATCCCGCACCAGGCGCAGGAGCAGGCGGGCGACCCGCTGGCGGGCGGAGCCGGTGGAGAGCTCCGTCAGCCAGGCGTCGGCCTCGGTCAGGGCCCGCTGCCAGCGGGTCATGAGCTCGGTATGGAGCCGCGGGTTTTCCGCGCCCAGGGCCTTGACCAGCCGCGCCGGGTAGCGGCAGACCTCAGTGGTTTGCAGGACTACCGCCTCGTGTTGGTAGGGGGCGTCGAGGATGGCCTCTAGCCCGAGGACGTCGCTGGTCCGGGCCAGGCGGACGATGCGCTGGTTGCCATCCGGCAGATACTGGACCAGTTTGAGGGCGCCGCTGCGCACGGTGAAGAGGAACTCGCCCCGGTCCCCGGCATGGTAGAGGGAGCCCCCGGGTTTGAGGGTGAACTGGTCGATGGGGTCGTGAATCTTCTCGAAGTCCCGCACGGTGAGACCGGCAAAAAGGACGGAGTCCCGCAGCGCGCAGTTGAGGCAATCCGCCTCGCCGGACCAGGCTTCGCGCAATGTCACGTACTTCACCATGAAGAAGCTTCTCGAGCCGCGTGGAATTGAGAAAAATCAACCAGCGCAAGTGTAACCGAAAAGGGCCTGACTTTCGGTGTAGCATTGCGTGGGGCTAGAGCCCTGATCATCCTGAGGCCTTAGTGGAGGGAATAATGAGTCAAATCAATGCCTGGGCCGCCACCGCCGCCGGCGGTGCCTGCGAAGCCCACTCCTACGACCCGGGTCCCCTGGGACCCGATGAGGTCGAGATCGCCGTGGAGCATTGCGGCATCTGCCATTCCGACCTTTCCATGCTCGACAACCATTGGGGCATGAGCCGCTATCCGCTCGTTCCCGGGCATGAGGCGGTGGGGCGTATCATCGCCGTGGGCGAGCGGGTCGCCGGACTAAGCCAGGGGCAACGCGTCGGGGTCGGCTGGATGGCGCATAGTTGCATGCATTGCCCCACCTGCCTGTCCGGCGAGCACCAGCTCTGCGCGCAGAGCCAGGGGACCATCGTCGGCCGCCATGGGGGCTTCGCGGATCGCCTGCGCTGCCACTGGGCCTGGGCACTGCCCCTGCCGGAGGGCCTGGACGCCGGCGCCGCCGGGCCCCTGATGTGCGGCGGCATCACGGTCTTCTCCCCCCTGCTGATCCACCGCGTCACGCCGACGGCGCGGGTGGGCGTGGTCGGCATCGGCGGCCTGGGGCATCTCGCCCTCCAGTTCCTGCGCGCCTGGGGGTGCGAGGTCACGGCCTTCACCTCCAACGAGTCCAAGCGCGCCGAGGCTCAGGCCCTGGGCGCCCATCGCGTGGTGGCGAGCAATGACCGGCGCGCCCTGCGGGCGATTCGTGGCTCCCTGGACCTGATCATCAGTACCGTCAACGTCACCCTGGACTGGTCGGGCCTGCTCGCCACCCTGGCCCCCAAGGGGCGCCTGCATATTGTCGGCGCGGTGCTGGAGCCGATGATGATCAATGCCATGGACCTGATCGGCGGCCAGAAGGGCGTCTCCGGCTCCCCCATCGGCTCCCCGACCGCCCTGGCGACCATGCTGGACTTCGCCGCTCGCCACCAGATCCTGCCGCAGGTGGAGCATTTCCCCATGAGCCAGGTGAACGCTGCCCTGGACCATCTGCGCGCCGGCAAGGCCCGCTATCGGGTGGTGCTCGACGCCGATTTCGCCGCCTGATCAGGGATGGGTTCTAAGGGGCGGGAAACCCGTAGGGCGGTTCCGACACCTGGATCAGGGGACCGCCCTCGCCCAGGCTCAGACGACCATCGGCGACGGCGGCGATCTCCGCCACCAGGCTGAGGGCCCAGCGGCCCTCGGCCAGTGGGCTGGCCTCGACGACGGTGCCGGGGGTCTGGGCGGACTCGCTGATCGGGGAGAAAAGGGCGTCGCCGGGGCGGGGCGGGCGGTCCGACGTCACCTCGCCCACATAGAGGCGGCGCTTGAGCTTGCCCAGGTACTGCATGCGGGCGACGACCTCCTGGCCGGTGTAACAGCCCTTGGTGAAGCTGACGCCATCCACCCGTTGCAGGTTGGTCATCTGCGGCACGAAGGCCTCGCGGGTCTCCGGGTGGATGTTGGGCAGGCCGGCCTGGATGTCGCCCAGGGTCCAGTGCTCGGCGTTGACCGGGGTAGCCGCCGCGGCCAGCCGGTCCCAACGGGCGGTCAGGGCCGGGACGGGCCCCAGAACCAGAAAACGGGGCGGGGTGCCCGCCGGGCGGATGATGGTCAGGTCGCCCACCTGGGCCTGACCGTTGACCTCCGCGGGCAGGGCCGCTAACTCAAGACCAGCGGCCTTAGGACCCGTGGCATCAGGAACGCTGGCCTCAGGACCGGCGGTCTCAGGGCCCGTGGCATCAGGACTCGCGGCCTCAGGACCAGCGATGTCAGGAACGGCGGCCTTAGGACCTGCGGCCTCGGGAATGGCGTCCGCCAGCAGCGTCTCTGCCTGGTCACCGCTCAGCCCCAGGGCGGCGAACTCCGCCGAGGCGTCGGTCAGGACGACCTGGGATCGCAGGACGAACATCCGCAACCGCTTGAGCACCAGCTCCACCTGGGTGCGCGGCAACAGCAGGTAGAAGGTGTCACCCCGGCGCAGCAGGCGGAAACTGGCCAGCATGCGGCCCTGGTGGGTGCAGTAACCGGCCAGTTGCGAGTGGGTCGCGCTGACCTGACGCACGTCGTTGGTCAGTTGCCCTTGCAGGAAGGTAGGGGCGTCCGCCCCGGCGACCGCGATCAGGCCCAGGTGGCTAAGGTCGCAGAGGGCCGGATCGGCCTGGCGAGGGGCGTCGGGGAAGCGGGCCCGGCCGTCCTCGCCATAGCGGGCCCCATGGCTCTCAAGAAAGTCGCGCCACTGGCTGTTCATCGTTCGCAGGTCTCCTGATCGGCGGCGTCCGGGTCCGGACGCTTCCGGTATAAACTAGTACGGTCGCCCGTGGCAATGCCAGGTAAGCGTGACGACCCCCATCCAGACCGCTCAAGTGGTAACGTTTTGTCTATTCATCAAGCCAATCTGCGCGTCGACAGCCTGGTCCTGTACAAAGGTCACCCCGCCCGGGTCCTGAGCCTGGGGGAGAAGATCGAGATCGCCCTCGACAAGGGCGAGACCAAGCGGGTGCGCCTCAAGGACATCGACCTGCTCCATCCGGGGCCCCTGCGCGGTCTGCACGAGTTGACCCTGGACGCGGGCGACTTCGCCGAGGCCTGGGAACTGCTGGAGGGCGGCACTACCCGGCTGCGGGAGCTGGCCGAGCTCATCCATGGCGATTTCACCCCCGCCGCTGCCTGGGCGGCCTGGGGCCTGGTGGCGGAGGGGCTCTGGTTCAGCGGTACCCCGGAGGAGATCCGCGCCCGGCCCCGGGCCGAGGTGGAGGCGGACCAGGCCCAGCGGCGGGCGCGGGAGGACGCGGCCCGGGACTGGGACGCCTTCCTGGCCCGCCTGGCGGCCAGCCAGCCCCTCCCCGAGGATGCCGAGCGCCTGGCGGAGGTGGAGCGCGTGGCCTGGGGGCGGTCGGAGCACAGCCGCATCCTCAAGGCCCTGGGGATCGAGGAGACCCCGGAGAAGGCCCACCGCGCCCTGGTCCAGTTCGGCCATTGGGCCCCGGAGCACAATCCCCATCCCGCCCGCCAGGCCCTGCCGGAGCTTGATCCTGATCTGCCGGTGGGTGAACTGCCGGACGAGGAGCGCCTGGACCTGACCCATCTCCCGGCCTTCGCCATCGACGACGAGGGCAACCAGGACCCGGACGACGCCCTGAGCCTGGACGGCGAGCGCCTCTGGGTCCACGTCGCCGATGTCGCGGCCCTGGTGCCCCCGGACAGCGACCTGGACCGGGAGGCCCGCGCCCGGGGGGCCAATCAGTATCTGCCGGAGCGCATGGTCAACATGCTGCCCCCGGCGATCACCGCCCGCCTGGGCCTGGGCCTGCTGGAGGTGTCGCCGGCCATCTCCTTCGGCTTCGGTTGCGGAGCCCAGGGCGAGGTGGTCGACGTCAGCGTCCAGCGCACCTGGGTGCGGGTGCAGCGCCTGAGCTACGAGACCGCCGAGGGCCTCCTCGACCAGGCGCCCTTCGCCGGCATGCAGACCCTGGTGGAGCGCTTCCGTCGCCGCCGTCAGGCCAACGACGCCGCGGGCATCGAGTTGCCGGAGGTGAGCCTGCGGGTGCGCGACGGGGAGGTCATCATCCGTCCCTTGCCGCGGCTGGCGAGCCGCGCCCTGGTCATGGACGCCATGCTCATGGCCGGGGAGGCCGTCGCCGTCCTCTGCCGCGACCTGGGCATCCCCATCCCCTACGTCACCCAGCCCCCGCCGGACAAGATCGAGCAGCCGGCGGACCTGGCGGGGATGTACGCCTATCGCCGGCGCTTCAAACCCTCGCGACTGGTGGGTGAGCCCGGGCCCCATTTTGGCCTGGGCCTGCCGCTCTACACCCGGGCCACCAGCCCCCTGCGGCGTTACTCCGATCTGCTGGTGCATCAGCAGCTCCGCGCCTGGCTGCGGGGCGAGGACCCCATCGACGCCAAGGCGGTGGCGGCGCGGGTGGGGGAGGCGGAGACCGCCGGCGTGGCGGTGCGCCGCGCCGAGCGCCTGTCCAATCAGCACTGGAAGCTGGTCTGGCTGCGCGCCCATCCGGACTGGTGGGGCGAGGCGGTGGTGGTGGACCGGGAGGAGCGCAAGCACGTCCTGCTGTTGCCGGAGCTGGCCCTGGAGACCCGCGCCCGCCTCCAGACGGAGCCGGCCCTCAATGCCGTCCTGCGCGTGTCGCCCCGGGAGGTGGACCTGGCCGACCTGGATTGCCGTTTCCGGATTCGCGACTGACGTTCGCGCTTGCGCCCCCCCGTGCCTGATCAGACCCCCGGTGGTATGCAGATAAGGCGGACCTAACCGTTCGGACCTTCGCTCCCCAACCCTCCTTTGCCAATGTTTATGCAAAAAAATCAGTAGCTTGTGTTGCCGATGCCGGTCCAGTTGGCAGGGGAGGGTGTGACCGCCTATACGCGGGCGTGCCATGGGCGGCGAAAAGCCCGACAATAGACCCCATCGCCCGCCGGACGGGCGCGGACCGTAGGAGGCCTGCCCATGATCAAGCTCCCCTTCAGCCGCAAGGCCCCGGAAGAGGCCAGCATCAAGCCCAGCGTCGCGTTCGCGGCCTATTGCGAGGCCGAGCGGGAGCGCCGGCGCGACACGGCCGGTGGCCTGGACGAGCAGCGTTTTCAGGCGGCCCTGGACCTGGCCCTGGAGCGCCTCCGGGCGCGTGAGGCGGCGGAGGAGAACCAGCGATGATCATTCTGCGCATAGAGGCCGAACGCCTGCACCGTTACCGGGTCCTGCGCCTGGCGGACCTGCCGGAGCGGGGCATCATCGGCCTCAGCGGCGACAACGAGAGCGGCAAGAGCGCCATTGGCGAGATCATCTGCTTCGCCCTCTTTGGCCGAACCTTCGCCCTGGCCGGGGAGCGCATCGGTAAGCTGGTGCACTGGGGCGCCGGGGAAGGGGCGGTCACCCTCCGCTTCCGCGTCAAGGGCAAGGGCTATGAGGTCAGCCGGCACCTGACCCGCGACGGCACCCAGTCGGCCCGTCTGATCGCGCTGGAGACCCCCAACGAACCCCTGGCGCGGGCCGATGCCGTGACCCCGGCCCTCACCCGCCTGGTCGGCTTCGGTTTCGACGATTACGTCGAGACCTGCTATCTCGCCCAGCGCGAGATCGCCTCCCCCCATCCCCACAGCCCGGCGGTGCGGGCCATGGTCGGCGCCGCCCCCTTGCAGGCCTGCGCCGCGGCCCTCGACACGGAACTGGCCACGGCCGAGGCGGCTCAGGCCGCCCGGCGCGAGCGCCGGCTGGCCCTGACCGAGGAGCAGGCGCAACTGGCCCCCGAGGCGGGCCGCGCCCAGGTCCTGGAGCGACAACTGGCCGAGATCGGCGAGCGTGAGGCGCAGAGGGCCGAGCGCATGCAGGCCCTGCAAGGGGCCAGCGACGATTACAGCACCGCCTATCGCCGCCATGGCAGCCATGGCGCCCGGCGCGCCCTCGCCGGCCTCTTCGCCAACATCGCGCTGCTGGCCGTGCTCGCTCTCGGGGCCCTGTGGGCCATGGTCCACTTCCAGCCCGCGACCTGGCCCATGCCCGTCATCATCGCCTGGCTGGAGGGTTTGATCGCCGAGACCGGCCTCACGGCCCATGCCGTCGTCACCGCGGTGGTGGTCATCTTCGGCGGCTTCCTGCTCCTGACCTGGCTCTGGCTGGCGGTGCTGGCGCTGGGACTGCGCCGGCGGCGAGCCCGGGCCCGGCGTCTGGCGCGGGAACTGGACCGGTTAGACAGTCTCGAACCCCTGCCGGCGCGCCTTCGGGAGACCCCGGGGGCGGGCGGTCTGGCCGGGGGGGGTGAACCGGGCGAGGCCGGTCCCGGCGCCGGACCGGACGAGGGCCCGCACCTGCTGATCGACCGGCCCGACGTGGAACGGCGCGCCCGCCTCCGGCAGCGCATCCTCTTCCTGGAGGCCGCGGTCGCGGAGGTCTGTAGCGCCCTGGAACATGAGGCGGTCTGGCTCAAGCGGGATCTGGAACGGCTGCATGCCTGGCAGGCGGCTACCCGCAATGGCCTGGCGCGGCTGCGCAGCGACGGCCAGCGCCACCAGGAACTGACACAGGAACTGGCCAGCCTCGACCAGGAGATTGCGGCGGCGGAGGACTGGATGGCCACCCGGCGCCTGGCGCGCGACCTGCTGGCGGGGGCGGCGCGGGAGATGTCCCGCCGATTCAGCGCCGGGTTGCGCGACATGGTCTCCCGGGCCCTGCCCCGCTTCACCGAAGGCCACTACGAGTTTCTGGAGGTGGACGAGGATCTGCAGGTTCGGGTCTATTCCAGCGACAAGCGTAACCTGCTGGACCTGGACGAGATCTCCAGCGGCACCCAGCGGCAGATCATGCTGGCGCTGCGTCTGGGCCTGTCACAGGAGCTGGTGGCCCGCCGGGTGCGGGACGATCAGTTCGTCTTTCTCGATGAGCCCTTCGCCTTCTTCGACAGCCGGCGGCTGCGCGGGGCCCTGAAGAACCTTTCGGAGCTGGGTGGCGACTTGACTCAGTACTGGGTGGTGGCCCAGCGGTTCCCCCAGGACGCGCCCATTGGCCTGGAGATCGCCTGCGGGCAGCACCCGGACACCCTGACCCTGGGCTTTCCCGAGGTCGCCTGAGGGGGACGCTGGGTTTTCCCCAGGTCCCATGATGGGGAAGGGTCGTAAGCATTCACACCCCCCGAAACCCGTTGGGTTTTGGTGCCAGAGTGTTTTGCATGACGGGGAAGGGTCGTAAGCATTCACACCCCCCTGCCGCCTGAGTATCGGTGGCGCAAGGGGATGATATCCTGGCTCCCTCCCCCCTGGTGGGGGAGGGTTGGGGAGAGGGGGCTAAAGGCCTACGAGGGGATTAAGTGCGGATGGCGGTCGCTGGCAGGTCCAGCCGATCGCGCAAGCGTGGGCGGATCTCAGGTACGTCAGGCGCGCCAGGTGCGTACCGGGCCCGTGTCGAGATGCACGAAACTGGAGCGGCCGTAGGTGCCGACGCCACCGCGACTGAGGGCGATGGCGGACTCCCGGAGACGGGAGCTGGAGCAGTCCTCGAAGGTCACGTCGATGGCCTTGCCACTGATATGGAAGCTGTTGCGGGCCACCCGTTTGGAGGCCCGGCGCAACTGGGCGTTGCTGTTGGGTGAGCGGTAGGCGCTGAAGACCTCGATCTCGCACTCCTCGCCGTGGATGCGCTTCTGCAGATCGTAAAGCAGGTCGAACAATTTGGGGTCCATGTGGGTGCTTTCACCATTGCGGTGATCGCGCAGGAAATGGTTCAGTTTGGCGAGGGCATCCCGTTGGTAACTGTCGCCAATCCGATAAGTAATGCGAATGCTTTCATCGGTATGGGCGTGGCGCAGTCGGATGATGCGGCTCTTGTCAGTGGATCTCTTCGTGGCGAAGGCGGGGGCAGCAATAGTGGATAAGGCGAGGCCAAGGAAATATCGCCGGTTCATTCAGTTAACCCGTAGTCGTCATTCAGATCAAGCGAGTGGCGGGATTATAGTCAGAAAAAAATGTACCGCAACAATAAATTGCATGCATTTGCCCCTGATTGGCGGCGTATCATTCAATGAAATTGTCGTCTCAGCGCGACGAACAAATGATTGATATGGAGGCCATCCCAGGGCGATAAATGAGATTGCCGGCTGAGTGATTCCAGAAACATTAGTGACTGTAGGAAGTTGATAATTACCCAGCAAACTAGTCCGATGGATGTCGCAATCCCGCAACGAATGGTTATTTCGCAACGGAACGGGTGGAAAGGCGGGCTGATCTTGGTTCATTTTGTCTCCCCCTGGTTGCGTGGTGCTTGCCGACTGGCGGGGTGGGGTCCGGCCGACTGGCGACCGCCCGCGGTGCCGTGGTGCTGAGGTGGCGCGGTGCCGCAGTCCCGACGGTGATTCCTGGCGGCAGGGCGAGCGCGCATAACTCACGCCCCAAACAGGATCTTAGCGCGGTAATCA
>CALMDH010000268.1:0-5347 GCA_937862735.1 uncultured Gammaproteobacteria bacterium
CCGGCGCGCTCCTCTCCGCTCGAGGCTCATCATGTCCTTACCCCGCTCGCTGTTGATTCCCGGGTTATTGTTGCCGGCCCTGGTCGCGCTGGCGGCGGGAGAGCCGCTCCATCTGCAACCGGCGCAGATCCGCGCCCTGGGCATCGAGACGCAGGTCCTGGGGGAGAACCTGGAGGTACGCCCCAGCCGCCTGCCCGCCCGGGTGGTGATCCCCACCGATCAGATCCGCCTGGTCTCGGCTCCGGTCGCCGGCCTGATCGAGCGACTGACGGTGGCCACCGGGGCCTGGGTCAAGAAAGGGGAGGTCGTCGCCAACCTCTCCAGCCCCGAGGCTTTGACCCTGCAACGGGACGCCATGGAGGCCCAGACCCAGTCGCTGCTGCTGCACCAGAACCTCAAGCGCGATATCCAGTTGTTCTCCGAGGGGCTGATCCCCGAGTCGCGCCTCCAGGCGACCCGCGCCGCCGCCGGCCAGGCCGAGGCCCATGCCAGCGAGGCCCAGCAGCATCTTGCCATGGCGGGCATGGTCGGCCGGAGTGGCGGTCCCCTGGCGCTGGCCTCCCCCATCGATGGCGTGGTGCTGGAAAAGGAGGTTGCCCTGGGCCAGCGGGTCGAGGCGGCGGCGGTCATCTATCGCATCGCCCAGCTCAAGCCCCTCTGGCTGGAGATCCAGGCACCTACGGAGATCTTCCTGGGGCTGACGGAGGGGACGCCGGTCCGGCTCGCCAATTCCGACATCGAGGGTAAGGTCATCGCCATCGGCCCCAACATCGATCCCGCCAGCCAGACCCGCCTGCTGCGGGCCCTGGTCGAGGAGGGCAGCGAACACCTGACCCCGGGTCAGTCCGTCGAGGTCGAGATCGGCCCGGCCGCCGCCAAACACCAGGGCCTGCCCGCCGCCGCCGTCATCCGCCAGGGGGGCCAGACCTACGCCTTTATCCAGATCGCCAGCGATGACCAGGGCGCCCGCTTCGAGGTCCGGCCCGTCCACGTCATCGGCCAAAGCGGCGAGGGCGTCCTGGTCGAGGGCATCGCCCCGGGCGAGCGGGTGGTGCTCAGGGGCGTCTCCGGTCTCAAGGCCATGATGGCCGGCGCCGGGGGCGAATGATGCTCGAACGACTGATCCGTTTCTCCCTGACCCAGCGCCTGCTGCTGCTGGTCCTGACCGTGCTGCTGATCGCGGCCGGGGTCCAGGCCTTTCTGGGTCTGCCCATCGACGCCTTCCCCGATGTCTCCACCACCCAGGTCAAGATCATCCTCAAGGCCCCGGGCATGACCCCGGAAGAGGTGGAGACCCGCCTCGCCACCCCGGTGGAGCAGGAGATGCTCGGCATCCCCAACCAGCGCCTGCTCCGCTCCACCTCCAAGTACGCCCTCACCGACATCACCATCGACTTCGAGGACGGCACCGACATCTACTGGGCGCGCCAGCAGGTGGGCGAGCGCCTGGCGGCGGCCATGGGCAACCTGCCCCCCGGGGTCAGCGGCGGCATGGCGCCCATCACCACGCCCCTGGGCGAGATGTTCATGTTCACCATCGAGGGTGACCTGCCCGCGGCGGAGAAGCGCGCCCTGCTGGACTGGGTCATCCGCCCGCAACTGCGCACCATCCCCGGCGTGGCGGACGTCAACAGCCTGGGCGGCGAGGTGCGGACCTTCGAGGTGGTGCCCAATCCCCAGCTCCTGGCCGCCCGGGGTCTGGCCCTCAGCGACTTGCGCGCGGTGCTAGAGGCCAACAACCGCAACGACGGCGCCGGCCGCCTGACGGATGGCGAGGAGGCCCTGCTGGTGCGGGCCGAGGGGGCCATCACCACCCTGGAAGACGTCAAGGCCATCGTCCTCAAGTCCCAGCATGGCCTGGTGGTGCGGGTCGGGGACGTGGCCGCGGTGGGCTTTGGCGCCCTGACCCGCTATGGCGCCGTGACCAAGGACGGTCAGGGCGAGGCGGTGGAGGGCCTGGTCCTGGGTCTGCGCGGGGCCAATGCCCGCCAGGTGGTGGCGGGGGTCAAGGCCCGCCTGCACGAGATCGCGGCCAGCCTGCCCCCGGGCGTCACCATCGCGCCCTTCTATGACCGCAGCAACCTGGTGGGACGGGCGGTGGGCACCGTCTCCAAGGCCCTGGTGGAGGCCATCGTCCTGGTGGTCCTGCTGCTGCTGGCGTTTCTGGGCAACCTGCGCGCCGCCCTGGTGGTGGCCCTGATGCTGCCCCTCTCGGCCCTGGCCACCTTCATCCTGATGCGCGTCTTCGACCTCTCCGCCAACCTGATGAGCCTGGGGGGCCTGGCCATCGCCATCGGCATGCTGGTGGACGCGGCGGTGGTGGTGGTGGAGAACGTGGAGAGCCGCCTGGCGGAGGCCCCGGCCAACCTGCCCACCCTGCATCTGATCTTCCGCGCCGTGCGCGAGGTCGCCTCGCCGGTGGCCTCGGGCATCGTCATCATCATCCTGGTGTTTCTGCCCCTGCTCACCCTCCAGGGGCTGGAGGGCAAGATGTTCGGGCCCGTGGCCCTGACCATCGTCTTCGCCCTGGCCGCCTCCCTGGTGCTGTCCCTGACCGTGGTGCCGGTGCTGGCCTCCTACCTCATCCAGCGCGGCGCCCATCACGAGCCCTGGCTGGTGCGCCAGCTCGCCGCCCTCTACGACCGCGTCCTCACCCTGGCCCTGGCCCATGGCCGGGTCTTCGTCACCCTCGCCCTGCTCGCCCTGGCCGGGGCCGGCTTCGCCTTCACCCTCCTGGGCAAGAGCTTCATGCCGACCATGGACGAGGGCGACCTGATCATGCAACTGGAAAAGCTGCCCTCCATCGACCTGGACCAGACCCTCGCCCTCGACCAGCGCGTCCAGGCGGCGATCCTGGCCCGGGTGCCGGAGATCAAGTCCATCGTCGCCCGCGCCGGGTCCGACGAACTGGGCCTGGACCCCATGGGCCTCAACCAGACCGACACCTTCATGGTCCTCCAGCCGCGGGAGACCTGGCGCGACCCGGACCCGGCCTGGCTGGCGGACCAGTTGCGCGCCGTCATGGCCGACTTTCCCGGCATCGGCTTCTCCTTCACCCAGCCCATCGACATGCGCGTCGCCGAGATGCTGACCGGGGTGCGCGGCGACCTGGCGATCAAGCTCTTCGGCCCCGATCTGGACACCCTCAACCGCCTGGCGGCGGCGATCGTCGCCACGGTGAGCCAGATCCCCGGCGCCGAGGACACCTTCACCCTCCAGAACGACGGCGTCCAGTACCTGCGCCTCCAGATCGACCGCCTGGCGGCCGGGCGCTTCGGGCTGAACGTGGACGACATCCAGAACGACCTCAAGGCCCTGCTGGAGGGCAGCCACGTCGGGACCGTGATCGAGCAGGGCCGCCGCGTGCCCCTGATCCTGCGCGGCCCCGCGGCCCTGCGTGCCACCCCCGCCGATTACGAGGCCCTGCGCCTCAGCCTGGCGGATGGCAACAGCGTCCCCCTCACCAGCGTCGCCCGCATCGAGCGCGTCGATGGCCCGGTCAAGGTCGACCGGGAGAACGCCCAGCGCTTCGTCGTCGTCCAGTCCAACGTCCGTGACCGCGACCTGGTGGGCTTCGTCGCCGACGCCAAGGCCGCGGTGGAGCGGGAGGTCCCGTTGCCGGAAGGCTACCGGCTCGCCTGGGGCGGCCAGTTCGAGAACCAGCAGCGGGCGGCGGCGCGGCTGATGGTGGTGGTGCCCATCGCCCTGGCCCTGATCTTCTTCCTGCTGTTCTCCACCTTCCGCTCGGTGCGCCAGGCCCTGTTGGTGCTGTCGAACATCCCCCTGGCCATGATCGGTGGTGTCTTCGGCCTGCTGCTCGCCGGGGAATATCTGTCGGTACCGGCCGCGGTGGGCTTCATCGCCCTGCTGGGTATCGCCGTGCTCAACGGCGTGGTCATGGTGACCTACTTCAACCAGTTGCTGGCGCGCGGGATGCCGGTGGCCGCGGTGGTGGTGGAGGGCGCCAAGCGCCGGCTGCGGCCGGTGCTGATGACCGCCAGCATCGCCGCCTTCGGCCTGGTGCCCATGCTCTTCGCCACCGGCCCGGGGTCGGAGGTGCAGCGCCCCCTGGCCATCGTCGTCATCGGCGGCCTGGTGTCCTCCACCGCCCTGACCCTGGTGCTGCTGCCGATCCTCTTCCGCCGCTTCGGCGTCAAACCGACCCTGGTCTTCGTCGAGAACGCCCATGACTGATGTCCTGCTCTCCCTTGCCATGCCCACCGAGGCCGCCCAACCCGTGGAAGACCTGCTGCTGTCCCGGCCGGACCTGGTCCCGGGCTTCACCTCCAGCCACGCGGAGGGCCATGGCTCCACCGCGACCCTGGTCGAGCCGGCGGAGCTGGTCGAGGGCCACTCGGCGCGGGTCATCATCCGCATGGTGGGCAGCCAGCGGGCCATGCTGGAGGTGTTGCAGCTCGTCCGCGCCGCGCTGCCGGGGCTCAATGTCTTCTACTGGCTGGTGCCGGTGCTGGAGAAGGGGCGGCTATGAAGCCCCGCGCCTGTACCACCGCCCGTGCCCGCGCGGCGCAACCGGTCCGCCCGGGGGTCATGACGCCGCGGGTCCTCGCCCTGGCCGCCGTCCTGGCGTCGGGCCTGGTCCTGGTCCCCGGCACGCCCTGGGCCGCCGGCCCCGCCCAGGAGGCAAAGGCCACCAAGAGCCGGGCGGCGACGCCGGCCGATGTCCGTGCCCCGCGGGCCAGTGACCAACCAGCCAGCGCCACGCGCGCCCGTGCCCGCGAGGTCGGCGCACAAGACACCCCTGCGCCTGACCACCGTGCCGTGACCACGGCTGCCGTGACCAGGGGTCACCTAACTTCCCCTGCCGGTGATGATGCGGGCGTGCTCCCCGACGAACCCACGCCCAACCTGCCACCCGCCGCCCTCGTCGAACAGGCGTTGCGCGCCAACCCGGGTCTGCGCGCCGCGGACAAACAAATCCCCGTCGCCCAGGCCCAGCGCGCCGCCCGGGTGGCGGGGGATTACGAATGGACCCTGTTGCTCGGCGGCCAGCAGCGCCAGGTCAATCCCGATGTCGGCGGGGAGCAACGCTTTGCGGAATGGAATACCGACCTGCAACGCCAGGTGCGCCTGCCGGGCAAGGCTGCCCTGGACGAGGAGCTGGGCGGCCTGGGGGTCGAGCAGGCCGAGCGGCGCCGCGCCGATAGCGCCCATGAGCTGGCGCGGGACCTGCTCAAGACCTGGTTCACCTGGCTGAAGGCGGAGGCCGCCGTCGCCCAATGGCAGGCCGAGGTCATCCTGCTGGGCAAGCAGGCCCAGGCCCTGTCGCGCCGACAGCAACTGGGTGACGCCGCCCGGCTGGAGACCGTCCAGGGCGATGCGGCGCTGG
>CALMDH010000269.1:0-3986 GCA_937862735.1 uncultured Gammaproteobacteria bacterium
ACATCTGCCTAAACGGCGGCAAGGCCCCGGTTTACTCTCCGGGAAGTCCCGTTTCTCATCCTGAGCACGGCGACACTCCGAGACTGGGACACCCCGGAGCGATGGTCAATCCTGGAAGCCAGCGACAACTGCTTCTCCCTCGTCGTAATGACCCAGATCCGCGCCAAGGCCACCAAGGACGCCGCATCGCGCAAGGCCTGGAAGTTCCGCCTCATACGCCTGATGTATGATCGCGGCTATGACCGCAAGACCATCCTGGAACTGTTTCGCGTCATCGACTGGATGCTACAGGTCCCGGCGGCCCTGGAAGTCGCCTTCCGCCAAGAGCTTTTCACCTTCGAGGAGACCAAAAAAATGCCATACGTTACCACCGTCGAGCGCGCTGGCATCGAGAAGGGTTATCGCCAGGGCGAGGTTGACCTCCTGCTCCTGCTGATAGAGAACAAATTCGGTGCCGACCTTGCCGAGGACCTGCGCAAGCGCGTGGCGTTGGCCGATAGCGAAAGCCTGCGCCGCGGGTCAGTGCGCATCCTCACCGCCGATACCCCGGCCGCCATCTTCCACTGAGATGCCGGGCTAAAATCCGCCCTCCCACGGTGGTCAATGACTTCATCGGCCTGGAAGCGCTGTTCACCGCCTTTTTCGCCAGCATCCCCAACGACTGGTATCGCAACAATCCCATCACCCGCTACGAGGGCTACTACGCCAGCGTCTTCTATGCCTATTTTGCCGCCCTGGGCCTGGACATCACCCTGGAGGACAGTTCCAACCAGGGCCGGCTGGACATGGCGGTGCGTTTCAATGGTCACCTCTATCTGTTCGAGTTCACGGTGGTGGAGTTAGTCTCATCCGGCGAGGCCCTGGAGCAGATCAAGGAACGCGGCTACGCCGACAAGTACCGCGCCTCGGGCCGCCTGCCCATCCATCTCATCGGCATTGAGTTCAGCCGCGACCGGCGCTCCGTCGTCGGTTTTGAGGTCGAACACCTCTGACAAGGGTCGTTGACCACATGCCAGGCGCAGTAGCACGGGGGTCTGGGTCTGGGTCTGGGTGCCTAAGCTCATCCCGACAAGCTCTGTCGCCATGTTCGGCTATCCTGGTCGCCAGCAGCTAATGAGGGGCGGATGCCTGCGTTTACGCTTCCGCGCCTTGCTGTCCTACTCGATCAATCCGCATACCGGAACGACCACCATGAGGGAATAGGCAATGAACAAGAAGCAACTGATAATCCTGGTCACCACCCTGCTGCTCGGCGTAGCTGCCAATGCGGGGACCGGCACCCCGCCCCAGGAACCGATCCTGGCCAGCAGCGGCATCAACAACTGCCACCAGATCTGCGCCTGGCGCTGCAATGGCACCCAGAACCAGTGCTACCGGAGCTGCCGCCAATATTGCCGATGACCTGGTTGACGGGAGTGGTTTCACCACATGATTTGCGTGAAAGTCATCGGAAAGTCTTTCATTATCAGTGGCGTTGCCTGCCGCCTCATGACAGTCAGGAAGGCATAGCATGTCCTTGCCACCTGGTTACCTTCTGGTCATCCTGGGCCTGGCCGCCCTGGCGCTCCATGCTCTGACCTGGCGCAACCGGCTGATCCGCCACCCCGTGACCGGGCGCACCCGGGCCTGGTGGCTCACCGCCGATGCCAAGGCATTGATCGAACAACTCGGACTCAACGAAGGCCACCTGCCGGAACTGCCCCGCTGGCCAGGCCCGGTGCCACGCCGTGGCATGCTGGTGGTGCGGATCGACCCGCCCGCCGGCATCGCGGATGCCGCCCGCTATAGCCTCCATCTGGAGCGCCGCACCGGCCGGTATTGGCTCAAGCAGCGCGGCGGTATTCTGGGCGGGCTGATCGTCTTTGGCCCCGGTTCAGTGGATAAAGGCGAGGTCTTCCGGTAAGGGATACTGGGGATGGACGTGTCGGAAGGCGGCCAGTTGCCTGATGGCTTCTTCGCGTTGTCCGCTTGACCAACTCTGACGGATGTCCTCTAGCCAGCGTTCCGGGTCGGCTTGATAGCTCTCGTCGGTTAGCCGAGGGAACTCGCCGACTCCCTGGGGCACCACGTCGATGATCTGAGACTTCTGGCGCCGATCCCCGGCGGAATCAGCCATCGGCATCGCCGGGCGCCTTACATCAAGCGGGTCATCAAGCTGGGTCTGATTCTCAGCCTGTTTTTTTTCCTGACCCTTAGCCTGACCTATCGCCCCCTCCCCGGTTGGCGCCATGGCCGGGGCTTGGGCAGCAGCGGGTGCCCTTGACAGGCGGGCGGCGGCGGAGAGCCCCATGGCTTCCTCGGAGACTTCCTTGGCCACGACCTCCCGTTCCGGCTTCGCTGGCGGGGGTAACGGGGATGTCCGTGATGGTTGCGAAGGCTGCGATGGGTGGCTTGGCTGGTAGTCAGCCGGCGGCGTGGGTGCCATGCCGGTTACCCCCTGCATCGCGCCCTGTTCATCCAGTACCCGCAACACCAACCCCACGGTCAGCAAAATGCCGGCCACCGAGGACAAGGGGATGGCCAGGCGGCGCCAGGTCCAGCGACCGTCCCCCCTCAGGGGCCAACGCGGAGGCCAATGCCAATAGTGGGGTCTACCCCAGCGTCGCGGCCAATCCCTGATCCCAGACCAGCCCCGCGGCCATTTCCCGCGCGGGGTCCAGTCCCGGAGCTGAGGCCAAGGGGGCAGCCAGCGCCGCGCTTCCTTCCCCCGGACGGAGAGGGTGGCCCCAGGGGTGACCCCCTTTTCAGACTGGGGTTGGAGAGCCGCTTGGGCCTGGTCGAGGATGCGCCGGTCCAGTTCTGCCGGGGGCGTTTGCGTCGCCCCTTGGCGGTAGAGGGCGGACAAGCCAGGCTCATCCAGTTCAGGGTCGGATTGATCGGGATAGGGATTCACAGGCAATCCTCCAGGGCCGCGCGCAAGGTCTTGAGGGCATAGCGCAGCCGGCTCTTGATGGTCTCCCGACCAACCCCGGCGCAGGCCCCGATGGCCTCCAGACTCATGCCCGCCTCCTCGCGCAGGACAAAGGCCTCGCGCTGGGCGGCCGGCAAGCGGCAGAGAGCGACCTGCAGACGCTGGACGCAATCGGCATCGTTGGCGAGTTGGTCCTGGCTGGGGGCCGGGTCCGGCACCGCATCCAGATCCTCGACACTCTCCCATTGCCTCTGGCTTTGGCTGTGACTTTTTCGGTAATGGTCCACCAGCCGGTTATGGGCCAGGCGATAGAGCCAGGTTTTGAAACTGGCCTCGACCCGGTAGGTGCCGCGGACCCTGATCAGATTCGTCCAGACGTCCTGAAACAGTTCCTCGGCGATGGCCGAATTGCCACAGCCATGGAGCAGATAGCGGTAGAGGGGGCCGCGATGGCGTCCGTAGAGGGTCGCGAAGGCCTCGGCGTCGCCATCCCGATAGCCCAGCATCAGGTGTTCGTCGGAGGGTTCAGGCACGGTGGCTATCGGCAGCGGAGAAGGGTCCTCGCAACCTGGCGATTGGGGCCATGCGACTGAATGGCCCCATCTTGAGCCGGGCGGAACCAGCGATCAAGCGCCCTGGAGTGCCTGCGCCAGCTTGATCAGGCCGATGAACTCGGCCCGGTATCCGGAGGCATCCTCGCCCTTGGCGCCGCTGGCCAGGGTGACGATATCCGCCAGGGTATAACCGTTCAGGCTGGTCCCACCCCGCAGGTATTGGCCGAAGGCGGCCACGGCGGCGGCGAAGCGCAGGCGTTCGCTGGCGCTTTCCTGACCGGTCGGGGTGGCAATGGCCTGGCTGATCAGGGTGCTCTCCGCGTGCCCGGGCAGCTTGTAGCGTAATTTGAGGAAAGCCAGTTCGCCGCCAGTAGCGGCTGTTTCTCCCGCCGCGACCGGCACGGCGCCATAGCGCAGGGGCTCGATGCGGGGCGGCTGGCCGGCCAGGGTGATCTCGTAGAGGGCGGTGACGCGATGGCCGGCGCCCACCTCCCCGGCGTCCACCCGGTCGTTGTTGAAAT
>CALMDH010000270.1:0-24677 GCA_937862735.1 uncultured Gammaproteobacteria bacterium
AATTCGAGGTGATTCGCAAGCATAGCTACTTTGGCTTTGAAATCCTGCGCGATAGTCCCTCTCCCTATATTCAGCTCGGCGCCACCATAGCCTTGTCGCACCATGAGAAGTACGACGGCAGCGGCTATCCCAATGGTCTCCGTGGAGAGCAAATCCCCTTGCCGGCCCGGATCTCCGCCATCGCCGACGTCTTCGATGCCTTGACCTCGATCCGTCCCTACAAGGACAAGTGGTCCAGCGAGCGGGCGCGCGACCACATTCAGGGCCTCGCCGGCAGCCATTTCGATCCGGCCTGTGTCAATGCCTTTCTGCGGCAGTTTTCTGAAATCGAGCACATCCGCGAGACCCTCGACGACGCGCCGGAACGCCCCGCGGAGGGGGTTGCCGTGCAATGAGCGGGGGGTGGCGATTCCCGTTCGCGCCCCCTAGCCCCTCCCGGCTGCGCCAGCTCTGGCTGCAGGGCTTTCGCAAGGGGGATGAAGCCCTTGACGCGGAACGCGAGCAGGCCCTGATCCGCATCCAGGTTGGCGTTATCGCCGTCCTCTATCTGTTTTGGTCCGAGGCGAGCGCGGTTCGTCTGGGGAATACCCTGACGATCGGCGGTTTGGCGGTGGTGTTTCTCACCGCGGCCCTGGCGCTGTTAATTTTTCTGCTGCTGCACCCGGTACCATTTCCACCGCGACGTTACATGGGCATCCTGTTGGATCTGTCCATGACGTCCATCGCCCTTGCCGCCAGCGGCCCGGAAGGCGCCCCCTTGCTGTTCGTCTATCTCTGGGTCATCGTCGGCAACGGCTTCCGCTTTGGCCCCCACTACATGGCGGTGGCCACCCTCCTCAGCCTCGCCGGCTTCAGCGCGGTGATCTGGGCCTCGGCGTACTGGCAGACCCACCCCTATATCAGTGCCAGCTATCTGCTGGTGCTAGTCGTCATTCCGCTCTACATGGGGGCCCTGCTGGCAAAACTGCGCGTCGCCTTGCAGAAGGCGTACGACGCCAGCCAGGCCAAGAGTCAGTTTCTCGCCAAGATGAGCCACGAGTTGCGAACGCCACTGAACGGCATCATCGGCATGAGCGATCTCCTGATGGATGCGCGACTGGGTGAACAGGAGCGTAAGTTCGTCACCACCATCCATCATTCGGGCAAGACGCTCCTGGCGATCGTCAATGACATCCTGGATCTGTCGCGCATCGAGGCGGGGCGCCTCTCGCTCGTCGAGGTGGAATTCGACCTGCATCGTCTGGTCGCGGAAATCGTCGCCATGTTCTCCTCCCAGGCGGAGGGCAAGCAGCTCGCCCTGACCCATCGGTTCGATCCCCGCGTCCCGTTTCTCCTGCGGGGCGACGCGCAGCATTTGCGGCAGATCCTGATGAACATCGTCGGGAACGCGGTCAAGTACACCACTCGGGGCGCGGTGGAGATCCGGATCATGGCCGGTGACGTCATGGCGGCGGGAGAACCGCTCCGGGTGCGCTTCGAGGTCGAGGACACCGGGCCGGGTATCGCCCCCGAGGATCAGCCCCATATCTTTGAAAGCTTTCGCCAGGCGCGGGTGGGGCCCGACCGGCGCGCCGATGGCACCGGACTCGGCATGGCCATTGCCCACGAGCTTGCGCACCTCATGGGGGGCAGCATTGGCTTGAGCAGCACCTTGGGTAGCGGGTCGATCTTTTGGTTCGAACTGCCTTTCGCCGTCGTTCCCGAGGCCAGCGCATCCGCCGAGCCCTCCCTGGTTGGGACCCATGCCTTGCTGCTGGGTGCCAGCAAGGAATCCTGGGCCGTATTGGAGACGCTCACGGCGATTGGGGTGACAACCGCGCTGGTAGCCGATCCCGAGCGGGTGGCCAGCCGGTTGAAGGCGGCCAAGGAAAGCGGTCATTCCGTGGGCTTGATCCTGGTGCTGGAGCATGACTTGGGCGCGAAGGTCGTCTCACGCCTGGGAGGCATCGGCGACGCGGACGAACTGCCGCTGCGCTTTTTGTTGCGAGAGCACGGGGAAGGGACGGGTCGCATTGCCATTTGCCGGGGTTTTCATGGGGTGCTCGGTCTGCCGCTCCAACCGCGTGAACTGGAGGTCGCGGTGCATGCGGCCCGCAGCGCCCGGCTGTATCCAAAGAACGTGGTATCACTCGGCGAACGCTACAGTCGGCTGCCATCGTCCCCGGGCCGGCCCTTGCATATCCTTGTCGCCGAGGATAACGCGACCAATCGGCAGGTCACGCGCGCGGTCCTTGAACGGGCCGGCCACCGCCTGACCATGGTCGAGGATGGCGAGGCGGCGCTCGATATGCTGCGGGAGCGGGTCGCCGACTTCGATCTCTTGCTGCTCGACAAGAACATGCCTGGCCGTAGCGGGCTGGAAGTGTTTCAGGCCTTGCGCTTCATGTATCCCGGCATCGCGTTACCGACGATCATCTTGTCGGCCGACGCCACCCTCGACGCGATCGCGGAATCCCGCGCGGCGGGGGTCCACGCCTACCTCACCAAACCGATCGAGAGCCGGCGCCTCCTGGAGACCATCCAGGAAATCGGTCGCGGCAAGGAAGTGGCGGATGCGGGCAACCAGACTGACCAGCCCGCGCGGGGGCACCCGGCAGAGGAGGAGACCGCCTTGTTTGATGATGAAAAACTGGCTTCGCTTCTGAACCTCGATCAGGATGGCACCTTTTTCCCGGAGCTGGCCAAGGGCTTCCAGCGGGATACGGAGCGATCGGTAAATACCATCGCCATGGCGCTGGAGTCCGCGGACTATCCGGCGATGCGGGCCGCCGTGCATGCCCTGCAAGGCAGTTCGTCGGAATTGGGCGCCAACGGCCTGGCGGCCGCGGCGGTGCGCTTCCGGACGCTCAAGCCCGGTGAACTGCAATCCCCCCAAGCGGAAGGCTATCTGACGCTGTTATGGGAAGCGCATACCGCAACCCTGGCGTACATCGCCGCCCGTCAGCCGGCAAGCCAAGCGGAATCGACACCTTCCTCCTCCCTTCGCGCCTAGGCTGAGTTGGCGGAGGGCACGTCCCTGTGCCGGGCTGGCCCCGGCATGGCCGAGGCGGGGCCGTCGATCAGGCCGCCAGGGCGTGGCTATGTTCCTGGCGACCGATCAGACGTTCCATCATGCGCAGATCGCGCGCCTGAAGCCTGAGCGCGGTTTCCACCCAGATCTCCAGCACGCGCCAGAGCTCTTCGTAGCTGATGGGCCGCAGCAGGTCGCGCACCTGTCGCAGCGCCCTAAAGCCGTTTCGCGCGCGATTCTCGCGGCGGATGTAGTCATAAACAGCCGTTTCACCGCCCCCTTTCGGCGCCAGGATATCCACCAGGCCCATTTCGTGCAGTACCTCGGCCGTGTAGAGATGTCCCCCCAGAATGATCCGCTCGGCCCGCGCCGCGTCGAGCCGGCGCGAGAGCAGGTTGTAGGCCCCCATGCCCGGGAAGAGATTGAAGAGGACCTCGGGAAAGCCCAGGTGGGTCCCCTGCTCGGCGATGATGAGATCGCTGGATAGGGCGGTTTCAAAGCCGCCGCCGAGGGCATCCCCCTGCACCAGGGAGATGGTGGTAATCGGGCTGTTGAAGTGGCTGATATTGGCGAAAAGGGCGTCGAGACACTTTTTGCCATAGGTCAGGAGACCGCTTCTGTCCCGATTGAGGATACAGCCCCGGAACAGGGCCAGATCGCCCCCGAGGTTGTAGACGCCCGGTACCGCGGAGGCGGTCACGTGATAACGGATACCCATCTCGAGATACTGGGCGCGCACCTGGGCGCACCAGGTATTGAGGTTGTCCAGGAGCGCTTCCGTGAAACAGGGCCGTGAGGACCCATTCATGTAGCACCAGGCGACTTCATGCTCCTTGTCGATGGTAATGGCCAGTTCCGGGTAAGCGTTCAGGTTGCTGTGAAGGGTGCTGACGGACGACGAGGTAGTCATGGTTGTCTCCTGGCAAAGGTGATGGTTTACAGCCGGCCTTGCCAAGCCAACGAAATTCAGGGCGCGCGTTGGGAGAACGCGGGTCAGACTACCGCAGCGACGATGCCTCGAAATCTCGGGAGGTTGCGCTTCCTTGGGTGGCGATGCGGGGGATGTCCGCCGGGGTCAGGACGGCCGGACGTTGGCATCGGGGACGCTAGGGCATGGCGTTGCGCTGAATGTCACCAACTTGGCCATCCCTGTTACGAGTGGACTTAAGGCTGCGTGCGGGTATTCCGGAAGCCCATCACTAGTGTCCCAACCCACGCCACCGCCAGCAATAGGACCAGGCGCCAATCGCCAGAAAAAATTTCAGGCAGGAAAATCCCCCTGGGGGGGCGCCGGACTCGGTGACCAAGGCATCCAGGATCAACGCCGGAGTTACGGTCTTGATTGACAAGAAATACCCAAGTAGAAGCCCAAAAAACTATGCATAACAAATGGAATTGTTCTTCTGGAATTGGCCGGCACGCCTACGATGGAGAGATGCCCGCCCCGCATCCATCAAGTTTCGCCGGCCGGCATGACATCGATTAGGGATTGGGAGCATCGTATCAATGAGGCCGCCAGATATATGCTTGTTGGCCTCCTGTTTCGTACTATAGTGTCAGTGACACCCTCTGGTACAGGATCGACAAACTCCTGAAACTCGACTTCTGGTCGGAGTGAGCAAGGTGGGACCAAGATCGGTGCTGCCGCCGCCGGATACTGAGCGTGGCTATCTGGCATTGAGAGAAAAGATGATTGAAGGTCCCAAGAATTCCGTTGCTGCCGCAAATATCATCACGGTTGGACGTGTGCGCGCCGATGCCAACGAGCAGTTGCATGCGTGGAATAGCCGCGTCACCGCCGCCCTGGAATTAACGGAAGGCTACGCCGGACGCGAGGTTATTCCGCCGCGGCCGGGGGGGCTCGGCGAATGGACCTTCGTCACCCACTTCGATTCGATTCCGCACCTTGTCGCCTGGCGCAATGGCGAAGCCCGCGCCAGCCTTTATGATCAGGCAAAACCGTGGCTTGAGGATGGAGCCTTCACCGAAATCGCCGGCGAGGCGGCGGCGCGGTTCCATGTCGATAACAGTGTCACCGAAGTGTTCATCGAGCAGGTGAAGGAAGGCCGGGAAGACCAGTACCGGGCCTGGTCGAGGCGTATCCAGGAGGCACAAGCGAGGCACCCAGGCTATCAGGGTGGATATACGCAGCCGCCCCCCGCGGGCAGCCGTGACTGGGTGACGCTATTGCGCTTCGCGACCGTCGATGACTTGAACCGCTGGCTCGATTCCCCCGCGCGCGCGGCCCTGGTCAAGGAGGCCGAGGAACTGGTCGAGCGCGCCATTCAGCATCGGGTCAGGACGTCGTTCCCGGGATGGGCCCCGACCGATGCGGCCACTGGCCAGGCACCGCCAGACTGGAAGACGACGATGCTCGTGCTGCTGGGTCTCTATCCAATTGTCTGTATCGAGATCCTGTACCTGATGCGGTACCTGTCGGGCCTGCCAGTGGCGCTTGCCAATTTCATCGGCAATGCGATCAGCGTCGTTCTGGTCGCCTACGTCACGATGCCGCTGCTCGTTCGCGCCATGGACTGGTGGCTGTTTCCGAAGCCCGAGGCCTCGGCGAAGACCAACTTGATTGGCGCGGGGTTGATCGCCGCGCTCTTTGTCATCGAGATCGCCCTATTCTGGCGCCTGTTCTGAGCCGTCGCGAAGCGCCACAGGATCCATTTCCATCAACCCGGACCGGAGCACCCACATGCCCAAGAGCAGCAAGCCAGAACACGAGAAGTTCATTCGTCGCGCCATAGAGCTTTCGGCCCGCGCCGCGCTCGAGTATTCGACGGGTGGCGCCTTCGGCGCCGTCGTCGTCAAGGACGGTAAGATCATCGCGGAAGGGATGAACCGCGTCGTCGCTAGTCACGACCCGACGTGGCATGCCGAGATGGAGGCGATCCGGCTCGCGTGCATCACCTTGCAGACCTTCAAGCTCACCGGCTGCACGCTGTACACATCGGCCGAGCCCTGCCCGATGTGCATGTCCACCTGCTATTGGGCCGGGATCGAGGAGGTCTACTACGGGGCATCGGTCGACGACGCCTTCAAGTATGGCGACTTCGATGATCGGCCAATCTATGAGCAGCTTGCCCTGCCGAAGGAAAAACGCTCGATCAAGCTGACGCAGATGCTGCGTGACGAGGCCGTCGTCGTCTGGAAGAAATACCACAAAAAGCCTGACCGGGTGCCTTACTGATCGCGTTGCGGTCTTCGACCGCGACGACAACCCCGTTCCGCAGATGAGCCACATCAGCAGCACCGGAAACTGAACTGCAGATGCAACGAATCGGCGTTCACCCCTGAAGCGGGTGAATCAACCGAGATTTTTCATACAAAGGGGCGACGCCAGTAGGCCTCGGATGGCCGGCCCATCGGGGAGGTAGGCGATCTCGGAGGCATCGAGACCCGACAGGTGGCAAACCGGATGCTGATGATGGGCAGGGAAAAAAGTTCGAGAAGTCCGAGAAGTTCGGGGAGCGGGAGGTTGTGAAATAAGGCTGCCTCATCTTGATGAGGCAGCCTGTCCGTAAGGCGGAAGATCAGGCGAAGCTATCCGCCATCAAAGTCTTGAACCAGACCTGCATGTCTTCGTAGTTTTCCGTGGTGGCCTGGGCGGCGCTGATAGCTGTGCCATTGTTGTGCTGGCCCGGGATGATCATCTTGCCGGACACCGCATCGTATTGGTAAACCGCCGAGAGCCAGGTGGCGGTGGTCGACGTGATAGGCGTGTAACAGGCGGAATTGGTGACGGGGGCGCCATCCAGGGGCTTGTTTTGCAGCGAGCGCAGGATGGCATCGGCGCAGGTCTTCGCCTGCTGGTTGCCGATGTGTCCGGCCTTGGGCATGCTGGTGGCGCTGGCATCCCCGATGACATGGACCGAGGATTTCCGGGTCGATTCGTAGCTGAGGACGTTGACCGGAGCGGAGCGCTCCCCGGCGAGGGGATTGTAAAGCCCCGCATCCGCCAGCAGTTGCGGCGCCCGTTGGGGCGGGATCGGATTGAGGACCCCGGCGGTGACGAACTGCTTTGCTCCGTCGGCGTCCGTGTAGCTGACCGTCCGATTGGTCACGCTTTCGATGTAGAGGTCCTGGCAGCCAGAACGATAATCGACGAAGTAGCCATGGGCGCCACTGAAGGCGGCGGCGAAGTTGTCCCGTTCCACCAGGATGTCAGCGTTGGCGTCCAGCACGACCACTTGACTGGCGGGCTTGTTCTTGGCCAGCCAATCCGCCACGACGCAGGCGCGCTCATAGGGTCCCGGAGGGCAGCGGTAAGGGGCCTTGGGAATGGTGATGACCACATCAGCGCCATTGGCCATGCCGACGAGTTGATCGCGCAGGAGCTGTGTCTGGGGGCCGGCCTGCCAGGCATGGGGAATGAGTTGATCGTACTGCGACAGGCTGGACATCCCGGGCAGCAGATCGAACTCCAGGCCCGGCGCCAGAACCAGACGACCATAGCTGTAACTGGCACCCCCCGAGAGGGTCACCGTCTTGGCATCGGTGTCGATCCCGGTGACCGTGCCCTGCACCAACTGCACGCCATAGTGATTTTTCAGCGTGTCATAGACATAAGTCAGGTTGGCCAGGGTCATCTGCCCGGTCAGGACCTTGTTGCTCATGATGTTGGAGGTGTAGGACGGGGCCTTTTCGATCAAGGTCACCTTGACCCCCGTGCCACCCCAGAGGCGCAGGTACTTGGCGAGCGTGGCCCCCGCCATGCCGCCACCGACGATGACCACGTTGCCGGTGATACCGGTAGTGGTTGGCACCTTGAAGAGGGCCGATATCACGTCATTGTCATCATCGGCCAGCAGGGTGGTGGGTAGGGTCAGGAGGCCGGCGCCGCCCAGGGCGAGTGCTTCGAGAAAGTTACGACGATTCATGTATGCGGCTCTCGGTTTAGGGGTTAGCCAGGTACTTGGCGATGGCCCGCAGTTGGGCCTCGGTGTAGCCCTGCAGATGGGCGGCCATGATGTCGGTCGTGAAGTCGGGATCGGCCTGGTACTCCAGGAGTTCCTCGTAAATCTCCGCCTCGGACTCGCCCAGCAGTTGTTCAAAGCCGCCACTGCCGTAAGTACCGTGACACTGGAAGCAGTTGCTGGCCAGCAGCCGGCCTTCCGTCGTGCCGACGATATCGCCATCGTTCGTGGCGCTGACGGTCACCGGCACCTTGAGGGTCGTCTTGCTATCCTTGATGGTCAGGGTGGCACTACCCGCCGCCTTGCCGGTCACGGTGATCAGGGCGCCCTTGAGAGTGGCCGTTACCTTGCTCTTGTCGGAGGTGGACACGCTGACCCTGCCGTTGGGGTTGCTGAGCGTCAGGGTCGCGGTCTGATTGACCGCCAAGGACAACGAGGTCGGCGCCACCGTCATGGCGGGTTTGACCGTTACCTTGACGGTGACGGTGCCCTTGTTGTCCTTCACCGCGAGATTGGTGCTACCGGCCGCGATGCCTTTAACGGTGATTTGGGTGCCGGACAGGACGGCGGATGCCACCTGGGGGCTGGAGTTGGTGAGACTCAATGCGCCCGAGGCATTGCTGATCTTGACGGTGCTCTGTTGACCCTGGGTCAGGTTCAGTGAGCTGGGTGATACCTTGGCCGCCAGGGCTTCAAAAGCCACCAGAGGCAACAATAACAAGAGAAGGGCGAGCTTTTTGGGCATGCTCAACTGGGTTTCTCCAAATTTTCAGGCTGATGGAACCGCGGAGGCTGCATGACCCCAAAGAGGTGGCCAAAGACCGCAGGGTGAACGCTACAGGGTGGTGCCCGGTTTCCCTGGGCTGGGATCGAAGAGGATGATCCCCCCATTAGCTCCTCAGGAGGTGTTGGTTCACTGGCCGTCCTGGCCAAGCAACCATCGGGCAAAGCGCGAATGAGTTCACTGCTTTTATTTTTCATGCACTTGCGTGCCGAAAAAGGTCAGGCATCCCGCCCTAGGGTTGACGCTGTAATGCTTCAGCGCCTTCCCGATGATTCAGAGGATATTTAGTGAAGCTTAAGAGAATCTTAAGGCAGTGAATCTTAAAGGAATCTTAACGTAACCTTAATATAACCCTAACCGAATCGTAACAAAGCGCCGTCAACCCAGTCCCGTCGCATAAAAAAAGCCCGCCGAGGCGGGCTTTTCCGGTTTGGGCGCCACCTGGCCAGAAGCTGGCCTGTACTGGCGACGGGCTGGGCTTAGCCGAGCTCGTCGGCGCCAATCTTCTGCATCAGGCCGAAGCTCTTGACGAAGGGGTTGGCCATGCGCGGGTCCTTCATCATGGCCTTGTAGTCGCCGACCTTGAACTTGAGCTTGCCGGTGGTGAAGGCCATGCCCATGCCCATCATGCCGATGCCCTTCTCCACCCACTTGAGCCAGTCGCCAAGATCGGCGCGCATGTCCCAGTTGGCGGGCGGATCGGTGGGGCTCCAGGCGCCGGCGCGGACGCAGGTGCCGTTCTCGACGACGAAGACCCCGCGGGGGTTGTCCTCGCTCTTGAAGCCGCAATAGATCACGGAGTTGAAACCGATCTCGGCCAGCTTGTCCTTGACCTCCGGCTCGCCGTTCCAGGCGTCCATGAGCTGCTTCATCCAGGCGTCGGAAAAGAGTGCGGACATCGTGATGATCCTCCAGGAGTTGGTTTGGTAAGCCCTAGCCCTTGCGGCCAAGGCGGATGTGCTCTTCTGGCGCGGCGCCAAGGAGGAAGCGCCACTGGCCAGGATTCTAGCAGCTTGGGGGCGGTATCAGGCAAAATCTAGCGGAATGCCCGCGACCGCCAGGCGTTGGGCCTCCTCCTCCAATTCCAGCCGGGTCAGGGGGTGATCATCGAGCCAGCCGGGGGGGAAACGCAGGCTCAGCCGGTTTTCCTTGGCGGTCAGCAGGGGGTAGGGCTTGGCGGTGGGGGAGCGGCTGCGGTGCAAGAGGGCGGCCAGACGCAGCAGCACGCAGAGGCGGGGGGCGGCACGGCGCCAGGGGGCGGCCAGACTGGTGAATTCCTGCACCGGAAACTTGCGGCGGTGGCCCAGGACTAGGCTGGCCAGCAGTCCCTGTTCGGCGCGGCTGAAGCCGGACAGGTCGGCGTTGGCCACCAGATAGGCGCCATGCTTCTGATACTGGCTGTGGGCGACGGCGAGACCGATCTCGTGCAGGCGGGCGGCCCAGGTGAGGAAGGCGGGCATCAGGGGATCCGTCAACTCCCAGCCGCGGACCACCTGGCCAAAGAGGACCAGGGCGGTATCGCGAATACGTCCGGCGTGGGCCTCGTCGACCTCGAAGCGTTGGGCCAGGACCGTCACCGAGCGCTCCTGGACGTCCTGGTGGCGGGTCAGGCCCAGCATCTCGTAGAGCAGGCCCTCGCGCAGGGCCTCGTCCGAGACCTGCATCCGCTCGATGCCCAGGGCGGTGAAGACCGAGCGCAGGACCGTGACGCCACCGACGAAGACCTCCCGGCGCTCCTCGGCGAGGCCCTCAAGGTTGATATCGGCGAAACGGTGGAAGTCGAGCAGGGCCTCCCGCAGCCGCTGGAGGGCGTCCGCCGAGATGCCGTCCTGGGACCAGCCCTGGGCGGCGATCACGGTGGCGATGGCCCGGATGGTGCCGGAGCTGCCGACCACGTCGCGCCAGCCGGTCTGGCGGAATTGCTCGCGCACCGGGCGGATCTCGATGGCCCCGGCCAGCTCCGCCCGGTTCATCCGTTCCCGGGTGATGACGCCGTCGGGAAAGTGGCGCAGGGAGGCGCTGACGCAGCCCATGTGCAGGCTCTCGCGCAGGCGCGGGCTGAAGCCCTCGCCGATGATGATTTCGGTGCTGCCACCGCCGATGTCCACCACCAGCCGGCGCTGTTCGCTGGCGGCCAGGCCGTTGGCCACGCCGAGGTAGATGAGGCGCGCCTCCTCCCGCCCGGCGATGATCTCGATGGGGTGGCCCAGGGCCGCCTCCGCCTGGGCGAGGAAACCGCTCTCCGGGCGTAACTGGCGCAGGGTATTGGTACCCACCGCCCGCACGCTCCCGGGAGGCATGCCGCGCAGGCGCTGGCCGAAGCGCTCCAGGCAGGCCAGGGCACGGGCCGCCACCTCGGGCTTGAGGTCCTTGTCCGGGGTCAGCCCCTCCGCCAGCCGCACCATCTCCTTCAGCCGGTCGATGACCTGGAAGTCCCCCTCCAGGGGGCGGGCCACGATCATGTGAAAGCTGTTGGAGCCCAGGTCGATGGCGGCCAGGGTCTCTGGCGGGGCGCTGGTCGTCTCGTCAAGCGGGGGGTCGGTGGGCATGGATACTTCCTGAAGCTGAACCGCGGCGGATGGTAACAAAGCCGGGGCCTGTCCAGATTGCGAAATTGTTACCAAGTCGCGAGGATAAGTCGCCTAAACTCCCCCTGGGATGCCCTGGGTCTGGTGTCTCCCACCGTGGCTCCCTGCTGCTAAGCTTCTCCCACTCACTAAAGCAGCTCCGTTTTCGGTAACTCCCGGGAAGGCCGAAAAGGGATTTGCGATACCGATCAGTTCCGGAGCGTCATGAATCCGATCCCCTTTGATCAAGCCCGCTTCAACCGCCTGCGCTGGACCGTGTTCTGGATCCTGATCGGCTCCTACATCATGGTCTTCTTCCACCGGGTCGCCCCCGGCGTGGTGGCGGCGGACCTGATGCAGGCCTTTCACACCAGCGGGGCGGCCTTGGGCTCCCTGGCGGCGACCTACTTCTATATCTATACCGCCCTGCAGATCCCCTCGGGGGTGCTGGCGGATACCCTGGGGCCGCGCATCAGCGTCACCCTGGGCGGGTTGGTGGCGGGGGCCGGCTCCGTGCTGTTCGGCCTGGCGCCGGACTTCGCCACCGCCAGTTGGGGGCGCTTTCTGGTGGGCCTGGGGGTGTCGGTGATCTTCGTCGGCCTGATGAAGAGCAACGCCCTCTGGTTCCCCGACCGCCAGTATGGACGGATCAGCGGGCTCACCCTGCTGGTGGGCAACCTTGGCTCGATCCTGGCGGCGGGACCGCTGGCCCTGCTGCTGGCGGAGGTGTCCTGGCGACAGGTCTTCGTCGGCGCGGGGGTCGTCTCCGTCCTGCTGGCCCTGCTGACCCTGATCGGGGTGCGTAATCGCCCCGAGGATGCTGGCTTTCCCTCCCTCCGGGAGCAGGAGGGGCTACCACCCCATCCACCCCGGGACCAGCACTGGCTGCAGGACCTGCGGGAGGTCCTGACCAACCGCGCAGTGTGGCCGGGCTTCTGGGTCAACTTTGGCCTTACCGGCTGCTTCTTCGCCTTTGCTGGCCTGTGGGCGATCCCGCTGATGCGCGACCTGTTCGGCCTGGATCGCGCCGCTGCCTCCCTCTACGCCACCGTGACCCTGCTGGGCTTTGCCATCGGCGCCTACAAGGTCGGCTGGATCTCGGATCGCCTCGGCCGCCGGCGCCCGGTGATCGTCGCCGGGACCCTGCTCTTCTGCCTGGCCTGGCTGGGGATGATCCTCCTCCCCTGGGGGCCGGGCTGGAGCGGCCTGCTGATCTTCGCCTTGCTGGGCCTGACCGCCGGCGGCAACGTGGTGGTCTATGCCGCCGCCAAGGAGGTCCTGCCGGCGCGGGTGGCGGGCATGTCCGTCGCCCTGGTCAACACCGGCCTCTTCCTCGGCGCCGCCATCCTCCAGCCGGCCTTCGGCTGGGTGTTGGACCTGAGCTGGGACGGGACCCTGCGCGACGGCGTCCGGGTCTACGCGGCCGCCGATTATCAGCACGGCCTCTGGCTTTGCTTTGGTGCCGCCCTTCTCGCCCTCCTCGCCACCCCCCTGGTGCGGGAGACCCATTGCCGGCAGAATTGAGCGACCCCTGACCAGGGGAGGATCGGTGGCCCCCAAAGGCCCTGACGCGGGATTGCGGTTTACTGGTTTGGTTGCGGCACTTTTTTCAGAGGAGATCTCATGGCAAGGCCATCAAAGAAAACGGACAACGGCGGCGCGGAAGGTAAGTGCGGTGGCGACATCAGGCCCTGCCGAGATCCGCGCACACCACCACGTCCTTCTGGAGGATCTGAGTATGCTGCAAACCATCGAAGTCGAAATTGACACCAGTGGTCGAGTCCATCCGGTCGAGCCATTCGAGCACCTACCGTCCGGTCGTGCGATCCTGACATTCCTGACACGTGTCGAGCAGGTCGTTGAGACGGCGCTGCTTGCCGAACCCGCCTTGGCTGAGGATTGGCTCAAACCGGAGGAGGATGTGGCATGGGCACATTTGCAGCCGGACAGATAGTGATCCTGCCCTTTCCGTTTTCAGACCTGACGGCGCGCAAGTATCGGTCCGCGCTCTTGCTCGCGGCTGTCGGCAAGGGAGACTGGATCGTGTGTCAGATCACCAGCAATCAACTGTCCCGATCTGGGAAGCATTTGGAGATCTGATCGGCCCTATCTTCGACCGCATCAAGGCCGTTGGAGAGGAGTCCAACACCCTCGCCCAAACCCGCGACCTGCTGCTACCCGAGCTGATGTCTGGCGAGATTTGCTTTAGCGAGGCCGAGCGGCAGATCGCCACTGTCCACTGAGAGCATGGAACAATGCGGATCGTTGTCGATACCAATGCAGAACTCCTGACATTCCCCCTTCAACCATCTGAATTTGAGTTATAATCCCACTATTGGTCGATAAATAAATACGAGACTAATTGACTTGTATGCCCGGCACCGTTGAGCTTCCCATGCTGCCCAAAGAGGCGACGACCTTAGGCCCACGGTTGGCGGTCATGGCAACGCCCGAAGAGCTGATCTTCATGAATGCCTCCGGCCCGCTGATGAGCTGTGCCCGCCACGATGCGGCGGCCAAGCGTTTCATCGGCGCCGTTTTGATGAGGCAGGGCCTGGCCAAGGGCGAGGACTTGGCCGGTGTGTTGGGTGTTCACCGCTCGACCCTGTTTCGTAATCAGAAGCTTTATCGCGAAGGCGGGCTGGACGCCATCCGTGACGGGCGCGGTCAGGGTGCGCCGCGGCGGGCGCACAAGCTCACCGACGAGGTGCTGCCCCGCGCGCAGGCGTGTCTGGATCAAGGGGGCTCGCAGTCGGCGGCCGCTCGGACGGTGGGCGTGAGCGAAACGGCGATTCGCCATGCGCTCAAGACCGGTCGCCTGCGCCGTGGGGCGTCGCCGCGTCAATGCCGTGCCGCGCTCTCGCCCCGGGAGCGGGCCGAACGTGACGCCGCGCCGGCGGCGGGTGTCGGTACGGCGGTCAAACGCCTTGACGAGCGCCGGCTCGCCTGCCAGGGCGAGCTGACCGCGGCGGCGCCGCACTTCGCGCCTGTGGAAGGGGTGGCGAACGCGGGGGTATTGCTGGCCTTGCCGGCGCTGATCGGCGAGGGCCTGCTGAGCAGCGCCGAGCGCATCTACCAACCGCTGAAGGCCGGCTTCTACGGTCTGCACTCGATCCTGCTGTGCCTGGTCATGATGGCCTTATTGCGCATCAAAAACATCGAAGGCTTGAGCGCCCATCAGCCCGGCGAGCTGGGTATCCTGTTGGGGCTGGATCGCGTGCCGGAAGTGAAGACGTTGCGCCGCAAGCTCGCCGAGCTTGGCGCGCAACAACGGGCGGCGAAGCTCGCCGCGGCGTTGACCGAGCGCTGGGCACGGGGCGAGCCCGACGAACTGGGCGTGCTCTACATCGACGGTCACGTGACGACCTACACCGGGCGTAAGCATCGACTGCCCAAGACGTTCGTGCAGAAACGCCGTCAGTGTCAGCCCGCCGCGACGGACACCTGGGTCCACAACGGGGCCGCCGAGCCTTTGTTCTTTGTCACCAGCCCCATCAACCAGCATCTCCTGGCGCTGATCGAGCACGACGTCATCCCCGAAGCACGCCGGCAGATCGAGCCGCCACGCACACTCACCCTGGTCTTCGACCGCGAGGCGTGGAGCCCTGAATCCTTTCGCCGCTGGCACAGCCAAGGGGTCGAAGTCGTGACCTACCGCAAGGGCAAACAGACGCCGTGGGCGGCGCAGGACTTCCAAGCCGTCACCGGCGAGCGCAACGGCGCGTCCGTGACCGATTGGTTGGCCGAGCGCAGTGTGCCGGTCATCGCCGCCACCCGCCAGCGCCCGGCGTTTTGGATGCGCGAAATCCGCCGTCTGAGCCCGGACGGCCATCAGACCGCCATCCTGACGACCCGCCAGGATCTCCCGGCCGCCGTCATCGCCGAGCGCATGTTCGCCCGCTGGCGCCAGGAGAACTTCTTCAAATACATGCAGGCCGAATTCAATCTCGACCACCTGAGCACCTATGCCACCGAACCGGCTGATCCGCAGCGCCAGGTCCCCAATCCCGAGCGCACGCGGTTGGAGAAAGCACTCAAGGCCAAGAAGACCCAGCTCGGCCGCGCCCACGTCCGCCAGGCGACGCCATCACGCGACGGGGCGTCAGCAGCCAAGCACGCGCAGGAGGCGCAGACGATCGAACGGTTGGAAAAGGAATGCAATGCGCTCGGCGCGCGCATCCAGGCGCTGGACAAGCGTGTGCCGTTAAACAGCGTCCTGGCGGAAGACCAGATCGTCCAGCACGAAACCGAGCGCAAAACGATCACCCAGCTCATCAAAGTCGTCGCCTACCGCAGCGAGAGCTGTCTGGCGAGTCTCGTCGAACCCTTCTTCGCCCGTCACGACGACGAAGCGCGCGCCTTTCTCAAAACCGTGTTCCGCTTGCCGGGCGACATCCTCCCCGATCACGACCGTCACGAGCTACGGGTGCGCCTGTACGGATTAGCCAACAACCGCTCACAACAAGCGCTCATCGCGCTGTGCGACTGCCTCAACACCCAGCGGGCGATCTACCCCGGCACCGAGCTGCGCCTCGTGTTTGAGGCGATCCAGTCGCATTGAATTTGGCGCTAAGTCAGGAGTTCTGCAATGTCTTCCTTGCCGCGATTCTGAGCCGTGGTGCTGCCAACTCGGTGATTGCAGCTTGTCTGCTCGGTCAGGCGCTCCCCCTGATGGGGACGACACTGCTGGCGGAATACGAAGATGTCCTGGGGCGGGCAGCACTCTTTACGCAATGCCGGCTGAGCTCGGCCGAGCGAAGCGAACTCCTGGATATCTTCCTGGCGGTGTGCGAGTGGACGCCTGTCTATTTTGGTTGGCGCCCCAATCTCCCCGACGAAGGCGATAATCATCTGGTCGAACTTGCGGTTGCCGGTAGCGCCCGTTTCCTCGTCACCCGCAACCTCCGTGACCTCTCACGCATGAAGCTGCACTTTCCTGAACTGCGGGTGTGCAGTCCCGAAGACTTTATACGGGAGTTGAGATCATGACCTCCTTCACCCTGAGCTTGCCCGACGAAACCTATCACCGGATCGCTGAGATCGCACGGATTCGGGGCATCAGTATCGGTGACCTGTTTGATGGCATAGCCGCCGCGCTTGTGACCGAAGCGGATGCGGAGGCGCGCTTTCGCACGCGTGCTCAACGCGGACTGGGCAAAACGGAACGTGGGTTGGAGTTACTGCGCAAGGCCGCGAGTGCGGACGATGGCGGTGACCAGACAAGGATCTAGTGACAGACGGTGACTATCTAGGCGTCTTCAAGGATGCCGTTGGATGCGGCACGTATTTCCCCAAGGCGGAGCCATTGAAATATCAGGAAGCAGATGGAGTTGACCCATGACCACCCAATTCAGCGAAAGTCACGTCGAAGCGGCCGCACTCGCCTGGCTGCACGGCCTGGGCTACACGGTCCTGTACGGCCCGGACCTCTCCCCGGACGGCAAGGCCCCGGAGCGGGCCAGCTACGCCGAGGTGATCCTCCTCGACCGCTTCCGCGCGGCCCTGGCTAAGCTCAACCGGCATTTGCCCCCGGACTGCCTGGCGGAGGTGGTCAAGCAGGTCCGGCAGACCGCGACCCCCTCCCTCGTGGAGGAGAACCGCCGCCTGCACCGGCTGCTGGTCGAGGGCGTGGATGTCGAGGTCACCCGCGCCGACGGCAGCATCGGCGGGGACAAGGCCTGGCTGATCGACTTCGCCAACCCCAGGAACAACGACTGGCTGGCGGTCAACCAGTTCACGGTCATCGAGCACCAGAACAACCGGCGCGCCGACCTGGTGGTGTTCGTCAATGGCCTGCCCCTGGCCGTGGTGGAGCTGAAGAACCCCGGCGATGAGAACGCTACCCTGGACGGGGCCTTCAACCAGCTCCAGACCTACAAGGACCAGATCCCGGGGCTGTTTCGCACCAACGCCGTGCTGGCGATCTCCGACGGCCTCCAGGCCCGCTTCGGCTCGCTGACCGCCGACCGCGAGCGGTTCATGCCCTGGCGCACCGTGGACGGCCGGGTGATCGCCCCCAAGGGCGCGCCGGAACTGGGCACCCTGCTGGAGGGGGTCTTCGAGCACCGCCGCTTCCTGGCCCTGGTCCGCGACTTCACCGTCTTTGCCACCGCCAGCACCGGGCTGGTCAAGATCGTCGCCGGCTATCACCAGTTCCACGCCGTCCTGCACGCCGTCGCCCAGACCATACTCGCCGCCAGCCTGGGCGGCGACCGGCGCATCGGCGTCATCTGGCACACCCAGGGCTCGGGCAAGAGCCTGCTGATGGCCTTCTACACCGGCCGCATCATCGCCGATCCGGCGCTGGCCAATCCCACCGTGGTGGTCATCACCGATCGCAATGACCTCGACGACCAGCTTTTCGGCACCTTCAGCCTGTGCCTGGACCTGCTGCGCCAGACCCCGCAACAGGCCGACAGCCGCGAGGACCTGCAACGCCTGCTCAGCCGCCCGGCGGGCGGGGTGATCTTCACCACCATCCAGAAGTTCGCCCCCGCCAAGGGTGAGAGTGGCTACCCGGTGCTGACCGACCGGCGCAACGTCGTGGTCATCGCCGACGAGGCGCACCGCAGCCAGTACGGTTTCCGGGCCAAGGTGGAGCGCGCGACCGGCGAGATCGCCTACGGCTTCGCCAAGTACCTGCGCGATGCCCTGCCCAATGCCTCCTTCATCGGCTTCACCGGCACGCCCATTGAGAGCGACGACGTCAACACCCCGGCGGTCTTTGGCGAGTACATCGACATCTATGACATCAACCGCGCCGTCGAGGACGGGGCGACGGTGCCCATCTACTACGAGAGCCGCCTGGCGCGCATCGAGCTGGACGAGGACGAGAAGCCCAGGATCGACGACGAGATCGCCGAACTGACCGAGGACGAGGCCCTGGGCGAGCAGGAGCGCCTGAAGCGCAAATGGGCGAGCATCGAGGCCGTGGTCGGCGCCCCCAGCCGCCTGCGCCTGGTCGCCGCGGACCTGGTGCGGCACTACGAGGACCGGGTCCAGGCCCTGGACGGCAAGGCGCTGATCGTCTGCATGAGCCGCCGCATCTGCGTGGCCCTCTACGACGAGATCGTCAAGCTGCGCCCCGACTGGCACAGCACCGACGACGAGGGCGGCGCCCTCAAGATCGTGATGACCGGCTCGGCCGCCGATCCCCCGGCGTGGCAGCCACACTTGGGGAGTACGGGGGGCGGCAAGGCCCGCCGGGAGCTGCTCGCCAAGCGGGCGCGGGACCCCAAGGATCCCCTGCGGCTGGTGATCGTGCGTGACATGTGGCTGACCGGCTTCGACGCCCCCTGCCTGCACACCATGTACATCGACAAGCCCATGCAGGGCCACGGGCTGATGCAGGCCATCGCCCGGGTCAACCGGGTCTTTCGCGACAAGCCGGCCGGGCTGATCGTGGACTACATCGGCATCGCCCAGAACCTTAAGCGCGCCCTCAGCCAATATTCCGCCAGCGACCGCCGCCAGGCCGGGATCGACGCGGCCGAGGCCGTGGCCGTGCTGCTGGAAAAGTATGAGATCGTGCGGGACCTGTTCCATGGCTTCGACTACCGGGCCGGCCTGGCGGGGACGCCCCAGGAGCGCCTGGTGGTGCTGGCCGGGGCCATCGAGTGGGTGCTGGACCGGCAACAGCGGGACGCGGCGCGGGAAGAGACCGCGGAGGGCAAGAAGCGCGCCCATCGCCGCTTCGCCGACGCGGTGCTGGCCTTGTCGAAGGCCTTTGCCCTGGCGGCGGCGAGTGACGCGGCGCGGGCCCTCCGCGAGGAGGTCGGCTTCTTTCAGACCATCCGCGCCGCCCTGGTGAAGAGCGCGCCCGGAGCCGGCCAGACCGCCCAGGAGCGGGAGCTGGCCATCGCCCAGATCGTCAGCCGCGCCGTGGTGTCCACCGAGATCGTCGACATCCTGGCCGCCGCCGGGCTGCAAGCGCCGGATATCTCGATCCTGTCCGACGAGTTCCTGGCCGAGGTCCAGGGCATGCAGCAGAAGAATCTGGCCATGGAGGCCCTGCGCAAGCTCCTGAACGGGGAGATCCGCGCCCGCAGCAAGGCCAATGTGGTCCAGACCCGGGCCTTCTCAGAGCGGCTGGAAGCCGCCATCGCCCGCTATCACAACAACGCCATCACCACGGCCCAGGTGATCCAGGAGCTGATCGACCTGGCCAGGGACATCCGTGCCGCCCGCCAGCGGGGGGAGGAGCAGGGGCTGTCCGAGGATGAGATCGCCTTTTACGACGCCCTGGCCGAGAACGAGAGCGCGGTCGAGGTGATGGGCGACGCCGAGCTGCGCGTGATTGCCCATGAACTGCTGAGCAGTCTCAAGCAGAGCGTCAGCATCGATTGGGCGCAGCGGGAACCGGCCCGCGCCCGCATCCGGGTGCTGGTGAAGCGCATCCTGCGCAAGTATGGCTATCCGCCGGATCTACAGGACGCCGCGGTGCAGACGGTCCTGCAGCAGGCGGAGGTACTGTCCGAGCGGTGGGCGGCTTGATGCCGTCGCCACGTGACCAGACCGGTAAGTTCGCGTCGCATTTAATACCCGGCTCCCACCCCCGCCGCGAGCCGGTCATTCAGGCAGTCCTGGTATCGAGGTTTGAGTCAGAACCATGTGTGGTCGCTTTGCCATGGCCCGGACACCGGAGAGCCTGACGCGGGTCTTCGACCTGGCGACCTGCGTCGACCTGTCCCCCCGCTACAACATCGCCCCCTCAACGGAGATCCCGGTGGTCCGGCGCTCGCCGGAGGGAACCCGGGTGCTGCACCTGCTGCGCTGGGGCCTGGTACCCCACTGGAGCAAGGACCCGGCCAGGGGCGCGCCGCTTATCAATGCCCGCGCCGAGAGCGTTACGGCCAAGCCCGCCTTTCGCGGCGCCTTCCACCAGCGCCGCTGCCTGATCCCCGCCGATGGTTTCTATGAGTGGGATCGCCAGGGCGGGAACAAACGGCCTTACTACTTCAGCCATCCAGAGGGCGCGGTCCTGGCCTTTGGCGGACTGTGGGAATCCTGGCCAGCACCGGACGGCAGTCTGCTGCGCACCGCCTGCATCCTGACCACCGCGGCCAACGCCCAGGTGGCGCCGATCCATGACCGCATGCCGCTGCTTCTGGCCCCGGCGGACTTGGCGACCTGGCTGGAGGGGCCGGCGGCTAACGCCCAGGATCTGCTGCGGCCCGCTCCCGACACGGCCCTGCGGGCCTGGCCCGTCAGCCCGCGGGTCAACCGGGCCCAGGAAGAGGGTGAGGAACTGCACGCGCCCTGGCCGGATTGACCCGCGTTGCAGGGCCAAGGGACGTGCGGACCATGCGCCAGCCAGCTTTCAGGACCCCCCAAAAGGGCAAACTGCGAAACGAACCCATTTGGCCGGTCCGCCAAAAAGGGCATTTTGCGAAACGAACCCATTTGCTGGACCTACCGAAGAGGCCATTTAGCGGAACAAAGCCACCTTGCTGGACCCCTGAAAAAGGCAAATTGCGAAACAAAGCCATTTTTGCGGCGGGTGCCAGGGGGGGTTTCTATTTAAATACAGTAATATGGAAGTTGGTTCCACAACTGGCCACGTTTCAGCAGATCCGCGGCAGGGGCTCGCCGGTGAGCCAATCGACGACGCGCTCGCCGCCGAAGGCGGTCTCCATGCGCACGAACTGGTGGGGGTCGGTCACCACCTCGCCGACGATGGCGGCGTTGCGACCCTGGGGATGGGCGCGCATGGTGGCTAGCAGGGTCTCGGCCCGGTCCGGCGGGCAGATGGCGATGAGCTTGCCCTCGTTGGCGACGTAGAGGGGGTCCAGGCCGAGCAGTTCGCAGGCGGCGGCTACCTCCTCGCGGATCGGGATGGCGTGCTCGCGCACCCGCATGCCGACGCCGGACTGGCGGGCGAATTCGTTCAGGGTGGTGGCGAAGCCGCCGCGGGTGGGGTCGCGCAGGCAGTGGATGTCCGGCACGGCGGCGACCATGGCGGCCACCAGGTCGTGCAGGGCGGCGGTGTCGGAGCGGATCTCGGTGCCGAAGCCCAGGTTTTCGCGCTGGGACATGACCGCCACCCCGTGGTCGCCCAGGGTGCCGCTGAGCAGGATGACATCGCCGGGCTGGGCCCGGTCGCCGGAGATGTGGATGCCCTCCGGCACCACCCCCAGGCCGGTGGTGGTGATGAAGAGACCGTCCGCCTTGCCCCGCTCCACCACCTTGGTGTCGCCCGTCACCACCGGGACGCCGGCCTCGTTGGCCGCCCGCGCCATGCTCTCCACCACCCGGGCCAGGTCGGCCAGGGGGAAGCCTTCCTCCAGGATGAAGCCCGCCGCCAGGTAGAGGGGCCGGGCACCGGCCATGGCCACGTCGTTGATGGTGCCATGGACGGCCAGGCAGCCGATGTCGCCGCCGGGGAAGAAGAGGGGGGAGATGACGTGCCCGTCGGTGCTCATCACCAGGCGCCCCGCCGGGGGCTGGAACAGGGCCTGGTCGTTGCCCTGGCGGAGCAGATCATTGTCCAGGTGGCGCTGGAACAGCTCGGCGATGAGCTGGGCCATGGCGCGCCCGCCGCTGCCATGGCTCATGTCCACCGCCCCGCGTTTGATGTCGAGGCCTTGGGCGAATCGGCGTGGCTTGTCCGTCATGATGTTAGCTGTCGTACTGCAACGAGGGGTTGATTGGATTTTGCATTCGTCAGACCCCTCGCGCCCCAGGAGGGCTCCTGGAGCACAAATTCCTGATTCTCTAGCTCCCTTCCCCCTGGTGGGGGAGGGTTGGGGAGAGGGGGTCTGAATGGTGAAAGTGGATTTAGTGGCTTGGGTGGGTCGAGTGGGCTGGAATGGCTGGTCAGCTGGTCGGTTGGTCTGGTTGGTCCGGTTGGGGGTGGCGTCCTTCGGATGAGACTGGGCGCGAGGGAGTTCCGGGACCGCCTTCAGTATATCCGGGACTCCTTGCGGCATCAGGGCCGGGTGGCGTAACCGAGCCGGAAAGGTGCTGGGCCTTCGGTCCACGGACTCCACTTCAACGGGCACTGGATTCAACGGCCATCGGTTACCTCGCGTCTGGCCCACTGGCTGCTAGGCGGCAACCACTTTTCCCCAGCATCTGTGGATAACTCTGTCAGTAAACCCTGACGACTGGCCCGGAGGGCGCGTCATTATTGGGCTCGTGCGGTCCTGGTAACATTCTGACCATTAGTGATATTTCGATAATTAACATTAAGTTATAAATTCGGCATTATTCAGGCTTCCGATGCTTGACTTCCAGAGTCCCCTTTGATCCAGGCTGTGAGCAATCCAGCGGGGAATGACCCTATGCCAATCGTCGGCCACCATACAATGGCCGACGAGGGGGCTGTCGTAGCATCATTGATGGCGGTCAGGGATCCAGGACTCGCCCCTTTGGACGAAGAGCCCCACGTTCCTGGCGGCCGGCAAATTGGCAACCCAGTAACCCAGCAATCCGGGAGTTCGGCAACTCGGCAACCCAGCAGCCTGGGGATCTGACGATCCAGTAATCCGTTCAATCCGGCTTTCAAGGTGATCGCCAAGGTTGTTCGCCATTGGAAGACCGCCATGCCGGAGGGCCCCCCCCCCGCGACTCCTTTCTGGCGGTCAAGCAGGCTAGGATCATAACGAGAACCCGTCGCGGAAAAATTATTTCAACCCCAAATCGACTGCAAGAACATTCGCAACATCATGAATATTAATAGAATAACCCTTTCCTGTGGTCTGGTGGCCAGCCTGTTGGTGAGCGCCTGCGGTACGACCAGTGGTCCGACGAAACTGGACGCGGAGCGGTGGAAGATCGTCGATGAAAACTATCTGGAGGCCGCCAAGGAGGCAAACGCCCATTGCAAGTCCCTGGGCCAGAACACGCTCAAGGTGATCAGTCGCAAGGCCGGCGAGGATAGCGTCGAGGTCATCTACCAGTGCGCGAAGGAATGACCCCGCTGGCCGACGGTGATGGGCGGCAGGGATAGAGCGCGGTCCGTCGGGGTCAGCTATCCGGGCAAGGCGCAATTTCCCGGCCGACCGCCGGCGTTGGGTGGAACGTTCAGGCCGCGACCCGGAAGCGGCCGTAACTCCAATAGGCCGCGCAGGCGCCCTCGGAGGAGACCATGCAGGAGCCCATGGGGTTTTCCGGGGTGCAGACGGTGCCGAAGAGGCGGCAATCCGCCGGTTCCTTGACGCCGCGCAGGACGGCGGGGCACTCGCAGCCCTTGACCTCGCAGCTCGGGGGCACGGCGACCGGGAAGCGGCGCTCGGCGTCGAAGTCGGCGTAGGCCTCGTTCAGGCGCTGGGCACTGTCGGCCAGGAAACCCAGGCCGCGCCATTCGAAGGTGTCGCGCAGGGTCAGGACCTCGGCCATCAGGGCCTGGGCCTTGCGGTTGCCCTCGGGCGTCACCGCCCGCTGGTACTGGTTCTCCACCCGGGCCTGGCCGGCGTTGATCTGGCGGACCAGCATCAGGGTGGCCTGCATCACGTCCAGGGGCTCAAAGCCGGCGATCACCAGGGGGGTGCCGAACTCGGCGGCGACGAAGCCATAGGGCGCGGAGCCGATGACGGTGCTGACGTGGGAGGGCCCGAGGATGCCGTCGATGGCGAGGCCGGCGACCTGGTCCGTCGTTGCCAGGATGGCGCGCATGGCTGGCGGGGTGAGGACGTGGTTGCAGAAGACGCTGAAGTTGCTCAGGCCCTCGGCCCTGGCCTGCTGGAGGGCGACGGCGGTGGGCGGGGTGGTGGTCTCGAAGCCGATGGCGAAGAAGACCACTTGGCGCTTTGGGTTGGCGCGGGCGATGGCCAGGGCGTCCTGCGTCGAATAGACCATGCGGATGTCAGCACCGGCCGCCTTGGCCTTGAGCAGGCTGCGGCGGTTGGAGGCCGGGACCCGCATCAGGTCGGCATAGGTGCAGAGGATCAGGCCATGGCGCTCGGTCATGGCCATGGCCTGGTCGAGGCGGGCAGTGGGCAGGACGCATACCGGACAGCCGGGGCCATGGACGAAGCGCACGTTGGCCGGCATCAGGTCCTGGACGCCATAACGGAAGATGGCGTGGGTGTGGCCACCGCAGAACTCCATGAGGCGGTAGGCGCGGCCGGGGTCGGCCTCCCGGGCGATGGTCGTCGCCAGACCCCGGGCCAGTTCACGATCACGGAATTCGTCGATAAATTTCATGGCGGTCTCAATGCGGGCGGATGGTCCGCTTGCACTTCAGGCTTAGCGTGAAAGTCACGGGAAAGTCTTTCATAGTCTGGGGTGTGGCCTGCCGCCTCATGACCGTTAGCGCCAGCCGTTTCGGACCAAGCGCGCTGCGGAGCGGAGGGCGGCCAGCGTCTCTCACGCCACCTCGGCGCCACCGGCCGCGGCAATCAGGGCCAGGGTTCGTGCGGCCTCTTCGGGACTGATGCGTCCCAGGGCGTAGC
>CALMDH010000271.1:0-24587 GCA_937862735.1 uncultured Gammaproteobacteria bacterium
ACGACCTCGAACCAGTCGATGTGTCGGATGGTTTTGCCAGCCGTGGTGATGGCGTTGCGAATGGCGTCATCGGTGCCATTGCTGGAGGTGCCGACGACCTCCACCAGCTTATAAACTCGGTCAGACATCGCTTTCTCCTGAAGGTTGGAATTGGAACCGCCCAGATTGTTGGTCGGTGGCATCACCGGGCCCAGTTAACCCTGCCATGGGCTGGGTCAAAACTGTTGGCCGTAGGTGGGTCAGTTTAGTTGGCCGCTAACAGTTAGGGTGCAAGACACCCCTGAGCTCTCCTATGCACATCGCATTTCAGTTTTTGGCATCGAAAGGGATAGTTGTTTTTACGGATGACGGCGGGGGGGGGCATTTTGCTAGATTGCACGATATTGATAGTAAGGGTAACGGTGAGCAGACCCATGACGACGCAGTACCCGATACATGCAAAGCTTGACAGCATGATCGACCCCGAGGAACGGGGCCGGGCGCTTCATCGCATGCTGGAGGAAGAGCGGCAGAGGATCGCCGCCGACCTGCATGATGGGGTCGGGCAAACCCTCTGTGCCATGAAGCTAGCGGTCGGGAGGCTTAGGCAGCTTCGGGAAGGCCAGTTTACGGATGGCGAGGGCGCGATTTTCGATTCCCTGGCGGAGCGTCTCTCCGAAGCCATGAACGAGGTCCGCCGAATCTGTTTCGATCCACGCCCGGCACAGCTCAACGATCAGGGTGTCATCAACGCCATCGGCAGGGTTTGTCACGAGATCGGCCACGGATTGAACCATCTGGACGTCAACCTGACGGTTCGTGCCTATGAAAGCGATATTCCGCTACCGCTGAAAGTGGCCGTCTTCCGTATCCTGCAGGAGGCCTGCGGCAATGCCTGCAAGCACTCGCGGGCGTCGCATATATCGATCCTGCTGGAGGCGGACGCGGAGGGTGTTCGGCTCACCGTAGCGGATGACGGCGTTGGCTTCACCGCCGGTCCGGTCTGCCCGTCCAAAAGTGGTTTCGGCCTCGGCAGTATGCGCCGGCGCGCGGCGATGACCGGCGGCAACCTCAGCATCCATTCGCGACCCGGACAAGGGACGCGGGTCATCGCCGCCTGGCGGGTCGAGGAGGGCGCTGACCCGACCGCCATCGGCCGCGCCGATGCCTGAACAGAGGCACCACGTCGCCTCATAGCGTACATAGCCCGTCGCGCTTCGCGTTTCGCGATAAGCCGCGCCGGAGAGCACCGCACGTTCCCAGCTCTCGGATATCCGCGGGTCGTCGATATGATCGCCGCTGGCGCTGACTGCGACGGCCAGACGAAGCCCCTGCCCTCGCTCCCGATCCAGGGAGACATGCAGGTCCCTGACGCCATTGCGGGCGACCAGATGTTTCAGTGTCTGCTGGACGACGCGGAAGACGACGCCCCGTAAGGGCTCGGGCACATCTTGGTCGCGCACGGCGATCTGTGGGGCCGCGATCGGTCGGCCGACCGCCTGCTCCACCTCACGGCAAAGCTGACCTAAGGACGCGCTGAGACCAAAGTCGTCGAGGGTCGATGGACGCAGATCCATGGCCAGGCTGCGCACGTCACGAATGGCGCCCTGAAGAAGCACGACGATCTCCTCGTTCGGCTGGCCGTTGTCGATGCACGGCTGCAGCGCAGCCGCTCGCGCGACCGCTTCGGTCTTGGTCTTTATCGCACTCAGCGTCTGCGCGATCTCCTCGTGCAGCTCCCAGGCAACACGGCGGCGGTCGTCCTCCTCCGCCGCCATCATGCGCTCGGAGAGCGTCTGCAGGGTTTGGTTTCGCTTAAGGATCACTTCGTGCTGCCGGGTGATGATCCGCTCCGAGCGCAGGACGACGGACACCAACAGGGCGTAGAGGACGATCATGATGCCCGTGATCGCGCCTAGCACCAGCAGCTCGTTGCGGGTCATGGCCCGGACGATGGGCGCGACGTTCGTGTAGAGCTCGAATACGCCGATTGGCTGCGGGTTGCCCGACTCCCAGATCGGGAGGTATGTCTCGATCAGCATATCCTCGGCGCGGAGCAGTTGGAGGACGCGGGGGGCTCCTGCAGGGAGCAGCGCGCTTCGTATGTCACCGCTGAGTGCGGCCTGAAGTCGCGGATTCAGGCGCTCGCTCGTGCCGATCTCCCGTTCCTCGGTGGAATAACGCACGATCCCATCCCGATCGTGGATCTTCAAGCGATCCACGGGAGTATCCCTTAGCGACTGTCGTACCAGACCGAAGAGCTCATTGGGCGAGTGATCGTGAGCAATGTTTCCCAACGCGTCTTCGCCCGCCAGAAGATAGTCTTCGAGCTCGGGGAGGACGGCATTCAGGGCCAGGGTGGCGACCGTAACGTTATTCCGCTCCCCCAATTCGATGATGGTGCGAATGGACAGGCTGTGATAAAGAATCGCCAACACGATGGCAGTGATGAGCACACCAACGAGGCTCACAAAGGCGTATCGGCGAGTGAGCGTAAACGACCTCATCGTGACACCAGTCCGTTCTCGATCGCGTAGGCGGTCAATTCGCTCGCGCTGTGCAGATCGAGCTTGCGCATGATGTTCGCCCGGTGCTTCTCCACCGTCTTGATACTGAGAGACAGGTGCTCGGCGATCTCCCGGTTCTTGTAGCCCTCGGCGACCAGCTTCACCACCTCGCGCTCCCGCTCCGTGAGCATGTCCGAGGACAGGCCAACCCCCCCCAGTGTCTCGTTCACCAGATAGCCTCGGACCACCTTGCCGCACACCTTTGGGCTGAGATAGGTCCCGCCCAGGGCGACACTGCGGATCGCCGCTAGCAGGTCGTGATGGGAGTCGTCCTTCAATAGGTAGCCATTGGCACCGGCGTCGAGGGCGGCGCGCACATACTCATCGGACTTGTGCACCGTCATGACGATCACCTTGATGTCGGGGTGGCGCACTTTGATCTGGCGGATGGCGTCGGTCCCGTTCATGAGCGGCATGGAGAGATCGATCACCAGTAGGTCGGGCTGGAGCTTGTTCGCCTGAGCGACCGCCTGCAGCCCGTCCTCGGCCTCTCCGATAACCTCCATGTCTGTTTCGAGATCAAGCAGGGTTCGGATGCCGGCCCGCAGAACGGCATGATCGTCGGCGAGCAGGATCCGTTGCTTTGCCATTTCTCCAGCGCTCCTGCCTGACGGCGATGAGTTCCGGCGCCCACAGCGGGCGGTTCGCGGTCGCAAGGCCCGCTCGCGGGGCTCGCGCGACCACCTTGGATGTTGGAGGAACCTTATCAGAGCAGAGGCGGGATAGGGAAGGGGCCTGCTGCTCTTATACCGATAGGTCGCGGCTCCCGATTGCAGGCAAAACCCTACCGCGTGGAGCGGGCCTCGGCGCTCCCGCCGGCCCGCGTCCCAAGGGCGCCGACGCCGCATCCGTGCGGGGTGAAACGGCCACCGCATCCGTTTAGACCTCCCGCGGGCTTTGTACCTGCCCGCGCAACCCTACCTGGCTGATGGCGGACCCGCCCATCACCCTACCGTCGAATGGGGTCCTCGCCCCCCGCCGAATAAGGTCCCGGCCTACCTGATTCCTTACCCTCGCCCCTCTAGGCTCTGTCTCACGGGCAGGTTTCCTATTTTGGCGACTTGCTTGGACCGGCCGCGCCGTCAAGCACGACCCAGATTAGCAGTATTTGAACCTGAACACTTGGCGTCCCATGCCCCGACAGCGCCGTCAATCGAGTCGACTGTTAGCCATCCAAGCCGAGAGGTGGGAGTTAACCACATGAGAACGCAATCGCGTTGGCTGTATCCGAGGGGGAGGAGGCGAGTGTTGCACTTGGCCGTTCTCGCCCTATTGACATTACCGGTGCCGTTCACGGTGAGCGCCGGGAACCTGCCGGGACTGAATGTCATCGGCGTCGCGGCGGACGGAACCGAAACGGGCAGCCTTCCTGCCTATCGCTGGCTCGTCGAAAAAGACAAAACCTACCATGTCCAGACCGACGTCAACGGCACGGCACTGCCGACCGTTTTCGATCCCACCTGGGATCAGCTCAACGACACGCACCCCGGCGGCGAGACCCTCTCGGTAGGCTTCCACCAGAGTTACATGCCGGTGGTCGCCAAGGGATGCGTGGGCTGGGACGATGTCGTCGGCGCGAATCCGGCGGACTCGTGCGCGAACGATGTGATCCCGGCGACTGGCTATGAGCCAAACACTCACTACTACGTCTCCGTCGTTCCCCGCTCCGGCTACACCATCGGTGGCGCCTCATTCGTCACCGACGGCGCCGGAAACGTCCCGCCAACCAATGTCTACGTCAACCAGCACCCAATCGAGACGGCGCAGATCACGATCCTGGTCTTCAACGATAACGCGCCCATCAACAACGCCCCCGACCTACCCACCGAGGATCCCGGCATCGGCCCCGGCCAGACCGACATGAGCGGCTTCACGATCATCGTCGAAGACGCCGGCGGCCGTTATGGTGCCTCGGCCGGCATCATGAGTCAGGACGCCTTCGGCAACCCGCTGTGTGGTGGTGCCTGCATCACCGGCCCCGACGGCCGGCTGACCATCAAGAATTTGGCGCCGGGGAAGTACGGTATCCAAGCGGTGCCGCCCACGGGCGACGCGGACCTGGCCCCGCACGGCAACTTCCCGGGTCCTGAGGATATCGACCGCAACGGCAACGGCATCTTCGATAACGGCGGCTGGCAGCAGACCGCGACCATCGAGGGCACCAAGGTGATCGACGCCTGGGTCAAGGCCGGCGAGCCCCCGTACTTCGCCGAGTTCGGACCTCCGGGATTCCACGCCTTCATCGGCTTCGTCAAGGAATTTAATTCGCTCCCGGCGGGAGGCACCACGGCGCTTAGCGGAACCATCGTCAACCAGCACATGTCGCGGCCGCCGGACTACGCCTTCTACAACGGCGGATGCTTCGGTCACACCACCCCGTGGGTGGGCCTCAACGAAATGACCGGCGGTGTACCGGGTAAAGGCCTCTTCGCCGCGCCCACCAACGGAAACTGCGAGTTCAGCATCCCCAACGTCCCACCTGGGAGCTACCAGCTCGCCATCTGGGACTCGGCCCTCGACCTCATCTTCGGCTTCCACGGCATCACCATCAACGAGGATGGTAGCTGCGTCACGCCCAACGGCGACTGCAATCTCGGCGAGGTGCCCGTCTTCCAGTGGTTCCACCGTTCCGAGCACCGCGCCTTCGACGATCTCAACGCCAACGGCATGTGGGATGACAACGAGGGGCCCACCGCCCTCGAAACGGGCTTCAACCTGCGTTGGCGCGACGGCACCATCTACCAGGGCAATGTCTCGGACGGCCTCGGCGCCTTCGCCTTCGACCAGGTCTTCCCATTCTTCTCCTGGCTGGTCGCTGAGGTCGACTTCGTGCGTAACCAAGCCACCGGCGTCACCGTCGTGGTGGATGACGGCGGTGCGGTCCCCGCCTCGGTCCCCGGGCCGGCGCCCTACGACGACCACGACCTCACCTTCGGCCGCGCCATCGCACCGCAGGACCAGACGAATCCCGTTGATGCGGCGTGCGGCCCCAACTTGACAGATCCCTGCACGGAGACTGCGGACTATCGGGTCGAACGCGGCCCGGTCTTGACCCAGGGCTTCCAGGGCTTCATCGGCCAGACCAACGCCTTCCTCTGGGGCAAGCGCCACTATCCGGACGGCGAGAACGGCGGCATCACGGGCATCGTTTTCTACGCCGTGACCCGCGCCGAGAACGATCCCGAATACGCGGCGGCCGAGGTCTGGGAACCGGGCATCCCCGGCGTGACAGTCAATCTCTACGCACCAGTGCGCGTTGCCGGGACCAATGAACTGCAACGCAATCCAGACGGGACGCTCGTCAAGGGGGCCCTGCTCAACACCGCCACCACCGACAGTTGGGACGGGAGCCGCCCGACGGGCTGCAAGTGGGGCAATAACGGCACCGGCCCCTTCATGTTCTCTCCCGACGGCGTTACGAAATATGAGCAGGACTGCTGGGACGGCCTGCGCATGTTCAACCAAGCCCGGCCGGCTGTGTTCGATGGCGGCTATGCCTTCGACCAGATCTGCCTGGAGGAAGATGGCTTGGCAGGAGGCTGCGCAAGCTGGTCCGGTGCTGGCCAGATGCCTGTCGGCGACTACCTCGTCGAGGTCATCGCCCCCGCCGGTTACGAGATCCTCAAGCCCGAGGACAAGAACGTCGACTTCGGCGATGCGTACAACCCGCCCCCCGCGCTACTGCCGCCGCCCTGCGTAGGCGATCTGCACAGGGTTCCGCCGTTCCTGACCCTGTTCCCGGACGAGCAGATCGCGGCGCCCTTTGCCAATCAAAACGTGGAGCTGTGCGACACCAAGCTCGTCACCCTGTCCACCGGCGCCAACGCGGCGGCGGACTTCTGGCTGTTCACCGAGGTGCCGGTGGCCGCTCATGCCCTCGGCTTTATCCTCGACGACACCCAGAACGAGTTCGATCCGAACGCGCCGAACTTCGGTGAGAAGTTCGCGCCGCCCTTCGTGCCGATCACCATCCGTGACTTCACGGGCCGCATGATCAGCAAGACCCTGTCCGACCAGTACGGTCTGTACAACTTCCTGGCGCCGTCCACCATCACCACTAACCTGCCGGCGCCGAGCGGCATGTCGCCGAACATGCTGACCACCTGCATGAACGACCCGGGCGACGACCCCAACAACCCGGATCCCAACTGGAACCAGCTCTACAGCACCTTCTGCTACAACTTCCAGTACATGCCGGGTGTGACCACCTACCTCGACACGCCGGTGGTGCCGGTGGCGGCCTTCACCGGCCGCGACCAGTTCCCGCTGGATTGCGAGTATCCGGACGGCACGCCGAGGATCCACTCGGTCGACATCCAGACCAACGGCGTCAGCGGCGGGCCCTACATCCCGACCTACTCGGTGACGAGCGGCCCGCAATCCACCCGCGGGGAGTTCACCAGCGGTGCTCAGACCATCACCATCAACTCGATGGGACCGGTGACGGTGCAGAACCCGAACTTCTGCAACCCCGCGGCGGGTGCCTGCGCTCCGGGCTCGGACACGACCAATAAGTTCGTGACCCGCGACTACGGCTTCGGGGCGCCTGGAACCGTCACCCTGGGCGACCTGGGGACCCTGAGCTGCGCCTGGGGCGAGCCGATCACCTGCACCATTCCGGCCAACACCCGCGTCGGCGAGGCCGGAGCGATGGGGGGTCGCCAACTCACGGTCACCCGCGGCGGCGTCAACGGTCAAACCACTAAGGCAGGCGTTACCGTCCAGGTGGGCCTGCGGCAGGGCAGCACGGTGCGCAGGGTAGCGGCCGGCCAGTCGATACAAGCGGCCATCAACGCGGCCAACGCCAACGACCTGATCCTGGTCGAACCCGGCCAGTACAACGAGATGGTCGTGATGTGGAAGCCGGTCCAGCTTCAGGGCTGGGGCGAAGGCTCGACCACCATCAACGCCCTCAAGCAGCCGACTGAGAAGCTTGCCGCCTGGCGGGCGATGGTGGACGGTCTTGTCGCCACAGGCGCCGTTGACCTCCTGCCCGGCCAGGAGTTCGGCCCCGGCACGCCCGAGCCCGTGACCCTATGGAACGAGGAGGGCGCCGGCGTGCTGGTGCTCGCCAAGGCAACGGGCGACCAGTCGTTCGATTACCAGCGACTCAACGGCAACACCCAGCGCAACAACCGGGAAGCCCGCATCGACGGCTTCACCATCAAGAGCGCGGACACCGGCGGCGGCATCATCGCCAACGGCTATGCCGACTACCTGCAGATCTCCAACAACCGCATCGCAAACAACAGCGGCTTCTTCGGCGGAGGTATTCGGGTGGGGCACCCGCTCCTCACGCAGGAGACCAATACCGGCCGCGCCTACACGGACGGCGACAATGACTACCTAACGATCCACCACAACCAGGTGGTGTTCAACGGCGGGCTCGGCGGCGCGGGCGGCGGTATCTCCATGTGCACCGGCGCGGACTCCTACGCCGTGACGGAGAACTGGGTGTGCGGCAATTACTCGCTGGGCAACGGCGGCGGTATCGGCCACATCGGCTTGAGCGACAGGGCTGATCAGACGAGCCCCGTGCCGCTCATCGCCGACAACGAGGTGATCTTCAATGAGAACTTCTTCCAGGGCTCGACCGTCTCCGGCGGCGGCATCTTCATCGGTGGCGCTCCGCCACTGGTGGCGGGCGGCCTAACCCCCGGCGCGGGCAACGTCCAGGTGCTGCGCAACCTCATCCAGGGCAACTCTGCCGGATCCGGCGACGGTGGCGGCATCCGCCTGCAAGCGGTCAACGGCCAGGATGTCGCCAACAATCCGAGCAATACCCCGCCGAACAACCCGAACAGCACGAATCAAGACCCACAGTGGTACTCGGTCGAGGTGTTCAACAACCTGATCACCAACAACGTGTCGGGCCTGGCCGGTGGCGGCATCTCCCTGCAGGATACGGTCGCGGTGAGCATCCGGAACAACACGATCGCCCACAACGACAGCCTGTGGACCGCCGGTGACGCCTTCACTCCGGGAAGCCCGAACCAGTCCACGCCGCAGCCCGGCGCGGGCCTGGTGAGCCGGGCCCACAGCAAGGACTTCAAAGAAATGGCGGATCTCCTGGGTGCCTCCATCGGGTCTTTCTCCAACCCGACGGACTTGTCGGAGAACATCCTGTGGCAGAACCGGCAGTTCCACTTCTGGGTGGACGCCACCTCCGGCTGCGTGCCTGGTGATCCTAGCTGTACCTCGACCTACGGGCTGTGCCCGGACCCGACGGGTACGCTGGCTTGCACAGACAGCCCCGCGTATCCGGTCTTCAGCGACCTCGGGGTGATCGGCGCGACGGGCGACCTGACATGCAGCTCGTGCGTCCAGACCGGCACCGGCGGCGCGGGTCCGATGTTCCTCTCCGAGTACGTCAACGGTGCCCGCTCGGCCGTGGTCCAGCTCGAGATCAACACGGGCATCCAGACACCAGCGGCCTTCGACGAGGGAGGGAACTTCATCCGACCGGGCTTCGGACCCCTGTCGCTGTATGACGACCTAACGCCAGCAGACGGCGACCCCGGGACGCTGATCGGCAACTACCACATCCAGTCCGGCTCAATGGCGGCGAATGCGGCCACCCGAGGGATCAGCCCGGACATCGATGGCGACACGCGGCTAACCACCGGGCAATCCGACATTGGCGCCGATGAGATCGCTCCCTAACCCACTGGCCATGATGTCACCCGTCCGGGCTCAGGCCCGGCCGGGTGACGGGAAGAGGACAAAATGATGAACACGACGAGACAGACCCCAAAAGTGTTTTCCATGAAAAGGGCCAGGCTTTTCGGAGCGGTGTCATTGGCCCTGGCCGCGACCCTGGCCCCCTGGCTGCCAGCCTCGGCGGTGGTCAACATCCAGTGCCCCTGCGACCGCAACAACGACGGCGACTGCTTGGACAGCGTCACCGCCGGTCCACCGAGCGGTAGATACAACGAGGCGCAGGACGCGATCGACATGAACGTCCAGTGCATGCACATCACGGGCGGGGACGGCTTCGTGACGATGGCCGACGGCCGGCCGCAGTACATCTTCGGCTTCTCGGATCAGACCGGCACCACGGCGCCGGATGTCCTGAGCAACGGCCTGCTGGCCGCGGCCTACCCGGCCCCGGCGATCGTGGTCGACCAGGGCAAGAACTTCTACCTCAGCCTGACCAATGTCGGCATGGTGATCCGACCCGATCTGTTCGACCCGCACACCGTCCACTTCCACGGCTTCCCGCAGTCGTCCACCGTGTTCGACGGCCTGCCGGAATCGGGGATCGCCATCAACCAGGGCGCCACCCTGACCTACTACTACCGCCTGGCGGAGCCCGGCACCTTCATGTACCACTGCCATGTCGAGGCCACCGAACACATGCAGATGGGCATGCTCGGCAACCTTTACGTGAAGGCGGCGCAGAACGGCTTGCCGGATGGCACCAATCTCAACGGGTTCATCCATAAGACTGGTAATCAGTACGCCTACAACGACGGCGATGGATCGACCTACTACGACAAGGAGTACCCGCTGCAACTCGGCGGCTTCGACCCCGACTTCCACGACGCGAGCTGGTCCGTACAGCCGTTGCCCTTCGCCCTGATGTGGGACCGCTACCCGATGATCAACGGCCGTGGCTACCCGGACACGGTGAATCCAAATCCACTACCGGCACCCCTCGAAAACGGCGGTATTGAGTCTCAGGTGGAGACCTCGCTGGTCACGGCCACGGCAGGCCAGAAGGTCCTGCTGCGGCTCTCAAACCTCAACATCACGGCCACCCACACCTTGATCAGCCCGAGCATCCCGCTGGAGGTGGTGGGCATCGACGCCAAGGAGCTGATGGCCGCCGACGGCACCAAGCTCCACTACACCACCAATTCGGTGACCATGGGGGGCGGCATGTCGGCGGATGTCATCCTCAATACCGCCGGGGTGCCTGCCGGCGAGTACTACCTCTACGCCTCCAACCTGCAGTACCTGGCCAACAACGACGAGGCCACAGACCTCGGCGGCATGATGACCAAGATCGTGATCAACTGACCGGAGAACCGATATGAAGGTATCTGACATAACCCCCCCGAAGGGCGGGGTTTTCGCGATCGCGGCCGTGGCCGCCCTCCTCTGGCTGCCCGTCGGCAGCGCGCAGGCCCAGGCGCGGATCGACGGCGTCACCAGCGCGTCCAACAACTTTAGCTTCACCGCCGGGGCCGGGGAGGTCAGCACCGCGGATGGCGGCTCCATCCACTTCTGGGGCTTTCATGCTCCAGGATCAAACCCAGCAGAGGTGCCTCAGTACCCGGGACCGACCCTGATCCTCAATCAGAACGACACGGTCACGATCTCCTTGACCAGCAATCTGCCGTTCGGGAAGTGCACCTCGATGGTCTTTCCGGGCCATAACGTAAGCGTTGTCGGCGGGACGGGCGACAAGGACGGCGAGCTGACTCGTGAGACCTGCCCCGCCGGATCGCTGCCAGGCGGCGCGGGCGGTACGCCGGTGCAATACACCTTCACTGCCACCGAGCCCGGGACCTACATGTACTACGCGGGCACCGATCCTGAGCTTCAGATCGAGATGGGTCTGGTGGGCGCCATCATCGTGCGGCCGAGCCAGGGTGAAGGCTTTGCCTACAACCATCTCGAGACGGGCTTCGACCATGAGGTGATGTTCCTGCTCACCTCCATGGACCCAAAGATCCATCAGCTAGCCGAGCAGAATCGCTTCGGTGAGATCGACCTGACCGCGCGCTGGCCTGTCTACTGGTTTATCAACGGCCGCGCCGCACCCGATGACCTCGCGGACCCGTTCGTCGCTTGGCTGCCGCACCAACCCTACAACTGCACCCCGCGCATGACCCCGGGGCAGCGGGTACTGGTGCGCATCCTCGGCGGCGACCAGGACCAACACCCGCTCCACCTGCACGGCAATCACTATTCCGAGATCGCCCGCTACGGCCGCCTGCTGCTGCTTGATGACGGTCAGACCCTGGCGCCACGCAAGCGCTTCACGACCCTGTCGGTACCCGGCCAGACCGTGGACGCGATCTTCGAATGGACGGGCGAGAAGCTGGGTTGGGACATCTACGGCGGCTCGGATGTGAACCTGCCGCACACTTGTAACGGTAAGGCTGTCGGTCAGGTGCAGGACCCGGGAGCGCCCACGTATGACCCGGTGACCCATGAGTACTGTGCCGACCACGGCAAGCCCTTCCCGGTCGTTCTACCCGAAAACCAGAACCTGGCCTTCGGCGGCTGGTGGTCGGGCAGCCCGTACATGGGTTCCGCCAAGCCCCTGCCCCCGGGTGAAGGCGGCCTGAACCCGAACTCGGGCTACTTCTTCATGTGGCACTCGCACACCGAAAAGGAGCTGACCAACTTCGACATCTTCCCCGGCGGCATGCTCAGCATGATGGTTGTTGAGCCGCCCGGTACAACTATTCCTTAAGGTGGGAGTGAACCCGAAATGAACTCCAAGAAAATTATGCGAGCGACACGTACGCAGGCGCCGATACTGGCCATCTTCGCCTTGGCGGCGATGCCGTCCTTCGCCGCCGATCTGGTGGCGGTACCTGGGCAGTGGACGCCGCCAGGCGGCGGAATCCCTATCAACATGTGGGGCTACGTCGAGGTCCTGGATGCCTTGAACTTCAACTGTGCGACAGTCGATCCGACGGCAACCTGGGTCGTCGGACCAACGCTGCGCACGACCGCAACGGCTGGCCTCACGGTGAACCTCAAGAACTGCCTCGCCGAGCCGGTGTCGTTCTTCGTCCCGGGACTCCGGGGCAGCGCGACCGGCGGTACGCCCGGGCGGTTTACGAGCGAAGTCGCGGCAAATGGCGGCACGGCCACCTACGCCTTTGATCTCACTGGCAGGTCCGGCACCTTCCTCTACCACAGCGCCACGGACCGGATCCGGACCCAGGTACCCATGGGGCTCTATGGGGCCCTGGTCGTGGACCAGGCCGCTGGCATGGCGTACCCGGACGTTCCCTACTTCGAGGACCGGGTGCTCGTCTTCAGTGCCATCGATCCGGGCCTGAATGCGAATCCGGCCACCTATGGCGGTGCTCGGGTTTCGCGGCTTGACGACCCGACCAAAGACGGATTCAACGTCACGGAAAGCGGCTGGAACCCGAAGTACTTCCTCATCAACGGCCAGTCCTATGACGGGATTAACCCGCAATTTGCCCTTAGCACGAACCAAGACGTGTTGCTGCGCTTCGTCAACGCGGGGATCGAGACCTACGTGCCCACCCTGGGCGGCGGCCTCTACCTGGGCCTCAAGGCCGAGGACGGGCACCGCTATCCGCACAGCATGGAGCAATACGGGCTCGAGCTGCAGGCGGGCAAGACCATCGACGCGGTCATTAATGCCAGCGCCGACGGTACCTACGCTCTCTACGACCGGGCGCTCAACCTGGCCAACGGCGGCATGGTTGCCCAACTGGTAGCAAGCCCGGTCGCCGCCGCGCCGATGGCGGTCGATGACCCAATGACCCTGGGTGACTACACCATCGCTGAGGACACCTTCCTGACGACGACGGCGGGAGGTTTGCCCGCCGGGGTGCTCGACAACGACACCGGTGGCGCTACCGTGGCCCTGCTCGTCAGTGGTCCGGCACATGGCAGCCTGGGAACGGGTCTCGCGGCCGACGGCTCCTTCACCTACACCCCGAACGCGGATTACTTCGGCCCTGACCATTTCAGCTATATGGCCAACAACGGGGTCGGCGGGCCGAACAGCAATGTTGCGGTCGTCAGCATCACGGTCAACGGGGTCGCCGATGCGCCCATGGCCGTGGGCGACGGCTATGAAGTGGTCGCGGGAGAGACCCTGACGGTGGCGGCACCAGGCGTGCTCGGAAATGACTCCGACCCCGACGGCGATGCGTTGACAGCGCAGAACGGGACGGCGCCCACGCTGGGCACTCTCAGTACCCCTCTGGGCACGGATGGGGGGTTCGCCTTCAATGCGGCTGGGCTCAATGTGGGTGATGTTGCCACCTTCACCTACGAAGCATGCGATCCCAGTCCGCAGTGCTCGCCAGCGACTACGGTGACCATCTCAGTGGTTGCCACCCCCCCGCCGCCCGCCAACCTCGCGCCAACCGCCAACGACGACACCACATCGACGCCTAGAGATACGCCACTCGCCAACTACAACATCGTCGCTAACGACGAGGATCCGGATGGCACCCTCGACGCGACCTCGGTGGTCATCACGACCGGGACGAAATCTCAGGCGGGCGGCACCGTGACCAACCACGGCGACGGCACCATCACCTACACGCCCAAGAGCGCCGGCTACCGCGGTACCGACACCTTCCAGTACACCGTCAACGACAACGTCGGCGCTACCTCCAACGTGGCCACGGTCAGGATCAACGTGGTCCAGTAACGGCAAACCGCGCCCGCGCGCCCCGCTTCGGTGATCGCCTTTGGGCAACGCTGATCGGAAGCCGCGGGTCGCGATCGACGACCCCTCGATCACGACACCGACCCCAAGGATCCTCTCCCCTGGCAGGGGGGAGGGCAGGAGGGAATCGACCACCGTGACCTGCGAAAAGACAGGGGACCCTTCGGTCCTCGTCCACTCAACACCTATTGGAGAGATGCCATGAAACCGACATTGGAAAAGCTGCTAACCGCCGGCGTGCTGGCTTCGGTCATCGCCTTTGGCCCATCCACCTCAACCATCGCCTTGGCCGTCGCCGACGAGCGGGTCTCGCTGGAGGTCAGGCCATCCGCGGACAGCCAGGGCGTCGACGCCCTGGCGCAAATGCTGGCCCTGAACGCGGAACTCAAGGAGCGTTGGGGCGTGGAGATCGTCTCTCTACGCCGGACCGCCCACGGTCACATGCTCGACTTCCGCTACCGCGTCCTGGACCCGGAGAAGGCAACTGCTCTCTTCGAGCGGAAGACCAAGCCCACCCTGATCCACCAGCCGACTGGCAAGGTGCTCGCGGTGCCCAAGACCGCGAAGGTCGGTCCGCTGCGGAGCTCCGACACGCCCAAGGAAGGGCGCATCTACTGGACCTTCTTCGGCAATGCCGGTGGGTTGGTCAAGACGGGGGACAAGGTGACGGTCGCCATCGGTGACTTCCGGGCCCCAAATCTGGTCGTGGAGTAAGGAGATGAAGATGAGCGTCGCGAAGCACCCCATCGCCCTGGCCATGTTCGGCCTGGCGTTGCCTTGGAGTTCGGTGGTCGGGGCCGCCGTCATCGACCCTGACCTCGAGGCGGCGATGCAGACCGGCGCCGATGTCCCATTCATCGCCCAGTTCTCGGAGCGCGTGGATCTGAGCGCATTTCCCGGGCAAGGGAGTGGCGGCGGCATGCAGCTCGCCGCCCTGCTGTGGGCCCTGCGCAATCTTGCCGATGCGAGCCAAGAATCGGCCGTCGAGTTACTGAAGGCGGGCGGCGCCATGCGGATTATCGAGCTGTGGTCGATCAACGCCCTGGCGGCAACCGCGAGTCCGGACCTGGTGCGCGATCTGGCGGCGCTGCCGGAGATCGAGACCATCAAGCTCGATGCCATCCTGGCCGCACCCAGCCCGGAGCCGGCCGTGTCCGTGCCAAGCGAGTGGAACCTGGAGGCCGTTCAGGTCCCAGCGGTGTGGGATCAAGGGCTGACCGGAACGGTAAGCGTCGTTGCCGGAATGGATACTGGCGTCGACGCCTCCCACCCGGACCTCGCCGGTCGCTGGCGGGCTGGGTCCAATAGCTGGTTCGACCCCAATGGAGAGCATCCGACCCCCTACGATCGCAGCGGCCATGGCACGGGCACCATGAGCGTCGCCGTCGGCGGGGATGCGGGCGGTACCTCGATCGGTGTCGCCCCTGGCGCCAAGTGGATCGCCGTGAAGATCTTCAATGACGCTGGTGTCGCCTCCTTGAGCGGCATTCACCAGGGGTTCCAGTGGCTGCTGGACCCGGACGGGGTCCCCGCGACGACCGACATTCCGGACGTGGTGAACAACTCCTGGGGCTTCGCCAACCAGGCAGGCCAGTGCTACCTGGAGTTCCAGCCGGATCTTGAGGTCCTGAAGGCCGCCGGAATCGCGGTGGTGTTTGCCGCGGGAAACCAAGGAAACCTGGGCAGCGTGAGTCCAGCGAACAATCCGGATGGCTTTGGAGTGGGCGCGGTCGACTCGACCTTGACTGTGACCTGGACCAGCAGCATCGGCCCGTCGCCCTGTGACGGCCGCGTTTTTCCGGAAGTCGTGGCGCCCGGCGTCGGCGTGCGAGCGGCCGACCTCGGGAGCGGCTATCAGAGTATGAGCGGCACCTCCTTCGCGGCACCCCATGTCGCCGGTGCCATCGCCCTGTTGCGCCAGGCGCACCCGGATGCGAGCGTCGCCGCCCTCGAGCAGGTCCTGACGGCGAGCGCGACCGATATCGGGCCCGCCGGCGCGGACAATACGTCCGGTCACGGGCTGCTCAACCTCCCCGGCGCGCTTGATCTCCTGGGCACGCTGCCGCCGCCGGGACCGGTGTGCACGGATGTCGACGGCGACGCCTTCTTCACCGAGGCAGGCTGCGGTACGCCGGTTGACTGTAACGACCTCGATCCGGCGATCAATCCCGCCGCCTGCGACATTAAGGGGGACGGCATCGATCAGGACTGCGATGGGGTCGATCGTCGGAGCGGCAAGGACTGTCCGACCGCGGGCGGCGGCACCGGTGGCGGTAAAGGCCCGAACAAGTAATCAGCCATGCACACGATCCCTGTTCAAGTGTTGGGCGTGGTGCTGATCCTCGCCCTCGGCATGTCGGCACCATCGCCCGCGAGGGCCAGCGACACCGGTGATCGGTCAGTGGCGGGCTTCCCTGCCAAGGAGGCGCTGGCCCTTGGCGAGCGCCTGTACCGCGAAGGCCGCGGCGTCGACGGCGAACCGGTGCGAGCCATCGTCGCCGGCGATGTGGCGGTGGACGGAACCATGCTCACCTGCGTGAGCTGCCATCGGCGCAGCGGTCTGGGCTCCCTGGAGGGCGCGGTGATTGCCTGGCCGATCAGCGGCAAGGAGCTGGGGCGGCCGCGGCGGCGGGCCGGTACCTGGAACCCGGCCAAGCAGCATCAGGGGCCGGGCGCCACCGAACGCTGGACCCTCCCGAAGCGGTTTGAAATGGACGACGAACGCCCACCCTACAGCGACGAGGCCCTCGCCCACGCGCTCGGAACCGGCCTTGATCCGACCGGACGGGAGCTGAATCGCGTCATGCCGCGCTACGAGCTGAACGACCAGGACATGGCGGTCCTGATCCACTATCTGCGGAACCTGTCGACCGACACCGACCCCGGCGCGGATGAAGAGGTGATCCGCTTTGCCACCGTCATCACGGAGGGGGTGAATCCGGCCGATCGCGAGGCGATGCTGACCACCCTGCAGGCGCATATCGACGCCCGCAACACCCAGACTCGACCCCATGAGCGCCGGGCTCAATCAGGCCCCTTCTACAAGACCGAGAAGTTCGGCGCCTACCGCAAGCTGGCACTCGACATCTGGGAGCTCACGGGGCCACCGGACGGCTGGCAGGCCCAGCTCGAGGCGTACTACCGAGAGCGGCCGGTGTTCGCGCTGCTGGGCGGTATTGCCGCCGGGACTTGGGCGCCGATTCACGCCTTCTGCGAGGCGCACGACATCCCCGCCATCCTGCCGGTAACGGATCAGCCGGTCGTCTCGGATGCCAACACCTACACCCTGTACTTCTCCAAGGGTCTGTATCAGGAGGGCGCGTCGGCGGCGCAGTTTCTCGCGGCGCACCGGAAGGCGGGCGACCAGGTACCCGTGATCCAGATGTTCCAAGCCGGCACCAAGGGCGAGGATGCAGCCCGCGGCTTCCGGGATACCTGGGAACGCGAGGGTGGAACCCGCCTCTATTCGCTGCCCCTCGCGGCCGGGGAAGAGCCCGCGCCGGCGGAGTGGATGCGGGGGCTGGTGGGACAGGGCCCCACGTTGCTGCTGCTGTGGCTTGAGGGTGATGCGCTGGTTGCGGCGGCGCAGGCGGTCGCGGCGGCCGCGGATCAGGTCGACGCGGTCTTCATGTCCTGGCGCCTGGCGAGTGCTGACCTGGCGCGGATCCCAGCCGTGGTCCGGGACCGGCTGCTCTTGACCTATCCGTACAGCCTGCCCGAGGAGAGGGTGCGCCGGCAGGACATGGTCGACCGGTGGCTTCAGGCGCGCCACATCCCCATCGGCAATTCGGCGATCCAGGCCCAGATGTACTTCCTGGGATGGATGCTACCAGGGGCCATTGGCGCCATTCGCAGCGAGTTTTACCGCGACTATTTCCTGGAGGCCTTCGAGATGATGCGCGACCAGGACTACGCCATCCCTCTGTACCACCGGTTGAGTTTTGGTCCCGACCAGCGTTATGCGGCGAAGGGCTGCTACATCGCGCGCCTCACGGGAGACGATCCACCACGGCTGCTGCCAGTGAGTGACTGGGTGATCAATTGAGCCGACGCACGAACGCCGGAGACAAGGCTTTTAACACACACGCGGCAACGCCGCATCGACACGGGAGACTTAGCATGTCCATACCAACCTCGCGCATTAGCCGCCAGACCCTCGCTGTCGTCATCGGTGCGGTCCTTGGCACTTCCGCGGTTACGGTGACGGTGACGGCGCAGGGCCCCTCCGCTGGGGCGGCCCTTGACCATCAACATCACATGATGGATGTCGTGACAGCGGCACAGCCGGTGGGCGGTCACGATCAGCATGCGGGACACCAGGCTGCCGCGCAGCAGCATGAAGGGCATGAGCATCATGCGGCGTTGCTGAGCCAGAAGGGCTATCTGCGAACGGAAGAGGGGTACCTGGTGCCCGATGTCTTGCTGACGAACCAGGACGGCGAGCGCGTGTCCCTGCGCCAGCTTCTCGCCGGTCCCAAGCCGGTCTTGCTGAATTACATCTTCACCAGCTGCACCACGATCTGTCCGGTGCTGAGCGCGAGTTTCGCGCAGACGCAGCGGTCGCTGGGAGACGAAGCCGACAAGGTGCGGCTGGTTTCGATCTCGATCGACCCCGAGCACGACACCCCGACGCGGCTCCGCGATTACGCGCAGCGCTTCCGCGCGGCAGAGGGCTGGGAGCTATTGACCGGGAGCCGCGAGGACATCGTTGCGGTTCAGAAGGCTTTCGACGCCTTTCGTGGCGACAAGATGAACCACATCCCAGTGACGTTCATCCACGTCGCTGACGATAGTCCGTGGATTCGGCTCGAAGGCTTTCCGAGCGCCGATCAGCTGGTCAGTGAATACCGCAGGCAAATGAAGCAAAGTCGTGCGAGCGCGGGCCAGACGGGCTCTGAAACCGTCGCGGAAGCTGCCGGGTCTTGATCGTCTTCCCACAAGATTCCACCCGCCGCTTGGGCGCATGTTTATCTGGTCCATCCCTTGTATGTTCTGTTCCGAAAGATTAACAGGGATGATTGATAAACGGATTTTATGTTGCCAGGGCCGCGCCAGGGGGTGCGGTTCTGGCGACGGTTAGATTCCATGGATACGGCCTCGTTACGCGCACCGACCCCCGTCGGGGTTGGGTGCGCGCGGGGTTGGCCCGGTGGGGCCTATAACACCCGACACGCGCCCTTGTAGTCAGTAAGCATGAGGGGACAGCCATGACCATTACCGAGATTCTTCAACGGGACCATGCCCGGATGGAGGACCTGGCGAAGCATCTCCGCGATGCCAACCGCAGCGATCCCCGCCGGGATTTCGTGACCTTCAACGAGGCGATGAGCCGGCACATGTTTCTTGAAGAGCACGCGTTCCTCGCCTTCCTCAACGCTGAGAATAGATGTAACTATGTCGATATGCCGGAGCTGCTGCGCCAACACGATGCGCTGCGGTTACAGATGGCGCGCATCGAAGAAGCCCTCCCGGTCTCCACTGAGCCGATGCCCCATGGGCTCATCGTCAAGCTGCTCACAGAAATGGATGCCCACCTCCTGTTCGAGGACACGTTACTCTACCGTCTGTTTGACACTGAGCTGACGGAAGACCAGCAGCAGCGGTTACGCGGCTGGCTGAAAGTACTCGGGGAGACTCTGCCCGATCAAGCGTGAGCGACGCAATCGCGGTCGAGGCTGAATGACGCCAAGAACAACGACAGCCCATCCGCTTCACGGCAACTGCTGGGTGAGGGTAGCTGGGCCTCCGCCACCCCACGCGCCCGCAGTTGCTTGAGGGCTTCCGCCGCCGTCAGGCGGGTGAAGGCGACGGTGGTGCGAAACGTGGGGGTCTTGCTGGGCATGGGCTCGGCCAATTCCCAGAGGATCACCGCCGCCTCGGGGTGCTTCTCCTCTCATAAGGTCGGCCGGGCCTTGTAGGGTGCCCAGGCTGTCGCGCTCGCTCCGGGTATCGCTCATGACATCCTCCGTTGTACTTTGCCCACGCAGGACGCGGCGTTCAATCCCAGCGGTCGTCGCGAACAAAGACCAGGCCAGCCGTGATCCGCACGGGCAGCACGGCGACCGCTTCGTAAGCCGGCGGCGCGGTGACCTCGCCGGTGGTGATGTCGAAGCGGGCGCCATGGCGGGGGCAGGTGATTTCGCGGCCACTCAGGGTGCCGCTTGCCAGTTCGCCACCATCATGGCTGCAGACGTCCTCGATGGCGTAAAAGCCGGATTCGAGCCGAAACACCGCGATCCGGACCCCGTTCGTATGTACCACACGGCACGCGCCGATGGGGAAGTCTTCGATGCGGGCCACTTCAATCCAGTCGTTCATCAATATAGCCCTAGTTGCAGCCGGGCCGCCTCGTTCATCCGGCTGGTGTCCCAGGGCGGCTCCCAGACCAGTTCCACGTTCGCTCGGCTTACGCCGTCCACTGCTGCAACCGCGTCTTCCACCAGGGCCGGAAAGGTCTGGGCCACCGGGCAGGCAGGCGCGGTCAGCGTCATGCGAATGGTGACCCGGTTGAGGTTATCGATTGCCAGGTCATAGACCAGACCGAGATCATAAATATTGATCGGGATTTCAGGGTCGCGTATCCGGCGCAGGGCGGCGATCACGTGACTGCGCAGGTCGCCCTCGGGGGGAGGCTCGTGGGGCAGGTGCGCCAGGTTCATGGCATCGTCCTGGGCTCGGGTTGCGGGCATGCGGCCACGGCCTCCTCGGTGGTCACGGTCTCGCTGCGATTGTCCAGTGCTGCCCGCAGGGTGTGCCAGGCCAGGGTGGCGCATTTCACCCGCATGGGGAATTCCCTGACCCCCGACAGCACCTTCAATTTGCCGACCGCATCGGCCGGGCCGTCCTCGGCCAGCATGGCATGCACCCGATCGAACAGACGGTCGACCTCGGCAAGGGGCTTGCCATGGATCGCCTCGGTCATCATGGAGGCGGAGGCCATGGCCACGGCACAACCGGCGCCCTCGAAGCCGGCTTCGGCGATATAGCCGTCCGCCACCTTGAGGTGGACCGTGATCTCGTCGTCGCACAGAGGGTTGTAGCCGTGGGCGTGATGGTTGCTGCCAGGCGGGTTCTCGAGGAAATGCCGAGGGTGGCGATTATGTTCCAGGATCACTTCTTCATAGAGTTCGCGTAGGTCGCCGGTCATGGCGTTGGCTCCATTAGCGTGCGCCGGGCCATGGCCGCGATCAGGCGGGGCATCAGCCAGTTGCGCAGGTGGGTATGGTCGAGCAGCCCGAGGGCCTCGGTGGCGAAGCCCTCCATCAGCAGTTGGCGCGCCAGCGCGAGATCGATGCCGCGGCTTTGTAGGTAGAACAGGGCCTCCCGGTCCAGGTTGCCGATGCTGGCGCCATGGCCGCAGTTCACTTCGTCGGCATAGATCTCCAGCCTGGGCATAGCGTCGATCTCGGCTTGAGGCGAGAGCAGCAGGCCCCGGCAGGATTGCCGGGCGTCTGTCTTGCGGGCGACGCGGTCGACCACGACATGGCCGTCGAATACGGCGCGGCCACGGCCTTCGGCCAGGCCCCGGTAGTTAACCCGGCTGGTACCCGTGGGTGCGCGATGGTTGATGCGCAGATGCAGGTCGGCATGGCGGTGGCCGTCGGCCAGGTCGAAGGCGTCGATCCGGGACGTGGCACCCGGGCGGGCCATGTGGACCGTGATCTCGTGCCGTGCCAGGGCACCACCCAAGCCGATGTGCAGGGCGCGGTATTCGCTGTCCCGGCCCAGGCTAACCGCGGTCAGGCTGGTGTGGGTCGCGGCCGCGCCTTCCTCGATCACCTTGAGGTGGGTGAGTTGGGCGCCGTCTTCCAGGACAATTTCGGTAACGGCGTTCTGCCAGTAGGGTTGATCGGTCTGGCCAAGAAAGTGTTCGACCAGGATGGCCTCCGCGCCATGTTCCAGTACCGCCAGGGTACGTGGATAGAGCATCGCCTCGTCCTCGGCGGCGCCGTAGCGGGTGAAGATCGGCAGGGTAAGATGATCGCCGGCGGGCACATTGATATGGGCACCATCCTGCCAGAGCGCCAGGTTGAGGTTGGCCAGGGCAGTGTCGTCGGCCACCTGGCCCAGGTACTGGTGCACGGCCTGCGTGTTGGCCAGGTCAAGGAGGGTCCCGGCGATCCGATTAGCCAGATAGGTGCCGTGGCATTGTAGCTGGCCATTCTGGAACATCAGGGTGTGGCCCGGGAAGGACGCGATGTCCGGGCAGACCGCCTCACACGCCACCGAGGTGGACGCATGCCACACCCCTCGTTCCAGCGCGGCCAGCGAGGTGTGCTTCCAGGCTTCTAGGCGGGAGCTCGGCATGCCGGTCGCCAGGAAACGGTCCAGGGCCGCGCCACGCTCGCTGGCTAGCCAGCCCGGTACCTCGATCCGGCGTAGAGCCTCGATGAAGGGCGTGTTGGCGATCATGTTATGAGGGTCTCCTCGCCGTTGTTCCGGATATTCAGCCAGCCGTAGCCCTTGGCCTCCAGTTCCAGGGCCAGGTCGCGGTCGCCAGAGCGGACGATGCGGCCTTCGGCCAGGACATGGACCCGGTCCGGAACGATATATTCAAGCAGGCGCTGGTAGTGGGTGACCAGGATGATGGCGCGATCGGGAGCGTGCAGGGCGTTGACGCCGCGCGCGACCACCTTGAGGGCGTCGATGTCGAGGCCTGAATCGGTTTCATCCAGGATGGCCAGGCGTGGTTCCAGTACCGCCATCTGGAGGATCTCGTTGCGCTTCTTCTCGCCCCCGGAGAAGCCTTCGTTGAGCGATCGGTACAGGAAGCTGTCGTCGATCTCGAGCATGGCCAGACGCCCCTTCACGAATTCCAGGAAATCGAAGGCATCAAGCTCGGGTTCGCCCCGGTAGCCGCGCTGACTGTTGAGCGCGCTGCGCAGGAACTGGGCGTTCGCCACGCCGGGAATCTCGATCGGGTACTGGAAGGCCAGAAAGATGCCGGCGCGGGCACGCCCCTCGGGGCTGAGGGGCAGCAGATCGCTGTCCATGTAGCGCAGGGTGCCCTGGGTCACCCGGTAGCCCTCGCGTCCAGCCAGGACCTGGGCCAGCGTGCTCTTGCCTGAGCCGTTCGGACCCATGATGGCATGGACCTCGCCAGGCTTCACGATGAGGTCAATACCCTTGAGGATGGCCTTGTCGTCGACCGATACGTGCAGATCCTTGATTTCGAGCATTGCTGTCTCCTTGTTCCGATTTAGCCGACCGCGCCTTCTAGGCTAACGGCCAGCAGTTTCTGGGCCTCCACCGCGAACTCCATGGGCAGTTCCTTGAAGACTTCCTTGCAGAATCCATTGACGATCAGGTTGACCGCCTCTTCCTCGTCAAGGCCCCGGCTCTTCAGATAGAACAACTGGTCTTCGCCTATCCGGCTTGTGGTGGCCTCATGCTCCACGATCGCGCCCGGATTCCTGATCTCGATGTAGGGGAAGGTGTGGGCGGCGCTAGTGGGGCTCATCAGGAGCGAGTCGCACTGGGTGTGGTTACGGGCACCCTCGGCCGTAGCCAGGACCTTGACCAAGCCCCGATAGGCGTTGCTACCGTGGCCGGCCGCGATGCCCTTGGACACGATGGTGCTGCGGGTGTCCCGGCCAATGTGGATCATCTTGGTGCCGGTGTCGGCCTGCTGGTGGTGGTTGGTCAGGGCCACGGAGTAGAACTCACCCACCGAGTGGTCGCCGCGCAGGATGCAGCTCGGGTATTTCCAGGTAATGGCCGAGCCGGTCTCGACCTGGGTCCACGAGATGTGGGCACGCTCGCCCCGGCAGTCGCCCCGCTTGGTGACGAAGTTGTAGATGCCACCACGTCCCTCGGCGTCACCGGGGTACCAGTTCTGGACCGTGGAATACTTGATCCGGGCATCCTGCAGTGCGACCAGCTCGACCACTGCGGCATGGAGCTGGTTCTCGTCTCGGGTGGGCGCCGTGCAGCCCTCCAGGTAGCTCACATAGCTGCCCTCGTCAGCGATGATCAGGGTGCGCTCGAACTGACCGGTGTTGCGGGCGTTGATGCGGAAATATGTCGACAGCTCCATCGGGCAGCGCACCCCCTTGGGTACGTAGACAAAGGAACCGTCCGAGAATACTGCCGAGTTCAGGCTGGCGAAGAAGTTGTCGGTGTAGGGGACCACCGAACCGAGGTACTGTTGCACGAGTTCGGGGTATTTGATAACCGCTTCGGAGAAGGGGCAAAACAGGATGCCGAGCTGTTCCAGCTTGTCCTTAAAGGTGGTCGCCACGGACACCGAGTCGAACACCGCATCGACCGCTACGCCGGCCAGGGCACCGCGCTCGGCCAGGGGGATGCCGAGCTTCTCGTAGGTGCGCAAAAGTTCGGGATCGACCTCGGCCAGGCTTTTAGGACCGCTGTCCCTGGTTTTGGGCGCCGAGTAGTAATGCAGGGTCTGGTAGTCGATGGCCGGGTAGCGCACACTGGACCAAGTCGGTTCGGTCATGGTCAGCCAGTGCCGGTAGGACTTGAGCCGCCAGTCGAGCATGAAGGCGGGCTCGCCCTTCTTCGCCGAGATCAGGCGGACGACATCCTCGTCCAGGCCCATGGGCAGGGTGTCCTGCTCGATGTCGGTGACGAAGCCCCACCGATATTCCGTGTCCAGGTGGCGCTGTAATTCAAGGTTGTCC
>CALMDH010000272.1:0-5270 GCA_937862735.1 uncultured Gammaproteobacteria bacterium
AGGCTGGGCAAGTGCCTCTGATTGAGGTCCGCCATGACGCCGAGGCCAGGTATCCCTTTCTTATCGAGGTTGTCCATGGGTGCCGAGGCTCGCCATACGCTTCTAAACGAGGTCGGTCATGGGCGCTGAGGCCCCGCATCCGTTGCTGACTGAGGTCCACCATGGGCGCTGAGGCCGGACATTTGCTTCTGATTGACGACGACGAGGCCTTCCGCGCCGTGCTGTCACGGTCGCTGACGCGCCGAGGCTTCCAGGTGACGGCCGCCGCCGGGCCTGAAGAGGCACTGGCATGCTGCGGGGACCAGCCGCCAGCGTACGTCGTTCTCGACCTCAACCTCGCCGGCCAGTCGGGCCTCAACCTGATCCAGCCGCTGCTGGCCCTAGCCCCCGCAGCCCGCATTCTGATCCTCACCGGCTACGCCAGCATCCCCACCGTGGTCAGCGCCATGAAACTCGGCGCCGTCCACTACCTGGCCAAACCCGCTGACGTGGCGGATATCCTGCGCGCCCTGCGGGAAGAGGCCCCGGTCCCGAACGCGGCGGAGCCCGCGCCCGACCAGCGCCTGAGCGTGCGTCACCTGGAATGGGAGTACATCCAGCGCACCCTGGATGAGCACGGCGGCAATGTCACCGCCACCGCCCGCGCCCTAGGTATGCACCGCCGCACCCTGCAACGCAAGCTGGGCAAGCACCGGCCGCCGACCTCCCCGCCAGGGCCCAATTCCTGAGCTACCGGCGCTTACTTCCGCTCAGGTAGCCTTTTCAGACCCCCTCTCCCCTACCCTCCCCCTCCAGGGGGGAGGGAGTAAGAGAACCAGCGGCATGCGGTTCCGAAGCCCTTCTACGGCGCAAGGGTCTGCACGAATACCCGCTCAGAACTTAACGTTCAACCCGACATAGAAGGACCTTCCCATGCCGGGCACCGCGGTACCCCAGGCCAGGGTGCCATCGGTGGGGTTGAGGGCCATGGTCCGGCCCTGCCCGAGATAGGCGCCGCCCATGGGTAGGTAGTACATCCGATCGAAGAGGTTTTCGATGCCGAAGTCGATGCGCACCTTGGGCCAGGCATAGCTGCCGCGCAGGTTGAACAGGGTATAGCCCGGGGTCTCGATCTCGTTGCGGACCTCCGACAGGTCATCCTTGCTATCGACCATGACCACCTCGATGCCATTGTCCCAGCCGCCCAGTTGCTGGGTCAGGGTCAGGGTCAGGTTGAGGGGCATGATGTTGTAGAGGCCGTCGTTGGTGTCCAGGTTCTCGCCCTTGGTGTAGTTCAGCAGGCCCTTGAGACCGAAGCGGCCATAGTCGCCCTTGAACAGGGGCAGCTTGCCATTGAGGTCGATACCGTAGAGCTGGGCCTCCTGGTTGGCATACTGAAGGATATTGAATTGGTCGGGCTTCCAAATAGCGCCGGGGAAGGGGATGGCGTCGATATAGTCGGTGACGTAGGTGTAATAGGGCGTCGCCTTGAGTTCCCAATCACCTTCCGTGTCCTGCCAGGCGAAGGTCAGGGAGAAGGTGTTGGCCTGCTCCGGCTTGAGGTCGATGTCCCCGACGTAGCCGTTGCCATCGCCCACGCTGTTGTTCATGGCCGCCGCCATGGACCAACTCGACCAGGTGTAGCGCTCGTAGAGATTGGGCGAGCGCACCAGGTGGGCATAGCCGAATTCCACCTGCTTGGTGGCGTCGAATTCGTAACGGGCCAGGGCCGTGAAGTTGAGGTTGTTGTCGGTCTGCTGGTGGTCCAGGGCGTTGAAGGCATTCGCCTCCGCGTACTGATTGCCGGGGGCGCTGGGGGTGATGTTGTAGCCCTGAACGTCGCCGGTATCCATGTTGACCTGCTCGAAACGCAGGCCGACCTGGGTCAGCCACTGGGGCGTGGGACGGGCCTCCCATTCGCCGAACAGGGCCAGGCGGTCTCGCTGACCGTCGTTGATGTTCCAGAAGGTGCCGGGCCACATGTTGGCCCCGGAGGGCGACCACCAGTCGTCGAGGTTATAGCCCTGGTATTCCGCGCCCAGCCGCAGCAGATGGCTGGCGCTGAGATCGATGTCCGCTTGCAGACTGCCGCCCAGGGTATTGCTTTCGGTGTTCATCGGCATGCCGGCGGCGCAGGTGGGGCCGATCGGTGAGCAGGGGATGCCATCGACGGACTTCATGCCAGTGCCACCCGGGCCCGACGCGGTGCCATACCAGAAGCGCTTGTCGGGACCAAAGTCCATGAAGTGGTCCACATCCTCGTAATAGACCTGGGCCTTGAGGTTGCCCCAGGTGAAGTCGCCGGTGTAGTTGAGATTGAAGTTCTTCTCCTCGTTGCCGAGCATGTCCATGCGCTGGTTGGGGAAGAGCTCCTCGGGGATGTCCTGGTAACCAATCTGGGCCTCGATGAGGTGGCCGCCCGTCTTCCAGGCCAGATCCAGGTTTTGGTTGCGGCTGTCATAGGCCGTGGAACCGACCACGTCCAGGGGCAGGGTATGGTTGAGCCGGCCCGTGGCCGTGGTGGTCTTGAAGTCCCCACCCGCTTGGTAATTCCGTGACTTGGCCACCGCGCCCTGATAGCGGATGCTCAGGCTGTCGGTGGCGGCGCTGGCGCTGAGGTTGGCGTTGTAGCCGTCGCCGTTGCTCTGGTAGTAACCGCCGACCTCGCCCTTGAGCAGGTACTTCTCACCCGGGGCGGCGAATTCCGGCGGCGGTGATTCAGCGACGATACTGCCCCCGATGCTGTCCCCCGCCAAGCTGACTGGGACCAGACCGGCGTAGACCTTGAGCGACCCGACCGCCGAGGGGTCAAGATAGGACAGGGGCGGGTTCATGTGGTTGGGACAAGAGGCCACCAGGTCCTTGCCATCGACCTTGACCCGCACCCGGTCATCGGCCAGCCCGTGGATGGCCGGCAGGCTGGAGACGCCGCCGGCGCCGTAGAGGCTCACGCCCGGCACCTGCAGGAGCAGCCGGGCGGTATCGCTGGTACCGACCCGCGCCGCCTCCAGTTCCCGGCCGCTGACCAGGCCGGAACTGGGAAAGGCCTCGGGCTGCTGGGCGCTGACGACAATCTCGCTCAGCTCGGTCGCGGTCTCGGCACCGGCGGCGGGGTGCCAGATGCCCGCCAAAACGCAGGCTGTGACCACGGCGGTGGTCAAGGGGTGAAGGCGATGCCCCATGGGGTGCTCCCTGGATCAGTTGATTAGCAACTGATAATTATCAAGGAGCACCCCAAGGGTCAGGGATGCGACAAATTGTCGCGGGGGCAGGGGGAATGAGGTCGCGAAAAATGGTGGAGGTGCTGTGTCGCTGCGGGGATAGCGTCGCGGTGGGGTTAGCGTCGCGGTGGGAATGACCTGGTCCGCAGCCAGTCATTCCACCGCGCCCTTACCTACTCTGTTTAGACTCGTGACCCCTTGGCTCGGAAGGAACTGGGAGCAGAGTTCAACGGGGAGCTCACCCGACTCTCGGGCAGAGCCGGGCCATCACTGCCGATCAGGGGCTAGTGGGCGGGGGCAAGCCCTGGCTGCAAGGGCCAAGACCCCGACCGCCGCCACCACCCCAGCCGGGTCCCCGGCCACCAAAGCCCCGGCCTTGCATCATCTGCGCGTGCCGCTCTCGCTGCTCGGGGGTCAGGATGGCATCCACCCGATCCCGCATGGACTGCCGCATGGCCTGGCGCTGAGTCTGCTGCTCCTTGAAGATCTCCCTGAGCTGGTCCTGTTGTACCGGGTTCAACCCGAGCATGGTCGTCATCCGCTCGACCCGGAAGTCGACATCCGCCCCCGGCCCACCCCAACCAGGTCCCTGGCCAGGGCCATAACCGCCCCAGGGTTGGGCCAGAGCGGTCGCCGCGATCGCCATCAAGCCGATGGCACTGGCGCTGAGCAATTTGTTCATGATCGTTCTCCACTGGTTACTGCCTGGCCTTGCCGACCTGGCAAGGCCTGTGGGAATCGGGCCAGGCCCCCACCCTCTTCGGCGGGGGCTTGGATCTCTTCCTTGACCATAAGCTTAGCCAGCCCTCATGCAAGGGCCATGCAGCAAGCGGGGAAATAAAGTGCACCCGGTTACCGTGGACACTCGACTGACTGCATTGAGTCAATTTCGCGCCACCCGAATACCCGCGCCCCCTCCCGATCATACGCGGCATCACCACCGTAAACGATGCAGGGGGGGAGCGCCTCCTCCCCTGCAAGGCCTAACCACTTTCGCGCCGCTGCCAGCCAATCCGCGACGAAGGTGGCGCCGGACTTGATCTCGATGGCTTGGAGTTTCGACCGGGTTTCGAACACTACATCGACCTCGTGACCCACATTGTCACGCCAGAAGTACAATTCGGCCGGCTGCCCGGCATTGAAACGCTGCTTGATGAGTTCGGACACCACCCAGGTCTCGAACAAGGGGCCGCGCATCGCATGGGTATTCATCGTTTCGGCATCACGAATGCCCAACAGCCAGGCTGCCAGCCCCACATCCAGGAAATACAGCTTGGGTGTTTTTACCAGCCGCTTGCCAAAATTGCGGAAATAGGGCGGTAACCGCATCACCAGGTAACTGGTCTCCAGCACGGACAGCCACTCGCGCGCCGCCGTCTGCGAAATTCCGCAGTCAGCCGCCAAGGCGGACAGATTCACCAACTGGCCGGTGCGCGCGGCGCACATCTTCACGAAGCGCTGAAAGAGATCCAGATCGCGCACCGCCAGCAACTGCCGGACATCCCGCTCAACATAGGTCGCCACATAGTTCGGAAACCACAGGGTTGGCGGGATCTCGCGATCAAAAAGCGGCGGATAGCCCCCCTGGCACAAAGCGACATCAAGCGAATCCGGCAGCTTGCCGGCGTCCTTCAACTCGGTCAGCGAAAAAGGTAACAACTGCACCAGGCCCACGCGGCCAGCCAGCGACTGACTGATACCCGAGCGCAGGCCGAACTGTTGCGATCCCGTCAAGATGAAATCGCCCATGCGCCGGCGCGCATCGACCAAACCCTGTAGATAGGAAAACAAGGCCGGACAACGCTGCGCCTCGTCAATCACCGCGCCTTCCGGAAAGCGCGCCAAAAAGCCGCGGGGGTCACGCAGGGCATATTCCCGCTCTTCCGGATCTTCCAGCGATACATAGGCCCGGTCGCCGAACAAGCCGCGCGCCAGCGTGGTCTTGCCCGACTGTCGGGGGCCCACAAAGGCCACGATGGGGGAACCCCGCGCCAGCGCACGGGCCAAGGCTTCTGATTGACGTTTGATCATGCCGGGATCTTACAAATCCGCTTTTCAAAATTCAATCTG
>CALMDH010000273.1:0-2217 GCA_937862735.1 uncultured Gammaproteobacteria bacterium
ACCTCGCCGGCGCCCAGGTAGGCGTGGCGGAAGAGTTCCATGATGGGGGCCATGGGGTTGAGCAGCATCCAGGTGCGGTAGGGCTCGGGCAGGATGGACAGGGGGTAGATGACCGGGGTGGCTTACATGAGCAATCGGACACCGAAGCCGACGACGATCGATGTCCCTGGCGTGCATAAGACCGGGATCGTGCCGGGCGTCTCAGTGCCGATCCCCGAAGACCTCCTCGGGACGGTGGGCGGTGAGGAGACGTTCCGACCAGCGCAACAGGGTCTCCGCGTCCGCCTGTTCCAGGCGGCGACGGTGCTCGGCCGTTAGCGGTCCGAATTTGGCGGCGAGCTGGCGCAGCAGGAGGTCGGCCATACCGGTGTGGCGGCCTTCTTCGCGGCCCTCTTCGCGGCCTTCGCCAAACACCTCCTGATAGAAGCGGGTTTTTTTCAAGTCGGTCACGGGTAGGTGCAACATGGCACGAATCTCCTCGCGGGTGAGTTGCGGGAATTTGTAAACCAGGATGGTTTCGATCAGATCAAGCCGTTCCAGCGGGTCGGCCCCCGGCTCCGGGGTGGTCACCAGGGCCCGCGCTTCCGCCGGCGCGTCGGCGGGGTCCAGGATGATCAACCGCGCCAGGCGCGCCTCGACGCTCAGGTCCTCACGCCCCATGAGGTCACTGAGATAGACCCGGCGCAAGAGGCCGCAGTCGAGCAGGGTGGTGTAGGGGGCCAGGTGGCCGGTATCCACACCGGGGTGGGGAAAGACCACGACGGCCTGCCAGGGACGGTTGACACGGTGGCGGTACAGAAAGAGGAAGATGGCGGCCAGCCAGCGGGCATAAAAGGTCTTGCGGCCCTGAAACTGGGCCTCGACGAAGATCAGCGGCGCGTCCTTCCGCTCCGGCGGGGGCCAGAGGACGCCGTCGAGCCGGAAGGCGGTCTGCTTGACCTCGATCGCCTGCCAGCGGTAGGCGGCCGCCGCGGGGACGGTCAGCCCGGCAAGCGCGATGGCAAGGGCCGGGCGTTCCTGGAACAGGCGGTAGAGTAAGGGATCGGTATGCATCCGTGTTTCAGGGGTCGTGTTTGCTCAGGTGTTCGACGTGGATGACGGGGCGCATTTAAACCGTGTCCATGAAGGTCCGTTCGACGCGGTTGAAGAGCAGGACGCCGACGAAGAGGATCAGGCCGATCAGGATGGTGGCGTAGAGTAACAGGCCCAGGCTAACCTCGCCGGCGCCGAGATAGGCGTGGCGGAAGAGTTCCATGATGGGGGCCATGGGGTTGAGCAGCATCCAGGTGCGGTAGGGCTCGGGCAGGATGGACAGGGGGTAGATGACCGGGGTGGCGTACATGAGCAATTGGACGCCGAAGCCGACGACGATGGTCAGGTCGCGATAACGGGTGGTGAGAGCGGAGACGATGACGCCCAGGCCCAGGCCGAGGGCGGCCATGAGCAGGAGCAACAGGGGCGTCAGCAGGGCCCAGGCGTTGGGCGCGACCGCGGCGCCATTCCACATGAAGAAGGCCAGGAAGCCGAGAAAGAACAGAAACTGGATGCCAAAGGCGATGAGCCGGGACAGCAGGCCGGCGACGGGGACCGCCAGGCGGGGGAAATAGACCTTGCCGAAGATGCCGGCGTTGGCGGTGAAGGTGCCGGAGGTGCCGGTGAGGACGCCGGAGAAGTAGCCCCAGAGGACGGTGCCGGCCATGTAGAAGAGAAAGGGCGGCACGCCGTCGGTGGGGATCTGGGCGATCTTGCCGAAGATGATGGTGAAGGTAATGGTCGTCAGCAGCGGCTGGAGCAGGTGCCAGGCCGGGCCGAGGATGGTCTGCTTGTACTGGGCGACGAAATCGCGGCGGACGAAAAGGCTGATCAGGTCGCGGTAGTGCCACAGCTCTTGGAGCTTGAGGTCGAAAAGGCGGCCTTGGGGTTGAATGACCAGGGTCCAGTCATCGTCAGTGGGGGGCGTGGGGGTTGGTGTCTGCATGGGGGGTAGCCGTTGCGGGATATGCCCGGCGTTATTCGCTCCGGGGCCGCATGGATGACTAAGCCGCGGTTCGCTGGGCAGCGATCTCGCGGTATAAGCTGGCGTATTGATTCGCCACACGGCCAATAGCGAAGCGTTGGGCATTCTCGCGGCCCTTACGCACGAGTTGGTCACGATAATCTGGATCGTAACTATTCAGGTTGTACTTGCTTAACAAGCAGCTAAGCAAGTAAATTTCC
>CALMDH010000274.1:0-2765 GCA_937862735.1 uncultured Gammaproteobacteria bacterium
GCTGCGCTTCCTAAACATGGCCGGTTGTGGACGTAAGTATGTGTAAAGGTCAGCCGACCCGTCTATATATAAAATACCTAGCGTATGTTGTGCTGGCGCGTAATTCTGTTCAATTGCTTTTTTTAGCAAATCTACGGCCTTTGAATAGTCCTGTGCAACACCTAATCCGTCAACATACATCGCAGCAAGAAGGGCTTGTGCTGGTGCTAAATTCTGATCCGAAGATTTTTTTAGCCAGAATTCTGCTTGAACGTAATCTTTCTTTGTTACTGTGCCTAGATAATAGGATCTTCCAAGATTAAACTGAGCTTGCTTTTCCCCCTGTTCAGCCGCCTTTTTTATCCACATGATCCCTTGATTAGCATCTTCTGGGACACCATTGCCTTCAAGATACATAGTACCTAGCAAATTTTGCGCTTCGGCATTTCCGCTTTTGGCTTCTGGCATCACTGCCTCAAGAAGTTTTTTATAGTCTTTGTTTTCTTGCGCCCGCTTAATATCTGACGCCACACCATTAGTTACCGCTATATCGACCGCCAATTCTACATATTTATTCAACGCAAACACAAGCATAAATAAAACAAACAAAATGTGCGCCGAGTTTTTTAAGTTATCCTTATACACATATTTCTTATTCCACAATGCCTTTTCTGTCCTTACCAGTATGATGGCATCCAGCCAGCTATAAATAAACATCAAGGCAACAAAAAATATAAATACCGTTTTTCCTAAATCCTCTAAATATACATCTGTTGTTATAAACAATGCCCACGCCAGTATGAATAACCACCCTTTTGAGTCCAGTAGGTAGAACCTATGCGTACCCAAATACCCCGCGAATAAAGCCAGAATAAAAGTCCAAAATTTACTTTTTACATAATATTGCGTTTTTCCGCAGTGAGGACACTTCTGTGAGCCCGCAGTTATTGGCATTTTGCACTTGATGCAATTTGTTCTCACGCTCTCTCTTTTGCTCTTATTTAAATAATCCCCATCGTTACTAAAATTATCATTCTTTCCATTATTCTTTTCTTGCCTCTTTACTTCTTCACTCTGTTTTTGCCTCTTCAAGAATTCCTCTTGATCTCTTCTTAAACGCTCTTCTCTTTCCCTCCTTGATTGCTCTTCTCTTTCCATTCTTAATCTCTCTTCTTTTTCTCTTTTTAATTTTTCCTCCTGACGCATCCTAGCCTCGTGTTCTCTATACCATCTTGCCTGTTCTTGTTTTATTTTTTCCTCACGGGCACGCTCTTCTTTAGCTTGCTCTTCTTTCTGAAGACGATCTCTTTCTAGTTTTAAAGATTCGTCATATTTCAGTCTTTCCTTAGTATCCGAAAGAATTCCGTATGCCTCATTCAATAGCTTCATCATCTTTTCGCATTTCTCCCGTTCCGTAGGATTCTTATCTGGATGATATTTTTGCGTCAAAAATTTGTAGGCACCTTTTATAACTTCAATGCTAGCATCTTCAGTGACATGAAGGTATGAATAAAGAGTGGGTGATTCTGACATATTCAACTCTAAATTTTATTATTAAGTATTAGCTTGGGTATCATATCCCGTGGTATCGAACCCAACAACCCGCCAGCATGGGTCATGGCTCGACCCTCTCCCCATGCGGCTGGTGATCCCATCCTGGTTGCGATTGGCCAGACGATCCGCACGGTGCGAACGGAAGTAGGGTTCTCTCAGGAAAGCCTGGCCTACGAGGCCGGTGTCGACCGTAGCTATCTGGGTGGCATCGAGCGGGGCGAGCACAACCTGACGGTTATTAGCCTGATGCGCATTTGTCGTTGCCTGCGCATCAGTGCCAGCGATCTCCTGCAACGCGCGGGGCTGTAGCACCCCCCCCGCTCCCCTCAGAACTGCCCTTCCCGTACCTTCGTGCCGTGATTCAGGTTGGTGACCCGTTCAGGCACCACGCTCTTGTTGTCCGGCAGCATGCCCCCTTTTTTTATGTACTGCGCCGCGACGCTATCCAGCCCTGCCAGCCTGGCTGACCCAGGGACCGCGTGGTTGTTCTCGTTATAGAACTCAAACCAAGGCATCTTGGCTTTCGCATAGTCCTCGGCGGTCAACGGGGGATGAGGGGGCGCCTGGCCGGTGATCGCCGCGTAGGTCTGGCTGTTGACCAGGTGGACGAAACAGCGCGCGGCGGCGGACTGGTCCCAGGCATCGAGGCCATAGGGATCGCGCTCGATCTGCTGGCGCATCAGGCCGCCGGGGGATAAGGCCATCTCAGTAGGGCCTTCCTCGCCCATAACATCGCCGAATCCCGGCAAATAGGAATACTGCACCTCACGTTGCCGGGCGGCTTCACGTTGGGGCTGGATGACCTCGAAGACCGCCCGTTTTATCGGGCAGACCAGGATTTGCAAGCCGCCATGCACCGCCGCGCGAGTGAGTTGCTCCTCGGCGGAGAAGCCGGCCCCCAGGGGCATGGCCACGAACTGGCGGATGAAGCCTTGGCCGACGGCGAAGCCATCGAGCCATTGCTGTTCGGGGATGATCAGATAGTCCTGGGGACCGCTGCGTAAGGCGTCGCTCCACGGGTCGCCGGAGACGGCGTTGATCTTGCCGGTCGCCACCTTGACGGCGCACGGATAGTCACCCAGCCAGCGATTGAAGCTGAGATCCAGCCACAGCGCCTCGGACTGGTACAGGGGCAGGAAGACGCCACCATGCTGCTCCCATGCCGCGGGAAGCCGCTGGTAGTAGTCGTCAACGTGGTGGAGGGGAAAGCGCCCCAGCCCGGCGGGCAGGGG
>CALMDH010000275.1:0-2002 GCA_937862735.1 uncultured Gammaproteobacteria bacterium
CTACCGGTTGCCCGCCATTAGCGAAAAGCCTGCGATCCGGGCGAGTAGTTACCTTCAAACGATTCACCACGAAGACAAATCTGCTTGTTTAGTAACCAGAAGTTAACTAAACGAACACCTGTCCCAGGTTTACTTAACATGGGCTTATTATTAGTATGAAAAATCGCCAGTGTATGCCGTGTACTGCCTGTTGTGATGGTTGGGTGATGATGAATATCAATGGGGTTGAGGTCTACCCAAGTCACCCTTGTCCGCATAGTACAGGCACAGGTTGCAATGCTTATGAAACCAGGCCCGTTGACCCTTGCGTCAATTTTGAGTGTGGGTGGATTATTACCGGAAGCCCTTTACCAGACTGGATGAAACCAAACAATGCAAGGGTTATCGTGATCTTTAATAAGCTAACGTGGAAGGGATTTCCTGTGGATATAGCTGTACCTGTTGGCCGTAGAATCCCGCCACGAGCATTAAATTGGCTACAGAAGTTTGCCGCAAGCAGTAGCCGGCCATTGATATATGCTGAACAAATACTTGATGACGGTAGATTTACAAAACAGCAACAGCTTGCTGGGTATGGTCCACCGCTATTTCAACAAGAGCTTGCTAAAGCCATTAGCGAAGGCAAAAAACTTTGGTAACTGCAAACTAAAGATTTAGTCGCGTGATCTACATGATATTATGAGGGCTGAGACAAATCGGGCATGAGAGTTTTTGGTAAGCCAACAGTCTTTTATAATCCGGTCGATTTTTTATTAACGGCGGAGTTTTTCCATAGTTTTACTTACCCTGACACTTTACAGAAATGATAAGTCATCTAGATCATCTGGTGCTGACCACGGCCAACGCAGCAGCCTGCGTTGATTTTTATACCCGCGTCATGGGTATGAACCTGGAGACATTTACGGGAGGAACACCCCCAGTAGAACGCCAGGCATTCAGGTTTGGTAGCCAGAAAATCAATCTGCACCTCAAGGGTAAGGAATTTGAACCCAAGGCGCTACTCCCCACCCCCGGCGCACTTGACCTCTGCTTTATCGCCTCACGACCCTTGAGGGAAGTGATAGAGCATATCCAAGCCTGTGACTGGCCGCTTATTGAAGGTCCCGTTAGGCGCACGGGAGCGACAGGACCCATTCTTTCAGTTTATCTTCGTGACCCCGATGGGAACTTAATCGAAATTTCGGAAATTATTAACCAGTGATCATCAATCCCCTATTAAGAAGGAAAGGGATTCTCTTAAACGATCTGTAAAGCTACCCAAAGGAGACGATTATGTTGCACCATAGCTTTTCCCATATACCCTCGGTAGGCATAGCAACCGAAAAGCGCATTTGGGACAGTGGCATCTGTACGATAGATGAATTCATCCAAAGACCACCTGGTTTTCTTTCCAAAGCCAAGCAGGCCAAGATCACCGAACACGCCCATCTTTCCAAACGCCAGATCGAGATGGGGCTGGTTGATTACTTCTACCAAAATTTAGCCGCGAAAGAGCACTGGCGCATTTTCCGGGAGTTTCAGTCGTCCACCGTGTACCTGGATATTGAAACCACGGGCTTGGGTGGACCGGGCGATGTCATTACCACCATTGCCCTGTACGATGGTCAACAGATCAAGCACTATGTCAATGGCGAAAACCTGAATGATTTTCCGCAAGCCATCCGGGATTATCAGGTGATCGTGACTTACAACGGCAAAACCTTTGATATCCCGTTTATTGAAAATTATTTTGGCATCCGTCTCACGCAAGCCCACCTGGACCTGCGCTATATTCTCTCCAGTCTCGGCTATTCCGGGGGATTGAAGTCCTGTGAACGCCAGTTTGGCATTGGCCGCACGGGCAGTCTCGCGGAAGTGGATGGCTACTTCGCGGTATTGTTATGGAACGATTACCGCAAGAAGCGCAAAGTAAAATCCCTGGAAACGCTCCTCGCCTACAATATCGAACTGACCTTTACACATACTTACGTCCACAACCGGCCATGTTTAGGAAGCGCAGCCC
>CALMDH010000276.1:0-3814 GCA_937862735.1 uncultured Gammaproteobacteria bacterium
GCACGAAGCCTTCGATCAGGTCGTCCACGTCGCAGCAGGCGCGCGTCTGGGTGCCGTCGTCGTAGCGGGTGATCGGCTGGTTGCGCAGCGCCTGGACGATGAAGTTGGACACCACCCGCCCGTCGTGGGGGTGCAGGCGCGGGCCATCGGTGTTGAAGATGCGCGCCACCTTGATGCGCAGCCCCTGCTGGCGGCGTTAGTCGAAGCTTCAATTCGCGGCCCAGGGCAGGCCCTCGTCAAATTTCAAGCCCCAGGAGCGGAGGCACGCTGATTAATGTTTCACTTCCCTGAGCATGACCTGACGCAGCAATTCATTAACGCGAGCTGGATAATCCCGGCCTTGCGCCTTCAACCAAGCCACCACATCCGCATCAACCTGCAACGTGATCTGCTCCTTGGCGGGATGGAAAAAGTGACCTACTTTAGCCCCCTGCCACTGCCCGGCGGTCGTCGGTGGCAGATCGGAGTAGTCAATTTCGTCATCCGGCATGGCATGCAGTGCTTCAAGTTCTTGCAGCTGATCCAGCGTCAGCTCGGTATTAGGTACCTTGCTCATAAATCCTCCGTTCTGCCCTGTCTGCTTTTCGCGCCGAGACGATGCGGATGATTTCCTCACCCTCGGCTTCAGTGAACGTGTGCGCGACCAACAGCAGTGTAACTCCACCCACCATTCCTAGCGTTTGCCAACGACGCTCACCATTTTCGACCCGATCGTGACGTGAAAGATGTAGTGGATCATCAAACACATGCTGAGCCACTTCAAAACTCAGTCGGTGTTTACGTTGGTTAATACGGTTCTTGATAGGGTCCCAAGTGATCTTCACCGGCTGTCATCCGTCGTGTCTCATGCGTAGCGGTCTGCGAACGGGCGTCAAAGGCAGGCGGAGTTGGGCGGTCAGGATCCGTGCTTCCCCACACTGCATCCCTTGCTGCATGCCCTCCTCTCGGCCTTTCTCCAGAAAACGCTGGGCAAAACCGCTCATGGTGGCCACCTCATGCGGGTACAGTTGGGTGTAAAGCTGGCGTTCATTGTCATCCAGGTCGGCATAGATGTCGACGAAGTCGAGGTATTTGAGCCGCTTCTCGGTGGACGGTTCCAGCTCGATCAGACCGCGCCCGCCTGGGCAGAGGCCAGCCCAAAAACCAAAAACCTGGCCGTAGCCAGGTTCTGGTGGGGGTGGTGCTGACCTGAATCGGTAACGGCGGTGGACTGCCACCCCCGCTCCTCCGCCCCCCGGCGCGCCCCTATAGCCCCCGCAGTTCCCGCGATTGCACCTCCGACAAGGCCCTGCGGCGAAAGCCCCGCCTTACCCCCGCAACAGCCGCTCAAAATAGGCGATCGTCGGCTGCAACCCCGCCCGCAGCGCCACCCGCGGCTCCCAGCCCAGGGCCGCGCGCGCCAGGGTGATATCCGGCTGGCGTCGGGGCGTTGACGGGGGTCATCCTGGGGCAAGGGCGCCTGGACCCGCGGGGAGCGGGAGCCGGTCAGCTCCCGCACCGCCTCGGCCAGTTCGAGCATGGTGAACGCGCCGGGATTGCCCAGGTTCACTGGCCCGGTCAGCTCGTCCGGGCTGGCCATTAGGCGCACGAAGCCTTCGATCAGGTCGTCCACGTCGCAGCAGGCGCGCGTCTGGGTGCCGTCGCCGTAGCGGGTGATCGGCTGGTTGCGCAAGGCCTGGACGATGAAGTTGGACACCACCTGCCCGTCGTGGGGGTGCAGGCGCGGGCCATAGGTATTGAAGATGCGCGCGCAGCCCCTGCTGGCGGCGATAGTCGAAGCTTCGATTCGCGGCGCAGGGCAGGCCTTCGTCAAATTTCAAGCCCCAGGAGCGGAGGCACGCTCATCAATGTTTCACTTCCCTGAGCATGACCTGACGCAGCAGTTCATTGACGCGGGCTTGATAATCCCGGCCTTGCGCCTTCAACCAAGCCGCATAGAGATGTGAATGTTCACCACGCTAATGGGCTGGTGAGATGGCCTTTCATTGATCAATCTCGAATGAGTCGGGAAATTTATCGATCAATTGTTGATCAATTACATTAACCAGGGATAAGACAATCTGAAGGGCATCCACGAGTGTAGCATGCTGTAAATCATGACATACTCCATCCTTGGTAAAACCATCGCGATGCACGATATCATGACGGAGATTAATCAAGCCAATGATTTCCTTGGTAACCGTAATGCGGATATCAAAGGCTTGCCTAAAAAGTGGCTCAATATCGGACAAATTATGGAAAACAATATTTTTAACCTGGGCAACGATAAACTTACCCATGTCATTTTCGATCGCTTTTGATAGGGATATCGTCTGTTTCTTGAAAACCCCGGACCCGGCAAGGCGGATCATGAGTGGTCGACTGGTGGTTATTAAACCCACCGTGACCGACTGCAAATAGACCTCAAACTGGGTGATAATACCGGCCATCAACAGCCGGTTGAAATAAGTATCGTCGGAAATTCTTGATCTAATTTCATTCAGAGCAATACTGAAAACCCGATAGTATTCAGTATTCATTCAACTGGACCTCATAGTGCAGTTGATGGAGAGTTTCTTCATCTTCGGGGTACTCTTCCAGAAACCATTCAATGCCATACGCGGAAGAGTAGATAACAATGCGGTAATTATTACCCTCTGAATCAATGAATTCCCCAATATTATCAACTTCTGTATCCTGCCTTCGCTCTCCCAACAGATTGGGAGAAGGAATTCCAGCGATGTGCAGCAAGGTATCTCCTTTGTAAATATAAAGATAACCACCATTAGATGCGACAGAGCCCACCGAGCCTTCCAGGTATGGCTTTATGTTAGGCAAGGGGCGGTGCAAATTAGCAAGCATCACAAACCACCAGAAGTTGGTAGACGGTAATCGAGACAATAGCACAATCATCAAATCCAGCCAGGTCGTCAGACCCAGGACGGTCACCACCACCCCCGGGGACCAGCCGCGCGCCAGGACACGGCACCTGGCGGCCCATGCCGCACCGCTCTCGACGGTAGCGTTCATCGCCGCCCATTGCTGGCACTCACCAGCTCAAGCCTGAGGGTCATGATGGGATCAGCAATTCGTCCAGCGCTTCAGGTAGAAAGAGGGCTACCCATGGGCGATGACCGGCACCAGGCCGGCGGGGACGCGGCTGGCCGCGATCAGCCCCCAGACCAGCAGATAGCCCAGCAGCATGCTCGCCGCCAGCGCCGGCACGAGGGCGGGGAAGAGAGTCAGGATGGCGGTATCAGCCTGTATGAATTAAAGAATCGGTCCATGAAGCCCGGGCGGGAAAATGGCTTTCCTAAGAAACTTCGGCCACCGGTGCCACTTTGAGGACATAGCTGAACGAGTTTCTGCGCCTGCAGGGGCGGGGCGCGGCCCCGGGGAGGGTTGTTTCGCAAAATGCCCTTTTTAGCGGGGCCCGCGGAATAGGTGCCCCTGGCCCCATTTTCCACTCAATGAAAAATCGTCTCCGCGGTCTCGGCGCGCAGGATGCGTTTCGACCACTGCAGCAACTGCTCCGGGTCGGCGGCCGTGACGCGCTCTCGGTAGGCGTCGACGGTGTCGGGGCCGAATTTCTCTTGCAGGAGCGCCAGCAAGATGATGGCTTCACCCTGCTTGACGCCTAGTTGGACGCCCTGCTTAACGCCCAGTTGGACGCCCTGCTTGATGCCCTTCTCGATCCCCGCTTGTTCCACCGTGGTGACATAAGGCATACGTTGTTGCTCCTCATAGGCATAGAGTTGTTGGCGAAAGTCCGCTTCCAGCCCCTTAGAGGCTGTCTTGAATCTAACTGATTGAATATAATGATCATTTCATGGTA
>CALMDH010000277.1:0-17531 GCA_937862735.1 uncultured Gammaproteobacteria bacterium
GCGCCCTGACCCCGGACCAGCGCCGGGGCCTGTTCGCCCGCGAGGCCCTGGGCGATGAGCAGACCCCGGTGCCGCCCGCCTGGGAGCGCTATCTGGCCACCCTGCCGGGGTTGACGCCGGGGGACTTTGCCACCGTCTGCCGGCAGCGGGAACTGCTGGGGCAGGAGACGCCGCCGGAGCAGTTTCTGCGCCGGCTGGCGGTGGAGTGTCGGATGAAAGGGGACGCGGTGAGCCAGGGGGTATAAGCCGCGGAGGTAATGCCGCGCGCCGGGAGGGGCGGAGTCCCGGATGCTGGGTTCGACTTCAAGGCCGTCGAACGGGTGCCCGGGACCACGCCCCGCGGCGAAGCCAGGACCACGGCTACCCTCGGTTAGCGTTCCCTTTGCGTATCAATATTGATACATTCAAGAGCATGAACACCCACATCCTGGACGTGCGCTTCTTTGCCTCCGACAGTGGCAATGAACCTGTGCGCGCATGGCTCATGTCCTTGCCTGCCAGCGAGCGGCGCACCATCGGCGAAGACATCAAGACGGTGCAGTTCGGCTGGCCCCTGGGTATGCCCTTGGTACGCAAACTGGCCAAGGACCTGTGGGAGATTCGTGTTCACCTCGTGGAGCGGATTGCCCGGGTCCTGTTCACCCTAGACGGCCACACCCTGGTGTTACTGCACGGCTTCATCAAGAAGTCTCAAGCAACACCACCCGAAGAACTCGACGTCGCCAAGCGGCGTCTGCAACAACTCAGGAGCGCATCATGAACCCGCATATCGGTAGCCGCTTTGATGATTTTCTCGCTGAAGAAGCGGTGCTGGAAGAAACCTCCGCCGTAGCGATCAAGCGCGTCGTGGCCTGGCAGATCGCCCACGAGATGAAAGCCCAGCGCCTCACCAAAACCGCACTGGCCGAGAAGATGCACAGCAGCCGGGCGGCCCTGAACCGCTTGCTGGATGAAACCGACACCAGTCTGACCCTGACCACGCTCTCCAGCGCCGCCAAAGCGCTGGGAAAAAACCTGCGTATCGAGCTGGCGTGAGAATTGGTGGTCATCCGAACCACCCGCCATCATCCGACGCGAGAGGAAGCACAGCTATCCGGTCGGCCTTTCCTGGGAGCGCCATCTGGCCGCCCTACCGAGGTTGACGCCGGGGACTTCGCCACCCAGGCTTCAGTCAACGTAGTGATATCTGAGTTGAGCGATCAAAACGTTATCTTCCGCCACCTTGTAAACGATACGATGTTCATCGGTTATTCGCCGGGACCAATAGCCCGACAAGCCATGTTTCAAAGCCTCGGGCTTTCCCAACCCCTCAAATGGGGAACGCTGAATATCCTTGATCAGAGAATTTATTCGCTTGAGAACGGTTTTGTCGGTTTTCTGCCAATACAAATAATCATCCCAGGCATTGGTAGAAAATGTCAGATTCATTCACTAAGTTCTCGTGCAGTGCCCTTCCCCGCTTCCAACTCGGAAATGGATTCGAGCAAGCGCCTGGCATTGGCGGGCGACCGAAGCAGATACGCGGTTTCTTCCATAGCCTGATAATCTTCAAGAGAGATCATCACCACCGGAGATTCCCTCTTGCGGGTAATAATGACCGGAACATGATCCTTGCAGACTTTTTCCATTGTTTTCGATAGGTTGTCACGCGCAACTGTATAGCTTATGACGTCCACGAGAGCCTCCAAATGGCATTGGAACAAAAAAGGCCTACCGGTATGCTAGACGCACCTAAGAGGGAGGTCAACAAGTTGGCTGTCGCCTTGAGCTTAGGGTGCGGAGATGTCAGTTACGAAGGGCCGCTGGCTCAGCCGCGAGGGCAGCATCTGGCCGCAGCGTTCACATCATTCGGCGATAACTGAATCTGGACGCCGGCCCGCGCTAGGCAGTGGTTTGTCCGCTCTTGCCCTCAGTTGGCTCCCGCCCTCACGGCCGAAGGCGGCTGCGGGCCGCCTTCGGCCGGGTTGGCCTGGCCGGACTCAGAGCGGAAGTGGCGCCACCCAGCCACCCGCCCCGATCAAATACCCTTCGACCCGCACGCCAGACAGCTTGATGGTCTCAAGATTGGCCCGCCATTTTTCGTAATGGTCGTGCCACCAGGCGTCAAGAATCAGCACCGCCTGTCGGGTGGTGTCGGGGCAGCGGCCCTGCAGATGCCTGACCATCTCCTCCAGAATCTGGGCGCAGTTGTAATGGCCCTTGCCCTTGCGCAGTTGACCGTGCAGGGCGACGAAGACGGCGAGGGGATGGCAGTGATCACCGGGTTCGCCCGGATAGCAATTGATTTCGCCGCATTGGGCGGAAACGATTTCCTTCAGTTCCGCCACGGAGAGGCCGCCTTGGGCAGCGGCTGCGGCGATGCGTTCGGCAATGGGGAGGTATTCTGTCGACATGTTAGCGCTCCAAATTCACCTTGAGAGAACGACAAGATTCACCTTCTGCTGCTCATGGTCTCCTTGCCATCAGGCAATTCGTGTACGTCGCCACTGAGCAGGTCCACGGGGGCTTATGCCACCCTGATGCTCATGAAACCATGATGATTTGACATGGCTTGTCGCAATTCCGGTGTTTAATGCTCCTCAGGCACCACGGAAGGAGAAGATCATGGTCCGCCAACCCCGCCTCCTGTAAGTGCTTATTCCTGAACGCTAGGCTAGGAGAAAATCGCGTTTTCCGTCCTGAGGGGCTCACCCCCGCAGGCTAAAAAACGTGGTGGCCCGCTTTCACGTTGAACTTCATAGCATTGCCCCGAAGCCAAGCCCATGCCCCATAAGCGACTACCCATCGGCATCCAGACCTTTCGCGAGATCCGCGAAGGTGGCTATTACTATGTGGACAAGACCGGCTTTGCCCTGCGCCTGATCGAGGAGGGCAAATACTATTTGCCTCTGTTACGTTTGGTGTGGGTAACCGCTTTATCCACCACCCACAAGCCCTCATCATGATGGCTATCGAAAATTGGTGGTGGGGCCTGTGGAGTTGTGGGCGAGAGGCTCGCGAGTGTGGGCAAGTTGGGGGCAACCCGCCGGGAGCGGGTTGTCCCCGGCTTGTCCACACGTCCCGTAGGGCGCGGGCCGGTCCGGAGGACTCGTCCACAAATCCACAGGCCGATGGCGTGAGGGTTTGACATGAAACCAACTTCTTCCTCCCTGTTCACCCTGGCCCTGGGTCTGCAAGCACCTTGGGCCGTTAGCGACGTCGCCTTTGATGCGGAGGCCGGGCGCCTCGACCTGCAGGTGTCGTTTCCACCCGGCGCCCGCTTCACCTGTCCCCACTGCGGTGCCGAGCAGCAACCGGTCCATGACACCCTGGCGCGGGAATGGCGTCACCTGAACTTCTTTCAGTATCAGGCCTATCTCCTGGCGAAGGTGCCGCGCGTGCGCTGCGGGGCGTGCGGCAAGACCACCCAGGTGCCGGTGCCCTGGGCGCGGGAGGGCAGCGGCTTCAGCCTGCTCATGGAGGCCTTGATCGTCACCCTGATCAAGGCCATGCCGGTGCGCCAGGTGGCGCAGTTGCTGGCGGTCAGCGATCAGCGCCTCTGGCGCATCCTGGATCACTATGTGGCTAACGCCCGTGCGCGTGAGGACTTTTCCGCGGTGACCACCCTCGGCCTGGACGAGACCGCCGCGCGGCGCGGCCATCACTACATCAGCTTGTTCCACGATCTCGATGCCGGCCGGCTGTTGTTTGCCTGCGAGGGGCGTACTGCGGAGGTGGTCGCCCAGTTCGCCGATGACCTGGAGGCCCATGGCAGCTGCGCGGAGAACCTCACCGCGGCCTGCATCGACATGTCCACCAGTTACCGCGCAGGTCTGGCGGAATATCTGCCCTGGGTCGACGTCACCTTCGACGAGTTTCACGTCATCCAGCTGGTGAACCGGGCGGTCGACGAGGTCCGGCGCCAGGAGATTAAGACCAACCCCCAACTCAAACGCAGCCGCTATCTCTGGCTCAAGGACCGTCAGGACTGGACGGAGCAGCAAATCCGCCAGTACGTCGACCTCAAGCGCTTAAACTTGAAGACCCACCGTGCCTTTCAGATCAAGGAGGCGTTGCGCGATATCTTCCACCACGCCCCGGACCGGGAGACGGCCGAGCCTCTGCTCAAGCAGTGGTATTCCTGGGCGCGGCGCTGCCGGATCGAACCGATCAAGCAGGTCGCCTTGAGCCTGAAGAACCACTGGGAGGGCATCCTCAATGCCTTCGATTCCAAGCTCACCAATGGGCGCGTCGAAGGCGTCAATGCCCTCATCCAGGCGGCCAAGGCCAAAGCACGTGGCTATGGCACCACTCGCCATCTGATCACCATCTGCTATCTGGTCGCGGGCAAGCTCACCCATCTGCCGGCCTCACCCTTCAAGCCCACCGGGACCCCGGCGGGCGCCGTGGTCGCCCAGGGAGTCTGACCCCTTGCCCACACCAATCGTAAGAGAGCCTGTTATTCTGTCTGGGATGCTAATTGACGCCGGCGGCGTAGCGGACATAAGCGACCTGCACCGCCTCCTGCCCCAGGAGTTGGCGCAGGCGCTTGATTAGGTCGTCGGTGGGTTTGACCCGCCAGTCTTCACCCAGCACGAAGCGGCCCTGGGCGGCTGGCGACCGGTATTCCAGATGGACCGCCAGCCTGCCGCCGTGGCAGGTACCGAGGGTCTCCCAAAGTTGGTGGACCAGTTCCAGGCCTTTCTTGTGGCGTTTGGCCGTGCCAAGGACCAGCCGGAGGAACAGATGGTCAGCGGCCCCCTCCCGCGCCTGTTCCAGGGTCTGAACCTCGCTGGCGCGGAAGGACCAGGCATCGCGAAACTCATCGAAGTTCAGGGTGCCGCCGATGACCAGAATCCGGTCCACCGCCAGCAGGTCCCGGACCTGCTCGTACAGCTCGGAAAAGACGGTGACCTCGATGCGCCCGGTGCGGTCATCCAGGACCAGGGACGCCATGCGCCCCCGCTGGGTCTTGCCATGCCGAACCGACACCACCAGGCCAGCCACGGTGCGCTTATCCCGCTCGCCCCGGCCTTTGGGAGTGGCGATTAATTCATTGAGGCGGGTGCCCATGAGAGCATTCAGTTCCGCCTCGTAGCGGTTGACCGGGTGACCGGTGAGGTACAGGCCCAGGGTCTCCTTCTCACCCTGAAGGCGCGCCTCCTCCTCCCACTCCGGCCAGACCCGGCCAGCGAGTTGCGGATCCGGGCCAGTGGCCACCGTCTCCGCCATGCCAAACAGATCCCCCTGACCCGCGGACTGGGTGGCCTTGTGCTGCTCGGCTAGCCTGATCGCCAGGGGCAGGTGCTCCATCAGGGTAGCCCGATTGGCGCCCAGTTCGTCCAGGGCCCCGGAGCGGATCAGGGCTTCCAGCACCCGCCGGTTCATCTTCTGCAGGTCCATGCGCCGGCAGAAGTCCCAAAGGTCACGGAAGGGGCCGCCCGCTTTCCGCGCCTCCATCAGGGCGAGGATGGCGCTCTCCCCCACCCCCTTGATGGCCCCCAGGCCATAGACCAGGGTACGGTCGTCGGCGATGGTGAAGCGCCATTCGGAGGCGTTCACCGCCGGCGGGTGTACCTCCAGCTTCATGGTCCGGCACTCGTCGATCAGGGTCACCACCTTGTCGGTATTGACCATGTCGGCGGTAAGCACGGCGGCCATGAAGGCGGCGGGATAATGGGCCTTGAGCCAGAGGGTCTGGTAGGAGACCAGGGCGTAGGCGGCGCTGTGGGAGTTATGGACGACCAGGTCGTTGGCGACGAAATTATGGGTATCGGCCACCTCCAAGTCATAGGTCATGGCCATGCCGGCTGGTTCAATGCTGACCACGCGCTCCCAGAATATTTCGTTATCCGCCGCGCGACGCAGTTCAGCCGAATCGAAAAATTCGGCTAGACGCCGAATCGTGGCGCGGCGAAAGCCCCGCTTGCGCGGTCGCAAGGCACCATAGAATTCCCGATTGGAAACGCCGCTCAGGCGACCAATGTCGGTCCAGGTCAGGCCGCTTCTGTCCTTCTCCGCGCGAACGATCAATTTAATCTCGGGGGGCAAGGTATCTACCGACTCTCGGTCCGCGGGGGTTTCCGCCAGATAAGTCTGAAGCCTGCCGAATTGCTCCTCTCTACCCAGCAGATGCGGGCCAATGATCTCCGCGAACCGCGCGATACTGCTACGTCCCAGCAGGTGGAGGGTATAGCCTAGCCTTCCTTCCTTATAAGGAAAATTCTTTTCGGTCAGGCGGCTGACGATTCCCAGACGCAACAGCAAATGCTGGGTTTCACGGGCCAGTTGTTCCGAGGAGGTGGCCAGATAGGGCGTCTGATTGTTGCCCTTGGTGCCGGAGATAAAGCCATCGCCCGACCAGAGGCGACCGATAAGGACGGCGAGCGAGGCGTTATCGAGTCGGAAGACCTCCTCGGGAAAATGCTTCTCCGTCGCTTTCTGGCCTATCATCCCCATGGATTCGAGCCACAATCGGGCCCCGGACCGGGCCCTTGAGGTACGCCCGGCGCCATTGACCACCCTCAGTTCCTCCCCGGCACCGACATAAACGCACCAGGTGTCGGCGCGATCGGCCCGCAGGGTTACCGTCGTCGTCGTGTTGACAAATCCTTGAGTAGCGTGGATGAAGTCATCCCGCGCAGTGAGATCTTTGTTGTAGAAGTAAAAGCCACTGGGATGACAGGTATTGCCCTCGGAGAGGACCCATCCCAGCAGAATCGATTGATGATCCGGCCAGTGCTGCCGGCCCTCGATTGGCAGTCGCGCCGGTGAGGCGATACGGTCCCCGGCACGCAGTTCGCCCAATGCCTTCCAGGATTGTGGCGTCAGCAGGGGATGATTGGCCGTCGCCACAAGCTCCTTGCCAAGGGAGGTGGTGAGTTTGAAGACGGGTTTGATGCCGTTTTCGAAGATCCCCGCCACGGGGCTCGGCCCCAGGCCTAGTCCCTCCTGAACGGATGCCACCTGGCCGATGCCATGACGGAAAATATCCTTGATGGAGCGCAGTGCGCCATTTTCAGGATCGGCAACCAGCGTTTCGCCGTGTAAACATTTGTTGAACCCATATCCGGCGAACTTATCCATCAAGTCAAAGATGTAAGTCGCTGTCTTGCCGTCAACGCCCCGTTGGGCGGCGCCGGCCTCGAAGACGGCGCGCTGCTTGTCCATCTCTGACTGCTTCTTCTTGCCCATGGCGCGACGCAGCAGGTCGGCACCACCCAGGGAGTAGCCGGCCAGGACCTGGGCGATCTGCATCACCTGTTCCTGATAGAGGATGACGCCATAAGTGGGCTTAAGGATGGGCTCCAGGTCGGGATGGGGATAGGCCACCGCTGCCTCGCCATGCTTGCGGGCGATGAAGTCATCCACCATGCCAGACTGGAGAGGGCCGGGGCGGAACAGGGCCACTAAGGCGGTCATGTCGTCGAAGGAGTCCGGGCGCAGCTTTTTGATCAGCTCCTTCATGCCCCGGGATTCAAGCTGGAAGACGGCGGTGGTCTCGCAGCGCTTAAGCAGGGCGAAGGCCTCCGGGTCCTTGGGGTCGATACGGGTGATATCGATGGGGGGTTCGCCGGACTGGGCGCGCCGCTCGTTGATGGTCTTGAGCGCCCAGTCGATGATGGTCAGGGTGCGCAGACCGAGGAAGTCGAACTTGACCAGGCCCACCTGCTCGACGTCGTCCTTGTCGAACTGGGTCATGAGGTTGGTGCCGCCGGGTTCGCAGTAGAGGGCGGCGAAGTCCGTCAGGCGGGTCGGGGCGATGACCACGCCACCGGCGTGCTTGCCGGCGTTGCGCGCCAGGCCCTCCAGCTTGCGCGCCATGTCGAGGATGGCCCGCACCTCCTCGTCCTCGGCGTAGGCCTTGCGCAGGTCCTCGCCCTCTTCCAGGGCCTTGTCCAGGGTCATGCCCAGCTCGAAGGGCACCATCTTGGCGATGCGGTCAACCATGCCATAGGGGTGGCCCAGCACCCGGCCCACGTCGCGCACCACCGCCTTGGCCGCCATGGTGCCGAAGGTGATGATCTGGGACACCGCCTCGCGGCCGTAGCGCCCGGCGACATAGTCGATGACCCGGTCGCGCCCCTCCATGCAGAAGTCGACGTCGAAGTCGGGCATGGAGACGCGCTCTGGATTGAGGAAGCGCTCGAAGAGCAGGTCATGCTCGATGGGATCGAGATCGGTGATCTTGAGGGCATAAGCCACCAGGGAGCCGGCGCCGGAGCCGCGCCCCGGCCCCACCGGGATGTCGTTGTCCTTGGCCCACTGGATGAAGTCGGCCACGATCAGGAAGTAGCCAGCGAAGCCCATCTGGTTGATGACGTTGAGCTCCACCTCCAGGCGCTCGTCATAGACCCGCCGCCAGGCGGTGAAGTCAGGGGCCGCTGGGTCGAAGAGCCGGGCCAGGCGCCACTCCAGCCCCTTGCGCGAGATGTCGGCAAAATGCTCCTCGGTGGTCATGCCGGCCGGCACCGGAAAGTTGGGCAGGAAGTTCTGGCCCAGGGTCAGCTCCAAATTGCAGCGCTTGGCGATCTCCAGGGTGTTTTCCAGGGCCTCGGGGATGTCGGCGAAGAGCTCCGCCATCTCCTTGGGGGTGCGCAGGTACTGCTCCTCGCTGTAGTGCTTGGGCCGGCGGTTGTCGCCGAGGGTAAAGCCCTCGTGGATGCATACCCGAACCTCATGGGCCTCGAAGTCTTGTGGGACCAGGAAGCGCACGTCGTTGGTCGCCACCACCGGCACGCCCTTGGCGGCGGCCAACTCAACGCTTTGCTCCAGGCAATCGGCCTCGCCGGCGCGGCCGGTACGGATCAGCTCCAGGTAATAGCGGTCACCGAAGACCGCCAGCCAGCGGTCCAGCCGTTGCGCCGCCAGGGCCTGGTTGCCCGCCACCAGGGCCTGGCCCACGTCCCCCGCCGGGCCGCCGGAGATGGCGATCAGACCCGGCGCCGCCTCCGCCACCCACGCCTGCTCCACCTGAGGGATCAGGGCACCCTGCTGCCCCTCCAGGTAGGCCCGCGAGATGAGTCGGGTCAGGTTGAGATAGCCCTCATGGTCCTGCACCAAGAGCACCAACCGGTGGGGCTGGCTGGCGTCCTCCGGGTTATGGACCAGCACCTCCGCCCCGGCGATAGGCTTGACCCCCGCCGCCAGGGCCGCCTTGTAGAAGCGCACCAGACAGAAGAGATTGAGCTGATCGGTGATGGCGACGGCGGGCATGCCCGCCTGGGCCGCGGCCTGGACCAGGGGCTTGATGCGCAACAGACCATCCACCAGGGAGTATTCGCTGTGGACATGGAGATGGACGAAGGCGGACGGGGAAGCGACGGTCACGCGGGGACGGGGCTCATGAGGGCTGTGTGGAGATGATCCCATTTTATCGACATCGCCAGACGATGTTGGGCTTTCCCCGATCCCCATCTGTGTCAATCCGCTTCCAACCCGTTGGTACGCAGCAATTTGACATGCATCAAGGCCCTTCACCGGCAGGGCTATATGCTGCCAGCATGACTGGCTTTTTCAATGGAGATAGACATTTGGCAACCGCATCACCCCTGGCCCGCCTCGGGTCCCATCCCCTACTGGCACTGGGATTTCGCCCCTTCTTCCTTGGCGCCGGCGCCCTGGCCCTGCTCGCCATGCTGGTCTGGCTGGTCCGTCTCTGGGGCCTGCTGCCCGGGGACGGCTACCTGGGAGGCACCGCCTGGCATGCCCACGAGATGCTCTTCGGTTACGTCGGCGCGGTGATCGCCGGCTTCCTGCTCACGGCGGCGCGCAACTGGACCGGTATCGACACCCCCACCGGCCTCCGGCTGGGGGCACTGGTCCTGCTCTGGCTGGCGGCTCGACTGGGACCCTTACTGTCCCTGCCCCACGCGCTCCTGGCTCTCCTCGACCTGGCCTTCTTCCCCGCCCTGGCCTGGGCCCTGATCCCGCCCCTCTGGCAGGGTAAGAACAAGGTCAATCGCGCCTTTCTCGCCCTGCTGGCCGCCATGACCCTGGCCAACCTGCTGGTCCACGCCCAGGCCCTGGGACTGACGGCGGCGACCGCCACTCGCGGTTCCCGGCTGATGCTCGATCTGACCCTGCTGACCCTCTGGTTGGTGGCCGGGCGCATCATGCCCTTCTTCACCCAGAGCGCCATCCCCGGCTGCAAGCCCCTTACCCGACCCTGGGTGGAGACCGGGACCTTCATCCTGGCGCCGGCCATCGCCCTCATCAATCTGGCCTGGCCCGCCAGCCCGGTGGGCGGGGTGCTGCTTCTCGTCCTGGCGGCGGTTCAGGCCATCCGCCTGGCGGGTTGGCATGACCCCCGGGCCTGGCGCAATCCCATGCTGGCCGTGCTTTACGCCGGCTATCTTTGGTTGATCCTGGGATTAGCCCTGGACGGCCTGGCGGTCCTGGATCAACTCCCCCCCTTCCCCGCCCTGCACGCCCTGACCGCCGGTGGCATCGGGGTCTTCACCCTCGGTATGGTGGCGCGGGTGACCCTGGGGCATACGGGTCGCGACATGCGCGCCTCCCCCGCCACCAGCCTGGCCTTCGTGATCATCAACCTGGCCGCCCTGACACGGGTCTTCCTCCCCCTGCTGTGGCCTGGGCATTACCACCTGTGGCTGGGGATCTCGGGCGGGCTCTGGGTCCTGGCCTTCGCCCTCTTCCTTGGTATCTATGGCCCCATGCTCATCCAACCGCGGGTGGATGGCCGGCCGGGCTAAGGATCTTTGGGGGGCCAGGGCCGCCTCCAACACAATCACAGCCCCTCAGATGCAAGGTTCCCTTGGCGCGTTTCACGCCTACCGCCATGAGGGGGGCGCCATGCCTCTGATGATGAGCATTTCTTAAATCAACTTACCCGCCAAGATGCTTCTTGGCGGATGCTGATCATTTATCCTTCGCCCTTTCCCAGCCGCTATCCCTGAGGTCACCATGGCCGTCATCCTGCAAATCGACTTTCCCTTCCAGGGTCCCTGGGGCGCCGAGATGAGCGCCGCCCTTCAGGACCTCGCCACCTCCATCGCCCAGGAGCCGGGCCTGATCTGGAAGATCTGGACCGAGAATCCCGCCACCGCCGAGGCGGGAGGCATCTATCTCTTCACCGACCAGGCCAGCGCCGCGGCCTATCTGGCCAAGCATCGGACGCGGTTACTGGGCTTCGGCATCACCCAGGTCAATGGCAAGCTGTTCGAGATCAATCATCCCTTGTCCGCCATCAACCAGGCACCGCTGGCTGGGGGCGAAAAGTGACTTGACCTTGGTCAAGGTTTAAGAAGGGGGCTTCCTCTGCAATAGCCACGGCCCAACTGCTAACAGAGGACCCCGCAACATGGCCCAGACCTTTACCAAAACCATGGCACGGAACATCTTTTATGGTGGTTCCGTCTTCTTCTTCCTGCTCTTCCTGGCACTGACCTTCGATACCAGCATGGCCCTGCCGGACCGCGACCGGCGCGAGCTGCTGGACCCCACCACCGAACGCGGCCAACAGATCGCCCACGGCAAGGCGCTGTGGGAGGAGAACAACTGCATCGGTTGCCACTCCCTGCTGGGGGAAGGCGCCTACTTCGCCCCGGAACTGGGCAACGTCTATGTGCGCTTCGGCAACAACACCGAGGCCATCAAGGCCTTCATCCAGAGCCGTCCGGCGGAAGGCATCCCCGGGCGGCGCAGCATGCCCCAGTTCAATTTTGCCCCAGACCAACTGGAGGCCATCGCCCAGTTCCTGAAGTACGCCTCCGAGATCAATACCGCCGGCTGGCCGCCCAACAAGCAGGGCTGAGTCCACCGCACCGATCCCCTTCCCCTGGAGTTCACGACTGATGAAATATCCATCCCAAGGCGTGGCGCGGCTCTACTTTATCGCCGCCATCGGCCTCTTCGCCGCCCAGATCCTCTTTGGTCTGATCATGGGCCTGCAATACGTCATCGGGGACTTTCTCTTCCCCGCCATCCCCTTCAACGTGGCCCGCATGGTCCACACCAACGCCCTGATCGTCTGGTTGCTCATGGGCTTCATGGGCGCCGCCTACTACCTGGTGCCGGAGGAGGCGGAGCGTGATCTCATCGCCCCCTGGCTGGCCAAGCTCATGTTCTGGATCTTCCTGGTGGCCGCGGCCCTGACGGTCATCGGCTACCTCTTCGTGCCCTACGCGGGCCTGGCCAAGATGACCGGCAACGAACTGCTGCCCACCATGGGCCGTGAGTTCCTCGAACAGCCCACCATCACCAAGATCGGCATCGTCATCGTCGCCCTCGCCTTCCTGTTCAACATCGGCGGCACCATCCTTACCGGCCGGAAGACCGTGGTCAACCTGGTCCTGCTCATCGGCCTGGTGGGCCTGGCGGTCTTCTTCCTCTTCTCCTTCTACAACCCGACCAACCTGGTGCTGGACAAGTACTATTGGTGGTGGGTGGTGCATTTGTGGGTCGAGGGCGTCTGGGAACTGATCCTGGGCTCCATCCTCGCCTTCGTCCTGATCAAGACCACCGGCGTCGACCGCGAGGTGGTGGAGAAGTGGCTCTACGTCATCATCGCCATGACCTTGATCACCGGCATTATTGGCACCGGCCATCACTACTACTGGATCGGCACCCCGGAATACTGGCAGTGGTGGGGTTCCATCTTCTCCGCCATGGAGCCCATCCCCTTCTTCATGATGACCGTCTTCGCCTTCAACATGGTCAACCGCCGGCGCCGCAACCATCCCAACAAGGCCGCCATGCTTTGGGCCCTGGGCACCGCCGTCATGGCCTTCCTCGGCGCCGGCGTCTGGGGCTTCCTGCATACCCTGTCGCCGGTCAACTTCTACACCCACGGCACCCAGATCACCGCCGCCCACGGCCACATGGCCTTCTACGGCGCCTACGTCATGATCGTCCTGGCGATTATCTCCTACGCCATGCCGATCATGAACGGCCGCGAGGCCAACAGCCAGCGCTCCCAGGTGCTGGAGATGTGGTCCTTCTGGCTGATGACGGTGTCCATGGTCTTCATCACCCTCTTCCTCACCGCCGCCGGCATCCTCCAGGTCTACCTGCAACGCTTCAGCGACGCCCCCCTCCAGTTCATGCTGGTCCAGGACAAGATCGCCATCTTCTACTGGCTGCGTGAACTGACCGGCCTGGTGTTCCTGGTCGGCCTGGTGCTCTACATCTGGAGTTTCTTCGTCGCCAACAAGGAGCCGGGTTTGACCAGCGCCGCCGTCGACCAGGCGCTTAAGGGCAACGCCGGACCGGCCGCGGCCATCGCCTGACGGGCTGAGGAACTGAGGAAACCACCCGCCCGCATCCCCCCGCTATGCCTCCGCCATGCTCCTGGAGTGCATGCGCGGGAGGGTTGGTGGCGGGATACCGACCGCAAGGATGCGGTCATCCTGCCTTCCGGTGCATACCCACAGCGCCACCGGGCATCACCCGCCCCCCTGACCGCCCCTCCCTCTCCCGTTCCCCCCTCCGCAAAGACATGGAAAACGATGCCGCTTCCGAAACCGCCAGAGCGCAGAAATTCCCGTCGCGAGGGGGACGTGGGAATGCCCGCCAAACGGCCAACACGGGGATTGGACTCATTCATTGGCCTGATGGGCTTGGATAGCCGTCGAGCGCTTGAGATAGCCATCAAGAGCTTGATTCTCTTATTGCTTCGCCAACACCGCGCCTTCCGACATGAGACCAAAAAATTCCCGGTCCGCCTGAAGCATGTGGCGGGCGACGACATCCATGGCGAGGAAGGTCACCAGGTCGCCGAAACCCAGACCGCCGGCCCCGGCCTGAGCACGCAGGGCCTGGGCCTGTTCCACCAGCCGGCGATGGAGCAGGGCGTGCTGTTCGACCTTGGCGTAGCCCAGGCGGTGCAGGATCGCCTCCTCATGGGCGAAATGTTCCACCACGTGGGCCAATAGTTCATCCAGGGCGGTCAGGAAGACCTCGCCAGAGGCGGCGCTCACGGCGAGATCCAGCAAGGCGTTGGCGCGGCGGAAGAGTTCCTGGTGCTCGCCATCGATGATCGGGTTGCCGGATTCATAGGCCGCCCGCCAGATCAGCCGCACGGACGATACGCCCTTACCCACCGGCTCCACCTCCGGTCCGACGACGCGGTTGCGACCGCCCTCCTTGGCGCGGTACAGGGCCTCGTCCGCCAGCCGCACCAGGTGCTCGGGACCCTGGTCCCCGTCCGGGACAATGACGGCGACGCCGAAACTCGCCGTGACCCGCCTCAGGGGTGATTGTCCGTGCGGAAGATTGAGCCTTTCCAGGGCCGCCCGGGTGGTCTCGGCGATCTTCATGGCGCCGGCGGCGCCGGTGTCGGCGGCGATACAGGCAAACTCCTCGCCACCGTACCGGGCCGCCAGGTCCCCCGGACGACGGGCATGCGCCCGGAGCACGTCGGCGACCTGGCGCAGGCAGGCATCCCCTGCCAGATGGCCATAATGGTCGTTGTAGGGCTTGAAGTAATCGATGTCGATCAGGATCAGGGCCAGGGTCTGGCTATAGCGGCGCGCCCGCGCCCATTCCGTGGCCAGGACCTCGTCGAAACGGCGCCGATTGGCCAGGCCGGTCAGGCCATCGGTCATGGAGAGCCGGGCCAGTTCCCGGTTGGCGGCTTCCAGGGCGGCGGTGCGCTCCTCGACCTTACGCTCCAGCTCGGCGTTGAGCTGGCGGATTTCGTCGCCCATGGCCTGACGCAGCAGTTCCTGGGAGGCGCGCAGGGATTGTTCCGAGGCCTTGAGTTCCCGGAACAGGGTGTTGAAGGGGTCGTGGATGCTGGTGACGTAGATGGCGCGGTAGAGCAGGTAGTAGGCGGCGACCTTGCACAGGTGGCCCACCATGTTCGCGACATCGTAAACACCGATATAGACGGTGAAGGCCATTTCACCCACGGCGGCGCAGAGGGCGGAGCCCAGGATCAGCCGGTAGGTCGCCGGGTCCAGGTTTCCGCGGATCAGCCACAGCCGCCCGGCCGCAGTGAGCAACAGGGCGACGATGAGGTATTCACTGGCCACCTTAAAAGGCGTCAGCCCCACCCCCTCCTGGTACGCGACGGGAAAGAGGCCTAGGAAGGGGGCACCGATCAGCAGGACCGTCAGGACCCCGAAGACCCCCAGCAGGAGAGGGAGCTTCACCGGGCGGCAGCAGGCCAGGGTCGCGGCCAGCAGGCTTCCGGCCTGCAGAAATCGGGCGACGATCCAGAGTTGGGTCGGCAGATCGGCGTCGTAGCCGGGGAAGATGTTCATCCCCTTGAAGGCCAGGGTATGGACCACGTCAATGCAGGCCGCGGCGGCGTAACCCACACCGATGACCCGCAGCAGACCGTTACCGGGCAGTTCGCGGGTGTTCCACACGAGCAGCAAAATGCTGAAAGCGATGGCGATGCTGAAAAACTCGACCAGGATATGAAACAACAGATAGCTGTAGGCGCGGCTGAGGACCAGCAGCCCGACCACGCCGAGACTCGCCGCCAAAAAGGGCAGATCCGGTCGCAACCCCAGACCTGCCGGCTGACGGGGCTCGTGAACCATGGGCACATCCAGGGGCGAATTCATAGGCACTCCCATCGACGCAGCCACCGGTACCGGAGTGATCCCCAGCGCACCCGGCGCCGGTTCAGACGGCCTGGCCAGTTCAGGGCTGGTCATCTCACCTCATCCCGGTCAAGAAGTTCGGGGGGATTATGCGTTCTTTTGCCTGAAGGTCCCATGAGAAATTCCACCCGCAAGGGGGTCTGTCTCATCGGGCCGGGACCCGCCCCTCCGCGGGCGGGGTCCCCCGTTCGAGAGGCGGGTGCTTGATTGGGCACGTTTGCCAGGCACCGCATGGCCGTTCAGCACCCCTCTCCCCAATCCTTGCCTTCCTGCGGGGAGGGTTTTAGCGCATCAGCGCCTTGCGCTACCGAGGCCAGCCCAGGCAGCGGGGAGGTGTGATCGTCTCCGGCCGGTTGGCACCGCGCCGGACGGGTCTCAGTGGCTGGTACCCTCGGAGCGGGTGATCTTGTTGTGGACGTTGTACTTGCCCGAGGGCTTGCGCATGGGCAGGCGCTTGACCTCCTGGAGCGTCTTGGCGTCATAGATCACCAGGGCGCCCTCGTCCTCCCAGATACTCGCCAGGGCGTATTTGCCGTAACGGTCGAACTCGACATGGGCGGCGGTCTTGCCGGGCTCGGGCCTCAGGGTGGCGACGATCTCCAGGGTCTGCTTGTCGATGACGTGCATGGCGTCCTTGTGTGGCCCCGAGAAGACGTCCACCCAGGCGTAGGGGCTGTTTTCATGGCTGCGGGCGAAGAAACCCGGCCCCAGGGTGGGGATGCGCTTGATGGTCTCCCAGGTGCCCAAATCGATGACCGACACCTCGGGCTTGGACAGATGGGGGGTGACCAGGAGGGTGCGGCCGTCGCGTTCCCAGGTGATGCCGGAGCTGAGATGGGGCATGCCATCCAGGTCCAGGGTGGCGACGCGCTGGCGCACGTCCAGATTGACGGCCTGGCCCTGGCTGCCATCGCGGGCGGCGCCGATCAGGACCTGATAGTTCTGGGTGAAAAAGAAGTCGTCGAGAAAGCCATCCAGCCGGGTGCGGCGCACCGGGAAGGGGCCCTTGACCAGGGCGGTGCCCTCCCCCAGGCGGTAGTCGTGCATGGGGCCGTTGTAGACCGGCAGGGGCTCGTCGGCCACCAGGATTTCCCACACCTCGGGGATGTCCTTGAGGGCGGCGACGAAGCTCTGGCGCGGGGGAGCGGCGTAGACGGCGCTGACCCGCGAGGTCTTGGCCGCGTCGTCCTGGACCGGAATCACCTTGAGGGGCAGCAGGTCCCGGGCGTCGAGCAGCACCAGGTCATGGGGCAGATAGTTGGCCACGGCGACATAGCGCCCGTCGCCGGACACCGCCAGGTTGCGGGTGTTGATGCCGGCGCGGATCTCGGCCACCGTCTGGAAGCTATACAGGTCGAACTTGCTGATCCAGCCATCGCGGGAGGCGAAATAGACGAAGCGGCCGTCGTTGGAGAACTTGGGGCCGCCATGGAGGGCGCGCCGGGTGGCGAAGCGGTGGAGGGGTTCCAGGCGATCGCCATCGAGGATGGTGGCGTGATGGTCGCCGGTCTCCACCACCACGAACAGATTGAGGGGGTCGGCCTGATGTAGCGGCCGGTCGGGCAGCTTCTCCGGTGGGACCAGGGGCAGATGGCTCTGGCGGATGCGCTCCAGGCCCCACTCTGGGGTGGCCGGCAGGGGGGTGAAGACCAGATCCACCAGGCCCTGGGCCTCGGCCAGGGAGAGACGATCCCCGAAGGGCGGCATCTGCGTCGCCGGTCGGCCTTCGAGGATGAGTTTGGCGGCCTCTTCCTTTTTGAGGCGGCCGAAATTCTCCGGGATCAGGGGCGGGCCCGTGATTCCCAGGCGATCCGCGCCGTGGCATTCGGCGCAGATCTGGGCATAGAGGGCCCCCGCCTCCCGGGGCTGGTCCGGGGGTTGCCCCGGTGTGGGGTTCACCGGAGCGGCGGCGACCGGGAGTACGGAGCTGGCCGTCACCGACGGGCCGGTTTCCGCCAGGAGGACGGGGGCGAATAG
>CALMDH010000278.1:0-33459 GCA_937862735.1 uncultured Gammaproteobacteria bacterium
CCACATAGGCTTCCACCTGCGACCTGAGTTTCTGGCCGGGGTGGAAGGTCACGACCCGCCGCGCCGTAATGGGGATTTTCTCGCCCGTCTTGGGATTGCGTCCCGGACGCTCTTTCTTCTCGCGCAGATCGAAATTACCGAATCCGGACAGCTTCACCGGCTCGCCTCGCCCCAGGGCAACCCGGATCTCCTCGAAGAACAGCTCCACCACGTCCTTGGCCTCGTGTTTAGTGAGGCCGATTTGCTCGAGGAGGTAGTCGACCATGTCCGCCTTCGTGAGTGCCATCGCATCAATCTCTCCGTGTTGCTCCAAGTTCCCGGCAATTTTACAAGCATTTAGCCGAGGATACCCGCTTATCCCTCCATTTTCTGTTTCCCCCCGTCCGTCCCACGTCTGTCCCCTGGGAAACCCCCTCACCACACCTCCCCATCCGGCCACTCGAACGGCTTCACCGGATACCCCAGCACCTGGGCGTGGTAGCGAGAGTTCGCCTCCATCTCCCGCGTCCACTTCCCGGCCTGGATGTCCACCAACGACAGGACCGGACGCTCCTCTGACCTCGTAGGCGCCCCGCCAGGCCGACGGGCGCCCAGGGGGTAACCCTTTCCGCGCCCGGTTGGCTGATGAGTCCTGGCCCCGCAGCGAGGGCAAGGTGGTTGGGGTGTCATGGGGAGCGAGGAGGCGGCGGCAGGGGGAAGAGGTCTGCTGCGGGCAGGCGAGGGGTGGAGAGATGAGCGTGAGTACGCCGTGCGCGCGCTGGTGTCGCTAAACGCATGATTGGGTTTGGCTGGAGAAATGCGGATGACAGCAGATACGCGATCGGGCGGACGGGGGGGCTCTAACGCGTGATCAGGTTTTTTTTGCTGACAGCGGGGAAGTTGAGGCTAGATCGGGTAGGTTGTGGTCGGGCTGGTGCCAGTTTGGTGTCTCACCATGGCAGGAAAATTTTCGTTGTAGCTGAAGGTTGGCTTGGTTGGTCCCCATTCACAACGCTTCACCAGATCTGGACTTGTTCCTCGCCTGCTTGGTTTGGTTAGCCAGCCCTAGGTGATGGGGCTATCGCTTGGCTTTGTCCAACCTCAACCTGGAGAAACGATATGCAAACTCAACCCACTCCCTCCTGGAAACTCTTGCGCGCGCCGATGGTGATCGCCATCACTTCCTACAGCCGGGCCTCTATCTACCGCCCAGTCAGGGAGGGAAAATTCCCGCCCCCCGTCAAACTTGGCAACGGGCAAGGCGGGGCCGTTGCCTGGCGGTCAGATGAGATCTTTGATTGGGTCAAGACTCGCCAGGAAGGCCGAGCATGGTCCCAATGATTCCCAGGTAATGACCCCTTGCGCCTGATCCGCCCGCCAGGGGCATCCTGACTCTGGTTCGGCGCGGCCCGGCCTCTGGTCCTCACCCTGGGGGCAGATCCAACGAGCGCCGCCCCGTGGCGCCTCGCTCCCTTTCATCACACCGTGGGTCCTCAGAAGATGAGGACCCCTTTCTTCCCATGCGCCGCCAGGGTACATACAAGCTGCCTGGCAGCTCCCCGTTTGGCCACTGGGCAGGCATTTTTGTGCTGGCGTACCTGCTAACATAACATGCCTTAACCCCCGCCATCGTTACCCAAGGCGTTACCCATACTGTCATTCTTATCTGAATTTGTTCGGCAAAACATTGTCAACTCTATGATATTTAATAACTAACTAGCGTCCGGCGGCAGAGAAAAACTAGACGCCATAGGGGGGTATCAGTAGCCGCCAGTAGGGGGTGTCCGGGTAACGCCAGGGCCGGAACCAGACCATGCTGCCATAGCCCAGGGCGCCGAGGGCGATGCCGATGAGCCCGGCCAGCCATTGTCCCTGGACCAGGAACGCCACCGCCATCGCTGGTAGCCACAGGAAGGCGCCGGCGAAGCCGCCGAGCCAGCCGGCCTTTTCACCCCGCCGCGTGTCCGCCATGGTCATTGCCAACGCCGGGCCACCGCACCCATCAGGCCCCGGGCGGGCCGGAGTGCTTGGAACCTACCCTCAGGCGGGCGTGGATACCCGCGTGCCGGGTAAGGTGACCCCCGATCCACTGGCCACCCGCGGCAGCCCGGCGTGCCGGTCACCCGCAGGACGGAAGGCGGACACCCGCTGAGGGGCGAATTCCACCGCGACCCCGCCTGTAGTTCACCTACCCCCGGAGGGGTAATAAACTTTACAAAAGACTTGGCCTGCAAATGACATGGCCCGCATTAGCGGACCATGAGTTTGTTTCATATGATTTTTTTAAGCTTTCTCTAGAAGGGGATATCATCAAAATTGTCCAAGTCGGGGGCCGCCGCGGGCGCTCCGCCGCGACCCTGCCCCCCGCCCGACGCCGCCGTGGGCGCACCGCCGCCGCCCTCGCCACTGCCCCGCCCGTCGAGCATCTGCAGGGTGGTGCCGAGCCCGCCGACCACGATCTCGGTGGTGTAGCGATCCTGACCGCTCTGATCCTGCCACTTGCGCGTGTGCAGCTTACCTTCCAGATACACCTTGGAACCCTTGTGGAGGTAGTTTTTGACCACCTCGGCGAGCTTGCCGCGGATGACGACCCGGTGCCATTCCGTGCGCTCCTGGGGTTCCCCGCTGTTACGGTCCTTCCAGGTCTCGCTGGTGGCGACACTCAGGTTCGCCACGCCATCCCCACTGGGAAAATACCGCACTTCCGGGTCGGCGCCCAAATTGCCAATGAGAATGACTTTATTGACACCAGACATGGTTTTTTTAATCCTGTGTTGGTTGCGATGAATTGGGGCGACGACCGCTCCTCAGCGGAGGGATTTGGCCGCGCGCTCGGGTATGGGGATGGCCGGTAGCGCCGGGTGAGGCGGGACAGAATTATCCCAGAAAACTGCGTATTCCTCGGCGTCGATCTCCACCCCGACGGCAAAGAGTGGCATGGTTGCCTGCGGTTCCTGCCAGGGGACGAGATCGAGCGCCAGCATCAGGGCCTGGTCCAGGGTGAGCTTGGGGGCTTTCTTGCCATAGAGGGCGCGGTAGCGGCGTTGGGCATGGGCCCGCAAAGCCTTCATCTCCGCTTCCAGCAACGGTCGGACCAAGGGGCAGGACCGGCGGCCCAGATAGGGGGTATAGCGCGGCTGGTTCACGGCCGCGACGACCTCCTTGTGACGAAAGCGCGCGTCCGGGCGGAACGCCAGGGCCACGGTGAAGCTGGCATCGCACAGATATTCCCGGCGCGTGACCAGCGGATAGGGGCTCAGCTGGCCGTCCGCCCGGCGCACCGGGGATACGGTGTGGAAATCGGTAATGATCGAGGCCCCATAGGGGCGGTGGGGGTCCTGATCGGCACGTACCGCCAGGCGGAATGACGCATCCAGGGCGCAGAGTTCCGCCCGCTGTTGTCCGTCGATGCCGAGACAGGCGCCCAGCAGCCCGACCAGGCCGGAGCGGGTGGGGAAGGGCCGCACCGGCCGGCAGGTTTCCAGGGTATGGTCACCCCAGGCCTGCATCGGCCCGACCAGTTTGAGGAGCAGGAAGCGGGACATGGCCGTCATCACTGGCCGTCCCGGACGATCCACTGTTCGAGCGCATCGAGGCTGGCAGCACCGCCCGGCCCTCCAGCGGCACGCGGAAGCACACGGCCATCGGGTCGGTCCGGCTGTACATCCGCTGCATGTCGTCCCAATAGGCGAGCAGTCGGGCGGCGGAGGGTTGCAGGAAGCCACCCTTGGCCTTGACCGGGTTCTCGAAGGCAGTGGCCAGGGATAGGGGTGTTTGACTGAAACTGGCGAGGACCAGATCGGCGTGGTTATACGCAGCGAAGGCGCTCTGCTTGCTGCTGGGCACCTCGGTCGCCAGCAGATGGGCCACATGGCGGGCAACCTTCAGCGCCCGGGCGCGGGGCGCGGCGCCCAGATTGCGCTGCAAGGTCCCCAGATCGAGGCAGGCGTAGCGATAGAACACGCCGGTGGAAAATTCCTGGGTCGAGATGTGCCCGGCGCCCTGCTCGTCGAGGTCATCCATCGCCGTGAACCAGTCGATATCGGGCTCGCTGGAATGGGTGGTGAACGCGTGCGCGACGGACAGCGCCGCATGCACCGTGGTCATCAGGCCCGAGGTGGCCATGCGCCCGGAGACCGCGATATCGACCCTGATTGAAGGCCTGGCTGGTCGCCGGCGCCTGCCCCCGCAGCTGGCGGACAATTTTCTTGTCGAGCTCTTCCTCTTCCAGCGCGCGCAGACTGGGCGGCGCTTTCGCCGGCTTGGTCTTCGCCTTGGCGTATTTCTCCAGCAGTTGGGCGTGACGGGCGGCGATTTTGGCGCATTCCTCCGCCGGCAACCCCTCGTCGAGCACCCGGGCCACCCGGCCACACAGTTCGCGGATCTCGACCACGCACCAGGGGGCCACGGCCTGTCCCTTTTCGCCCGCTGCCGCGGCATCCTCCGCGGCCGGGTCCGGCGCCTCCGCCTTCTCCTCCTCCGCCGGCACGCTGGCATTGGTGACGAACAGCCGGGCCGTCCGGCTGATGACCGCTTCCTCAAACTCGCCGGCCAACTGCGCCTGCAGGTGATCGGTGATCAGGGCGAGGTTACGGCTGCGGAAACTGGGCGTGCCGAGATGCACGCGATAGTATTCCGAGCGCCTCATCACCCGTTTCAGGGCCTGGCTGGTGATGCGCGTGCGCCGCACGCCGCCATACAGGACGGTCTTCTGCATCCCCAGGTCATCGCGGTTGAGGCAGGAAGCGTTATGCGAGATCAGGACGCTCAGGTTCAGATAGTTGTAGGCATTCATTGGCGGGTTTCCTGGCGGGTCAGGCCGCGGCGCGGCGCGGCGGGTGGGTGAAATAACCCTGCAGAATGCGGCGCTTGGCGGCTTCGCCCCAGAACAGCCGCACCGGCGCGAACGTGCCCCGGTCGAGCCGCAGTTCGGCGTGGATGAGTAACCGGCGCAGGGCGTGGAGATCCTCATCGGCGTGGGCGCGCACGGTATGGTGATACGGGGCCACGGCCTGCTCGAACAGGGTGTAGGCCAGGCGGATGACCGCGTCGTTGAATTCCAGCATGGCCCGCTGGCGCTCGCGGCGGGTCATCTCGGTGAACAGCGCATCCACCAGGGAGCGGCTGCCGTGGTCGAACTGCTGCTCGACCGCGTTCTGGAGTGAGGCGCCCAGTTGCTTGCTGGCGTAAAACACCTGTCCGCGAAGGATGTTGCGCACCGCCTGGGCGAAGGTCTGCCCGGCCTCCAGCTGGCGGCTGCCGGCATGGTCGGGCCAGTGGAGCGGCAGGGTGAACACCTTGTGGCGCCGTTCGCGCACCCGGCTTTGCCGGGTGCGATACCCGGACACCAGCAGGCGGATCAGCAGGGTCTCCGGGTGCTGCGCCTGGCCCTGCTGCACGACCAGGGCGGGCTGATCGGTGCTGCCGGCCTGGAGATAGTGATTCAGCTGATGCCAGGTGGGCGTGCTGGTGTTGAAGATGCGGTAGCGCACCCGGACCGGCGCGCCTGGTGGAGGTCCCCCTGCTGCGTGCTGTGGGGGTGGAGCCAGCAGCCCTTGACGCCAAAGGCAAAGGGCGCTTTGTTAAACGCCGGGACCAGGCGCGGGCTGTCGCCCTGACAGGCTTCGCAGCGCCCGCCCGCCGCCGTGGGCAGGAGTTCGACGTGGTGCGGTTGCCAGAACAGGCCGCGGATCAACCCGATCTCCGCGGCGCGATACGTGGTCTGACGGCGCAGGGGGGTCGATCCAGGTCGGCGCCACCGGGTCCGTGGCCAGCGGGTAGTGCTGGCGGAGGGTGTCCTGGGACAGGACGTTGAGCCAGATCGTTTCGCGCAGGTGGCGCCCGGCGAGCAGGGTGATGATCGGTCCGTTGCCGCGCCGGGGGTTCTTGAAGCCCCCACCGAAACTGGGCGCGACACTGGCCTGATTGAACAGGGCAATGGACTTGCAGCGCGGGCAGACGTGGCGGATGGCGTCAACCGGGTTGAGAAAGGTCGGGGTGATCCCTGCGGGAGGCCGACAAACAGTTTCTGGATCGGGTCGGCTCCGTGGCCGGCACGCCGCGGGTTTGCAAAAACGGGGTCTGGGGATGAAACAGCTCGAACCAGTGGCGGTAGTCGCGGACCGTGGCGCGATACTCCGCCGGGGTCAGTGGGGTGCGCAGCCGCCGATGATAAGCGGCGCCATCGGCGGGGGTGAACAGGGTCCGGGTCAGGGCGCTGAGCAGCTGCAGGGCGGCGGCTTCCATGTCATCCCCCGCCAGGGACAGGGTGCGCGGCGTGTCTTGGGTCAGCAGGCTTGCGAGATCGATATCGCGGATCTCACCGGGCTCATGCACAGGAATTCAGGGGTCATCCAGCAGGTTCAGCAGCACCTCACCCGGTCGTCAGACCGTGACGGGGAAACAGGGCGCCACGCGCCCGCCAGCGGTGGGCATGACGCGTGGCGTCAGAAATTGGCGGACGCCTGGGGCGCCCGCGGGGGGGCTGGCTTAGAAGGCGTAACGCACGCCGGCGAACAGGTTGTGGGAGGCGTTGGTGATCTCGACGTCCTTGTCCCAGGGGCCGCCGGAAGAGAAGCGCAGGTCCTCGGTGGCGGCATAGCGGTAACCGGCGTCTAGATTCAGCTGCGGATTGACCGCAAAGCTCACGCCGAGGCTCAGGTGATAGGCGAAGACCACATCATTGTTATCCCAGTGTTCGCCACCTTCCAGAGCGAAGTCATTAAGCCGCACTTTGGCCAGGCCGACACCGCCGCCGAGGAAGGGGCTGAACTTGGTGCCGGTGGGGATATCGTAAAAGGCGCTGGCGAGGAAGGCGGTGCTGCTTACGTCGCCGTTCATCTTCGCTTCCGCGCCCATCATCTGCACTTTGTCGAGGTCGTTCTTCTGATAGGCCAGGCCGGCCTCGAAGCGCAGGCCATTGGCCAGCTGGTAGCCAAGGCCGGCGCTCAGCCCCAGGCCGCCATCGAAGCTAAAGTCCGCCCGTTCCGTGCCCGGGGCGGAGAGTTCGGCATCCACGGGCAACGACAGGCCGAGGGTGCCGGCGACATAGGGCCCGGGCGCACTCAGCGCGGCGCCGGACAGGGCGGAGAGGATGGCCAGAGTGGCGAGTTTGGGCATGAAGTTCATGAGTCGTGTTCCTGTATCAGGGTGGAGAAAGTGGCGCGGATCGCGTTCAGAAAGCGAACCGCAAACCGGCGTAAAGGTTATGGCTGGCGTGGCTCATGTCCGCCTGTTCCAGCGGCAGTTCGGCAGTGGCGTAATAGCGGTAGCCGAGGTCCAGTTTGACCTCGGGTGTCAGGTGGTAACTGGCGCCCAGGCCCAGCTGATAGGCAAAGACCGTCTTCCGCTCCGTGACGGCCTCCGCCGTGGCGCCGCTGCGAACCTGCGCGTCGTCGATCACGACCCAGGCCACGCCCAAACCGCCCCCGATATACGGGGTGAAGGGGGTGGGGTTGTGCAGATCGTAATAGGCGCTGCCCAGCACGGAAAACCGGCGGGCATCGCCCCGGCGGTTGTGCGGTTCGAGGGCGAAAGCGAATTTCGACAACGGCGTGGTCTGGTAGCCCAGTTCCCCCTCCAGGCGCACCCGCTCCGTGAGGTGAAAGCCCACGGCCGCGCTCACTGCCGCCCCCGGGTACAGGTCGCGATGCGCCGTCTCACCTCCGGGATACGTCAGCCGCGCCACGGCGGGATACGCCAGACCCAATTGCAGACTGGCGTAGCTTTCCGCCTGCACGGTTTGCAGGCCGCTCAGGAGGACGAGCGCGGCCGTCATCGGGCGGATGGAGCGCGGATTTTCCGGGCGGGTGAGGGGCATAAGCGACAGGTTGACCGGTGGGTAAATAACCCAACATGTCGCTATCCTATCAGATGGTTTTGTCGGGTTTACTGACCGGTACTGACCAAATCTGACCGGTCCTGACCGCCGGTTGTCGGTCGCTTGCCGACCGTTGGCGCCCGGGAGCACGACTGCGCCGCGCTGGCCCGCCGTCCCCACCCCAGCGCCGGCGCTAGCCGCCGCCCCACGGTGCGCAACGCCGCACCGGCGGCAGGCGGCTGACTCAAGTCCCGTTTCCCGCTGGCATCATTACCGACTTTTTTTTATCATAGCGACGCCGTGGCTCCCACAGCCGCCTCCCCCTCACCGGACCACCCCCATGCCCACCCACTACCTGCTGGTCGACTACGAGAACGTTAAACGGGTTAACCCGACCCTCCTGGCCAGCGGTGACCACCACGTCATCCTGTTCCTCGGGCCGCAGGAGGACAAACTGCCGGTCGAGCTGGTGCTGGCCATGGAGCGCCTCGGCCCGCGCGGCCAGTACGTGCGGCTACGGACCCGTGGTCCGAACGCCCTGGATTTTCTGCTCTGCCATCATCTGGGCACCCTGATGACCCGCGCGCCACGGGCGCGGTTCCACGTCCTCTCCCGGGACACCGGCTTTGATCCCCTGCTCGCCCACCTGCGCGCGCAGGGCTATCACTGCGCGCGGGTGGCGACGCTGGAGGAGCTTCCCGGGGCCAAGCCCCCCGGCGCGGTCCGTGGCGCTATCCCGGCGCTCCCCGCCCCCCCGCCGGCTGTTGCGGCGAAGGCGCCGGCGGTCGCGACGGACCCGGTGGCGCGTGCGGTGGCCCTGCTGCACAAATTCCCGCACAACAAGCCGGCCAGCGTCACCACCCTGCACGGCACCCTGCGTAACCTGTGCGGCCCCCAGGCACCGCCGGAGCAGGCCGCGGCGCTCATCGACGCCCTGGTCGCGAAGGGCTATGTGCAGCTCACCGGTGAGGCGGTGACCTACGCCCTGCCGCCCCCGCCCGGCCCGGCCCCCGTCCCGCCCGCGCCGGCCGACCCGGTTACCCGCGCGGTGGCCCTGCTGCATAAATTCCGGCATAACAAACCGACCCGCGTCACCACCCTGCACGGTACCCTGCGCGCCCTGTGCCTCCCCCAGGCGCCGCCGGACCAGGTCACGGCGCTGCTCAACACCCTGGTCGCCCGCGGCTATGTCCAGCTCACGGGCGCGCGCGTGACCTATGCCTTACCGGCCGTGGGCTGAGCCCGCTCAACGGCCCGTCCCGGCGCCAGCGCGGGGCGGATAGACCACCGTCGCGCCTTCTGGCCCCAACAACGCCTGCAGCGCCGCCAGCAAGTCATCCGTCGGCGCCACCCGCCAGCCGTCATTCAGGGTCACCGTCCGGTCCTCGTCCGGTTTGCGCAGCCGGTACTCCAAGCGCAGCCCTTGGGGGTCGTTGGCGGCGCGCAACAGGGCGATCAGCCGTTCGCGCAGCGCCAGCGCCGCTTCCGGCGTCAGCGGGCGCAGATCCGCCGTCACCCGCAGCGCCATGGCCCGCTCGCTGCGGGCCGTCACCAGCGAACTCAGGGACGTCGCGACCAGCTGCGGCGCGTGGCTGCGCACATCCAGCCGCAGGTCGCCGGTAACCCGCAGGATGGCGTCCGTCACCAGCAGCGCGGCATGCGCCTGATAGGCGGCGCCAAACACCACCACCTCGAGGCGCCCACTGCCGTCATCCAGCTGGAGCGCCGCCATCGGGCCGCGGCGGGTCTTGCCGGGGCGCACGCTGGCGACCAGGCCCAGCAGGGTGGGCCGCGGCGACGTGCGCCGGCCGGCGCCCGCCGGCGCGCGGTCGGGGACGGGGGTGCTCTCCAGCAACGTGGCAATGCGCGTGGACGCCAGGTGCGGCCATTCCGCGACGTAACGGTCGAGGGGGTGCTGGGACAGATAACACCCCAGCGTCAGCCGCTCGCCCTGCAGGCGCTCGGCCAGCGGCCATTCCGGCCAGCGCCGGGCGGCGAGTTGGGGGTCCACCGTCACGTCCTGCGGCGGCGCCAGGGCCGCAAACAGATCGCCCTGGCCACTGGCCGCGCGCGCCTGATCCTGCTCCGCCAGTTTCAACGCCAACGGCAGCTGCGCGGCCAGGGTCGCGCGATTCGCCCCCAGGGCATCCAGGGCGCCGCTGCGAATCAGGACCTCCAGGACGCCGATGTTGACCTTACCCAGGTCCAGGCGGCGACACAGATCCCACAGATCGCGGAAGGGCCCACCCTGGGTGCGGGCGTGTAACAGCGCCCCGGCGGCGGCCTGGCCGACGCCTTTGATGGCGCCCAGGCCATAGCGCAGGGCCGGCGGCGCGTCGCCCGCCGCCGGCGCGACCGTGAAGCGCCAGGCCGAGGCGTTGACGCACGGCGGCCGCACGCCCAGGCCCAGGCCGCGCACCGCCACCAGCAGCTCCACCACCTTGTCGGTGTTGTCCATGTCCGCGGAGAGCACCGCCGCCATGAACGGCGCCGGATAATGGGTCTTGAGCCACAGGGTCTGATAGGCGAGCAGGGCGTACGCCGCCGAATGACTGCGGTTAAAGCCATAGCCGGCGAATTTGTCGATCAGGTCGAATATATGCCGGGCGACTTCAGGCGCGACCCCCCGCGCCACGGCGCCGTCCTCGAACACCGCGCGCTGGCGCGCCATCTCCGCGGGTTTTTTCTTGCCCATGGCGCGGCGCAACAGATCGGCGCCGCCCAGGGTGTAGCCGGCCAGGACCTGGGCAATCTGCATCACCTGTTCCTGGTAGAGGATGACGCCGTAGGTGGACTGGAGGATGGGCGCCAGGGCGGGATGCGGATATTCCACCGCCGCGCCGTGCTTGCGCGCGATGAAATCATCCACCATGCCCGACTGCAGCGGCCCGGGGCGGAACAGCGCCACCAGGGCGGTCAGATCCTCGAAACTGTCGGGCTGCAATTTGCGGATCAGCTCCCGCATGCCGCGCGATTCGAGCTGGAAGACCGCGGTCGTGTCACCCTGGCGCAAGCGGGCAAAGGCCGTGGCGTCCTCGGGCGGCAGCCCCTCCAGCGTCAGCGGCGGCTGCCCGCGCGCCCGCCGTTCCTCATTGGCGGTGATCAGCGCCCCGTCGAGGATGGTCAGGGTGCGCAGGCCGAGAAAGTCGAATTTCACCAGGCCGATCTGTTCGACATCATCCTTGTCGAACTGCGTCACCTGGCCGCTGCCGCCTGGCTCGCAGTACAGCGGCGTGTAGTCGGTCAGGGGTCCGGGGGCGATCACCACCCCGCCGGCATGGGTGCCGGCATTGCGCGCCACGCCCTCCAGCTGCCGCGCCATGTCCAGCAGCGCGCCCACCACCTCGTCGGTCTGGTAGGCCTGGCGCAACGGGGCGCTGACTTCCAACGCCTTGTCCAGGGTCATGCCGAGCTCGAACGGCACCAGCTTGGCCAGCTGGTCGACGAAACCATAGGGATGGTCCAGCACCCGGCCGACATCGCGCACCACCGCCTTGGCGCCCAGGGTGCCAAAGGTGATGATCTGCGCCACCGCGGCGGACCCGTACTTCTCGGTGACGTAGGCGATCACCCGATCCCGGCCGTCCATGCAGAAGTCAACGTCGAAGTCGGGCATGGACACCCGCTCGGGATTGAGGAAGCGCTCAAAGAGCAGCTGGTGCGTCAGCGGGTCGATGTCGGTGATGCGCAGGGCATAGGCCACCAGTGAGCCGGCGCCGGAACCGCGGCCCGGGCCGACCGGGATGCCCTGGGTGCGCGCCCAGCGGATGAAGTCGGCGACGATGAGAAAATAGCCGGCGAAGCCCATCGCGGCGATGACTTCCAGCTCGTTGCGCAGCCGCGCCGCGTAGGGGGCGCGGCGTGCGGCGCTGGCCGGGTCCGCTGCCGGCCAGACCGGTTCCAGCCGGTCCGCGAGGCCCTGCGCGGCCACCGTAGTGAAATAGGCGTTGACGTCCTGCCCGGCAGGCACCCCCGGCGCGGCCGGCAGGAAGCTGCGGCCCAGCGTCAGCTCCAGGTTGCAGCGCCGCGCAATTTCCACGCTGTTTTCCAGCGTCGCGGGGAGATCGGCGAATAACGCGCACATGTCCGCCGCCGGGCGCAGATATTGCTCCGGCGTGAAGCCGCTGCTCACCCCGGCGGCGCCCAGTTTCACCCCCTGGTTGATGCACCAGCGCACCTCGTGCGCCTCCCAGTCGGCACGCCGCAGGAACTGCACGGCATTGGTCGCCACCAGCGGGACGCCATGGCGCGCCGCCAGGGCCAGGCTGCCCTCCTCCACCGGCGCCTCGCCGGGATGGCCGACGCGCGTCAGCTCCAGGTAAAAACGGTCGCCAAAGGCGCGCAGCCAGGTCTCCAGGCAGGCGCGCGCCTGCTGGGGCTGGTCGTGCCGCAGCGCGCGCCCGACATCCCCCGTCACGCCGCCGGACAAGGCGATCCGCCCGGTGGTGTCCGCCAGCACCCAGTCACGCTCCACTTGGGGGAAACCCTGGTCCTGACCGGCGAGGTGGCTGCGCGACAGCAGGCGCGTCAGTTGGCGATAACCCTGGTCATCTTGCGCCAGCAACACCAGCCGGTCCGGGCGGGTGGGCGTGGCCGGATTCCGCACCCGCAGCTCAGCGCCAGTCAGGGGCTTGATGCCCGCCGTCTGCGCCGCGCGGTAGAACTTGACCAGCCCGAAGAGATTGCCCAGATCGGTGAGCGCCACGGCAGGCATGCCGTCGGCGCGCAAGGCCGCCATCAGCGGCTTGAAGCGGATGAGCCCATCAACCAGTGAATATTCACTGTGGACATGCAGATGCACGAAGGATACGGCCATGGGCGGTCCCCGGAGGACGCGGCGCGTTCGCTCAGGCGGCGGGCACGCGATAGCGCTCGAGATCGTCGCCGGCAGCGACGAGGCGGCGCACCCAGGCCGGGCATCGGCCCCGGCCGCCATGCCAGACATTGCCGGCCTCGTCACGGGAGCGGGGCGTGAGTCGGTCGCGTGCCGCCGGCGGACGCGCGGCCGCCACCGCCGGGGCGGGCGTGGGCAGCAACACCAGCGCCGGCCGCGGTGCCGTCTCCACCGCCGGGGCGCGGTCCGGCGCCCGCGGCGTGACCGGCTCGGGCTCCGGGCGCAAGCCCAGCTCGTCGGGGGTGAGGTGATACTGCGCAATCGTGCGCCGCAGCTCGGCAATGACCTGGGATTTCTCCCGGACCGCCTGTTCAGCGGGCAGTTGGGTAAGGTAGTCAATAAGACAGTCCAGTTCGGCGAGATTGAGCTTGCCCATGGTTCCTCTATTGACGGATTAAGTTCACGGTTTAATGGTAGTTTGCCCCGCGCTTTTTTGTCAAAGGATGCCGTTCTTACCCGCCGCGCAGACCTGGGCTTGTCCACGGCTGTAATCCCACGCTTCTCGGCCGGTTACGGCGGCTGGAAGCGACCTGAATCGCCTGCTTTTTTATCCGGGAAACTCTGTTCGCAACCCCTTACCGTCCTGGCGTTCGCCCGGTGTTGCCGGGGCGGATGCCCCCGGATGGCGGCCGGTTACGCTCCCGCGACGCGTCATCCCGGCTATAATCGCGCTCTAAGTCCCGGCGCAAATGTCCGGCGGTCGCCTCCGCCAATGGCCCGCGCCATGTTCTGGAGAACGCCCATGGTCGATGACGCGCTTTCCCTGGCGGACCGGGTGCCGCCCCGGCGCCTGGCACGCCAGCTGGCGGACGATAAACGCCGCCTGGGCGAGCCCCTGTTCAGTCTGGCCGTCCGCCTGGCGCACGACCCGCGCCTGACCCGGTACGACTCCGAGGAGCGGCTCACGCTCGACCCCGACCCCCAGCCGGTGGCGGCGGCCTTGCTGGCCTGCCCCGCGGCGCTGCCGCTGTCGACGCGCCCCGCCGACCTGGCGGCGCACGCCGCGGCGGTGACCGCCACCATCGCGCGCCTGCACGCCGGCCGCATGGCGCGGGAGGATGCGCGGCTGCCCGCCGGGGAGATCGCGCCCCGGGGCCCCCGGTGGGGCCAGTGGCGCCTGCCGGAAGGACCCCTGGAGGAACGACTGCAACGCCGGCTGGCGGCGGAGATCACCCCCTGGCTGCGGAGGTGTTACGACTTTGACGTCACCGGCACCCTGGAGGTGCGGTTGAGTCGCGATCCCCAGGCGGTCGGCATCCGCGCCGACGTGGGCTGTGCGCGGCGGATTCCGGTGCCGCCGGCCACCGCGCACGCCGTCCGCGTGGTGCGCTATGTCCTGACGCTGCCCGGCGGCTGGTGGCGGCGCGTCAAACGGCCGGGGCTGATCCTCCTCGACGGGCAGTTGACGCTGGATGCCGAACCGCTGCCAGCCCCCCCGGACCTGGAACTGTTTGCCGTGACCACGATTCGTCAGGGGCTGCGCTACCGCCTGCACACCGCGCACCGGGTGGTGGCGCGCGATGTCGCCACCAGGATCACGGCGGTGGCCCTGGATGCGGAGCGCGCGGTGCAGCTGTTACGCCAACGCTGCCCCGCCCCCGCCGCGCGCGGGCACGGCCCGCGGGTGGTCGCGCTGCGCCGTGGAGCGGAGCGGGCGACCACCACCCCACCCCCCGCCCCGAGCGACCCGTGCCCGCGCTGACCCATCGCGCCCGCGACCTGCTGGTGGCCTACGGCAAGCGCTATCCCGACGCCTGGCGCCAATTCGACCGCTTCCGTGACGACCGGCAGGCGCTGGGGGGCTGGCCCGACACGGTGTTTTGTCCCCTGGCCGGCGCCTATGCCCTGGTGTCGGGCGGCGGTGACGCCCGCGTGCCCCTGGCGCAGATCGGCGAGGTGGCCCGGCTCGCCGCCCTCGCCGCCTGGCGGCCCACCCAGGGCATTTTCCGCTTTGATCCCGACCTGTTGGCCGCCCTGTGGACCAGCCCCCTGAGCGGCGACCTGCCGTGCGCCCTGCTCCGCTACCTGCCGGCCTGGTGCGTCTATATCGAACTGGGGGCGGCGCAACGTGCGCAGGGAGTGCACGGGATTTTCGCCCACCTGGAATACGACACCAACGATGGGGCGGAAGAGCTGCGGCTGCTGATCGATACCGACACGGAGCTGTTGCCCCTCCCGCTGCCGCTCGGCCCCTGGACCCTGGCCGAGGCGCTGGAGCGGATGGCGGCCAAGGCCCAGCCGCATGCGCAGCGGTTGGGCTTGCCACCCTTGTACACGCACATCGACCCGGCAGCGACCGCCTGGCTCGAACCCCTGGTCTCGCTGGTGCTGTATCTGTGCAGCGCTGAGGCCGATTACGTGCGCCCGCCGCTGCCGGTGGCGCGCCAGACCAAGCGCGGTCCACGGCTGTTTCCGCCCGAGCAGCCCCAGGCGTGGGCGGTGGGGGTGCGGATTGGCGCTGCCTTACGCGCCGGCGCGCCGGCGGCGCGGGACGATACGGGAACGGCGGCGGGCACGGGCTCCCGTCCCCGCCCGCATCTGCGCCGCGCCCACTGGCATGGCTTCTGGTCCGGTCCGCTCAGCGGCGAACGCACTTTCAAGGTCAAGTGGCTACCCCCAATCCCCGTGAATCTGGCGCCGGGCGCGGACCTGCCGGCGGTGGTGCACCCAGTGCGCGCCCCGCTGGCGCGGGACTAAGTCCACCGCCCGCCGGGGCGCCGGCCGCCCTTGATCAGACGCCTGCCACCCGCATCTCTTACCGGTACCTGGCGGGTGCCGCCGGGCGCGCACCCGCCACGCGTGGGATCGGCGCCGAACCCGTTGGCACGGCGCCTTTCTTCGTGATCGCAGGGGTATATGCATGCAGCAGTTACCAGTTTGTGCGGAAAGCCCCGGCGTTCAGGCCGGGGATGGATAGCGCGGAGTCCGTAGGACTCCTTTTCTGCCGTCAAGCTAGTGTCGCCTGCTGCTCAATGTATTGGCGAATGATGCTGATCGGAGCGCCGCCGCAAGAGGACGCGAAGTAGGAAGGCGACCACAGCGCGCCCTTGTAGTAGAAGCGTTTGGCGATGTCTGGCCTTTCTTTTCGCAGCACGCGACTGGATGCGCCTTTCAAACTATTGACCAAGGCGGACACCGGCACTTTCGGCGGATAGCTGACCAGCAAATGCACATGGTCACTCTCGCCGTCCATTTCGACCAGTTGCGCCTCGAAGTCGTTGCAAACCTTGGCAAACAGTTCGCGCAGCCTGTCGATAGCTGCGGAGTCGAATACTTTGCGCCGATACTTCGCCACAAAGACCAAATGGACGTGCATGTTAAAAACACAGTGTCGTCCGCGCCTAATGTCGTTGTTTTCTTCCATAGACCAAAATATACTATGCGACATGCAACGGCTTCAAGCCTACCGATTCGAGCTACAGCCAAACGGCGAACAGCAGCGCAACATGCGCCGCTTTGCCGGTTCGTGTCGGCACGTCTACAACAAGGCGCTGGCGTTGCAGCAGGAGCGGCACGAGGCGGGAAAAAAGAAGCTCGGCTACGCCGCTCTATGCAAGGCGCTCACCGAATGGAAGGCACAACCGCAAACGCTCTGGCTGAACGAAACTCCCAGCCAAGCCTTGCAACAGGCGCTCAAAAATTTAGAACGCGCCTGCCAAAACTTCTTCGAGAAACGCGCCGACTTCCCGCGCTTCAAGCAGCAAGGCGTATCAGACAGCTGCCGTTATCCGCAAGGCGTCAAACGCGATCAGGCTAACTGCCGCCTCTTCCTGCCGAAGCTGGGCTGGTTGCGCTACCGAAACAGCCGTGACGTGTTGGGCGAGGTCAAGAACGCGACCGTCAGCCAGTCAGGCGGCAAGTGGTTTGTCTCGCTCCAGACGGAGCGCGAAGTCGATCAGCCTTTGCCAAACGGCGAGGCAGTCGGTATCGATATGGGCATTGCCCGTTTCGCCACGCTGAGCGACGGAAGTCACATCGAACCGCTCAATTGCTTCAAGAAACATCAGCAACGGCTGGCACGCTATCAGCGTGCCATGAGCCGCAAAGTCACATTCAGCAACAACTGGCAGAAGGCGAAAGCCCAGGTTCAGCGCATTCACACGCACATCGCCAACGCCCGCAAAGACTTTCTGCATAAAGCTTCGTGCCAGATCAGCCAAAACCACGCCATGATCGCCATCGAAGATTGGCAGGTTCGGAACATGTCCAAGTCGGCCAAGGGCAACAGCGAACAGCACGGCAAGATGGTGAAACAGAAGTCAGGCCTGAATCGGTCGATCCTCGATCAGGGGTGGAGCGAATTTAGGCGGCAACTGGAATACAAGTCGGCATGGAATGGCGGCTTCGTCGTCGCCGTGCCGCCGCAATACACCAGCCAGACTTGCCCGTGCTGTGGGCATGTGTCGAAAGACAACCGGCAGACGCCAGCCCGGTTTGAGTGCCTTGAGTGTAGCTTTGAAGAAAACGCCGATCTCGTCGGTGCCATCAATATCCTAGCGCGAGGACATCGCGTGTTAGCCTGTGGAGAGTCGGTGCAGTCGGGCCGCTCGGTGAAGCAGGAACCCGCCGAAGCAACTCAGGCGATTGCCGCCTGTGTGCCGTAGGAATCGCCGTCCTTCAGGGCGGCGAGGATGTCAAACGCCTCCCTCCGGGTGATGAGCCTGTTGGCGGCCCTGACGCCACTGCGGGTGGGTGCTGAGCCGCCGGCGGGGCCGGACGATGCGTTGGGGACGGCGGGATTTTTTACCGATTTGGCGGGCGATACCGCCGTCCGGGAGCGGGCGCGGCAGGAGGCGGCCGCCCAGGCCCAAGAAGCCCTGCGGGATCAGCCGCCCGGCACCGGGGTGGTGATGCACCTGCAGATTTATCGGGAAAGGGCGCCCGAAAGCGCATTTCAGCCCCAGGACGCTCAGGTTTTTCAGGGCGGGATGGGTTCCGGTAAGACGGAGGCGATCCGGGCAGGCGAGAATCCCGCTGTGCATCCCGCCCGGTTTGACCGGGAACGGGTTGGCGGCGAACGGATTTATTTCGAGAAGCAACCGGATAATTCGCTGCGCCAGGAACGGGTGACCCGCTCGGAAGTGGAGCGGGTGCAGCAGGACCCCAGGGATACCGCTCCGCCTGCCCCTGCCCTGCCCCCGCCCGCCGCGGCACCCGCGCCCGCGCCCAGCGCGCCCCTGCGCCTGGAGCGGGACACCATCGACCTGTTCCCCGCCGAACCGCGGGTGATTCCCCGCGAGACCTGGGAGGCCTTCGAGCGATCGCAAAAGACCGGTTGACCCCGCTGCGGGCGGGCCCGGCCGCCCGTGGCGCTCAGGCGCTGCTCACCGCAGGGTCGGCGGCGCGAGGCGCGTCATCGATCTCCTCCCTCCGCGCCGCGCCCGGGTCGAGGTCATCGGCTGTGACGGGCGGGGTGGCGCGGAGCAGCCGGTCGCGGATCCGGGCCTCGATCGCCCGCGCCAGGTCCGGATGCTCACGCAGGTACTGGCGGGCGTTGTCCTTCCCCTGGCCGATGCGCGTGCCCTGATAGCTGTACCAGGCGCCGGCTTTATCGACCAGCTCCTGCGCCACCCCCAGTTCGATGATCTCCCCTTCGCGGGAAATGCCTTCGCCATAGAGCAGGTCGAAGGTTGCCTGGCGGAACGGCGGCGACACCTTGTTCTTCACCACCTTGACCTTGGTCTCGGTGCCGACGATCTCCTCGCCGCGCTTGATCGGGCTGCCCTTGCGAATGTCCAGGCGCAGGGTGGCGTAGAATTTCAGCGCATTCCCGCCGGTCGTGACCTCGGGCGAGCCATACACCACGCCAATTTTCATGCGGATCTGGTTGATAAAGATCACGATCGCGTTACTGCGCTTGATATTGCCGGTCAGCTTGCGCAGCGCCTGCGACATCAGGCGCGCCTGCAGGCCGACATGCGCATCGCCCATCTCGCCCTCGATCTCCGCCTTGGGGGTCAGGGCGGCCACGGAGTCAATGACGATCATGTCCGTGGCCCCGGAGCGCACCAGCATGTCGGTGATCTCCAGCGCCTGTTCGCCGGTGTCGGGTTGCGAGATAAGCAGCTCCTCGACCTTGACCCCCAGCTTGGCGGCATAAACCGGGTCGAGCGCATGCTCGGCGTCGATGAATGCACAGGTGCCGCCGGCGAGCTGGCATTGGGCGATGGCGTGGAGGGTGAGCGTGGTCTTGCCCGAGCTTTCAGGCCCGTAGATCTCGACGATGCGGGATTTGGGCAGGCCGCCGACGCCGGTGGCGATATCCAGGCCCAGCGAGCCACTCGAGATCGTCTCGAGGTTGGTCAGGCCGCCAGCGTCGCCCATGCGCATGATGGCGCCCTTGCCAAAATGTTTCTCGATTTGCGCGAGCACGGTCAGCAGTGCTTGTTTGCGATGTGCGTCCATGGTCCTCAATGCCGAAACAGGCCCGATCGTCGCGATCAGGCGGATTTAGGTTCTATTCGGGGTGCAGCGGCCTGCCGCCGCCGCCCGCCTTGGGCGACCACCCGGAGGTGACCGCTTAAAACCACTGCCGTCCGCCCGGAGGGGGACCGGTATAGCACGTCGCGGGAGCGGCCGGGGCCGCGTCCGGGGGGTCCGGTTGTCCGGTGGCCAGCGGCCATAAAAACACTCCGCCCAGTAGCGCCATGACCTGCGAATGGCGCAAGGCCAACGCGCGACCCTCGGCGGCGCTGGCCGCCTGACCGATGACATAGCGCGAGCCGGCATGGGGATTGGCCAGCAGGCTGTGCAGCCGCGCCGCCGGGGTGGCGCCCAGGCCGGGCACCAGCTGCCCCCGCCGGCTCGTCACCACATGCTCGCCGTCCACCTCCACCAACCAGAAATCCCGGCGTCCCGGAGTAGCGGTGAGCAGCGGGCCTTCGGCGTAATTGCGAAATTGGACCGCAGCCGGCGGCACCGCCAGCGCCGGCGCCATGCACAGCCGCAGGGGGCGCCCGGCGGCCGGCCCCGGACGGGCGCCGGTGCGGCGCAGCGCCCGGCCGTGCCCCGGCGGCGACCGGGTCATGGCGCGGCCGGTGGCGCCCAGGTCCAGGGCTGCCGCGCGCGCGCGGCGGCCTCACGGACCTGCTGCATGCAGGCCACCCGCCAGTCCAGCCAGGCGCGCGTCGCCACCAGCGGGTCATCGACCTCGGCCAGGACGGGGCGTTCAGGTAATGCGCCCACGCCTTCCCAGTTAACCAGGTTGGCGGCGCGCCGGAGGGTCTCCAGCTCCGTGAGGTCGGTGACCCCGTTCTCGTCGGTGGTTAAGGTCGCGAGCCATTCGCGTTCCTCCGGTGTCAGGTCGGCCGGATGCACCTGGATTTCCACCGCGCCATACTGGTCGCGGCCGGCGCGAATTGCCGCCGCACGATCGACTTTTACTGACAGTCTCATCACCCACTCTTCCCCGCCCGGGCGCCGGGCGCTTTTGCGTTTATGATTATCTTAGCACATCCGTTGGCGCGCTTTGCATATCAGTCGGTAATGTGATTATTATCACGCCGAACAATGCGCATTCCCGGCACTGACGCAGCCACGCCGGGCGTTTTCCACCGGCTATTCCGCTAGCTCCGCGGCGCGAAGAACCTTGTGCAGCGCGCTCAGGTAGCCGGGTTTGTAGAGCACCCGCCCTTTGCCGTTCCGGATGCGGCCGGACGGATCCTGGGACCAGCCCCGGGCACGCAGCTGACGGTCGCTGGTCGCCTGGCGCAACGCCTTGATCTCCCCGGCCGTCAGGGCGATCCCGGTCGGCAGCGCGCCGGCGGGCGCGGGGTCGGGCGCGGCGGGTGGTTGGACCGCGCTCAGCTGGGCCCGCAGCTGGCGATTTTCCGCGAAGACCTCGGCCAGGGGGGCCTGGGCGGAGGGATAGGGCATCAGCTTGAGCACGGCCGCTTCCCGGGCGTCGGGGTCCTGGCTGCGGGCGGGCTGTTCCGGGGGCGGCAGACCGCGGGCCTGCGCGGCCCAGGCCCTGATCAGGGTCCGATAATCGCTGTTGGTCGAGTTGCGGATCGTCGACGCGGCCAGGCCGCCCCGCATGTGGGTGAGGCGCGCGACGTCGGTCATCCGAAGCGTGCGGCAGCCGCCGTCGACCAGCTCCCGGCACGCGCTGTGCACAGCGGCGAGCCGCTCGCGCCGGCGGGGGTCCGCCTGCGCCGTGAGTTGCGCCAGGAGGGTGTCCGGATAGCTGCGGTTACGGGCCTGATCGGCCCACGCCTGCAGCAATTGGCGGTAGTGGGCGCCGGTCGGATGGCGCAGGGACGCCGCCTGGGGTCCGCCCCGCGCCTGGATGTGCGGTGCGATGGCCTCCACGGTGAAGTCCTGGTTTCCCCGGGCAAACTGTTCCTGGCATATCGCATGAACCAGGTCGAGACCGCGGGCTTTGCGGGCAGAGGCCCCCGCTTTCAGTTGCGTCAGCAGAACATCGGGATGCACATCGTCCTCCGGGAGTTACGGTCATGTACCCCACGGCTAAAGCCGGGGGCTTGCAGCTGTACTCGGACAGTCCCTTGTCGTCATCGCACGCCACGATGGGCACGCATGACACACGGCCCGCGCGGCGATATTGATCGCCGCATTGACATCCGCGTTCGCCGTATGCCCACAGGCGCTACAGCGAAACTCGGATTGCGACACGCGGTTGGCCTTGTCCACGCTCCCGCAGACCGGACAGGTCCGGCTGGTATGGTGTGGATCGACGATGACCACCGGCACGCCGGCGATCAGCGCCTTGTAGGCGATGGCCTGGCGCAGCTGATGGAACGACCAACCGCTGTGTTTGGCCCGATCAGATTTCCGTACCGTGGTCCGTTGGCGAATGCCCTTGAGGTCTTCCAGGGCGAGTCCGCGACCGGTGTCTTTGGCTTTTTTGACCAGGCGCTTGGAGAGAACGTGGTTGTGGTTGCGCCGAAAGCGCGCTTCGCGCCGGCGCAGCCGTTGCAGATGCCGTTGGGCCGAGCGCGAGCCGCAGGCCTGAAGGCGTTGGCGCAAGCGTTGATAGCGCTGGCGTTTCGCCTCGACCGTCGCGCCGCTGTGGCGCTCCCCATCGGAATCCGTGGCGATGTTGACGATCCCCAGATCGATGCCAATGAAGCCGTCGGGGTCCATCGGCGGGGCTTCCGGGGTCTCGACGACCAGCAGCAGATAGAACTGGCCATTGACCAGGACCAGATCGGCCTGTCCGTGGCCGCGCGAGAAGGCGGTGCGCTGATAGGCGCCCATCTGCATGGGAATGGTCAGCCGCCCATCGAGCGTCAGGAGACTCGCCGCTTCCAGCCCTTTGAAGCTCAGGAGGCGCTGGTCATAGACCACGGCCCCGAACGGCTGGAAGTGGCATTGCTTGGACTTGTCGCGCTTGTAGGCCTCGACCACCTTGGCAATGGCGCGGATGGTCAGCTGGGCCGAGAGGCCGAAGTGTTCCCGCACATCGGCGTAGACGAGTTTTTGCAACGCAAACTTGGAGGCGCAGCGCTCGCGATAGGCCACTTCGGTGATGAAGTTGCAGGCATCGTTGAACACCTGCATGGTCTTGAGCAGCGCGGCGTGCTGGTCGGGCGTGGGAAGCAGTTTGAGTTGCAGCGTAACTTTCATATTGACGATAAAAGTCACAAAGAAACCGGCGCCTCAACCCCAGCCCCCGCCTTCCGCCCTGACGGGCGGGGCGCTTCCCTCCCCACGGCTAAAGCCGGGGGCTTCTCGCGCCAATCTGGTGAGTGGGGCGTGAGCGCCAGGGATGGAGCCCGCGTGCGGTTGGCGTGGCGCGTCCGCGCGGCGCGCAGAAACGCCAGAAACAGCGGGTGGCCGGACCACGGCGCGGCGGTGAATTCCGGCAGGAACTGGCAGCCGAGAAACCAGGGGTGACCGGGCAGTTCGATGATGTCCACCTGACGACCGTCCAGCGCTGCGCCGGTGAAGCGCAGGCCGTGATCCATGAGCAGGGTCTGATAGCGAGGATTGAGGCCGGCCGTTTGCCGATGGCGCTCGCGAACCTGATGGCGACCATACGCGGCCCGCGCCAGGCTGCCCGGGGCCAGTCGGGTCACGCGGCCGCCGCGAGGCTGGTCAGCAGCGGCCAGGGGGATGATGACGGGTTCGGGGGTGTCCGGCGTCCCGGGCTGGCGCTCGACCGCGGCCAGGCCCGCGACCTGACGGGCGAATTCACTCACCGCCCAGTGCATGCCGGCGCCCAGACCCAGGAAGGGCACGCCCAGGGTGCGAGCGGCGTGGATTGCGGCGAGCGCGACCGGCGGCGGGGGCGCGCCATCGGGGACCAGCAGGGCATCCACCGCGCTCAGGTCACAGCCTGCGACGGGCGGGTCCACGCCCAGCCAGCGCCGGTCGAGCTGGAGACCGAGGAGGCGCGCGCTGTGCTGCAGGGCGGCGTCCAGGGATGGGGCGGCCGGGCCGACCTGTTCCGGATGGGCGCTAACCACCCCCAGGGTGACCATCGGCCCCGTGGGCGTGGGCGGCGCCAGGAGCGGCTCCCAGGCCGTCAGGTCCGCCGGCGGCGCGTCCAGCCCGAAGGCGGCCAGCACCTGCGCGTCCGCCCCCACGGCCTGCAACAGGTGCGGCAGCCGGTAGACGGTGTCGGTATCCACCACCGACAGCACCGCCGGCGCGGGGACGTTGGTAAAGAGGGCGAGCTTGCGGCGCGCCCCGTCCGGCAGGGGCAGCTCGGCGCGGCACAGCAGGAGATCCGGTTGGATACCAATGGCGCGCAACTCGTGCACGGTGTGCTGGGCGGGTTTCGTCTTGATCTCGCCCGCGGCCCGCAGGAACGGCACCAGGGTCAGGTGGGCGAACAGGGTGTGGCGCGGCCCGGCGGTCACCCGCAGCTGGCGGATCGCCTCCAGAAACGGCAGCGACTCGATATCGCCCACGGTGCCGCCGACCACCACCAGGGCGAGGTCCGCCCCGGCGGCGCCGGCCAGGATGCGCCGCTGGATTTCGTCGGTGAGGTGGGGAATCACCTGCACCGTCCGCCCGAGATAGTCGCCGCGCCGTTCGCGACGGATGACCTCGGCATAGACCTGGCCCAGGGTCACGCTCTGCTGGCCGGCGGCCGGAATGCCCAGGAAGCGCTCGGCGTGGCCCAGGTCGCGATCAGTCTCGGCGCCGTCATCAGTGAGGAACACCTCGCCGTGGGGGCGCAAGGCGCGGGAGTCGACGTTGAGATAGGGCGCCAGCTTGACGAGGGTGACGCGCAAGCCCCGGGCCGCCAGCACCGCGCCCAGGGCCGCGGCCGTCACGCCTTTGCCCAGGGACGAGGCCACGCCACTGGTGACAAAGACCAGGCGGGTCATGGCGCCTCCACCCGCGGGGGGCTGGCGGACGGCGCCGGTTGCAGCAAGGAGCCCGTGGGATAAGGCACCTTGCCCGCCGGCACGCAATGCGCCGCGCGGTCCAGGTGCAGGTCCTGGTCATCGAAGAAGATATGCGCCTTGAACGCGGTGAGGATCGCGGTCTTGGCCACGCCGCCGAGAAAAAAGATCTCGTCGACGGCCACGCCCCAGTGGCGCAGGGTTTTGATGACGCGCATTTCCGCCGGCGCGGCGCGCGCGGTGACGAGGGCGATGCGGATCAGGGCGGCCTGTCCGTACTGCGCCAGGCGCTGTTGCAGGCGTGACAATTTGCGCAGCATTTTGGCGTAGGGGCCGTCGCCCAGCGGCTCATCCTGACGGGCATCCTCGCTGGCGTGGAAGCTCTCCAGGCCCTGCGTGCGGAACACCAGTTCACTGGTCTCGTCGAACAGCACGGCATCGCCATCAAAGGCGATGCGGACCTGATCCTCGCTGGGCGCGAGGCGCTGACTGGGCGGGGGCTTGACGATGGCCGCCGCGCAGACCTGCTCGTCGATCACCCGTTGCGCGTCCTCGACGTTGGTGGTGAGAAACAGATCCACGGCGAAGGCGGCGAGGTAATCGACGACAGACTCGCCACCGGTGAAGGCATGGCGCCGAATGGGCAGGCCCCGGGCGCGGATGTTGTTGAAGACCCGCACGCCGGTTTCCGGGCTGTTGCGCGACATCACCACCACTTCCACCAACGGCTGCGGGTCATTGGCGGGCTGCACCTGGTTCAGGCCCAGCAAGGCGCGCACCAGCGGCATGCCCGTGCCATCCGCCAGGGGCTCGGCCTCCCGGGCCTGCATGTAGGCGCGATAGTCGGCCACCGCGGCCGCGGGATCCGCCGCGTAGCGGGCGCGGAACAGGCTGTCGCTTTCGGTCATGTCGAACAGGGCCGTCGCCGAAATGCCGACGACGAAGGTTTCAGCGAGATCCAGGGCCATGGCGCGCGTGACCGGCGCTCAATCGCCCTCGGCGAGGGCTGTCGTCACGGCGGCCCTGATCGCCTGGGGCTCCGGCGCCAGTACGCCGTCCGCAATCTGTTCCTGAATCGAGGTGGAGAAATCGGCGTTCCTCAGCACCTCCTGGTACACGTTGCCGTAGGGATCACGGATGCAAAGGGTGGTGGTGACCTCGGCCTTCCAGGGGAGTCTTGATAGCGGCATGATCCTGATCCTGTGGGGTTGTAGAACGTACGGAGCGGGCGTGCGCCGCACCCGGGGCGTGGGGGTGGGCCGGGTCCGTCCGCGCGTTACTCACCCGCGGTCACATTAGCATTAAAAGGTCGGTAATGCAATGAATCACCTTGCGCAACCCTGCATCCCCGCGTCAGGCGGTAAAGTGGCACGACGGGCCAGGGGGCGGACGGGACTCCGCGTGAGCCACAATAAAAATCTTGCTGCCGATCACGAAGGGATTGAGCAGGCGCAGGCAAAAGCGCAGCAAGAGCCACACCACATAGGCCCGCGCCCGCCAGGGTCCCCGGATGTCCGCGGCGAGGACCATCCCGGGCGGCAGGGACGGGAGATCGCGGGGATCAGGCGGGCGGCGCGGCATGCGGGGTTCTCCAGGCGGCGCAGAAGGCGCCTTCCGTGGCCAAGGTCGTGGGTGCGTAGGGCTGCAGCCAGAACGGGGGCTGGCGGATGAGCCGGCACTGGCCCTGCGCCACCCCGGCGATCGTCCGGGGCGGGCAGGCGGACTGCCAGAAGCGGCAGGTACCGCAGCGGCAATCCGTCCTGGGCGCAGCGGCGCGACGTCCCATCCTAGGTCCGGCAACTGCCGCGCATGGTCACCACGGGCGGCGGCGGGGACACCCGGGTCAGGGGGTGACTTCCCGTCCGGGACGGCGCCGCTGGCGTCGCAGCCGGCATAAAAAACGGACAGCGGGCGCCGCTATCCCCGAGGGGCCGGAGGGACAGTTCGTGCCGCGCCCACTTGTGCGTCAGGCGCGTGGTGTAGCGCCAGCAGGACGGGGAGCGGCTGCATTCTTCATCGTGGCAATGCGACAGATCATGGGGAGCGAGCATCGTTTTCTTCCTTCGGTAACTACCAGGGCAATAAGATCGAGTGGGGCCGGACCGCGGCCGGCATCAGGGGCTCGGGCCGCCCGTGAGCGCCGTCCCGGTTGCGGGCGCCGTCCACGCTCGGCAGCTCGTTCCTTCGTCCAGCCGCACCACGCACGGGGCGTCCATGATCCAATCAGGAAAGGTGCGGTGGGGCGTCACCTGGTGTTCGTACCAGGCGCAATAGCCAAATCCGGACTTCAGTCCGCTGACCGCGGTGAGGATATGGTGGCAATTGCCGCAAAGCTGACTCATGCCCAGTACTCCGCGAACCATGGATCGAAGGCCTGCCAGGCCGGGTGGCGCGGGTTGTCCAGCGGCGAGCGCTGGAGGGGTTGACCATCCCGACGGAGGAATTGCGGTCCCCACTGCGGGGTGAATAGCCAGCGCCAGGTGCGGCCTCGGGCATCCTGGCCGACGCCGTAATAGGTGGCATGGGAACATTCCCGGCAGTGTGGGTTCTGCCCCGGGGTGCTGGAGCAGTGGGGCGACGAGCAGTCGTGACAGCAGGTGCTCACGGCATTTTTTCGCCGCGGGCGGCCGCGGCGCGGACGATGGCGCGGCGCGTGGCGGCGAAGGCGTCGCGGGCCAGACCCGCGCCACAGGGCTCACACACGTTGTTCGCCGCCGCGTGCGCCTTGTCCGGCCCGGGCGCCGCGACCAGCATGCCGAGCTGGACGGCCAGGGCGAAGGCGTCGCCATTGTGATGCAGCGGGTTCCAGGCCAGGCGTGCGTGGGGCGGGAAGGGGGAATAAAACCCGTCTTCAATCCAGACGGCGGTGTGGATATGTTCCAGCCCCACGGCCTTGGCGGCCAACGTCAACAGGTCGCGGTCGGTCATGGCGCCTCGCCCCCCATCGCTGCCGCGGCCTGGACGATGGCTCGGCGGACGGTCGCCATGCCGGCGGGCCCGGCGGGCACCGTGCACGATGCAGCGTGCTGCACGCCGGCATGCGTCCACTCAACCCGGCACGTCCGGCGCGCAGGTTCCGCGGGATCTACGCCCACCTCCAGGAACTGCACGCGCAGACCAAGCTGCACCAGCAGATCAAACGCGTCACAGTTGTAAAGCAGAGGATTCCAACCGTATTCCTGGTCGGGGGGTGGGAGTTCGCCGGGCAGCTGTGCCACCTGGGCGGCCCGGGCCAGCAATTCCCCATCGGTCATGCCATGCCCCGCAAATTGCCACCCAGATGGGGCAGGCGCGCGCTGGCTCCCGACCGTCGCTCGCCCAGGTGGACGGCGACCCGGACGATCGCGCGTCGGGTGGCGGCGGCGGGATCGCCGCTGACCGCCTCCCAATAGACCCCCGTCCGTGGGTGGCGCGCGCCCACGCGCTCGTCGGCGTCATCCTCGGGCCGCACCACCTCGATGGCCAACTGCCGCGCCAGCTGGCGCGCGTCGCCCTCTTGGGTCAGCGGATTCCAGAGGCGGCCGCCGGGACCGCGCAATCCATCCACCTCCTGCCAATACCAATCCACGCCCGCCGCGTGAGCGGCCCGGCGGAGACAGTCGTGACCCAGTGCCGCCATGTCACGCCCCCGCCCTGGTTAGCGCGACGCGCCGCTGGCGCGCAGGTCGTCCCGGCCCACCCGGGCGGCGCGCGTGAGCCAACGGGGGAGCGTCGTATACCACGCGCGGGTCCGGGGACTGCTCTGCCCCCGCTGGGCGGCGGCGCGCACAATCGCCCGGCGCGTGGCGACGTGGTAATCAAATCCCGGCGGGGTGACGGGCTGTATCACCGCACCCGTGCCCAGCAAGCCGCGTGACCAGCGGACCTCCACGCACTCCCGATCGAGGTCGGGCGGGCGGATCTCCAGCGCCAGCGTCACCGCCAGGCGGAGCGCCGTCCCATCGCAGGTCAGCGGATTCCACAGGCCGCCGTGTTGGTCATGTAAGCCGTCGGGAGCGGCCTGCTGCCAGGCGATCCCCGCCGCCTGGGCGGCCTGAATGAGTAATTGCTGGTCGGTCATTATATTGATACTTATGGGCGATCTTGGCTGATGAGAGCCGGCTACCTGGAGTCGGTAATGCTTCCTGCTTGGCGTAGTGCGCGGCGGAGGCAGACGCGTTTATTTTCCGGCAGCCGGTCACTACATTAAGGTTACAACGAAGGCGCGCTGACGTCCAGCAGGCAGATACCACCGCCGCCTAATCCGCACCTGATAGCGCCAGGTAAGGGTAAATAATCATAAAGGTCGGTAATGATACTTGACTTGGGCAAAGCTGGCTGTTACAGTAGACCCCATAGCCCACCCCACCCTGGAGATCCCCATGTCGTCTGCCCCGTTCGCCCCCCACTCCGCCCCCCAGCCGGCGGCGCGGACCTTCCATAAAATGCTGGAGCTTTCCACCGCGCACCTGCCCCCGACGATCATGGCGCACCTGGAGGACACGGCGGGGGCGGATTATCCGTTCGTGAGCTTTCTGAACGAATACGGGGTCATGCTGTCCCTGCCGGACGCGGAGGAAGGGCCGTTTTTCCTGGAAGTGCTGGGCGCATCGCCCCTGGCAGACCCACGGTTTATCGCCGTGATCGACTATGCCCGCGCCCTGGGTTGCACCTGGCTGCTGGTGGACCGGGATGTCCCGGTCCTGCCGGATCTGCCGGTGTACGAATGGGAGTAACCCGCGAACCGTCGGGTGGCGCGCGCGAATCCCTGCCGCCGCCCGGACACCCTGCCTGCGGGGCTGGCCGCCCCGCGTGATTCCGCCCGAAGAGGACCGCCGGCATGCTTGCTCCCCAACGTCTGATCGGCCTCGCCGCCCCGGCCCGCGCGGGCAAGGATACCGTCGCCTCTTTACTGCGCGAGGTGTGGCCTGAGGCCCATACCTACGCCTTCGCGCTCCCGCTGAAAGTGGGCTGTCAGGTCTTGTTCGGCCTGAGCGACGCCGAGACCTGGAGTGAGCACACCAAGGAACAGGCGCTGCCCGACTGGGGCTACTCGCCCCGCGCCTTGTGGCAGACCGTGGGCACGGACTGGATGCGCCGGCGCAATCGCGATCACTGGCTGCGGCGGGCGGAACGTGCGCTGACCCAGTTCAGTCGGGCGGCGCACGACCCGGCCCCGCCCCCGACCGATCTCCTGGACCCGCCGAGCGTGTTGCGCCGCGCCGCCCAGGCGTTTTGGGGCCTGTCGCCCGCCCAGGCGTTTGACCCAGCGGCCGCCGATGAACTGGACCCGCTGTGGGGCCTGACGCCGGCCGCCATGGTCGCGGCCCTGGACGCGGACGTGCGGCGGAGCTTCCCGGATTTTGCCCGGCTGCGCCAACGGCGAGCCGCGCCGTGCCTCGCGTCCACACCAGCCGTGCCCCTCCCCCTGCGCACGTTGATCATCACCGACACGCGCTTTGCCAATGAGGCGGACTTTATCCGCCGCGCCGGGGGGACGGTGTGGCATATCGACCGGGCGTCCGCTCCGGCGGTGCGCGCCCATGTCTCGGAGCAGGGCGTGGCGCGCCTCCCGGGAGATCGCGTGATCGACAATAACGGCACGCTGGACGATCTGCGCCGGGCGGTGCGGGCGGCTGCCGCCCAGACCCCGGCGTAAGGCGGTCATTGGCCGGAATCAGCCCCCGCCGACGCCGCATACCGGGCAAATTACGGCCCACCCGCGGTTACCCTGGACGGAGCGTGTCCCCGCCGTGCGCGGCTGCGGTATACGCGGCCCCGTCGTCAGCCACCGCCAGCCGGCGCCCGGCGCGACGGCCTTGCCACCGTCATTGCTCCAGGCTTCACCATGTATGCTCAACTCCTTGCGGCGGGCGCGGACCCCCAGCCGCTCATGGTCATTCGCGTGCTGCTCAACGCCAGCGACCTGGTCGATCTGCTGGCACCGCCGGCCCAGCCGGATGCCGCCTCCCTGTCCCTGCCGCTCCAGATCGACCGTGACCTGATGTCATGCTTGGCCCCGTGGATGGTACCCTCCCCGCCCCCGCCGCCCGGTGCGCACTTTGAGGTGGCCTGGTGCCCGCCGGTAACGACCGTCGCCGCCCTGCGCCAGGCGGTAGCGACCCTGAACCCCCAGGCGACCGGGTCACCCCTGGTGGTGGACCTGCAACTGGCCGGGCACTCCCTGGCGGATGTACGCCGCCAGCTGGGCTTGCCGGACGCCCCGGAACTGCATCTCACCGTCCCCATCAGCGACGAGCTGATCGAGCAGCTGCGGGCGCTGGAGCAGGAACACCAGCGAGCCATCGCAGAGGTGACCCTGGAGGTGGTCCTGGGGGGCGCGCTCCTCGCGGATCTGCGGCGAAGCTGGGGATTCCCGGAGGCCCCCACCCCGGAGGAGGTGGAGAGGAGCTTGCGGGCGCACCGCGTACGCTTGCACTAGCCTCTCGCCCTGTTTCGCGCCCCAACCGCCGAAAGGCGGTTTTTTAGTTGCATTACCGACCTTTTATTTGTTATCCTGAATCCCTGGCACACCACCCGGAGATTCTCATGCGCACGTGTTCCGCTCTGCTCTCAGTCGCGCTGGCGGCCGCCCTGGCCGGTTGCGGCAGTGCTCCCACCAAGCCGGCCTTTGCCCCCGGCTATACCCCCACGGAGGCGGAGATGGGGCTGGCGGAGCAAAATAGTGCGACGGCATTACCGTCATCTACAGCAGCGGAGTTGAAATCGGAGGGCGTATTACCGTATTACACTGATACACGCCTACTCTACCTTGCCGCCATCCAGCGACAGGGCGCGCTGAACCTGGACGATCACCACCATGTAGATATCGGCAAATACCTGGACCGAGCCAATTTGGCCGCGCACCTCTTCGGTGTGGGTAAATTCGCCCTCGACCCGCCGCTGATCAGCTTGCTCAGCATTGGCACGTCAACGACGTCCCGGCGTGATTACGGCCCTCAGTATGCGCGCAATATCCTGCGCTTGCCTTCGCTGACCTTGGTTGGCACCCTCTCGGCCGGTGGCGCCCAGCCGGGTACGCCGGCGTACGGCGCGCGCCTGGATTCGCTGTTTACGCAGGCGGATACACTGGTTCGCGCGGTCTCCCTGAATTGCCGGCCCGAGGCGGCATCCCTGGCGCAAATCCGGAAGGACGAACTGCGGATGCCATGGAATGACTACAGCAACCGGTGGTTCAAGGACATGCTTCACCAGCGGGCTTATGCCTGCACCCGCCGGGTCGCTAAACATGATCGCGAACAACGTTTAGGCTCCTATAAGATCGCCACCACCGCATTCCCGGTGCATAAGCACGATAAGTCCGTGGAGCGGGAATTTGGCTACTCCGGCATTACCGGCACGATTGCGCAGGCCGGCGATCCGTTCGTGACCGTGACCTTTTCCTGGCTTGACGAGTACCCCCACCTCGGTGGCAACGACGCGGCCTGGACGTTACTGAAGGAGCTAAAAGCGGACCTGCCCGAGGGCTGGTACTACATCCTCAGTGCCGCCCCGCCTGGCGAGACCGGCGGCGCGCTGGCCATCTACGCGGGACGGAAACAGAAGGGCGAGTTGACGATGACCCGACTCAGTGACGCGCCCAAGTAACTTTGTCTCCCCGTCTGACGCGCCCACGGGGCATCCCTGCACGAAACCAGGCGGCGTTCATGGAGCCGCCTGCCGCCACACCCACCGCTCCGCTACTTCGCTGGCACCCGTGCGCCGGCGGCCGCGGCTTGTCATGGGCCTTCCGTAGTGGCCATGCAACCGGTTGGCCGCGGTCGTCGGTCGATCAACCCGCCATGCTCCTCAGCCCCTCCCCGGTCGGGAGCGCTTTTGCTTAATCTGGTGACGCGCATGTTTGCCCGTGAATTCGATACCCCTGAGTTTCGTGACTGGCGATATCGCTCCAAGGCGATCAATGGCGGAACACTGTTGCCCAATCGGATCGGGGCCAAGTTCACCCCGGCGGAGATCACCGCCCTGGTTGCCTGGGCGGAAAGCCAGGGCCTGTGGGTCGGTGATCGCAAGCCGACCGGCATCCACGTCATCGCCAATTTCCGCGAACGGCTGGACCTCAACGACTATGGCGCGCCGGGATTGAAGGCGGACCGGGCCGCGCAACGCCGGCAAGCCTATCTGGACCGCGTCGAGGCCGAGCGCCAGGCCGACCGGGCCGCCTTTGCCGCAGCCGCCAGCCGCCCCTTCGTCCTGGCCACCTTCGGTGAAGACTTCGCCAACGTCTACAACCAGCGGCGTCTGGCCGATTACCTGGAGGGCCGGACGGAGAAGTTCACCGGCCTGATGTCGTGGAAGTGGGCTGACGGGTTCAAGGCGCTGGGCATCGACCCGGACAATCAATCGGTCGATAAACTGGTCCGGCGGCTCAGGAATCGCTATAAGGAGACTGCATCATGATTTTCCTGTCGTCCGTTATGCCATTGTCCGGGCAGCGGCCGAGATCGGGAGGTGGAAGTGATGCCTGATCCGATCATCGCCTGGTTCGACACCCGGGAAGACGCCCATACCTGGCGCCGGGTCCACGGCGGCTGGATCTTCGCCAGTGAGGCCGGCCCGGCGATCTGGTTCTGTCTCCGGTTCACGCCCACCCTGATTCTGACCCACCCGGCGCTCCGGGGCGCGGGAGCGGGCCAATTGCTGTCCACGACCCCCGCCTGAAGTTATTTCCCCGACCACGCGGCGGTCGTGAAGCGGTTTTTTGCTCCAGGACGACCTGGCCGCCGGCAAGGAGGTGTGCCTGACCCTGGAGAACGTGCGCCGCACCCTCGATGACCTCACCGCTCGCCGCCAGTCACGGGAACTGGCCCGGCTGGCCAGCCGTCACCTGCCGCGCCTGCGCCAGGGCCAGGCCCGGGCGCCGGACCCCTGGAGCGCCGATCCCAAGGCCCGCGCCCGCATCGAACACGTCGCCATGGGCGCGGTCCTGGCCGCCGAGACCGCCCTCGGCCACGCGGTCGGCGACGTCTCGGCCCACAACGGCGGCTGGGATGTCACCAGCCAGCCCCCGGCCAGGACGGCCACCTGCCCCCCCGCGCGTCACCTCGAGGTCAAGCGCCGCGCCAAGGGCCAGGACACCCTCACCGTCACCCGCAACGAGATCCTCGCCGGCTTCAACCAGGGCGACAAGTTCCTCCGCGCCATCGTCGTGGTGAATGGTGATCGCCACGAGGGCCCCTTCTACGTCCGCCAGCCCTTCGCCCAGGAGCCGGACTGGGCGGTGACCAGCGTCAACTTCAACCTCGATCATTTGCTTGCCCGCGCCATGGGGCCGGGGGCCTCGCGATGAGTTTGATGGTGTTAAGGAAACGGACCCCCCACGCGGCAGGCGGAGCGTTTGCACGCGCGGAACCCCGTCCCTAGAGTAGGGCGATCTTTACTTTCTTACCGAGGGTCGGTCATGACCGCCATTGCCAAGATTACCGCCAAGGGTCAAACCACCATCCCCGCGG
>CALMDH010000279.1:0-4801 GCA_937862735.1 uncultured Gammaproteobacteria bacterium
GGACTGGCGGGCACCTTGGTGGCCGCCGGGCGCGCCACGGTCTTGCGGGCCGGCGTGGTCTTTTTGGTCACGGGGGCGGGCTGGGCCGCCTTCGCCGTTCCCCTGGGGGTTCCCGTCGCCGTTCCCGTGGTCTTTTTGCTGGCGGCACCGGACGCCGTGCCGGCGGCGGGCACCTTCTTCGTGGCGGTCTTCTTGGTTATGATCGGTTTTTCATCGGCCATGGCTGATCAGACGCCTCCTCGGGCAGGTTACACCGGTCTCAATCCGTCGCTGCCGACAGCTTGATAATCGTGGGAGATGCGTAATGCTTAGGGACAATGATAATGCCGGGATGATGGCAACCGAAACCTTGGCGTGCTTAATTTTCAGCCTGACGCCCTAGCGTGGCGCGGGCACGATCGCCGGACCGGGAACTCCTGAAAGGTGGACATTCTGACGAGGGCTGAATGAACGTAAAAATTCCTCCCCCAGGCCTTGATCCGCTCCCGTCGCGGTTTTCCCTCACCTTACTGCTGTTGGCGTGTGCCGGTGTCACCTCCACCTGGGCTTGGGCGGATACCCTGGTGATTGAGGATGCCCCGCGGCTCGGGCCGACCGTCACCAGTCCCGCCGCGGCCCAGGTCCCTGAGCCCGACCAGGTGACGGATGCTACCCAGAAGCTGGAATCCAGTGAGCCGGAAGCCCTTCCTGGTTCAGCCCCCCCCAGCCCGGCCCTCCCCAAGGTCCCGCCGGAGGAGTTGATGACCGCCGGCCAGCGCTTCGAGAATGGCGTCGGCGCCCCGCAGGACCTGGATCGCGCCATCGACCGCTACTGCGCGGCGGCTCAACTCGCCCATGCCGAGGCCCGCTATCACCTGGGCTGGCTCTATGTCAGCGGGCGCCTGGGCAAGCGCGACGAGGTCCTCGCCGCTGCCTGGTTCCAGAGCGCCGCGGGCCTGGGTCATGCCCGCGCCAGCCAGCAACTGGAGAGACTGAAGGCCCAGGGGCTGGACCTGGAAGCGGAGCCACCCTGCGTCATGCGCGCGGATATGGTCGCCCGGCGCATCGCCGATCTTCGCCCCCCGGCTGCGCCCGAGACCGCTCAGCCGTCCTCCACCCCCAATGCCGAGGGACCCCGCCTGCGGGATATCGGCGCCGCCGACATCATCGCCCTGGTCGAGCGCCTGGCCCCCGACTATCGCCTCGACCCCGACCTGGTCCTGGCGGTCATCAAGACCGAGTCCAACTTCAACGTCGAGGCGCGCTCCCCCAAGAATGCCCAGGGGCTGATGCAGCTCATCCCCGCCACGGCCGACCGCTTCGGCGTCACCAACGTCTGGGACCCGGTGCAGAACCTCAAGGGCGGCATGGCCTACCTGCGCTGGTTGCTGGATCACTTCGAGGGCGACCTGGAACTGGCCCTGGCCGGCTACAACGCCGGCGAGCAGGCGGTGGCCCGGCACGGCGGCGTACCGCCCTATCCCGAGACCCAGGCCTACGTCAAACGCATTCAGCGCCTGCTGGGTGTCGAGGCTGGCGTCAAATCCACCCAGGCGACCTGGCGAGAGCCGCCCGACCAGGGGTGATCAGATCTCCAGGACGCCAAGATTATCAATGGCGTAATCGACAAACCGATCCTCCATGTGGGGCGTGGCGCCCATGAAGCGGCAAGTGGAGACCACCTGATCAACGATGAATCCAGGTTGATACCCGGCTAGTGTCAGGCCCTTCTCCACGGTGATCTTTTCGACGACGTGGTCAAAGATGGCCTCGGTCAGCTCCATGCCCGCGGCATGGGCGGCCCGCTGGAAGATGGTGCGGAAAGTCTCGATACTCGGGGCACCGACGAAAAGCTTATAGGGCAGGCGCCGCATGTAGGCGTTCTCGACCAGATCCTTGGGGTTCAGGTTGGTGGAGAAGATGACCAGTTCCTCGAAGGGCAGGGGGAAGCTCTTCCCCGTGTGCAACTTCAGATAATCGATCCGATGCTCCAGGGGCACGATCCAGCGATTGAGGATGCTGATCGGTGTGGCCAGTTGGCGGCCAAAGTCATCGACCACGAAACAGCCGCCCAGGGCCTTGACGTGCAGGGGTGCCTCATAGAAGTTGGTGACGGGGTCGTAGCGCAGGTCCAGCATCTCCAGGGTCAGTTCGCCACCCGTCACCACGAAGGGACGCTGGCAGGGAACCCAACGGTGGTCCAACTCCTCATGAGGCAGGGACAGGAGGTCGTTGAACTCCGCGTTCTCGCCCGGTCGCTGTTGCACGTGCAGGCTGGAATCAAAGACGCGCATGATCTGCTCGCCAATGAAGACGGCGTGAGGGATGAAAATCAGATCATTGAAGATATTGGCGAAACTCAGGGCGATGGAGGTCTTGCCATTGCCCGGCGGGCCATAGAGTAGGATGGCCCGATCTGAATTCAGCGCCGGTCCGATCTTCTCGATGAAGTCATCCGGGATGGTCAGCTCGGAGAAGGCCCGGCGAATCTTGTCGAGGGTCACCATGACATTGGTGATCTTCTGCAGGGATGCCTGCTGCACGAAGGCATCCAGGGTCACCGGCGCCGGTCCCGTGTACTGGCTCTGCTGCAGGGCCTCCTTCGCCCAGCGCATGCCCTCGTCCGTCAACCCATAGCTGGTGGAATAAGAATCCTGGCTGCGGCTACCGAGCGCCCGGAGCAACTGTCTTTTGATCGCATAGTCGATCAGTTGCTGGACGATGAGCGGGGGGAGCTTGAGGGCGGCGGCGATCTGACTGGCCAATTCCAGCCGCCCGACATAAATCTGCTTGAGCAGCAGATTCAGCAGAAACTGGAGATCCAGGCCGGTTTCGTCCAGGTTTTGCGGCGCCCGGGGCATCCGATGCAGAAAGTCATCGATCTCCCCCTGACTGATGGCCCCCACCGCCACCAGATTCTCGCCCAGATTTTTGCCATTGACCCGTTGCAGGTTCAGGGCCGCCGTGACCTGGTCCGCGGTGACGAGTTTGGCGGCGACGAGCAGATCACCCAGTTTCATCATCTTTCTGATCCCTCCAAGGTGTGGTGCGGGAGGGGGCGGACTTTATCCCCTATAGTCCCTCCCCTTGCCGTCAGCTTACACCAACCGGCTTCCGCGGTCCTTATAATGCCCCTCCTATGAGCATCAGCCCTCTTCAGTGGCGGCGGTGAGCGCCATGCCCGTGGACCCCCGGGGGGAGGCGCTTGCTCCACCCTTGGCGATCACCACCGATGACCGCCAGCCGTGCCCCGTCCTGAGCGTCCTCATCGTCAACTTCAACGCTGGGGCCTTGCTGACGGCGTGCGTCGACGCCCTGCTGGCCACGCCCCTGGCCCTGGAGGTGATCGTCAGCGACAACGGCTCCAGGGATACCAGCCTCGCCGACCTGGAGGCCCGTCATGGCCGGGACCCGCGCCTGCGCATCCAGCGCAACCAGGCTAATCTCGGCTTCGCCGGGGGGCACAACCGGGTCCTGCCCCTGGCCCAGGCACCTTACCTGCTGTTCCTGAACCCGGATTGCCTGGTGGCGCCGGACACCCTGCCCCGGATGCTGGGCTTCTTGGACCGGCACCCAGAGGTCGGCATGGCCGGGGCCGTCATCCGCGATCCAGATGGCAGCGAGCAACGCGCCTCGCGCCGCCGCCTGCCGGACCCCTGGGTGGGCCTGGTCCGCTTTCTCCATCTGGAGCGGCTCCGGCCCGAGCTGGTCGCCGCCAAACGGCTCAACCTGCACGACGAGCCCCTGCCCACGGTCCCCCAGGCGGTGGAGGCGATCTCCGGCTCCCTGATGCTGGTGCGGCGTCAGGCCCTGGAGGACGTCGGCCCCCTGGATGAGGGCTACTTCCTGCACTGCGAGGACCTGGATTGGTTCATGCGCTTTCGCCAGGCCGGCTGGCCCATCTACCTGATCCCGGACGCCGAGGCCCGGCACCATCAGGGGGCGTGTAGCGCGGACCGCCCGCTCCGGGTGGAATGGCACAAGCACCGCGGCATGGTGCGCTTCTTTCGCAAATTCCAGTACCAACGGTACCCCTTGCCCTTCAGTTGGCTGGTGTTGGCGGGGATCTGGGCGCACTTCGGGGTCTTTGTGCTCCTTGCCGGGGCGCGTCGCGTAGCTCGAAGGAGCAGCAGACCATGAAGAATTGGGATCAGGCCCCTACCGCGGCGCCCTGGCCGGCGGCGGAGTTAGGGGGCGGAGCGCATGACGGCCCCACTACCTGCCAGTCAGACGATTACCCTGACACAAAGTCAGGGGAGGGAGATGGCCAAGACGCTTCGGCTGAATTCTTTCGGCACCTACCCGTGCTGGTGACCGGCGCCACCGGCAAGCTGGGCCGCCATCTGGTCCAGGCCTTGCTGGCGCGCGAGGCCCGGGTCGCCATCCTCACCCGCTCGCCAGCGCGGGCGCGAACCCTGTGGCCGGGCGCGGCGGTGGACTGCCGGGAAGGGGATCTTGAACACCCCGCCACCCTGGGGCCGGCCCTGGAGGGCATCGCCCTGGTCTTCCATCTCGCCAGTTACTCCCCGGCCCCGGGCGAGGCGGACATCTACGAGGCCCCCGCCCACTGGGCCGTCAGCGCCGAGGGCACCCGCCATCTGGTTGCCGCCGCCCGCGCGGCCGGCGTGCCGCGCCTGGTCTATCTCAGCAGCGTCAAGGTCATGGGCGACGCGGCGGGGGCGGGTAGCCAGCCGGCGACGGAGGACACCGTCCCCGCCCCCGATACCCTCTATGGCCGGGCGAAACTGGCCGCCGAGGGTGAGATCCTGGCGGCGGGGGGGACGCCGGGGGTCCATGCCTGCGTCCTGCGCCTGCCCATGGT
>CALMDH010000280.1:0-20037 GCA_937862735.1 uncultured Gammaproteobacteria bacterium
ATTCATAAGCATCTAATTCGCTGAAGTTTTCTTTCGTCGCGCCAAGTTGGCGCGGAAAGTGAATAACCAATGGGGAGTCTGTGGAGCCCCTTCGCCAAACCTGTATCAGGGATCGATCAGGTTCCGGCCTTCCTGGAGGGGACTCGATCCACCTCGCGGGAGTGACTTGCATGCGGATTTTCCATCAGACCCTTTCGGGTCGCATGGCCAGTTCCCTGGCCGCTCTGGCCCTGGTCCTGGCCGGGGAGTTCTGGACGGACGACACGTCCCTGGTGGTCGCCGGTGCCTTGCTGCTCTACACGGTCCTCACGCGGACCACGAGCCGGGTACATCCCTAGCGACCGCCCTGGCCAGGGACCCCGGGCGTCCCGGCCTTGACCGGGTCTGGTCATCCGGCCAGCCACGCCACCGCGAACTCACCGCCCGCATTCCGCCCGCCAGGGGGCGTGGCGGATGCCGTGTCCATTCGTTTCCCCAGCATCTGAAATGTGACTGCCATGAAAGAACCCAAACTCGCCCTGTTCGGCAAGACCAAGGCCATGGAAACCCTGATCGACGATTTCTTGGATAAGGTATCGGAGGGGGGGTTGCGCTTCGAGCAGGGGATCGCCGCCTATATCGACCAATCGACGCCCGAGCGCCTGGCCGAGCGGGCGGAACAACTGCGCGCGACGGAGGGGGAGGGCCATCGGCTGCGGCGCACCATCGAGACGCAACTCTATACCGAGATGCTGATCCCGGATTTCCGGGGCGATGTGCTGAGCCTGTTGGAGGACCTGAACTATGTCCTCGGCAAGCTGGAGGATATCTTCCTGGCCATCACCGTGGAGCAGCCGATCATCGACGAACCCTATCGGGCCGATTTCAAACTCCTGGCCAGTTCGGTGGTGAAGGCCATCGAGGCCGCCATCCTCGGCAGTCGCGCCTTCTTCCGCAACATCACCGCGGTGCGGGATCACTTGGCCAAGGTCTATTTCCATGAGGACGAGAGCGACCAGATCGCCACCAGCCTCAAGCGCGCCATCTTCTCCTCCACGCTGAATCTCGACCAGAAAATGCATCTCAGGTACTTCGTCGACCGGATCGACGGCCTCGCCGACGAGGCGGAAGAGGTGGGTGACTGGCTCGCCATCTATTCCATCAAGCGCTCCCTCTGAGACGCTCCCTCCCGCCGCGGTCCTTTCCAGGGCGGCGGCATCCCTTGTCTGACCGCGAGGAACCTCGATGGATATCGCCATTTTCATCTTTCTTTCCAGTGGCCTGTTTCTTGGCTGGTCACTCGGGGCGAACGACGCCGCCAACGTCTTTGGCACCGCCGTCGGCAGCCGCATGATCCGCTTCACGACGGCGGCCCTGATCTGTAGCGTTTTCATCATCCTGGGCGCGGTCTTCAGCGGAGCGGGCGCGGCCCATGGCCTGGGCGAACTGGGCACCCTCAATGCCCTGCCCGGGGCCTTCATGGCCGCCTTCTCCGCGGCCCTGACCGTCTACTGGATGACGCTGGCCCGGCTGCCGGTCTCGACCACCCACGCCGTGGTGGGGGCCATCATCGGCTGGAACTGGTTCAGCGGCTCCGTCACGGACCTGTCCGCCCTGTCGACGATCATGTCCACCTGGATCGCCAGTCCGATCCTGGCCGGGATCTTCGGCGCCCTGTTGTACAAGCTGACGGTGTGGGTCCTGACCCGCGCGAAGCTGCACCTGCTGCGCCTGGACTCTTATACCCGCATCGGGCTGATCCTGGCCGGCGCCTTCGGTTCCTACACCCTGGGGGCCAACAACATCGGTAACGTCATGGGGGTCTTCGTCAGTTCCTCCCCCTTTACCGACTTTACCGTCGGCGGCGTCACCATCACCTCCGTGGAGCAACTCTTCCTGGTGGGGGCCATCGCCATCGCGGTGGGGGTCTTCACCTATTCCAAGGGGGTGATGATGATGGTCGGCGATGGCCTCATGCCCCTGTCCCCGGTGGCGGCCTGGGTGGTGGTCATCGCCCAGTCGATCGTCCTCTTCCTCTTCTCCTCCATCACCCTGGAGCATTTCCTCGCCAGTCAGGGCTTGCCGACCATCCCGCTGATCCCGGTGTCCAGTTCACAAGCGGTGGTGGGCGCGGTGGTGGGGATTGGCCTGCTGCATGGCGGTAAGGGTATCCGCTGGAAGGCCCTGGGTAGCATCGCCACGGGTTGGGTCACCACGCCGATCATCTCCGCGCTGATCTGCTTCGTCATGCTCTTCGTGCTGCAGAACGTCTTCAACCAGACGGTTTACCACGAGGTGCGGTACCAGTTGAGCGCGCCGGTGCTGGCCCACCTGGAAGGGGAGGGGGTGCCCTCCGCCGAGCTGTTGCCTCTGAAGGATCGGGAAATTGTGGGTGGTCTGCGCTTCCGCAATCGCTTAAGGGAGGTAGTCCAACTACCCCCCGAGCAGGAAGACAAGGTCATCGCCGCCGCCGAGATTCATTCCCTGCTCATCGACGCCGGCAAATTCCCGAAGCTGGACAGGGTCTACCTTTCGGTTGAGCAGGTCCGGGCCCTGGAGCAACTGCAAGGACGGGCCTTCGCGCATCGCTGGCAGCTCTACGATGCCCTCGCCAGCCTGACCCCGGCATGGCGGAAGCTGGAGAACACCAAGATCAACAAGCCGTTCAACAAACTGCTTGGTCAGCAACTGGATTACATCTTCAGCTACTTCGAAACGCCCCCGTTGGCCATCGAATAACGCTAGCGGCGCCTCTGGCTCCGCGCCCACCTCCGCGGGGGGCGAGGGGAATCCCTGGCGGTTCGCCAGTACTCCCCTCGCCCCTCCGGGGGTTTCTTCATTACTAAAACCAACAGAGGAGAATCCTGCTTCATGGATCTAATCCACTTTCTGGTCTACCTTGGGGTCGTGGTGGTCCTGATATACGACTTCACCAACGGGATGCAGGATGCCTCCAACATCATCGCCACACCCATCGCCTCGCGGGCCCTGTCACCCACCCAGGCCGTGACGATCGTCGCCACCTTCGAGTTTCTCGGCCCCCTCCTGGGGGGCACGGCGGTGGCGAATACCATCGGCACCTTCGTCACCCTGGAGGGCGTGCGCGAGGTCTTGTCCATCTCGGTGGTGCTGTGTGGGCTCTTCGCCGCCATTTTCTGGAATATCGCCGCCGCCTCGGTGGGCATCACCGTCTCCACCTCCCATGCCCTGGTCGGAGGGCTGATCGGGTCGGTGGTGGCGAGCGTGGGCGCCGATCACGTGCTCTGGGGTTTCGTCCAATTGACGCAGCACGGCGAGGTGATCGGAGTAACCAAGGTGCTGATCGCCCTGATCCTCTCGCCCATCCTGGGCTTCTGGGTGGGCTTCTGGACGCATCGGGGCATCATGTACGTCTTGCGGTGGGCGAGGCCGGAGGCCAACGTATTTTTCAAGAAAATCCAATTCTTTACTTGTGCTGGCCTGGCGTTCGCGCATGGCGCCAACGATGCGCAGAAAAGCATGGGCATCATCACCCTGATCCTGTTGACGGGCGGCTTCATCGAGACCTTCGCCGTCCCCTTCTGGGTGATCCTCTCCTGCGCCATCGCCATGACGCTGGGCATCCTTTCCGGGGGCTGGCGGATCGTCCGCACCATCGGCTTCGGTATCTACAAGGTCCGCCCCGTGCATGCCTTCAACAGCCAACTCTCCTCCTCCCTGGTCGTGATGACCGCCTCGGTCGTGGGTGCCCCGGTTTCCACTACCCACGTCGTCTGTTCGTCGTTGCTGGGGATTGGCGCCTCCGAGAAACCCAAGGCGGTCCGCTGGACCAAGGCCAAGGAGATCGTCTCAACCTGGATCATTACCATCCCCGCGACGTTCGTCGTCGCGACCCTGGCCTTTTGGTTGTTGCGCCTGTTGGTCCCCGGGCTGGATTAAGACGGGCCCGCCGGTGCAACCATCCGCATAAACAAGCTTTTTTACTGGAGGACATCATCCATGAGTGGTGGTAACACGAATTTCATCATGGCCAAGTTGACGGCACGCATCTTCCCGGTGGTGCCGGATTTTTATCGCATGATGGTCGAGCATTGCGACCTGGTCTGTCGGGCCATGGACGTCTTCGTCGAATTTATGGAAACCGGCGACCAGGATAAGGGCGATCAGGTTCGGGCCATGGAAAAGGAGGGTGACGACATGAAGACCCGGCAGATGGAAATTCTGAGCCGCGCCTTCGCCACTCCACTGGACCGGGAGGACATCTACCGCGCCATCATGGCCATTGATGAAATCCTCAATTACGCCAAAACGACGGTGCGGGAGATGGAGGACCTGGAGATCCAGCCCGATCACCACATGGTGGAGATTGTCCGCCTGCTGCGGGATGGTTCCCATGCCCTCAAGGCGGGTTACGGCAAACTCAGTACCACGCCAAAAGAGGCGGAAACGGATGCTATCGCCGCGCGCAAGGCCGAGCGGTCGGTCGAAAAGGTTTATCGCGCCGCCCTGGTGGAGTTATTCCATGTCAATTCGCCCTTCGATGCCCTGGGGCAAGTCGGCGATGCCGCGCTTAACACGATTCTGCCGGGGATACTGAACGACTATCACCTGCATGTCATGGCCATCCTCAAGCGCCGCGAGGTCTATCGCCATCTATCCAACACCGCGGATCGGGTCGAGAACGCTGGCAGCATCCTGCACGACATCATCGTGCAGGTGGCCTGAATCCCTCGTTTTCACGACGCCGGGGCCAAGCCCCGGAGAGGGGCGCGGGCGATGAGGCTGGCCCCAGGGGTGCAGAAATTGCTGCACCGTGACGCGCCGATGGCGTTGGTAACAATAAGAAATATAAATAGATTTCCGCTTCTCCGGCGTCGGTGTAAACAAAATGATTGCATCCACCCACGGGGCCGCCACCCGACGGATTGTGGTCTAACCCGCTATTCTGGCTTTCTATTTCTGGTTTGGGAGAGATTGGCAAGGATGATGCATTCAATAGGCGTGGTCTGACGAGACCGATAACCTGACCTTGCCGCGCGTAGGTCGTGTTCAGACAGCCGCCCGACGGCTGGTTATCGGGACCTCGTCCAGATGATGGGAATGCCCGAGCGTCAGGAGCCATCTGGCCTGGGCATGGTGAATTTCAGGTGATACCCGAGAGGAATTATTTGATGAGCATGCAACGTCGGATCCAGATCGCTCTTTTGGGCTATGGCATCTTGCTTCTCTCCCCTGAACTCGGTAGCTCCGGGGTCCTGATCCATTTGGCCGCCATTGCCGGCTGCCTGTTCTTTCTGGTCATGGCGCTCAACTCCGCCATACCCAGCGCCTCCCGCCCCCGTCGCGAGCCAGAGCCGCGGCGCGACTTCCACTTCAGAAAGCTCCGCCTCGCGACGCCGATGCCCTAGCGGTTGAGGTCATCCCCGGGGTTGCGCCAACCCCGCCTCGCCGGGCTGGAACCTCAACCCTTGTTCCGGTCCCCCGCCGCCCAGGTCCCTGGTTTTGGGGAGCCCCCCGAATCCAGCGCGGGCGGCGATGGCTTTTGGATTGATCGCGTTCAATAAGTCGCCAATGACTCAACCTCGTCTTGATATCGCTCATCGCGAGTCGCTGCGTTCTTCCGCCCGCACCCTGCGGGGTCCGGCCCGACGTGCCTTTCAGGCCACCGTGGCCCTGCAATACTGCGGGGGCAATCCCGCGCGGGCGGAAAAGCTATTTGGTTGGGGTCGGGAGGCGGTCGCCCTGGGTCTCCATGAAATCCGTACCGGATTAGTCTGTTACAGCGCCCGCGCCGCCTTTTCCGGCAACAAGCTCTGGGAAGAGAAATATCCAGAAATCATGGCGCTGCTCAGCCAGTTGGTTCGTGGCCATGATCCGCTCCATCCTCCATCCCGGAGGCGGATTGGTCATTGCTGGCTGACCGCCAAGGAGGCCATCCAGGCGTTGTGCGAGCATGGCGTCGGCGAGGAGTACCTCCCATCGCTCACCACCATGACCGAGATTTTGAAGCGCAATGGCTACAGGCCCGCTTCGGTGCGCAATCACCGCTCCGGTGATGATGAGGCCCAGTCTCTCTCACCCTTGCCGCCAAAAGTCCCTGGCCCGTCCTTTCCGGTGAAAGACGCGGTCAGATCGCCAGCCGCCCCCTCGGCCGAGAGACGCGGCTACCTCCATCCGTCGTCATTGCCCGAACAGGCCATGGCCAACTGAGGCCCCGAGCGAGCGCCTTGGCCATCCGTCCCGACACCCCCGTCCACTCCGCGGAGTGGGCTCCCCCATCAACCCCCTGATCTCAAGCCCACGACCAGACACCCCATGGATACCGTCATAATCTTTGCGATCTCGGCGATCGTGATCGTGCTGATCTTCGATTACACCAATGGCTTTCACGATGCCGCGAACATCATCGCGCCCATGATCGCCTCCCGCGCGATGACGCCGGTGCAGGCGGTCGCGATTGTCGCCAGTTTCGAGTTTCTGGGCCCCCTCCTGGGCGGCACGGCGGTCGCGAACACCATCGGCAAGTTCATCAACCTCAGCGATGTCTCCACGGTCCTGTCCGTGTCGGTGGTGATGTGTGGCGTCTTCGGCGCCATCTTCTGGAATATCCTCACCTGGTGGTACGGCATCCCCTCGTCCTCTTCCCACGCCCTGGTGGGCGGTCTGGCGGGGGCGGTGATTGCCGCCGTCGGCACCGCGGCGGTGGTCTGGGGTTTCAACGATCTGATCACCGCGGGGAAACTGAATGGCGTCACCAAGGTCATCCTCTCGCTGATCGTCTCCCCCTTGCTGGGCTTTTGGGTGGGCTTTCTCGTCATGCGCTTGCTAGGCATCGTGCTGGCGCGGGCCACCCCCGCGGCCAACAAGCCCCTGCGCAAGGTCCAGTTCTTTACCGCCGCCGCCCTCGCCTTTTCCCATGGCGCCAATGACGCCCAAAAGAGCATGGGCATCATCACCCTGGTGCTGGTGTTGGGGAATTTTCAGGATGAATTCGTCGTGCCCTTCTGGGTCGTTCTGACCTGCGCCACGGTCCTTACCCTGGGCATCCTCTCGGGGGGCTGGCGGATCGTCAAAACCGTCGGCTTCGCCATCTACAAGCTGCGCCCCATCCATGCCGTCAGCGCCCAACTGACCTCCGCGGCGGTCATCTTCGGGGCCTCCGCCCTGGGCGCGCCCGTCTCCACCACCCACGTGGTCAGCTCCTCGATCATGGGAATCGGGGCCGCGGAACGACCCAAGGCGGTCCGCTGGGCCAAGGCCCGGGATATCGCCAGTACCTGGGTGATCACCATCCCCGGTTCGGGCGCGGTGGGCGCCCTGACCTTCTATGTCTTGCAGCTTCTGACCGGGGTGGCCTGAGGGCGAAGCTCCCGATCGCTGGCGTCTTACTTGGCCTCCTGGCCAGATCCCTGATTAACCCACGTTTTTTTGTCGAGGAACAGAATCATGAGTGGCAACCCGAATTCGGCCGTCGGTAAATTGATGGATCGTATCTTTCCCGTCATGCCGGACTTTTTCCGCATGATGTGCGATCAATGCGATGTGGCGGTGCGGGCGACGTCCAAATTCGTCGAGTTCATGGAATCGGGCAGCGAAGCGGCCCTGGATGAGATCCGGGCCCTGGAAAAGGAAGCGGACGAGATGAAGAACCGCAATGTCGAAGCCCTGTACAAGGCCTTCGCCACGCCCATGGACCGGGAGGACATCCTCCGGGCGATCCAGACCCTGGACTATGTGATCAATTACACCAAGATCACCGCGCGGGAGATGGGCGCGCTGCATTTCGATTCCGATAAGTACATCCTCGAAATGGCCGTCTTGTTAAAGTCCGGCGTGGAGGCCTTGCAGCGGGGCTATGGCAAGTTGGGGAGCAATCCCGCCCTCGCCGACGAGGATGCCACCTTTGCCCGCAACGCCGAGCGCAAGATGGAACAGACCTACCGTCGAGCCCTGGTGCAGCTTTACGACAAGGAGGCCCATCTGAAGCTGCTGGCCAGCAAGGGCGAGGCCACCCCGGCGGATGCCGTGGAAATGGCCCTGGATATCTTCCGCACCCGGGAAATCTACCGTGATATGTACGATGCCGCGGATCAGTTGCTGGAGGCCAGCCGCGTTTTGCACGACATCGTGGTCAAGATCGCCTGATTTTGCTCCATCCCCGTTATGGAAGCCGGCACCCAGGGACTGGGTGCCGGTCATTTTTTTTCGCTGACCCGGGTGTAATATCGGGCGCTAATGACAGGGGCTTCTTCGCCGATCACCCCAAGCGTCACGATTTGCGGTAAATCCTGAATGGGGTGGGTGGGGCGTCAGCCGGCATGTTCAGATTTCTCAAGCTTCATTGGCTGGCGATCCTGGTCGGGGTCACCGGGGTGATTTTGTCTTCAGGTGCCTTCTGGGCGGTCCAGATCGAGATCGACAGGCGCCATCAACTGGAATTCGAGTGGCTCGCGCAAAATCGCAACCGGGTCCTCAAGAAGGGGATCGAGGAGGGTCTGGACGCCGTTCGCTCCCTCCACGATCTCTTTCTGGTCGCCCCCCAGGTCGACGAGCCCGCCTTCACGCGCTTTGCCCACGGCCTCTCCGATCGTTTCAAGGGTATCCACGCCCTGGCCTGGGTCGCCCCCGAGGCCGGAGGGGCGGGAGAGGAGGACCGCTACCCCATCCGCTTTTTGGATTCGGAGGGGAACAGCGCCCTCTACCGGGGCCTGGACCTGGGCGCCCAGCCCCTGCTGCGCAACCTGATGGCGCGGGCCCTGGCTAGTGGCGACATGGTGGTGAGTGGGCGCATTCCCCTGATCCATGGTCCGAACCCCCAGTATGGCTTTATGGCCTTCAAGCCGGTCTTCACCGCTCCGCCGGGCGGTGGGGAGGGCGATGAGCCCCGCTCCCGGCTCCGGGGCTTCGTCGTCGGCGTCTTTCGCATCGCCGACATCGCCGATGCCGCCATGGGGGTGTTGGAGCCCCGCGGGGTCGAATTTCTGGTCCTGGACGAGTCCGCGCCCGCCGGGGAGGAATTGCTCGACTTCTACGCCAGCCGGCTCAATCGCTCCCCGACCCCGGCGACCACCGAATGGCGAGGCTGGGACCTGGAGCCGGCGCCACGGGTCACCGAGAGCTTTCCGGTGGCGGATCGTCGCTGGTCGATCACCTGCTCCCCGACCCGCCAGTTCAGCACCGAGGTCTTTCGCGAAGGCCCCTGGATCATCCTCGGCAGTGGCCTGGCCCTGACCCTGGTGGTCGTCCTCTTCATCGTCCACTTCCGCGCCGCCTTGCGCCTGCGCCTGCGCATCGAGGAGGAACTGCGGGCGTCGGAACAGAAGCTGCGCATCCTCTTCGATCAGTCGCCGGATATCATCATGACGGTGGATCGCGAGGGGTGCGTCCTGATCGTGAACCGACCCCTGCCTGCCGCCAACGGCGGCGATGGCCGCTGTGGCGCCGGCTTTCTGCCGATCCGGGCCCGGGAGCGCTTCAGCCAGGCCCTGGCCAAGGTCCTGACCCTGGGTGAGCCGGAGCATTTCGGTTACGCCGGGGATGATTCGACCTGGTGGGAACTGCGTCTGGTACCCCTGCGGGAGGGCGACCGGGTCGCCGCGGCCATGGTCATTCTCACCGATGTCACCGAGAAGCGGGTGCTGGAGGCCCACGCCATCCGCAATGCCCGCCTGGCCTCCCTGGGCGTGATCGCCGCCAGCGTCGCCCACGAGATCAACAACCCCAACAACGCCATCCAGTTCAACGCCTCCATCCTCGCCCGCAGTTGGGAGGACCTGCGCAAGGTGCTCGACCAGCATCGGCGTGACTATGGCGACTTCACCATTGGCGGCGTCCCGGTGGATCGTGCCCTCACCGGGCTGCCACGGCTGGTGGAGGGCATCGTCAAGGGCTCCCAGCGCATCGAAAAGATTGTCGGTAACCTTAAACACATGGCCCGGCCGGATGCCGGCGACCTGGACCATGCCGTGGACCTGGGGGAGGTCCTGCCCACGGCCCTGTCCATTCTGCAGAGTCAGATCCATCGCTACACGGATCATTGCCGGCTGGAACTGCCGGCATCCCTGCCCTGCGTCCGGGGTAACGCCCAGCAACTGGAACAGGTCTTCATCAACCTGATCCTCAACGCCCTGCAAGCCCTGCCCGACCGCTCGGCCGTGGTCCTGATCAGCGCCGGGCTGGAGCCGGAGGGGGAGTTCGTGCGGGTGCGGGTCGCCGACGAGGGCCGGGGCATGGCGGAGGAGGTGCGGGAGCGGGTCACCGAGCCCTTCTTCACCACCCGGAGCACGGCGGGGGGCACCGGGCTGGGGCTGTCCATTTGCGCCCGGATCATTCAGCATCATTCCGGCCGGCTGGAGATTGAGTCCACGCCCGGGGCGGGCACCCAGGTCAGCGTCCTGTTACCCCTGACCAAGGCGGGCGAACAAGGTTGACGATCAGGGCCGATCTTCAACCATCCCTACCAATGATAGGTCATCGTCCACATCCCCCCGCTGCCCGGGCCGACATGGGTAGCACAAGCCCCTGATTCTCTTGCTCCCTCCCCCCCTGGCGGGGGAGGGTGGGGGAGAGGGGGCCGGACGATTACCCAGAATGCGCGGAGATCAAGCGTGGAAAGCCGACAAAAGTGGCCAGTGGTCCTGGTGGACGACGAGGAGGAGATCCTCTTCGGGGCGGAATACCTGCTTAACACCCATGGCATCACCGCCGTCAGCGCCCTGAGCGATGGCCGGGAACTGCTGCCGTTCCTGGATCGTCAGACGGCCGGGGTGATCATCCTCGACCTCTTCATGCCCCATGTCTCCGGCCAGGAGTTGCTGCCGCGCCTGACCCGGGAGTATCCCGAGATCCCCGTGGTGGTCATGACCGCCTCCCAGGAGGTGGAAACGGCGGTGTCCTGCATGAAGGAGGGGGCCTTCGACTACCTGGTCAAGCCGGTGGAGGAGAGCCGGTTCGTCTCCGCCGTGCGCCGCGCCCTGGAGATCCGCCAGCTCCGGCAGGAGATCGGCTTCCTTCGTTCCAGCCTCATGGGGGAGGGGGTCGATCATCCGGAGGCCTTCGCCGCCATCGTCACCCGCAACCACCGCATGCAGCGCCTGTTCCGTTATCTGGAGGCCATCGCCGACTCCGGGGAACCGGTGCTGATCACCGGCGAGACCGGTACTGGCAAGGAACTGATCGCCCAGGCCATTCATCGCCTCAGTGGCCGGGCCGGGGAGCTGGTCAGCCTGAATGTCGCCGGCCTGGACGACAACCTCTTCTCCGATACCCTCTTCGGCCATGTCCGCGGCGCCTTCACCGGCGCCGACCGGGAGCGGGAGGGCCTGATCGCCAAGGCGGCGGGGGGCACCCTGTTCCTTGATGAGATCGGTGACCTCAAGCCCGCCTCCCAGGTCAAGCTGCTACGCCTGCTCCAGGCCCAGAGCTATTACCCCATCGGCTCGGACGTGCCGCGCACCAGCGATGCCCGCATCCTGGCGGCCACCAACCAGCCCCTGCACCGGCGCATGGATCGGGGTAAGTTTCGCCAGGACCTCTACTTCCGCCTCTCCAGCCACCCCGTCGAGCTACCGCCCCTGCGGGAGCGCCGGGACGACCTGCCGCTGTTGCTCCAGCACTTCATCGACGAGGCGGCCCAGACCATGGGCCGGCCCGCGCCACGGGCCCCCGGCGAATTGCACACCCTGCTGTCCCTGTATGACTTCCCGGGCAATATCCGCGAGTTGCGGGCCATGGTCTTCAATGCCCTGGCCCAACATCGCGGCGGTGCCATGCTGTCCCTGGACAGCTTTCAGCAGGTCATCAAGCGGGACCGTGACGGGTCCGGGCCAACCCCGCCCGCCGCGGAAGAGGGGCCGTCCCTGGCCATTCCTGGGCGCTTTCCCACCCTCAAGGAGGCCGATGTCTTCCTGGTGGAGGAGGCCATGCGGCGGGCCAATCACAACCAGGGGATCGCCGCCATGCTGCTCGGCATCAGCCGCCAGTCTCTCAACCGACGCCTTCAGGTCATGCAACGGGATTGACAATCACACCCATGAACGCTTCCGCTCTTCTCAACCGACGCAACAAGGACCTAGGCGACTTCTGGGGCGGCCTCGCCGCCATGCTGGTCGTGCTGCCGTCCTCCATCGCCTTTGGCGTCACCATCTATGCCGCCATCGGGCCGGGCTATGCCACCCTGGGCGCCCTGGCCGGCATCATCGGCGCCACCGTGCTCGGCCTGGTGGCCCCCATCCTGGGCGGCACCGACCGGCTCATCACCACCCCCTGCGCCCCGGCGGCGGCGGTGCTCTCGGCCTTCGCCATCGAGATGACTGGCTATGGCGTCGGGGCCAGTACCATCATCCTGCTGCTGGTGCTGCTCACCGTCATCGCTGGTCTGGCCCAGATGCTGCTGGGCTTCGTCGGCATCGGCCGCCTGATCAAGTACATCCCCTACACCGTCGTCAGCGGCTACATGACCGGCGTGGGCCTGATCATCATCGGCAGCCAGATCCCGAAATTCCTTGGCGCCGCCAGCGAATCCTGGTGGCACATCCTCATGACCCCCGACCACTGGGACTGGCGCGCCCTGGCGGTGGGCGGGGCCACCGTCTTCTTCACCTTCCTCGGCCCCAAACTGACGAAGCTGGTGCCCGGCACCATCCTGGGCATCCTCGCCGGCCTGGGGACCTATTTCGGCCTGGCGGAATTCGTCGATCCCACCCTCTGGCTGATCGAGGGCAACCCCTTGATCATCGGGACCATGGAGGCCCAGGGGCAGGGGCTGGTCGCGAGCGTGACCGGGCTGTGGAAGGATATCGGCGACCTGCGCCTGGGGGAGGTGGCCGGCCTGTTCGGCAGCGCCCTGACCCTGGCGGTGCTGCTCTCCATCGACACCCTCAAGACCTGCATCGTCGTCGACCAACTGACCCGCAGCCGCCACGACTCCGACCGCGAACTGGTGGCCCAGGGGGTGGCCAACATCTGTTCCGCCACCATCGGCGGCATCCCCGGGGCCGGCGCCATGGGCCCCACCCTGGTCAACGTCAACAGCGGCGGCCGCACCCGGCTGTCGGGCATCCTCGAAGGCGTCTTCGCCCTGGTCGCCGCCCTGGCCCTGGGCTCCTTTCTCGCCTGGATCCCCGTCGCCGCCCTGGCGGGCATCCTTATCGTGGTCGGCATCCGCATGATCGACCGCGAACCCCTGCACTTCGTCCAGTCGCGGGCCACGGTCTTCGACTTCGTCGTGGTGCTGGCCGTGGTGGTCGCCGCCCTCACCATCGGCCTGATCGCCGCCTCCGGCGTGGGCGTGGCCCTGGCGATCCTGCTCTTCGTCCGCGAGCAGATCGGTGGCGCCGTGGTGCGGCACAAGGTCTATATCAATCAGACCTCCTCGACCTGGGTGCGCACCGAGGAGGAGATGCGCATTATCGAGAGCAAGGGTGATCAGGGTGTCGTCTTCGAACTCCAGGGCAGCCTCTTTTTCGGCACCTCGCATCAGCTCTATTCGCAACTGGAGCCGGAATTCGGCAAGCGCCGGTTCATGATCCTGGATCTCAAGCGGGTGCAATCCATGGATGTCACCGCCGCCCACCTGCTGGTGATCGTACGCAATGCCTTACAGGAGAAGGGCGCCCTCCTCATCCTCTCCAGCATTCCCGAAGCCCTGCCCAGCGGCCGCAATCTGCGGGAATTTCTGGAACATACCGGCGTCATCGTCGCCGATGACGCGGCGGTCCGCGTCTTCCCGCAACTAGTTAGCGCCATCGAGTGGGTGGAGGACCGTCTCCTCGGTGAGCGGGATGCGCCCCTGGCGGTGCTGGAGGAGGAAGAGCCGCCCCTGCGCTTGCAGGAGATGGAGGTCTTCAGTCAGCGCAAGGATGAGACCCTGCAGGATCTGGAAGCCTGCCTGGAGGAGCGCCACTACCCGGCCGGTGAGACCATCTACGCCTCGGGGGCCGTCGGGGATGAAATCTACTGGATCCGCCGCGGCGCGGTGCGCATCTTCCTCCCCGTTGGGGCAGGAAAGACCCGGCACGCCGGCACCTTTGGTCGGGGCGACTTTTTCGGCGGCCTGTCCTTCCTCGACAACCGGCCCCGCAACCATGACGCGGTGGCCTACACCGACACCGAGGTCTACGCCCTGTCGCGCCGGAATTTCGACCACCTGGTCGAGGGTCACAAGCGCCTGGGCTTCAACATGCTGGAGGGTCTGGCTCGCACCCTGGCCATCCGCCTGCGGCGGGCGGATCAGGACCTGGCCATGCTGAACGAATATTGAGCCCCGCCGGGGCCGGTCCGCGACCGGTCCCGGGGGAAAGGAGCAAAGGGAAAAGCGCAAGGTGCAAGGTGCAAAGGGTACGGGTAGGATCCGGCCAGCTTGTTTCGAGGCCCAACAACAAGCTGAGCCGTTGCCGCTTGATGCAAGGGGGGCGGCCGTAACCAAACCGTGATAGACCCAACCTTTGGTTGGCTTTAATCTTGGCGGCTGGATGGAATGTCCGGCCACGCCAAGGACCCTTCATGACCCTCTTGCAATCCCGCCCCCCGCTGCCCAGCGACGACAAGCGTTGGAAGCTGGTCAATGCCACCATGCGGCGTAATGGCTACGCCGGGCATGCCCTGATCGAGACCCTCCATAGCGTCCAGGACGCCTTTGGCTTCCTGGACGAGACCGCCATGCGCTTCGTGGCCGGCTCCCTCGACCTGTCCCTGTCCAAGGTCTACGGGGTGGCGACCTTCTATCACCTCTTCATGCTCAAGCCCAAGGGCCGTCACGCCTGCGTGGTCTGTACCGGCACGGCTTGCTACATCAAGGGTGCCGGGCGTTTGGTGGCGGCCATGGAGGAACGCTTTGGGGTCAAGCCCGGCGAGACGACGGCGGATGGCCGGCTATCGGTCCTCACCGCCCGCTGCGTGGGGGCCTGCGGCCTGGCCCCAGCGGTGGTCCTGGACGGCAGCCTCCAGGGCAAGCTGGTGCCCCCTGACCTGATGGCCAAACTTGAGGGACTGAAATGAGGGTAGCGCGATGAATCTGGAGGATCTGGCCGAAAAGGCCAAGGCATGTCAAGCCCAGGACGCCGGGATCGCGCATGAAGTGCGGGTCTGCATGGCGGCAAGCTGTCAATCCTCCGGTGCCCCGGCGGTCCTTGAGGCCTTGGCGCAGGCCCATGATCAGCCAACCGAGCAAGGCCAAAAGAACGGCGAAGCCCACCGGCCCTGCAAGATCAAGCGTGTCGGCTGCATGGGTCTCTGTTCCGCGGGCCCCTTGGTGGCGATCGCGGGGCCCGGGGCCGACCTGAACGCCGCGACCCTCTACCGGGACGTCCAGCCGGAGGATGCCCCGGATATTTTGGCGAGCGTTGGCGCCGCCCCGGTGGCACGTCTGCATTGCCCTACCGACCAGCCTTTCTTTGCCCGCCAGCGGCGCATCGTTCTGGAAAATTCCGGCGTCATCGACCCGGACAGCTTCAAGGGCTATCTGGCGGTGGGCGGCTATGCGGGCCTGGTCCAGGCCCTGAGCGAGATGACCCCGGCGGAGGTGCTGCGCGAAGTCACGGTCAGTGGCCTGCGCGGCCGGGGCGGCGGTGGCTATCCCACCGGGCTCAAGTGGTCCACCGTCGCCAAGATGCCCGGGGACCAGAAGTACGTCATCTGTAACGCCGACGAGGGTGACCCCGGGGCCTTCATGGACCGGGCGGTGCTGGAATCTGATCCCCATCGGGTGCTGGAGGGCATGGCCATCGCCGCCTATGCCATCGGCGCCGCCAAAGGCTATGTCTACGTGCGGGCCGAGTACCCCTTGGCGGTGGAACGTATGACCACGGCCATTCGCAAGACCAAGCGCGCTGGCTTCCTTGGCGTTGGGATCGCCGAGACGCCCTTCAAATTCGAGGTGGAAATCCGCCTGGGTGCCGGGGCCTTCGTCTGTGGCGAGGAGACCGCCCTCATGGCGTCCATCGAGGGCAACCGGGGTCAGCCCCGGCCACGACCCCCTTACCCCGCCGAGTCCGGACTCTGGGGCTGCCCCACCCTGATCAACAACGTCGAGACCTTCGCCAACATCGCCCCCATCATCCGCCACGGTGGTGACTGGTTCGCCGGCATCGGCACCGAAAAATCCAGGGGCACCAAAGTCTTCGCCTTGGCCGGGAGCATCGTCAACACCGGGCTCATCGAGGTGCCCATGGGCACGAGCCTGCGCGCCATCATCGAGGACATCGGCGGCGGCGTGCCCGGCGGCAAGGCCGTCAAGGCCGTCCAGACCGGTGGCCCCTCCGGCGGGTGTATCCCCGCGTCCCACCTGGATATCCCGGTGGATTACGACAGCCTGAAAACCCTGGGCACCATCATGGGCTCGGGCGGCATGATCGTCATGGACGAGACCGCCGACATGGTGGACGTGGCGCGCTTTTTCATGGAGTTCTGCATGAGCGAGTCCTGCGGCAAGTGCGTCCCCTGCCGGGCCGGCACCCAGCAGATGCATGAACTCCTGGACCGCATGTGCAAATCCCAGGCGGGGTCCCGCGACCTCGCCCTCCTCGAGGAATTGTGCGAGGTGGTCCAGGCCACGAGTCTATGCGGCCTCGGCCAGACGGCGCCCAACCCGGTGCTCTCGACCCTGCGGTTCTTCCGCGAGGAATACGAGGCCAAGTTGCACCGGACCTAGCAAGATCCCTTGCCTGGCTTAATCGACCGGGGCCGATCCCGCGCCCTTGAGCAGCGCCCGGAACGGTAGGCCACGGCGATCGCCGTTTCCCTGACGAACGCGTTTAGATCGAACGTCGCGCCTGGCGCAGACCAGCGCATCCTAACGGAGCCACCATGCCCGCACCCCCTTCTCCAGCCACCGTCAAAGTCGTCACCCTGACCATCGACGGTCAGGACCTCTCCGCCCGCGCGGACGAGACTATCATCGAGGTTTGTCGGGAGAACAAGATCCCCATCCCGAGCCTCTGTTATCTGGACGGCCTGAGCATTTGGGGTGGCTGCCGGCTGTGCCTGGTCGAGGTGGCGGGCCAGGGCCGGCTCTTTGCCGCCTGTTCGACCCAGGTCAGCGAGGGGATGTCGATCAGCACCAACACCGAGCGCCTGCAACGCTATCGCCGCACCATCGTCGAATTGCTCTTCGCCGAGCGCAATCACATCTGTTCGGTCTGTGTCTCCAACGGTCACTGCGAGCTGCAGACCCAGGCCCAGAAGTGCGGCGTGGATCACGTCCGCTTCCCTTACCGCCAGGCGCGCTACCGGATGGACAGTTCCCACGAACTGTTCCGCATGGATCACAACCGCTGCATCCTCTGCACCCGGTGCGTGCGGGTCTGCGACGAAATCGAAGGCGCCCACACCTGGGACGTCATGGGCCGGGGCAGCGACTGTCAGGTCATCACCGACCTGGCGCAACCCTGGGGGGAAAGCGAGACCTGCACCGGGTGCGGTAAATGCGTCCAGGTCTGTCCCACCGGGGCCCTGGTCAAACAGGGGACCTCCGCTGGCGAGATGGTCAAGGACCAGCAATTTCTGCCCATCCTGGCGCGCCGGAGGCATGCCCAATGAGCCTTAACCACCCCGACGATCCTGGGTTCCCTGCCGATCAGCCCCGCCCGGGGGTGACGCCGCCATCCGCCGGGACCGGCGGGAATCCCATCCTTGCACCCGAGGGGATGCCGGCCGCGACGGCGACCAGCACCACGGCGACCGCCGCCCCGGCGGCCCTGGTTGGCCGCATCAAGGTCGCCACCGCCTGGCTGGACGGCTGCTCGGGCTGCCACATGTCCCTGCTCGACCTGGACGAGCGCCTGGTGGACCTCGCCCAAGCCCTGGACATCGTCTACAGCCCCCTGGTGGATGCCAAGGCCCTGCCGGAGCGGGTGGACATCGGCATCCTGGAGGGGGCCATCAGCAACGAGGACGATCTGCGCCAGGCCCAGGCCTTCCGCCAGCGCTGCCGGGTCCTGATCAGCCTGGGCGATTGCGCCGTCAATGGCAACGTCCCCGCCATGCGCAACCCCTTCAAGCTGGAGGCGGTGCTGGACCAGGCCTACCGGGAGACCGCCACCCTCCAGCCGGGGATCCCGACCCAGCGGGTCCCGGCCCTGTTTCGCCAGGTGCGGCCCATCCATGCCTGCGTGCCCGTGGAGGTCTTTGTCCCCGGCTGCCCACCCAGCGCGGACAGCATCTTTTATATCCTCAGCGAACTCATCGCCGGACGTACGCCCGACCCGAGCGCCGTCACGCGTTTCGGGGCCTGACCGGGCGGCGACGCCAGGTTTCCTGACGTCCACGCGCCCGCCGCACGCCAACCCTCTTCACCACGATCCGTTGCCATGAGCCGAACCATCACCATCGAACCGGTCACCCGCATCGAGGGGCACGCCCGCATCACCCTGCAACTCGACGATCAGGGGGAACTCCAGGACGCCCGCTTCCATCTCACCCAATTCCGCGGCTTCGAGAAGTTCTGCGAGGGCCGCCCCTACCGCGAGATGCCGGCCCTGACCGCCCGCACCTGCGGTATCTGCCCGGTGAGCCACATCCTGGCCGCCAACAAGGCCTGCGACCACCTGCTGTCGGTCACGATCCCGCCTACCGCCGAGAAGCTGCGGCGGATCATCAACCTGGCCCAGATCACCCAGTCCCACGCCCTGTCCTTCTTCCACCTGTCCTCCCCCGACCTGCTCCTGGGCTGGGACGCGGACCCCGCCACCCGCAACATCTTCGGCGTCATGCGCCAGTACCCGGAGCTGGCCAGGGACGGGATCCGGCTGCGCCAGATTGGCCAGACCATCATCGAGACCCTCGGCGGCAAGAAGATCCACCCGACCTGGGTGGTGCCGGGCGGCGTCAGCGAGGCCCTGACCCCGGACAAGCGCGCGGCCATGCTCAAGCTGCTCCCCGAGGGCCTGGAGATCGCCAAGCGGACCTATGACTTTTTCAAGACCCTGGTCCCCAAGTTCAAGGACGAGGCCCGCCACTTCGGTACTCAGGAGACCCTGTTCCTGAGCCTGGTCACGCCCGAGGGTAACCTGGAACACTACGACGGCTTTCTGCGTCTGAAGGACGCGCGCGGTCGCCTGGTCGAGGACCGGGTGCCGACCTGGGAATACCAGCGCCTGGTGGGCGAGGCGGTGGAGGACTTCAGCTATATGAAGTTCCCCTACTACAAACCGATGGGGTACCCCAAGGGGGTCTACCGGGTCGGCCCCCTGGCCCGCCTCAACAACGCCAATGCCTGCGGCACCCCTTACGCCGACGTGGCCTTGGCCGAGTTCCACATGCTGCAGGAGTCGGGCCCCATCGCCAGCAGCTTCCACTACCACTATGCGCGGCTGGTGGAGATCATCTATGCCCTGGAGATGATGGAGCGCCTGCTCAAGGATCCGGAGATCCTGGACCCGCGGGTCCGCGCCCGCGCCCGCAGCAACCGCGACGAGGGGATCGGCGTCTCCGAGGCCCCGCGTGGCACCCTGATGCACCACTACAAGATTGACGACGACGGGCTCATCACCTGGGTCAACCTCATCATCGCCACCGGTCACAACAACCTGGCGATGAACGCCGCGATCAGGCAGGTCGCGGAGGCCTACGTGGACGCCAACCACCTCCAGGAGGGCATGCTCAACCGCGTCGAGGCGGTCATCCGCTGCTTCGATCCGTGTCTGTCCTGCGCCTCCCACGCCTTTGGCCAGATGCCGATGGTGATCGAGTTGCGGGATGCCGCGGGCCGGGTGGTGGATTCATTGTGTCGCCATTAGCCCTGCGGGAAACCCGTGGCGGGCCGCGGCCTTTGACCTTTGCCCGCCCAGGCGGCAGGGGGGGTGAACGCTTATCCCGCTTCAAACAGAAGGAGGTTCTTCCTTGCAACCCGCCGGCCCGGGCATGACGGCCAAGACCCTGATCATCGGTTACGGCAGTCCCATTCGCGGCGACGATGCCATCGGCCCCCTCGCGGCGGAGGCCCTGATGGCGGCGCCGCTGCCCCGCGAGGTCAGCGTCATTGCCCGCCACATCCTCACCGCCGAACTGGCCGCGGAGATCGCCACCGCCGAGCGGGTGATCTTTCTCGATGCCAGCGTCACGGGCGAGCCCGGGGAGGTCCGG
>CALMDH010000281.1:0-45957 GCA_937862735.1 uncultured Gammaproteobacteria bacterium
CTCGGGCCCGGGCCAGGGGCTGGCCTCAGATGAGTGCCTGATGGTCGATGGTCAGGCCCGGCCCCATGGTGGTTGACACGGTCACCTTGCGCATGTAAACGCCCTTGGAGGTGCTGGGCTTGACCTTCATCAGGTTCCGCAGCAGGGCCTCGAGGTTTTCCCGCAAGGCGACGGGTTCGAAGGTGATCTTACCCAAGGGGCAATGGATGATGCCGGACTTGTCGGTGCGATAGCGCACCTGGCCCGCCTTGGCGTTACGCACCGCCTCGGCGACGTCCGCGGTCACGGTTCCCACCTTGGGGTTGGGCATGAGACCACGGGGGCCCAGGAGTCGACCCAACTGCCCAACCACCCGCATGGCATCCGGAGAGGCGATGACCACGTCATAGTTGAGATTACCGGCCTTCATCTCCTCGGCCAGGTCTTCCATGCCCACGCGGTCGGCACCGGCCGCGGTCGCGGCCTCGGCCGCGCCACCCTGGCAGAAGACGGCCACGCGGACCTGCTTGCCGATACCATTGGGCAGGACGGTGGCGCCACGCACGACCTGGTCCGACTTTCGCGGATCGACGCCCAGGTTGACCGCGACATCGACGTTTTCCAGGAACTTGACCTTTGACAGGTCCTTGAGCAGGTTGAAGGCTTCCTCGGCCGGGTAGACCTTCTTCTTATCGAAACCAGCGCGGAGCGCCTGCATGCGCTTGGATAATTTGGCCATCTCAGACGCCCTCCACGTTCAGACCCATGGCACGGGCACTGCCCGCGATGGTGCGCACCGCGGCATCCATGTCCGCCGCCGTCAGGTCCGGCATCTTGACCGCGGCGATCTCCTCAAGCTGGGCGCGGGTGACGGTACCGATCTTGGTCGTGTGCGGCGTCTTGCTGCCCCGGATCACGCCGGCCGCCTTTTTGAGCAGGACGGTGGCGGGGGGGGTCTTGGTGATGAAGGTGAAGCTGCGATCGGCGTAGACGGTGATCACCACTGGAATCGGCATGCCCTTTTCCAGATTCTGCGTCTTGGCGTTGAACGCCTTGCAGAATTCCATGATGTTCACGCCCTTCTGACCAAGGGCCGGGCCCACGGGCGGACTGGGATTGGCCTCGCCCGCCTTGACTTGCAGCTTAATATAAGCTGTTATCTTCTTTGCCATTTTTTCCTCATTAGCTGGGTACTGACGCCGGTGGAAGGAGACCGGCTCCCCTCACCGCCCAATTCCAATAGGATGGGCGGCATCGTTAAATGACCGAGCGTGTAATGTTTGCTCGGGAAAGTCCGCGAAGGACAAGTGGCCGGGCGGCTGGGGTGATGACCCTAGGCCAGGGCTTCAGCCCTTTTCCACCTTGGAAAACTCAAGATCTACCGGGGTCGCGCGGCCAAAGACCAGCACGGAGACCTTGAGGCGATTCTTGTCGTAATCGACCTCTTCGACCACGCCCGTGAAATCCGTGAAGGGTCCATCGATGACCCGGACCATTTCCCCCGGTTCGTAAAGCACCTTGGGCCTGGGTTTGGCGGCGCCATCCTGCATCCGCTGCAGGATCGCATTGGCCTGCATGTCGGGGATGGGAGCGGGTCGGTCGCCATGCCCGCCGATGAACCCCATCACCTTCGGCACATCCCGCACCAGGTGCCAGGTCTCATCCGACATTTCCATGTGGACCAGGACATAGCCGGGGAAGAACTTACGTTCCACCTTGTGCTGCTGGCCGTTGCGCATCTCCACGACCGTCTCGGTGGGCACCAGGATCTCGCCAAACTGGTCCTCCATGCCCGCGCGCTTGATGCGATCCTCCAGCGACCGCTTCACCTGATTTTCCATGCCGGAAAAGGCGTGGATGACAAACCAGCGCATGGCCATGATCAGCCTCCCTGGCCCGTGAGATGACGCAGAATGGCCATGAGCATCATGTCGAACAGCCAGAGGACGATGCCCAGGATCAAGACCATGACGACGACGATCAGGGTCGTTTGCAGCGTTTCCTGCCGGGTCGGCCAGACCACCTTGCGCACTTCGGTGCGGGCATCACCAACGAACTGCCAGAGTTGCCGCCCGACTTGGGTCTGCAAGGCAATCGCCGCCGCCGCACCACCGATGATCAGCAGACCAAGAACCCGGAGTAGGGTCGAATAATCCGCGAAGAAGTAGAAGGCGAAAATGCCGGCAATTAACAAAAGGGCCGCCGCCGCCAGTTTGGCGGTATCCAAACTGGTGGCGCCAGCCTCGACTTTTGCATTCATTCAGGTACCGCCCTGATCAGCGCGGGAAGAAAGTGGCAGGCCAGGAGGGAATCGAACCCCCAACCTGCGGTTTTGGAGACCGCTGCTCTGCCAATTGAGCTACTGGCCTAAAAAATCTGGCCTCAGGCTCAGCGCGCGGACCAAGGGCAAGGTCAGCGGGCTGGGCTGAGGCCTGACGCTTACTCGATAACCTTGGAGACCACGCCCGCGCCCACGGTCCGTCCACCTTCGCGCACCGCGAAGCGCAGGCCTTCGGTCATGGCGATGGGGGCGATGAGTTTGATGGTCATCTTGACGTTGTCGCCAGGCATGACCATCTCGACGCCTTCGGGCAGTTCGCAGGCGCCGGTGACGTCGGTGGTGCGGAAGTAGAACTGGGGCCGGTAACCGTTGAAGAAGGGGGTGTGGCGGCCGCCTTCATCCTTGCCCAGCACATAGACTTCGGCTTCGAAGTGGGTGTGGGGGGTGATGGTCTTGGGCTTGGCGAGGACCTGACCACGCTCGACATCCTCGCGCTTGGTGCCGCGCAGCAGGACGCCGACATTGTCGCCGGCCTGGCCTTGGTCGAGGAGTTTGCGGAACATCTCGACGCCGGTGCAGGTGGTCTTGGCGGTGGGGCGGATGCCGACGATCTCGACTTCCTCGCCGACCTTGATGACGCCGCGCTCGACACGGCCGGTGACGACGGTGCCGCGGCCGGAGATGGAGAAGACGTCCTCAATGGGCATGAGGAAGGGTTGGTCGATCGGGCGCTCGGGTTCGGGGATGAAGTCGTCGAGGGCGTCGATCAACTGGTCGATGGATTGGGTGCCCATGGGGCCGCTGTCACCTTCCATCGCCATGCGCGCGGAGCCGCGGATGATGGGGGTGTCGTCGCCGGGGAATTCGTAGTTGGAGAGGAGCTCGCGCACTTCCATCTCGACCAGTTCGAGCAGTTCCTCGTCGTCGACCAGGTCGCATTTGTTGAGGTAGACGAGGATGCGCGGGACGCCGACCTGGCGGGCAAGGAGGATGTGCTCGCGGGTCTGGGGCATGGGGCCGTCGGAGGCGGCTACGACCAGGATGGCGCCGTCCATCTGCGCGGCACCGGTGATCATGTTCTTGATGTAGTCGGCGTGGCCCGGGCAGTCCACGTGGGCGTAGTGGCGCTTGGGGCTCTCGTATTCGACGTGGGCGGTGGCGATGGTGATGCCGCGCGCGCGCTCTTCCGGGGCGTTGTCGATCTGGTCGTAGGCCTTGGCCTCGCCACCGAACTTCTTCGCCTGGTGCATGGTGATGGCCGCCGTTAAGGTGGTCTTGCCATGGTCGACGTGGCCGATCGTACCGACGTTGACGTGCGGCTTCTTGCGTTCGAATTTGGCTTTGGACATGAGGCTATCCCCCGGAAAATGTCGAAATTCGGTCAGGTATTCAGGTTAGGAGTGTGAGCCCACAACCGGCGTTCCGCGAGGATGTTCCGGTTGCCGGCGGGTTGGAGCCCATGATCGGAATCGAACCGATGACCTCACCCTTACCAAGGGTGTGCTCTACCATCTGAGCTACATGGGCAAGTTCGCTTGTGCCTGGCATGGAGCGGGTGATGGGAGTCGAACCCACGCTATCAGCTTGGAAGGCTGAAGTTCTACCGTTGAACTACACCCGCGCGAGGTATTTTCAGGCGCCGATGGTGTGCGGGAACGGTAACGAACCCGGCGAGCCTGCATCTCATGACTACAATTTGGTGGAGGGGGGAGGATTCGAACCTCCGAAGGCTGAGCCGTCAGATTTACAGTCTGATCCCTTTGACCGCTCGGGAACCCCTCCGAATCGAGCGGCGTATGGTAGGCACATGAATCCCCGCTGTCAACCTCGGTTCCCGCCTCGCGTCCAGGTCGCTCCGGCCTGAGGGATCTCGGGTCCGTCGCGCCCTTTGGCCAGCGATGGATTAAGATGTGCCCTTTTTCAAGGCCCGACCGGGCACAACCAGGAGAATCCTGATGGATATCACCATCTTTGGTAGTGGTTACGTGGGTTTGGTGACCGGGGCCTGCCTCGCCGAGGTGGGTAACCGGGTCCTGTGCATCGACATCGACCCCGAGAAGGTCGCCTTACTCAACGCTGGAGGCGTGCCCATCTTCGAGCCCGGACTGGAGGCTGTGGTTCAGCGCAATCGGGCGGCCGGCCGGCTCAATTTCTCCACCGACCCGGCGGCCGGCGTCGCGCATGGCCTGTTTCAATTCATCGCCGTCGGCACGCCGCCCGATGAGGACGGCTCCGCCGATCTCTCCCACGTCCTGGCCGTGGCCCGAGCCATTGGCGAACACTTGGAGGGTTACCGCATCGTCGTCGACAAGTCGACGGTCCCCGTCGGCACCGCGGATCGGGTCGCCGCCACCATCCGCCAGGCCCTCGACCAGCGCGGCGTCAGTCACGAGTTCGACGTGGTCTCCAACCCGGAATTCCTCAAGGAAGGGGCCGCCATCGAGGACTTCATGCGTCCCGACCGCATCGTGGTCGGCACCGACAATCCCCGGACCGGGGAACTGCTGCGCGCCCTCTACGCCCCCTTCAACCGCAATCACGACCGCGTCCTGGTCATGGACGTCCGCTCCGCGGAGCTGACCAAATACGCCGCCAATGCCCTGCTGGCCGCCAAGATCAGCTTCATGAACGAGCTCTCCAACATCGCCGAGGCCGTCGGCGCGGATATCGAGCAGGTCCGGGTCGGGATCGGGTCCGACCCCCGCATCGGCTACCAGTTCATCTATCCCGGCTGCGGCTATGGCGGCTCCTGTTTTCCCAAGGACGTGCGCGCCCTGGAACGGACCGCCAGCGGCATCGGCTACCGGGCCGAGCTCCTCGCCGCCATCGAGGCGGTCAACGACCGGCAGAAGGAGGTCCTGTTCACCAAGATCCGCGACCATTTCCAGGGGGATCTCCAGGGGCGTACCTTCGCCCTGTGGGGCCTGGCCTTCAAGCCGAACACCGATGACATGCGCGAGGCCTCCAGTCGCCGCCTGATGGAAGCCCTCTGGGCCGCGGGCGCCCGGGTTCGCGCCTATGATCCCGTCGCCATGACGGAGGCCCGCCGTATCTACGGCGAGCGTCCCGATCTGGAGCTGGTCGATGATCCCCTCACGGCCCTCGACGGGGCCGATGGCCTGGCCATCGTCACTGAGTGGAACCAATTCCGGGGCGTCGACTTCGCCACCCTCAGGGACCGGCTCAAGACCCCCGTCGTCTTCGACGGCCGCAACCTCTTCAATCCCCGCCTGGTCGCCGCCAGCGGCCTGACCTACCACTCCATTGGCAGGACCCGGACGGACGTCCAGGCCCCAACCGTCCGGAGTTAACCGGTCCGGAGTTTGAACGGCCCACGGGAAGAAAAACCAGAGGCCCTTGCCTGGCCGTGCCTGGTGACATGAGTCACCCCTGGGCCCCCCTGATTTTTTCCACCTGCTGACAAGTATTGCATCCCCAAAAAGAGAACCGGGCCCGGGACAAGCAGTGAAAGGTGGGGGGGCTGAAGAGATGGTGCGCCCAGCAATTCTTGGCTCACCGCAAAAAAATAGGGCAGCCTGGTTAGGGGCTGCCCTAAGGAGTCTAGCGATCCCTCACACCAGATTTAGCATGGAAGAGACCAGAGGAAGTCTTCCATCATCCGGGGTGGGGTTGACCACATGACGGTTAGAACCTGTGGTTCCAACTGATCTCGATGTCCTTCTGCTCCATGTATAGACTGCCGGTCTGGCTACCCGTGATGTTGGCGTTAGAGCCCTCATCCAGGGTGGCCTCGGGCATCCAGGCAAAGGAGAAATTGAAGCTGTCGCTCTTGCTGTGGCGATAGGTGGCGCCCAAGGTGAAGGTCCACTGGATGGTGGCCGGGGCCATGACGTTGAACAGGCCCTCGGTGTCCGGGGCGAAATCGCTGGCATAGCTGGCGCCGGCCATAAAGCTAAACCTCTCGTCGTAATCCCACCGGGCGCCCAGCTTGAAGATATCCATGTCGTCCCAGCCGAAGCCCAGGCCATTCTTGCCGCCCAGACAGCTATCGGACTTGATGCCCATCATGCAGGGCATGACGTTGACGTTGTTGGAGTTACCGACCGAGTTGATCTCGTTGTAGAAGATGCGCTGCCAGTCAAAGGCCAGGGTGATGTTGGGCTGGACCTTGAAGGCCAGGCCCAGATTCAGCATCGCCGGGATGTCGAAATTGCCCTCGTCGGCGAAGAGGCCCTTGTAATCATCGAAATCGGACATCCACAGCTTGGTGCGGTAGGAGGCGCCCAGGGTCAGTTGGTCATTGATTTCGCCCACCCAGCCCAGATGGAGACCATAGCCATAAGACCAGTCCTTGCCGTTGTTGGAAACCGCGTCCGGGTAGAGGGACATCTGCCGGAAGGGCTCCAGGCCCTTGGCCTCGAAGCTCTGGGCGGCGAAGACGGGGGCAATGCCCAGGGAATGCTGCTTGTTGATTTTGTAGGTAAAGGGGATCTCGACGAACAGTTGTTCGAGATTGACGCCCGTGGGGGTGGTGGCGGTAAAGATGCCGCCGGGATTGACGTTGCCCTGCTGGGGCGTGGCATTGGGGTCGGTCACCGGGACCGGTTGACCATTGGGTCCCATGGTGAAGAGGAAACCATTGGGGGCGGCGAAGGTACCCGGGGGTGGCGTCATGCCGGGTCCAATGGCGAGTTGATTGGGCGCGCCGGCGAAATTCTCCCACACCGGGCGCTCCTTGTAATTGGTATTCATGCCCCCGTTGCCGAAGATGGAGATGCCAAGGGTCATCTGATCATTGAGGACATGGTTGTAGCCCATGCTGGGGACCAGAAACCAGTCGCTATCGCTGTCATAGCGACCCGGGGTGACAAAACCGCTGGTCGGAAAACCCATGGCGTTGCGGGCGTAATCGTCGTTGGCCTCGTAACCCCGGGGTGAGGGACTGAAGAAGGACACGCCGATGTCCAGACTGGTGTCGATGAAACCCATGCCCGCCGGATTGGTGGCGGTGACCAGGGTGTCCTGGGGCAAGGCGGTGGCGACGCCACCCATGGCCTTGGACGGGGTTCCCCAGCCAAAGGCAAAATAGCCATTGGAGGCCAGGACCGCGGAAGGGATCGTCAGGCCACTAATCAGGCCGAGGGCAATGGCCCGCTGCAAGTGCTGGTTCATGGTCGCGCAACTCCTCGATTGTGTTTGTTACAAAGTGGTTCTTTATTTCCGCAAACCTGGGCCAGCATTCCCCCGCGGGTGGCGGGAAGCGCGGGACTCGCGCGGACATCAAAAAAAGCGGATAGTTCGTTGAATCCGGCCTGGAGAGGGGGCGGGGCCGGGTCTTGTTGTTATTTGGCCAAAAGCTACCGCAATGTCGCAATAATTGCAACATTCGGTCACAACTTGTAAGGGCAGTTTGGGCGGAGTCAACGCCCGCCGTGCAGGCGGTTCATGACCCGCTGAAACTCACCGGCCAAGATATCGGGGAGACAGGATTCGGCGTCATCCAGGGCGGTGAGGATCCGACCCTCTTCATCCCGGGAGGGCCGTCCCAGGACATAGTTGACGACCTGCTCCCGGTCGCCGGGATGGTCGATGCCAATGCGCAGCCGCCAAAAATCGCGGCTGCCCAGGACGTTGATGATGTCGCGCAGACCGTTGTGCCCGGCGTGGCCACCCCCCTGCTTCAAACGCGCGGCGCCAACGGGGAGATCGAGATCGTCATGGGCCACCAGAATGGCCTCCACGGGGATGGCGTGATAACGCGCCAGCGCCCCCAGGGACTGGCCGCTGCGATTCATGAAGGTGGCGGGCTTGAGCAAGCGCAGGTCGACGCCCGCCACCAGCAGCCGGCACAAAGCGCCATGGAACTTGGTTTCCGCCCGGAACTGGCCCTGATGGTGCGCCGCCAGGGCATCGAGGAACCAGAAGCCAACGTTGTGGCGGGTAGCCTCGTACTGGGGACCCGGGTTACCCAGGCCAACGATGAGGCGGATGCCTTGGTCCGGCATGGATGTCTCTCCACGAAGGGGGCGCCAGGCCAAGGACGGGGGATAAAGAGGGCCGTGTCAGGCCGGCGGGTAAGAACAGCGCAAGGTCTTGCGGGGAATGTCGCGCGGCCCGCCAGCGGCGGGCCGCCGGGTGCCCGGGAGGACACCCAGATGGCGGGGAGAGGCGCGAACGCGGGTCCTACTCTCCGCCCTCCTCCGCCGCGCCACCATGGCCGCTGTGGATCACCACCACCGGCTCGTCCGGGTCCGGGGCCTGGGCCAACTCGACGCCCTCCGGCAGGGGCACCTCGGACAGGTGGATGATACCGCCCAGTTCCAGGTCCGTCAGATCCAAGGCGATGAATTCCGGCAGGTCCTTGGGCAGGCAACTGATCTCGATTTCGGTGAGATTGTGGGACACCACGCCGCCGCCCAGTTTGACGCCCTTGCAGGTCGCCTCATTGAGGAAGTGGATCGGCACGGTCATGCGCAGCTTTTCATCGGCCTGGACGCGCTGGAAATCGGCGTGCAGGATGAAGGGCTTGGCCGGGTGGCGCTGCAGGTCCTTGAGGACCACCGCCTGGGACTTGCCGTGAATCTGGAGGGTGAGGATGTGGGAGTAGAAGGCCTCATGCTCCAGGTGCTGGATCAGCTCATTGTGGGCCAGACTGACCATCTCCGGTTCCTGGTGGGCGCCGTAGACGATGGCCGGGACCCGGCCGGTACGGCGCAGGCGGCGGCTCGCACCTTTCCCTGCATCGCCCCGGGGTTCGGCCAGGACTTCAAAAGTCTCTTTCATGTTGGGAGTGCTCCACTGGTTGTTTAAGGTGAAAGGCGTCCGTCAACCCGCGACCAGGTAACGGACAGCGTCTTCCCGTGGGAAGGGAAAAAAGGACCATGGGCCCCGCCGGCCGCCATGCTCGGCGCTGGCCTCGGCAGTGATAATCCCGCGGCGCGGCGAAAAAGTCGCTCGATGATCATCAGCGCGCGTTCAATCGACGAAGAGCGAACTGACGGACTCCGCGGTGGCGATCCGGCGCATCGTCTCGGCGAGCAATTCCCCGATGCTGAGCTGCCGGATACGCTCACAGGCCTGGGCCTCGGGGCGGAGGGGGATGGTATTAGTCACCACCAGCTCATCCAGACGGGAGTTGCTGATGTTTTCCACCGCCTTGCCAGACAGGACCGGATGGGTGCAATAGGCCACCACCCGCGCCGCGCCATGGTCCTTGAGGGCCCCGGCGGCCTGGCAGAGGGTCCCGGCGGTATCGACCAGGTCATCGATGATGACGCAGGAATGCCCCTCCACGTCACCGATGATGTTCATGATCTTGGCCTCGTTGGGCCGGGGCCGGCGCTTGTCGATGATGGCCAGTTCCGCGTCATCCAGGCGCTTGGCCAGGGCGCGGGCGCGCACCACCCCGCCCACGTCCGGCGAGACTACCAGCAGGTTGGGGTACTTCTGTCGCCAGACATCACCCAGGAGGATCGGGGAGGCATAGACGTTGTCGACGGGGATGTCGAAAAAGCCCTGGATCTGGTCGGCGTGGAGATCGACGGTGAGCACCCGGTCGGCGCCCGCCTGGCCCAGCATCTTGGCCACCAGGCGCGCCGTGATGGGGACGCGCGCCGAACGCGGCCGCCGGTCCTGTCGGGCATAGCCGAAGTAGGGGATGACCGCGGTGATGCGTTTGGCGGAGGCCCAGCGCAGGGCGTCGATCATCACCAGGAGTTCCATAAGATGATCGTTGGTGGGGGCCGAGGTCGGCTGGACGACGAAGACATCCCGGCCGCGAACGTTTTCCTGAATCTCCGCCATCACCTCCCCGTCGCTGAACTGGCCCAGGACGGCCTTGCCGAGGGGGAGATTCAGATAAGTGGCGATCTCACCAGCGAGCGCCGGGTTGGCGTTACCGGTAAAGACCATCATTTGACTGGTGGGCACGGCTGGAATCCCCCAACGCCACGGCACAGGGTCGGTGACGGCGCGCCGGAGTGCTCCAGCCGTCGGACCGTCGTCTCAATGGATGCGGAATATGGCTGGGGTGCCAGGATTCGAACCTGGGAATGCTGGGATCAAAACCCAGTGCCTTACCACTTGGCGACACCCCAAAATCAATCGTTCGTCAGCCGGTCAAGGAGCGGCGAGCGATTCAGCCCCCGGGCCACGAAACCGGTGAGGTCCGGCGGCGCCTGGAGCAGCACGGCCTCAGCCTCGGCTTGGGAGCTGAAACTGGCGAAGACGCAGGCCCCGGTCCCGGTCAGCCGCGCCTTGGCGAAACCATCGAGCCAGGCGAGGGCCCGCGCCACGGGCGGATAGACCTCACGCACGACATCCAGGCAATCGTTACGGTCATCCCCGGAAATGAAGTCGGCAATTGTGATTGAGGGCGAATTTCTTGTCAATTTAGGATGGCGGAATACATCGGCCGTGGTTACCACGCAGGGTGGCGTCAACACCAGGAACCAAGTCTCCGGGACCGTGACCGGCGTCAACCGCTCCCCGACGCCCTCCCCCCAGGCCGCCCGGCCACGGACAAACACCGGCACGTCCGCCCCCAGGGCGAGGCCCAGGGCCGCCAGCTCATCCTCCCCCAGCCCGGTGCCCCAGAGCCGGTTGAGGGCCACCAGGGTGGTGGCGGCATCCGAGCTGCCACCACCCAGCCCACCCCCCTGGGGCAGGCGCTTATCCAGGCGCAGGTCCACCCCCAGCCGACACCCGGTCGCGGCCTGGAGACGACGGGCGGCGCGCACCACCAGATTCGCCTCCTCCGGGACCCCGGGGACGGGGGTCAGGAGGTGGACCTGGCCATCCTCGCGAATGGTCGGATGCAGCTCGTCGCCCCGGTCGAGAAACTGAAACAGCGTCTGCAGCAGGTGGTAGCCATCGGCGCGCCGCCCGAGGATGCGCAGCGTCAGGTTGAGTTTCGCCGGCGCCGGCCACCCACCAGTCGCCCCCACGACCCCGACCCCGGCCATCAGGGCTGGGTCCCGTCAGGGGTAAGGGTGTGGCGATCGATGACCCGCAGCAGATAGGCATGCTCCGGGGCGGCGGCCCGGGCCTTCTCCCAGACCCGCCGGGCCTCTTCCCGTTGATCCAGGGCCCAGAGGACCTCCCCCAGGTGCGCGGCGACCTCGGGATCATCGGGGAGCTTGGCGCTGGCCTGGCGCAGATAGTCCAGGGCCAGTTGCGGATTGCCGAGGCGGTACTGCACCCAGCCCATGCTGTCCAGGATGGCCCCCTCATCAGGCTTGAGGGCTAGGGCACGCTGGATCAGATCGAGGGCCTCGGCGTAACGGTCCGTCATGTCCGCCAGGGAATAGCCGAGGGCATTGAGGGCGTCGGCGTGCTCCGGCTCCAGTTCCAGGAGCCGGCGCAGATCACGCTCCACCACCTCCAGACGCTGCATGGCCGCGCCATGCAAGCCCCGGGCATAGAGCAGTTCCCGGTCATCGGGATGGGCCGCCAGCGCTGCGTCATAGACCTTCATCGCCTCCGGGTTGAGGCCCATTTCCGTCAGCAGTTCGGCCTCAACCAGATACAGCAGCACGGCCTGCTTGCGGTTCTGATCGCGTAATTGGCGGAGCCGCTCCCGCGCCTTGGTCACGTCCCCGCCCTGGGCCTCGAGGCGGGTCAGGCGAATGCGGGCATCCAGGGCATGGATCCCACGCACCTTGTCGTACCAGCGGGAGGCAGCTTCGGGCTTGCCGTCCAGTTCTTCCACCCGCCCGAGATAATAGGCGGCATCGTCCCGACGTTCCTCGGACTCCCGCAGGCGGGTGAAGTAATCGCGCCCGGCCGCCAGGTCCTCGAGTTGCAGGGATAGGATCCCCAGGGCGAAGAGGATGTCGGGCTCACGCGGGGATTCCACCAGCAGGGCGGCGAAGACCTCCCGGGCCCGCTCCAGCTCCTTGTCGTCGACCAGGAACTGGGCGTAGAGGGTGCGCAAACCCTGATCCCGGGGCTGCTCGGCCACGAAACGTTCCAGTGCCGCCCTAGCCTCGGCCTGCCGGCCCAGGTCCTTGAGCAACTGCACCAGAAAGAGACGGGGTTCGGTCCATTCCGGTCGCAGTTCGGTGGCGCGTCGCGCCGCCTCCACCGCCTCGTCGTTGCGCTCCGTTCCGGCGGCCACCAGGGCCCGGGCAAACCAGGCGTCGGCATTCTCCGGTTCTCCCTGGGTCAGGAGTTCCATCACCTCCATCCGCTGGCCTGGCGGCCGCAGTTTGTGGACCAGGCGGGCAAGCTGGACGAAACCGCTCTCACCTTCCTCCGAGGTCAGGTTGACCAGGCGCCGCAGATGGTACATGGCGCCTTCCAGATCCTCGCGCTGGAGCCGGACGAAGGCGGCAAGCTGATGCGCGGCCAGGGAATCCGGGGCCAACTCCAGCCAGAGGGCGATCCCCTGGCCGATGGCCTCCTCGTCCCCGCCCGCCAGGGCGGCCCGCGCCGCCTTCTCCGCCAGGGCCGGGTCCCGCGCCTGGCGCGCCGCCTCCTGAAAATGCCGGAAGGCCGCCTGATGCTGACCCCGCTGGGCGGCGATCTGGCCGGCCAGGACCTGGAACATCAGTTCCCGGGTGAGCCCGGCAGGCGGGTCCTCCACCGTCTCCGGCGCGACCGGATCGACCAGCACCGCCCCCCTGGACGCTGAGGCCGGCGCCGTCCCGGCCGGGCCTGACCCCGGCCCCAACGGCGCAGCGGAAGGCAACGGCACGGGCACGACGCCAGGCGAGGACTCCATGGCGCCGGCCACGTCCGGCAGCAGCAAGGCCCGGGAACCCAGCAGGGCGATCAGAAGGTAGACTAGGCGCATGGAGATCCCAACAAAGGATAGACAAGACGAAGGATGGATGGTTATGACTCGGACCCCACGTGCCCCAGGAGGGTTACGGTGACACAAGTTGCTGATTATCTTGCTCCCTCACCCCTGGTGGGGGAGGGTTGGGGAGAAGGGGTCCAGAGGGTTACGATGGATGGCAAGGTTCGGTTGCAGGATTAAAAGCTTGTGGCTGATGGCTGGTTGGAGCGCAGTATAAGTCGCCGGTTCCTCGGGCAACACCGCGGGGAAGTCCTGGGTGACCAGCCGACCGCCGGGCGAAGATCAACCAAACGCGATCCCAAGCTTGCATCCGTGGCCCCAATATCCAAGAATCGCGCCGGATTTTCTTGATCAAGTTACACCATGACACTACTGGCCGTTGGACTCAACCACAAGACCGCCCCGGTGGACATCCGCGAGCGTATCGCCTTCGGGCCGGACATCCTCGCCGGGGCCCTGCGCAGCCTGGCGGAGGACCCGGCCCTCAGCGAGGGCGCCATCCTCTCCACCTGTAACCGGACCGAGATCTACTGCGTCCTCAACGGTTCGCGTCGGGAATCCGTGGTGGACTGGCTGGCCCGCTTCCATGGCATCGAGGCAGTCCGCCTGTCCCCCTATCTCTTCACCCACGTCGACCGCGCCGCCGTCACCCACCTCCTGGAGGTAGCCAGCGGCCTCGACTCCATGGTCCTGGGCGAACCCCAGATCCTCGGCCAGGTCAAGACCGCCTTCCAGACCGCCTGCGATCATGGCACCGCCGGCAAACTCCTCGGCCGCCTTTTCCAGCACACCTTCGCCGTCGCCAAGCAGGTGCGCACCGACACGGCCATCGGCAGCAGCCCCGTCTCCGTGGCCTTCGCCGCGGTCAGTCTGGCGCGGCAGATCTTCACCGATCTCAAGGACCAGACCGCCCTGCTCATCGGTGCCGGGGAGACCATCGAACTGGCCGCCCGCCACCTGCGTCAGCAGGGCGTCGGCCGTATCATCGTCGCCAACCGCACCGTCGAGCGGGCCCACGCCCTGGCCGCGGAGTTCGAGGGCTACGCCATCGCCCTTACCGAACTCGGCACCCACCTGCCCGAGGCGGACATCGTCATCTCCTCCACTGCCAGCCCCATCCCGGTCCTGGGCAAGGGCACGGTGGAGCGGGCCCTCAAGGCCCGCCGCCACCGCCCCGTCTTCATGGTGGACATCGCCGTCCCGCGGGACATCGAGCCGGAGGTGGCCGAACTGGACGATGTCTACCTCTACACCGTGGACGATCTCAAGGACGTGGTTGAGGATGGCCTGCGCTCCCGTCAGGCCGCCGCCGCCGCAGCCCGGGAGATCATCGAGTTTCACGCCACGGAATTCCTCGCCTGGCTGCGTTCCCTGGACGCCGTGGACCTGATCCAGGACTTCCGCCGCGGCGCCGAGGACATCCGCGACCAGGTACTGGCCCAGGCCCGCCGGCGCCTGGAGGCGGGCAAGCCCGCGGACGAGGTCCTGAACTTCCTCGCCAACACCCTCACCAACAAGTTTCTCCACGCCCCCAGCGCCCGGCTTCGCCAGGCGGGCCGGGAAGGCGAGGCGGAACTGCTCGATGCCGCCAACGCCCTCTTCGACCTGGGCCGGAAACAAAACGCCGCATGAATGCCTCCATCCAGCGCAAGCTGGAGCGTCTCGCCGAGCGCCACACCGAGATCACCGCCCTGCTGGCGGAACCCGAGGTCCAGGCCGATCCGGCGCGCTTCCGCGCCCTGGGCCAGGAATACGCCCAGCTCGAACCCCTCGCCCTCGCCTTCGGTGACTACCAACGGACGGAAGACGACCTGGCCACCGCCGAGGCCCTCCTCGCCGATCCGGAGATGGCCGACCTGGCGCGGGAGGAGATCGACGCCGCCCGGGAGCGGCGCCTGACCCTGGAGCCGGAACTGCTGCGCCTGCTGATCCCGGCGGACCCCAACGACCAGGCCAACGTCTTCCTCGAGGTGCGCGCCGGCACCGGGGGCGCCGAGGCGGCCCTCTTCGCCGCCGATCTGCTGCGCATGTACCTGCGCTACGCCGAACTGCGCGGCTGGCGCGCGGAACAGATCAGCGCCAGCGAGGGGGAACTCGGCGGCTTCAAGGAGGTGGTGGCCCGCATCAGCGGCAGCGGGGTCTATTCCCGCCTCAAGTTCGAGTCCGGCGCCCACCGCGTCCAGCGCGTCCCCGAGACCGAGTCCCAGGGCCGCATCCACACCTCCGCCTGCACCGTGGCCATCCTCCCCGAGGTCGAGGCCGTGGGCGGGGTGGAGATCGACCCCAAGGATCTGCGGGTCGACACCTACCGCTCCTCCGGCGCCGGCGGCCAGCACGTCAACAAGACCGATTCCGCCGTCCGCCTCACCCACCTGCCCAGCGGCATCGTCGTCGAGTGCCAGGATGAGCGTTCCCAGCACAAGAACCGCGCCCGCGCCCTCGCCCTGCTCCAGGCCAAGCTCCTCGCCCAGGCCCAGGAGGCCCAGATCAGCGAGCAGGCCCAGTCGCGCAAGCTCCAGGTCGGTAGCGGCGACCGCTCCGAGCGCATCCGCACCTATAACTTCCCGCAGAACCGGGTCACCGACCACCGCATCAACCTGACCCTGTACAAGCTGGAGGAGATCCTCCTCGGCCAGCTCGATCAGGTCATCGACCCCCTGCTCCAGGAATATCAGGCCGAGCAACTGGCGGCCATGATGGATGCCTGAGGACCCGCCCCTGACGTTCGTCCACGGCGATCCCTGTCCGGCTTCCCCCGACGGGGCCCGTGGCTGACGCAACCCTTCCTGGCGAGCCGCCTAGGCCTGGCACGAGCCAGTCCCTGTCAGGCATAGCGCCCAAAGGCATGGCCTCGTAATCGCCATCCCCCCACTGGTATGCCCCATAACTACCTAACTCCCACGAATCGGGGGGGGGATCTCCCCGGGGCACCACCGCCACTCTCCTGTTGGGGCGAGTTGCTGGCCGCTGCCCGGGAGCGGCTAGCCGCCCTGCCCCACGCGGAGCCCCGGCTGGAGGCGGAGCTGTTGCTCGCCGAGGCCACCGGCTGCCGGCGCGAGACCCTGCTCGCCTGGCCGGAGCGCGTCCCCTCTCTCGACCAGGCCCAGCACTTCGCCGCGCTCCTGGCGCGGCGCCTGGCCGGTGAGCCCATCGCCCACCTCCGCGGACGTCAGGCCTTCTGGAAGCAGGAGTTGCGGGTCACCCCCGACACCTTGATCCCGCGTCCCGAGACCGAGCTATTGGTCGAGCTGGCCCTGGAACTGCTGCCCGCGACGGTCCCCCTGGTCGTGGCGGACGCCGGTACCGGCAGCGGCGCCATCGCCCTGGCCCTGGCCCTGGAGCGCCCCGCCTGGACCCTGCTCGCCCTGGATCTCAGCCCCGGGGCGGTGGTGGTGGCGGCGGTCAACCTGCGCCACCAGGGTGCCACCAACGCCTGGGTCATCCGCGCGGACTGGCTCGCCCCCCTGGCCCCCGCCAGCCTGCATGCCCTGATCGCCAACCCCCCCTACATCCCCAGCGCCGACCCGCACCTGACCCGTGGCGACCTGCCCCACGAGCCCCGCACCGCCCTGGCCGCTGGCCCGGAGGGTCTCGATGCCTTCCGCCGGCTTATCCCCCAGGCCCGGACCCGCCTGAAACCCGGTGGCCTGCTGGCCCTGGAACATGGCTTCGACCAGGCGCCGGCGGTCCGGGACCTGCTCACGGCGGCCGGTTTCACCGGCGTCGCCACCCGCTCCGACCTTGCGGGCCAGCCCCGCTCGACCTGGGGCTTTCGCGCATGAACGACGACCAGCTCCTGCGCTACAGCCGCCAGATTCTGCTCCCGGCCATTGGCATCGCGGGCCAGGAGCGGCTGCTTCAGTCCCGGGTCCTGATCGTTGGCCTGGGCGGCCTAGGCTCCCCGGTGGCCCTCTACCTGGCCGCCGCCGGGGTCGGTCACCTGCGGGTGGCGGACTTCGACCGGGTGGACCTTAGCAACCTCCAGCGTCAGATCCTCCACACCACCCCCCGCTTGGGCCTGCCCAAGGTCGAATCCGCTCGCCAGGCCCTGGCCGCCCTCAATCCGGAGGTCCAGGTCGAGGGTTATGCGGGCATCATCGACACGGAGCACTTGCCGGCCCTGCTGACCGGAGTCAATGCGGTCGTGGACTGCTGCGACAACTTCGCCACCCGCTTCGCGGTCAACGCCGCCTGTCACCAGCACCGCATCCCCCTGATCTCCGGCGCCGCCATCCGCGCCGAGGGCCAGGTCGCCGTCTTCCCCGGCACCCCCGGCGGCCCTTGCTACCAGTGTCTCTACCCCCGGGAAGGCCAGGAGGACGCGACCTGCTCCAACAATGGCGTCCTCTCCCCCCTGGTCGGCATCGTTGGCGCCATCCAGGCCACGGAGACCCTTAAGGTCCTCACCGGCGCCGGCCAGCCCCTTACCGGGCGCCTGCTGCTGATCGATGCCCTGCGCATGGAGTTTCGCTCCCTGCGCCTGCCCGCCGACCCGGCCTGCCCCGTCTGCGGACATGCCCACCCAGAGCCGCTACCGGTGGCTTAACGACACCGACCGGCTCTGGGGTACCGCGCCGCTGGTCGCCGTGGGGACCGGTCGCCGGAGGCTGCCGCCGCTGGCCGCCCTGGGGACCGGTCGCCGGAAGTGGCCTGTCAGCCATCGATGGCTGGGCCGGGTCCACCCTGATAACGCCACTTAATGTCTATACTCACAAGCCAACGCCCCCGTATTCGTTCATACCCCTCGCGCCCAAGGAGGGCTTCGGCGGCACAAGGCGCTGATTCCCCCACTCCCTCCCCCCCGGTGGGGGAGGGCTGGGGAGAGGGGGGACTGAATGGGTACAGGCCCCACATGTCCGCTGTCCCCGTTCCGGTCGGGGGCCGCGCCCAACCCGGTGACCCCCATGCGCTTTCATGTCAGCCCGGCCGAGATCAAACAGGCCAACATCCCCCACGAGATCTTTCTGACCAATCTCATCGCCAATCACATTCTGCTCACCGTGGGCCTGGGCGGCCTGGCGGGGAGCTTCCCCTGGGTGATGGCGCTGCCGCCCCTGATCTCACTCAGCCTGCTGAGCTACACCCTGTGGCGAGCGCGACGCTCCCTGCGCCGGGACACCTGGTACCCCATGTGCCACTGGCAGGTCTGCGCCCGCCGCAGCCGCTTTTTCATCGGCATGCTCCTGCTGTTGCTGCTCGTCGCCTTCCTGGGCTGGATGGGTTACAGCCAGTTGGGGTGGCGCAAGGAGGCCGTCTGGGCCATCGTGGTCGGCATGGGCATCCTGCCGGTCATGGTGACGGTCCTGGTCCTGATCCTCTTCGAGTCCGAGGCCCTCTACCACGCCAACCAGGCCAAATTACCCGGCTGGGTGGTTGAGCGTCATCCCCCGCCCCCTGGGATGACCCCCATCGAGGAGGTCAAGCCGCACTACTACGATTGAGCTGGGGGACGGTGGCCGCTGGGTTCAGGGTGCCTGGGTCTCCTTGGCGATGAGCTGGTCCATGACCTTGACCAGTCCGTCACGACTGCCGGCCTGAGCGGGACTGGTCCGATACTTGCCATTCACCACCACCGCGGGGACGCCGTCAATGCCATATTGGCTGGTGGCTTGGCGGGCGCGATTGACCTTCATGTTGACATCGAAGGAATTCAGGGCCTTGAGGAATTCCGGGCCATTCAGGCCCGCCGCCTCAGCCACGACGACCACGGCGGCTTCGTCCGTGATCTTCTGTTTCTTCACGTGCAGCGCATCGAACATGGCCTGGGTGAAGGGCTCCTGGGCCCCGAGCAGGTCGGCGGCGAAGAAGGCGCGGGCCATGAGGTCGGGCTTGGGCCCGAACACCGCCGGCATGCGCCGGAAGGCCACGTTCGCCGGCAGGGTCTGGCGCCACTGGGCCAGGGTCGGTTCGAGGTGGAAGCAATGGGGGCAGGTGTACATGAAGACCTCCACCACCTCGATCTTGTCGCCGGTCTCCGTCGGTTGGGGATTGGGAAGCACGGTGTAATCGAAGCCCTCCTCGGCGGCCCAGGCCGGCAAGGACAACAGGGCGGCGAACAACAGGAAGAACAGGGAACGCAGGGTCATGGCGATGATTCCTTACAGGTAAGTGAGTTGCCCAAGGGAAGCCTGGACAGTCGGGAAAAGGTTCCGGCCCTTAACCGGAGAAGATCCTTGGAGCGGGTACAACCCCGCGCGGTTCCGGCTTCGACCCGCACCGCCCGGGGATCGTTCCGCAAAAACCGGCGCAAGTCCCATTGCCCATCTCTCCGCCCATCGGGCCATGGTTCTTCCCGGCGCGACGGATGAAGGCAGCCAGTACTCCCCTGTCATTCCGGGCTCAGGACCAGGCGTAGTCCACCCAGAGGCCGAGAAAGAGGGCCAGGCCCAGGGTATTGTTGTTGAGAAAGGCCCGAAAACAGGCGGCGGGTTCACGGTCGCGGATCAGCACCTGCTGGTAGCCGGCGAGGCCGGCGGCCACCGCCAGACCGAGCAGGAACCAGGCGCCCCGCCCCGCCTCCAGGCCAATATGGGCCATGAGGGCGAGAAAGACCAGTTGCAACAGGCCGATGATCAGCCGGTCGTGGCGGCCGAAGCGGATGGCGGTGGACTTGATGCCGATGACCAGATCGTCATCGCGATCCACCATGGCGTACTGGGTGTCATAGATCAGGGCCCAGATCAGGGTGGCGAGGAAGAGCAGCCAGCCCTGGAGGGGAATGGTGCCGAGGACGGCGGTGTAGGCCATGGGCACCGCCCAGCCAAAGGCCGCGCCGAGGAAGACCTGGGGCCAGTGGGTGAACCGCTTCATGAAGGGGTAGAGGGCCGCAAGGCCCAGGGCGACCGGCGACAGGGCGATGGTCAGCCAGTTCAGGGGCAGGGCCACCAGGAAGGCCACCAGGCTCAGCACCAGGAAGACGCCCAAGGCCTCCCGGGGGCTGACCAGCCCGGTGGCCAGGGGCCGCTCCCGGGTGCGCCGCACCCGGCCATCCCAGTCGCGATCGGCATAGTCGTTGATGGCGCAGCCGGCCGAGCGCATGAGAAAGACCCCGGCGATGAAGATCAGGACCACGGACCAGGGCGGCTGGCCCTCCCCCGCCAGCCAGAGCGCCCAGAGGGCCGGCCAGAGCAGCAGCAGACTGCCGATCGGGCGGTGAAACCGCACCAGCAGGGCATAGGCGCGTAGGCGCTCCCGCCAGTCCAGGGGCGCCGGGGGCTGGGTGTTCGCGGCCAGGGTCATGGGGGAGATCAGCGGCTGCCTGTGCGGATGGGTCAAGGGGCGGATTTGGGGGCATCGGTCCCCGTCAGACCCGCCCCCGTTAGGTCGCGGAGCGGTCGTGAATTATGACACAGGGCCGCGGAGGGACGCAGGGTCCAACCGGACCGGGAGGCTCAGACGCCGCCCAGGGACTCACGGCTTCCCAACCAGCGGGCGATCAGCGGGTCCACCCGGTCCGGACACTGGTCCAGGAGCCAGTCCGCCGCGCGGCGGGCCGCCGCCAGCAGGGACTCGTCGGCCGTGGGATCGGCAAGGCGGAACTGCGTCTCGCCGGTCTGGCGGCGGCCCAGAACCTCACCCGGCCCGCGCATCGCCAGGTCCTGGCGGGCGATCTCGAAGCCATCCGTGCTGCGCCGCAGGAGTTCGACGCGCTCCCGGGCCGCCGCCGTCAGGGGGGCGTGGTAGAGCAGCAGGCAGTGGCTGGCCTGGGACCCCCGTCCAACCCGGCCGCGCAACTGGTGCAGTTGGGCCAGCCCCAGGCGCTCCGGATTCTCGATGATCATCAGGCTGGCATTGGGCACGTCCACGCCGACCTCGATGACCGTGGTCGCCACCAGCAGATCGACCTCTCCGCCGGCGAACTGGCTCATCACGGCCTCCCGCTCCGCCGCCTTCTGACGGCCATGGGCCAGGCCGACACGCAGGCCCGGCAGGGCCTGACTCAGGGCCAAGGCCGTGTCCTCCGCCGCCTGGCACTGCAGGACCTCGGACTCCTCGATCAGGGTGCAGACCCAATAGGCCTGGCGTCCGCCCTGGCAGGCCTCCCGCACCCGCGCCATGACCTCCTCGCGGCGGTGGTCCGCCACCGCCACCGTGGTCACTGGCGTGCGCCCCGGGGGCAACTCGTCGATGACCGACAGGTCCAGGTCGGCGTAGAGCGTCATGGCCAGGGAGCGGGGAATAGGGGTGGCGGTCATGATGAGCTGATGGGGCGCCCCGCCCGCCACGGCACCCTTTTCGCGCAGCTTGAGACGCTGGTGGACACCGAAGCGGTGCTGTTCGTCGACGATCGCCAGGCCCAGATCCTGAAAGACGACCTCGTCCTGAAACAGGGCATGAGTGCCCACCACGATCCGCGCCTCGCCGGTGGCGATGCGCGCCAGACGTTCCTCCCGTTCCCGGCCCTTGTGCCGCCCGGTGAGCCAGACGGGCTCCAGGCCCAGGGGCCCGAGCCAGGCGGACAGGTTGCGTCGGTGCTGCTCGGACAGGAGTTCGGTGGGGGCCATCAACGCCACCTGGCAGCCCGCCTCCACCGCCTGCAGGGCGGCAAGGGCCGCCACCACCGTCTTCCCCGACCCCACGTCCCCCTGGAGCAGGCGCAGCATGGGGCGTGGCCGGGCCAGATCGGCGGCGATCTCCCCCAGGACCCGCTCCTGGGCGGGGGTGAGGGCGAAGGCCAGGGCGCCCCGCAACTGGGCGCGCAAGTCCCCACTCCCCGCCAGCACCGGCGCCATCGCCCGCTGGCGCTGGCGCCGCAGCCGGCGCAGGGCCACCTGGTGCGCCACCAGTTCCTCGAAGGCCAGGCGGCGGAAGGCCGGATGCGTGGGGTCGCGCGGCTCCCGACCCAGGGCCTCCCGGGGCGGGCGGTGCAGGAAGCGCAGGGCAGCCGTGAGCGAGGGCAAGCCCAGGGGCGTCAGGACCTCCGGGGGTAACAGTTCCCGAAGCCCGCCGGCCCCCGCAGGCGCGGACCTCACATTGGCATCCGTCGACCCAGCCCCCGGCCCAAGCCCCGATCCCGGGCCGCTACCGTTGAACGCCGTCACCTCACCAGCCCCCGGCCCTAACCCGGGCCCAGGAGCGGCACCGGAGTCGAGCCAGGCCAGGGCCTGATCGATCAGGGGGCGCAGACTGGCCTGCCGCAGACCGGCGGTGACGGGATAGATGGGCGTCAGGCCCTCGTCCGGCGGGGAGGTTGGACCCTCCGGGGACAGGACGCGGTACTCGGGATGGATCATCTCCAGGGTGGGGTCCCCTGGCCGCGCCCGGACCTCGCCGAAACAGCGTAGCCGGGCACCGGGGATCAGGTTCGCCGTCTGGTAACCGCCGAAGTGAAAAAACCGCAGTTGAAGGGCCCCCGAGGGGTCTAGCAGACGGACTTTGAGGGCCCGGCGCTGGCCCTGACTGATCCGCGCCTCCGCCACCTGACCCTCGACCAGCGCCACCTCACCCGGCAGCAGGGCCCCGATCGGGCGCGGGTGGGAGCGATCCTGGTAACGCAGGGGCAGATGAAGGAGCAGGTCCTGGACCGTCAGCAGGTCCAGCCGGGCGAGACGCTCGGCAAGGCGCGGGCCGACCCCGCGCAAGGCGGTCAGGGGGAGCTGGTCCAGACTCGGCGTCAGAGTGGCGGGGCGGAGAAGACATCCACGCCCGAGAGCCGGGTATCCGGCCCACCCCGCCGGGCGCGGATGGCCTGGGCCAACTGATGCACGGCCATGGCGTAGTAACTGCTGTGGTTGTAGCGGGTGATGACGTAAAAGTTGTTCAGCCCCAACCAGTACTGGTAACCGCCACTGGCATCGAGGCGGATCAGGCTGACCTCCTCGCCGGCGGGGACCCGCCCCTCGGGGCGGAAACCGGCGCGGGCGAGGGAGTCGAGGTCATAGCGGGTGTCGAAGCCGGTCTTGAGCGGGGTGTGGCCACTGGCGCCCGTGCGGACGGCAACGGCCTCGCCGGCCCGCCAGCCATGAACGGCGAAGTAATTGGCCACGCTGCCGATGGCATCGACGGGATTCCACAGATCGCGCCGGCCATCCCCGTCGAACTCCACGGCCCACTTGAGATAGCTGGAGGGCATGAACTGACCGTAGCCCATGGCCCCGGCGTAGGAGCCCTTGGGCTGGAAGGGGTCCATGCCCTCGTCCCGCGTCATGCGCAGATAGGCCGCCAGTTCATCGGTGAAATAGTCGGAGCGCCGGGGGAAGTCGAAGGCCAGGGTGACCAGGGCATCCATGACCCGATGCTTGCCCATGTAACCGCCCCAGTTGGTCTCGACACCGATGATGGCCACCACGTATTCCGCCGGGACGCCGTATTTGTCCTGGGCGCGCTGCAACTCCCGCTCATGGCGGCTCCAGAATTGCACCCCCTTGGAGATGTTGGCCTCGGTGAGGAACTTGGCGCGATAGCGGGTCCAGGCCCCGGTGGGCGTGGTGGAGGGCTTGGCCTGGGGCTGATGGACGAAGTCGATGATCCACTGCTGGCGCTGCGCCCGGGAAAGCCAGTCCGCCACCTGGGCCCGGTCGAAGCCCTCCGCCGCCATGCGGTCGACGAAGGCCTGGGCGGCGGGATAGCGGGCATAGTCGCCACGCAGCTCCGTGGACCCGGAGGCCGGGCGGACATGGGCCGCGGCGGAGGGGCCATCCTGGCGCGAACTCGAGCCGCAGACCCCCAGCAGGATGGGCAGGACGCAGAGCAGGAGCAGGGACGGACGCATGAGGGTCTCCGGTTTCCGGGGGCTTTCCTGAATCATAGTCGATACCCGCCTCGGGGTGATATAGCCGCAGGCCGGCCCGGGCGGAGTCCCTGCAAGCCCGCCCAGGGAGCATGAGGGAACCCCACCCGAAACCGTTGAACCAGAACGGGCACGCCTTGGCCCCTCATCACCCCCGCGCCTCGATGCCGCGCTCGCGGAGGTGGGCCTTGACGGCGGCGATGGGCACCTCGCGCCGGTGGAAGATGCCCGCGGCCAGGGCCGCCTCGACCTGGGTGGCGGCAAACACCTCGCTGAAGTGCTCCACGCGCCCGGCGCCACTGGAGGCGATGACGGGGATGGTCACCGCCGCCCGCACCGCCTGGATCAGTTCCAGGTCGAAGCCGGCGCCGGTGCCGTCACGGTCGATGGAGTTGAGGAGGATCTCGCCGGCGCCGAGTTGCTCGCAGACCCGGGCCAGGGTCACCGCGTCCAGGTCCCGCCCCTCGCGCCCGCCCTTGACCGTGCACTGGAACCAGCACCAGCCCTCGCCCCGCGGTCCCGGGGTGGCGGTGCGGATGACCTGATGCCGGGGGGCCTCCTCGGGGGCAGTGACATAGACCCGCCGGGGGTCGATGGAGATGACCACTGCCTGGTTGCCATAGCGGTGGGCGATCTGCTCGATGGCGCTGTCCCCGGTGCGTCCGCCCTGGGCCAGGACCTGCTCGACGGTGGTGACGGCATCGCTGCCGATGGAGATCTTGTCCGCCCCGGAGGCGAAGTACTCGGCGGCCACCTCCAGGGCGGAATAGTGCCGGCCCTCGCCATCGGTGAAGGCGCGGATCCCGCCGCCGATGGTCAGGGGGACGAAGACCTGCTCCGAGGTCCGGCGCAGCACCTCCAGCATGGGCTGATCGGCCAGGGGAAAGTCGCGGAAGGCGGTGATGTTGAGGAAGGTGATCTCGTCGGCCCCCTCCTCGTAGTAGCGCCGGGCCAGATCCACCGGCTTGCCCAGGTTGCGCACCTCCCCGGCCTCGCGCACGTCGTACTGATCGCCCTTGGTAACCACCAGATCCCCGGCGTCATTGGCGCGCACGTCCAGGCAGGCGATGATGCGCTTCGCCAGGCGGGTGGGCGCGCCGACAGCAGCGCTGACGGTAGCACCCGTGCCTGCATGAGGGCTGGCGCCCATGGCCGCGCCAGGCTGGCGCAGAAATTGATCCAGCAGGCGCAGCCCCGTCGGCCCGCTCTTCTCGGGGTGGAACTGGACCGCCGCCACCCGCCCCCGCCCCACGGCGCTGACGAAGGGCATGCCATAGTCCGTTTCCGCCAGGACCCAGTCGGCGTTGGCCGCCTCGGGCACGGCGCGGTAGGAGTGGACGAAATAGAGCTTCTCGTCCGCGGCGATCGCGCTCAGGGGCGACGGCTGGCGGACGCGGATGCCGTTCCAGCCCATGTGGGGTACGGACAGGCCGGGGGTGTCAAAACGCCGGACCCGACCGGGGATGAGGCCCAATCCCGCCACGCCGGGGGATTCGTCGCTGCCCTCGAACAGGGCCTGGAGGCCGATGCAGATACCGAGAAAGGGCCGATCTGCCCGCAGGTAGTCTCGCAGGGGCTCGTAGTAGCCCATCTGGTGGAGGCGCTGCATGGCGGAGCCGAAGCTCCCGACGCCGGGGAAGAGGATGAACTCGGCCGCGAGGATATCCTCGGGGGCGCGGATGTCCTTGAGCCCGTGACCAAGCTTGTGCACCGCGTTGCGCAGGCTGCGGACGTTGCCCGCGCCATAGTCGAGTAGGGAAATCATGGGGGCGATGGCATCCCGGGGTGGTGATGGATGAGTGGAAGCGATTGGTAGGTATAGAAATAAGCCCCGGCCAGTCGTCGCCGCCTGGCGGGGGGGACGCGGCTTCCCAGGCCCGGTCCGCCGGACGCCATTGGTCAGGCGACCGGCTGCGTCTGGTCAGGCTTATGGACGTATCTGTTCAGGCTATCGGGCGCATCTGGTCAGGCCGCAGGACGGGGGTGAAATAGATATCCGCCTCGTCCAGGTCGACCTCATTGCCGTGGGCGTCTTCCAGGGGCTGTTCGTAATCCTTCCAGCCGCGCAGACCGGTCTGGAGCGAGGCGACGTTGGTGAAGCCCAGGACCTGCATGACGTGGGTGGCGAGGATGCTGCGGTAGCCGGAGCGGCAGACGACCACGATCTCCCGGTCGCGGCCGGTGACCAGTTCCGGCACGGTCTCCTCGTAGTCCCACTCACAGGCCGATTCGAGGATGCCGCGGGGGACATTGATGGAGCCAGGGATGTGCATGGCATAGAACTCATAGGGCTCCCGCACATCCAGGATCAGCAGTTCGGGGTTGGCCCCCCGCCGCTCCTCCAGGTCCCAGGGCATGATCTCGCGGACCTCGGTGAGGCAGCCGCGCACCAGTTCGATGAAGTTCTTCATGGGGTTTCGTCTTTCTCGCGGAATTCAGGGGCGGCATTCCACCCATCAGACCCGTTGGCGGATGTCCCGGGTCCATTCAGTGGCCGCCCCGGGCGCAGAGGTTCTTCTCCACCGCGATCACCGCCGCCTCCACCCGGGAGTGGACCGCCAGCTTGCGCAGGATGGCCTTGACGTGGAGCTTGACGGTGCCGTCGGTGATGCCCAGCACCCGGGCGATGACCTTGTTGCTCCGTCCGTCCGCCAGATGGCAGAGGATCTCCCGCTCCCGGGGGGTCAGATCGGAGAAGGCCAGGGGCGCGCGGCGCTCTTCCCCGCCGCCCTGGACGACCCGCGCCAGGATGCCGGTCAGTTCCTTGGCAACCACCGTGTCCCCGGCGAGGATGTTCCTGAGGGCGGCGATAAGCTCGTCCGGCTCCATGTCCTTGAGCAGATAGCCCTGGGCCCCGGCCTGGAGGGCGGCGATCAGGTCACGCTCGTCGGTGCTGGTGGTGAGCATGGCGATGGGCATGGTCTGCCCGGTCTCGCGCAGCCGCTTGAGGACCTCCAGCCCCGTCATCTGGGGCATGCGCAGGTCGAGGAGGACCACATCCGGCCGGGTCTGCATGACCCGGGCGATGCCCGCCTCGCAGTCGCCCTGGGCATCCACGGTGATGCCCCGACGTTCCAGAAGCTCGCCCAGCCCGAAGCGGAACAGGGCATGATCATCGATCAACAGCACGTGCATCAGCTTACCTCCGGTGGCCGGGAAGACTGGCGCTCCGGCAGCGAGAAATGCAGTTCCACCCGGGTCCCCTCCTCCGGCTCGGACTCGATGCGCAGCTCGGCGCCAATGCGCCGCGCCCGGTCCCGCATGATGGAGAGGCCGATATGCTCACCCTCCTGACCCTCGGCCGCCGGCAGGCGAAAGCCGACGCCGTCGTCCTCGACCAGCAGGGCCTGACCACCATCCAGTTTGGTGGCCAGCAGGACCCGGACCGTCTGGGCCTGGGCATGCTTGCGGATATTCGCCAGGGCCTCCTGGGCGATCCGGATGACCTGGAGTTCGCCCGTCACCGGCAGTTCGATGGGGCGGGTGTTGTTCTGAAAGAGGACGTGCAGGCCGGTGGCCTGGCGAAAACTCTCGGTGATGCGCTCCAGCGACGGCACCAGGCCGCGCTTGTCCAGGGGGGCGCGAAAGTTGGCCAGCAGGCTGCGCAACTCCCCGTTCGCCTCGTCCAGACCGCCGCGCAGGCGCTCCAGGTCCAGCCGGGCGTTGGCCGTCAGGTTGCCCTGTTCCAGGGTGTCCGCGAGCATCTTGACCTGGAGGAGCAGGCTGGCCAGGGTCTGGGCCAGGGAGTCGTGCAGTTCGTTGGCCAGGGAGTTACGTTCCTCCATGATCGACAGGCGGCGGCTGTCCTCATCGGCGCGGTACTTGGCCACGGCGATGCCCAGGTGATGGCCGATACTGTAAAGGAGTTCGAGGATATCCTCGCGGGCGGCGATCCCGGGCTTGTCGACGAAGATGGTGTAGTAGCCGAGTAACTCGTCCCGGTGCTCCAGGGGGATGGTGACGACATCGATCTCCTGGTCGCTGAACATCTGGCGGCCATAGACCCGCGAGCAATAGCGTTGATCCTGGTCGCAGAGGATATCGCCGGGGGCCAGGACATTGCCACAGAGGCAGAGATCCACCGGGCCCAGGGTGGTGTCGCCCACCAGCTCGCCGTCGAGGCCGATGGAACCGACCAGCCGCCGACTGCCATCCGGCAGGACCAGGCGGACCGAGGCCGCCCGACCGTTGACCATCTCCTTGAGCACGCGCAGGAAGCGCAGCAGCAGGCTGTCCAGGGACTCCGCGGTGTTGATCCCGGCCGCCACGTCGTAAAGGATCTTGATCGAGGCCGTCTTTTGCGCCAGGCGCATGGTCTGGCGGGCGACCCGGTGGTCCATGTCCTCGTAGAGTTCCGCCAGTTCCTCGTTGAGGCTGCAGATGGCCCGGGCCAGGGGGCCGAGGACCCCCGCCTCCAGGGCCGTGGCCTTAAGGGAACCGCTGGTCCCCGGTTCGGCCTGACAGACGCGGATGACCGCCTCCTCCATTTCGGCCAGGGGCAGCAGCAGGCGCCGGCGCAGGCGCAGGGCTGACAGGGTGAGTCCCCCCAGGGCGAGCACCAGAAAGGCAAGCCAACCGAGCCACGCCGGGGCGGTCCAGGTCCTCGTCAGGGCTGGCAGGGCCGCCAGACCTCCCAAGCCCAGGGTCAGACTGACCAGGGGTCCGACCAGGCCGATCCCCCGCGCCAGGGCCCAGGCCGGCCGGGGCCGTTGGCTGTCGCCTGGCGAGGCGGCGCTGACGTCGGGGGTGAGAGGGGGCATGGAGGTCTTAATGGGGGTGGTCGCCGGGCTTGGCAAGCTCGTCCCGGGCCGCGGGCTGACCCTCGGCTGTGGGCTCGCCCTTGCTCATCGGCTGATCCTCGCCAGGACCCATGGCCTCCACCTCGCCCACGACTTCACCCCGGGCCTCGGCCAGGGCGCGCTCCCGTTCCCGCCGTTGCAGTTCCCACATGGCGGCATAGCGCCCGCCCTGGTCCAGGAGCTCGCGATGACTGCCCTGCTCCACCAGCCGCCCGGCCTCCAGGACCAGGATCTGGTCCGCGTCCACCACCGTGGACAGGCGATGGGCGATGACCAGGGTGGTGTGGTTCTCCGCCACCTCCGCCAGGGTGCGACCGATGGCCTGCTCGGTCTGGCTGTCCAGGGAGGAGGTCGCCTCGTCGAAGACCAGGATGCGCGGGCGCTTGAGGATGGCACGGGCGATGGCCACGCGCTGTTTCTCGCCGCCGGAGAGCTTGAGGCCGCGCTCACCGACCACCGTGTCCCAGCCGTCCGGCAGGGATTCCACGAAGTCGCGGATATGGGCCATGGCCGCCGCCCGCTCGACCTCCGCCCGGCTGGCGTCAGGACGTCCGTAGGCGATGTTGTAATAGATGCTGTCGTTGAACAGCACCGTGTCCTGGGGAACGATGCCGATGGCGGCGCGCAGGCTGTCCTGGGTCAGGGCGCGCAGGTCCTGGCCGTCGATGAGGATGCGCCCGCCGGTGACGTCATAGAAGCGGAACAGCAGCCGCGCCAGGGTCGACTTGCCCGCTCCGCTGTGGCCCACCACCGCCACCTTCTGACCGGCGCCGATGGCGAAACTCAGGCCGTGCAGGATGGGCCGTTCCGGCTGGTAGTGAAAGTCGACGCCCTCGAAGCGGACCTCGCCCCGGCCCAGGACCAGGGGCCGGGCCTCCGGGGCGTCGCACACCTCCGGCTCCCGCTCCAGGAGCTTGAACACCAGGTCCATGTCCGCCAGGGCGTACTTGATCTGGCGATAGACGATGCCGAGAAAATTGAGGGGGATGAAGATCTGCAGCAGCAGGGCGTTGACCAGCACCAGGTCACCGATGCTCATCTCCCCCGCCACCACCCCCCGGGCGGCGAGGAACATGATCAGGGTCACCCCCAGGGCGATGATGGCCCCCTGACCGAAGTTGAGCAGGGACATGGAGGTCTGGCTCTTCACCGCCACCTCCTCCCAGGCATCCAGGGTTTTGTCGTAGCGCCGCAGTTCCAGGCCCTCGTTGCCGAAGTACTTGACCGTCTCGTAATTGATGAGGCTGTCGAAGGCCTGGCCGTTGGCCTCCGAGTCCAGGCGGTTCATCTGGTGACGGTAGTCCATGCGCCACTCGGTGATGGCGAAGGTGAACAGGGCATAGACGGCCACGGCGCCGAAGGTCACCAGGGTGAAGGCCAGTTGGTAGCGCGACAGCAGGATCGCCGCCACCAGGACGAACTCCACCAGGACCGGCAGGATGCTGAAGGCCAGGTAGTTCATGATGGAGCTGACCGACCGGGTGCCCCGTTCCAGATCACGGCTGATGGCCCCGCTCTGGCGCCCCAGGTGGTAGCGCAGGGACAGGCGGTGCAGGTGGGTCAGCACCCTGGTGGATAGGCGGCGCATGGCCCGGTAGCGCACCCGGGCGAAGACGACGTCCCGCAGTTCGTTGAACAGGGAGGCGGAGAGCTTGAGCAGGCCATAGGCGAGGAGCAGGCTCACCGGCAGGATCAGGACCTGATCCTTGGCCTGCTCGAAGGCATCGACGATCTCCTTGAGCACCAGGGGCACGCCGACGGTCGCCACCTTGGCCAACACCAGGCAGGCCAGGGCCAGCAGGGCGCGACCGCGGAATTCCCACAGATAGGGCAACATCGCCCTGAGGTTGTGGGCGTCGCGCCGGTCCTTGTGGACCCGTTCGGTGGCGTTGGTGATCATGGGGCGGTCATTCTCGCTGCCTTGGGCCGCGTTTTGGGCCCGGGGCGTGATGATAGCTCAGGGCGCGGCCAGGGCTGAGCACTACGTCTGATCGAGTCCGTTATCCTTAGGGCGGTAGTGAAGGCCATGGCATGATGACCACCCTTTCCCCGATCGCGACAGCCCCAGCGGTTTGAGACCAAGCCCATGACAGAGCCCCCCTTCGATTTCACCGGTTGCAGCCTCCGCGAACCCTATGCCCTGCAAGTCCTGGGCAACGAGATGGAGCCGGAATTTCCCGACCAGTGCATCATCGTCATCCGTCCCGAGGACCGCTGCGGCGACGGCATGTACATCTTCGTCGAGGTCGAGGGGGTGCGCTGGTTCCGCCAGTACCGCCGGGATGCCCAGGGGCGGGAGAGCCTGGTCGCCCTCAACCCCCTCTACCCGGAGATCGACCTTACCGGCCTGGAATGGCGCGTGCTGGGCGTCATCGTGCAGCGCAACATCCGCCGCCAGATCAAGCATTACCGCTACGAGGTCGGCCATCCACACCACTGACAGCCTAAAAATGTTGGAAACTTTCATTTACTGAAAGTATCCTGCATTTTTATGGAGACCCTAATCAAGGCCATCCAGGCGTCAGGCTGGCAGGAGCGCATCATCAGCGAGGCGCAGTTGGCCCGGCTGCTCGATGGCTCACCGCAGCGGCGCTACAACCTGGTCAATCGGGCCCTGCACGGGGGTGAGTTGCTGCGATTGCGACGCGGCTGTTACCGCCTGGCCCCGGCGGTATCCGGGAGCCTACCCCACCCTTTCGTCGTGGCCCAGGCGCTACGGCCCGGGTCCTACGTTTCGATGGAATCCGCGCTGAGTTTTCACGGATGGATTCCGGAAGCCGTGCCAACGACCCTATCCATCCTTCCCGGACGTCGCCGTGACGAAGCCCTGGTACCAGGCCTGGGGAGTTTCCAATTCTCGCCCCTGGCCCTGCAGCGGGGTTATTTTCTGGAGGCGGTCGACCGCGTTCCGTTTGGCGGCCAGGCGGCGCTGGTGGCCCGACCACTCCGGGCCCTGCTGGATCGTTTCTGTCTGCTCAAACAGGATTGGCCCGGGCTGGCGGCGGTGACCCAAGATCTGCGCATCGATCCGGAGATGATCCTGGGCCTGAGGCCCGATGACCTGGAACCTCTGCGCCCGCTCTATCGGCATGGGCGGATGAGAAGCTTGATCGACGCCCTGCAACGGGAACTGGACTCGCTACCCCGGGGGACGGCGTCATGATCGATTTGTTGCGTCAGCGCCTGGCGGGCTATGCCCGGGCCGATGCCTGGCAGGAGGAGCAGGCACTGAAGGAGATCCTGCAAGAAGTTGCCTTGTATGGCCTCTGGCGTGCCGGCTTCTTCTCCGTAGCCGCCTTCCAGGGTGGCACCAGCCTGCGCCTGCTCCATGGCCTGCGCCGCTTTTCGGAGGACCTGGATTTCATCCTGATAGCTCCAGATGCCGGTTTCGACTGGTCGCCCTACCTGGGAGTCTTGGTCGAAGTACTGGCCGAGTTCGGCGTACGCGGCGAACTGAGCGACCGTGGGCGCATGGATCGCGCCGTGCGGCAGGCGCTGCTAAAGGATGACTCCCTCGCGCGCCAGCTCGATCTGTCCTTCTATCGCGGCGATACCGGGCGCAAGCTCAAGATCAAGCTGGAAGTCGACACCCGCCCGCCGGCGGGGTCCGGCTTCGATTACCACTATCTCGATTTCCCGCTCGACTTTGAGGTGTGCAGCCAGGATCTGGCGAGCAACTTCGCCCTGAAAATCCACGCCTTGCTCTGTCGCCCGTACCCAAAGGGCCGGGATTGGTTCGATTTTGGCTGGTATGTAGCCAAGGGTATCGGCCCCAATCTGCCTCATCTCCAGGCGGCCCTGGAACAGTACGGTCCCTTTCAGGGCCAGGACTTGGTGGTGGACCGGGTCTGGCTGGAAGGTGCCCTGCTCGCGCGGATTGGCGCGCTGGATTGGCCGAAAGCGATTCAAGACGTAAAACCCTTTTTGCCAGCCCCGGAGCAGGCCGGGTTGAAGCTGTGGGGCGAGCCTTTTTTTGCCGCCAAGGTGGCCAAACTCATCCAGCATCTCTAATTCAGCCTGACCGCGCGTCCTTTCGCCAGGCGAATGCGGCGAGCAATCCGAGGCGTTAAATATGTAAAATGTAAATCAGATTTACAATTTACATAGACCGATGTCCCGTCATGATCCGCCGCGCGCTTGAAGACCGCTTGCGTCAGCTTCTGACCGGGTTTCCCGTGGTCACCCTTACGGGTCCCCGACAATCCGGCAAGACCACGCTGGCGAAGGCGGTCTTTCGCGACCGGCCTTATGCCTCCCTGGAAGAGCCGGACCTGCGTCGACTGGCCCTGGATGACCCCCGGGGGTTCCTGGCGCGGTTTCCGGACGGCGCGGTGCTCGACGAGGTGCAGCGGGCGCCTGAGTTGCTCTCCTATCTCCAGACCCGGGTGGACAGCGATGGACGCCTGGGCCTATTTCTGCTCACCGGGTCCCAACAGTTTGGCCTGCTATCAGGTGTCACCCAATCCCTGGCGGGACGCACGGCCTTCGTCGAATTGCTGCCCTTCTCCATCCAGGAACTGGATCGGGCCGGCCTCCGCCCCCCCAGCCTGGAAGCGATGCTGTTCACGGGCGGCTACCCCCCCCTTTATGACCGTGGCCTCAACCCACGTGACTGGCTGCCCGCTTACGTCATGGCCTATGTGGAGCGCGATGTCCGCCAACTCCTCAAGGTCCAGGACCTGGACAGCTTCCAGCGCTTCGTTCGCCTCTGCGCGGGGCGCTGCGGGCAGATCCTGCGGTTGTCCGACCTGGCCAGCGACGTCGGTATCACCCACAACACCGCCAAGGCCTGGATCTCGGTGTTGGAGGCCAGCTACCTCCTGTTCCAGCTTCGTCCCCACCATGCCAACTTCAACAAACGCCTGATCAAGGCACCCAAACTCTATTTTTACGATACCGGCCTGCTCTGCTGGCTGTTAGGGATTCAGGAACCCGCCCAGCTCCAGACCCATCCCTTGCGGGGCAATCTCTTTGAAAACCTGGTGGTTGCCGAGCTGGCCAAGGCTTACCTCAACCGGGGTGAGCGCGCGCCCCTCTACTATTGGCGGGACAGCAACGGTAACGAAGTGGATGTGATCCTCGACGCGGGGGGCCGGTTGCGCCCCGTCGAGATCAAGTCCGGCCAAACCCTCAACCGGGATTATTTCGTCGGCCTGGAACGTTGGATGGGGTTCGCGGGCCAATCGGCCCTGTCACCCTTGCTGATCTATGGCGGCGAGGAAAGGCTGATCCATAAAGGCATTCAGGTCCGACCGTGGCATTGCGCCGCCCAGGACATCGGCTAGTGGACTGTCCCGGCTCAACGGCGAAAACCGATCGAAACATCTGAGTATGGATGCCCCCCAGGCTGCCTTGCAAGGGTTTCGACCGGAGTCTAAGCTGAATTCAGCCAGCCCATCCAGGCGCCAAGATATGCCGCTCGCCAATGCAACCTCAATGCTTCTTTCCTCCGAGACGGCCTTATCGCCTATCCATCTCCGCCGGTTTGGGAAGGCTTTCGCCCTTACAACCTAGGTTGGCGCGGGGCGGACTGTCCCTGGCACTCGGCCCGATGTTGCCACGGGGCGGACGATCTCTGGCCTTTGGGGGAAGGTTGCGAGGGGGCGGACCAGCCCTGACCTTCGGCCCAAGGTTGCTGCTGGCTGGACTCCTTCTCCTCGGACTCATCGCCTGCGAGGAGCGCAAACCCGCCGCCAGCCCGCCCCCGGTGCCCGTGGTGACCCTGACCGTCGCCACCGAGCAGGTCCCGGTGGCCGTCGAAGAGGTGGGCCGGGCGGAGGCCTCCAATTCCGTCACCCTGCTGCCCCGGGTGGGGGGCCAGATCCTGGCGCGCCATTTCGATGAGGGCCAGGCGGTAGGCGCCGGGGACCTGCTCTACGCCATCGACCCCGCCCCCTACGAGGCCGCGCTGCGCTCCGCCACGGCCCAGTTGGCCAAGACCCAGGCCGAGCTGAAGTTCGCCCAGGACGAGGCGGACCGCTACGCGGAGCTGGAGACCAAGCGCACCGTGTCGCGCTCCCAGGCCGAGCAGTACTCCAACGCGGCCGTGGTCCTGCGGGAGGCGATCCGCGCCCGGGAGGCGGAGGTCGAGCAGGCCCGGCTGCACCTGGACTATTGCCGCGTCCTCTCCCCCATCCCCGGCCGGGCGGGGGCCTACCTGGCCAACGCGGGGGCCTTCGTCGAGGCCTACAAGACCCCGCTGGTGGTGGTGAACCAGATCGATCCCATCCACATCGTCTTCTCCCTGCCCGAGGGCCGCCTACCGGAGGTGCTGGAGGCCCTCGCCGCCGGGCGTCTGGAGGTCGCCGCCACCATCGCCGCCTCGGGTCAATCCCGGGGGGGCGGCATCGTCCATTTCATCGACAACAGCGTCGATCCGGCGACGGGGACCATCAAGCTCAAGGCGCGTTTCGCCAACGCGGACGCCTTTTTCTGGCCCGGCCAGTTCGTCAAGGTGCGCCTGGTGCTGCGCACCCTGGCCGACAGCCTGCTGGTGCCCGACGAGGCGGTGGTCAAGTGCCCCCAGGGGACCTGCGTCTTCGTCGCCGGCGCCGACGGCAAGGCGGAGTTGCGGCCGGTCCGGGCGGGCGAGCGCCTGGAGTCCCGCACCCTGATCCGGAGCGGCCTGACCCCGGGCGAGGCGGTGGTGGTGGCGGGCCAGAACAAGCTCAAGCCCGGTACCCCCCTCAAGCCGGTCCCGCCGACCTGACCGCCGGGTCCCCGCGCCGTGAACTTCTCCGAACGCTTCATCCGCCGGCCGGTGATGACCACCCTGGTCATGCTGGCCCTGCTGCTGTTCGGGCTCATCGCCTACGACCGGCTGCCGATCAGCAACCTGCCGACGGTGGACTTTCCCACCATCAGCGTCACCGCCAAGCTACCCGGGGCCAACCCCGAGATCATGGCCGCCGCCGTCGCCCTGCCCCTGGAGAAGCAGTTCGCCTCCATCAGCGGCATCGATTCCATGACCTCGACCTCGTCCCTGGGGTCGACCACCATCAACGTCCAGTTCGCCCTGTCGCGGAATATCGACGCGGCGGCCCAGGACATCAGCGCCGCCATCGCCGCCGCCCTGGGCGTGCTGCCGCCGGAGATGCCCAACCCGCCGACCTTCGTCAAGGTCAACCCGGCGGACATGCCGGTGATGGTCCTGGCCCTGACCTCCCAGACCCTGCCCCTTACCACCCTCTCTGACCTGGGGGAGAGCCTGATCATCGCCAGCCTGTCCATGCTCGAAGGGGTGGGCAAGATCGACCTGGCGCCGCCGCAGAAGTACGCCGTGCGCGTCCAGGTCAACCCGGACGCCCTGGCCCATCGCGGCCTCGGCATCGACGAGGTGGCGGAGGCCCTGCGCGCCGGCAACGTCAACCTCCCCGGCGGCACCCTGGACGGGCCCGTAAGCGCCTACACCCTCAACCCGGAGGGGCGGCTGCTGGACGCCGCAGCCTTCCGCGACCTGGTGGTGCGTTACCAGGGCGGCAACCCGGTACGCCTCTCGGACCTGGGCCAGGTGGTGGACGGGGTGGAACTGGAGCACAGCCGCGCCTGGTCCCTCAAGGACGGCCAGGTCCAGGACGCCCTCTTCGTCATGGTGCGCAAACAGGCCGGGGCCAACGCGGTGCGCCTGACGGACGCCATCAAGGCCCGGCTGCCCGGCCTGGCGGCGGCCCTGCCCGGGGCGGCGACCCTGGAGCTGTTCTACGACCAGAGCGACTTCATCCGCGAATCGGTGGTGGACGTCCAGCTCACCATGGTCCTGACCCTGGTCCTGGTGGTGGCGGTGATCTTCGTCTTCATCCGCGCCTGGCGCCCGACCCTCATCCCCAGCCTGGTGATCCCCCTGGCGATCATCGCCACCTTCATCGTCATGGCCCTGCTGGGCTACAGCCTCAACACCCTGTCGCTCATGGCCCTGACCCTGTCCATCGGCTTCGTGGTGGACGACGCCATCGTGGTGCTGGAGAACATCATCCGCCGCCGGGAGGCCGGCGAGGGCGCCCTGGAGGCGGCCCTGCGCGGCAGCCGCGAGATCGGTTTCACCGTCCTGTCGATGACGATCTCCCTGGCGGCGGTCTTCATCCCCATCCTCTTCATGGAGGGCATCCTCGGGCGCCTGTTCCGGGAGTTCGCGGTGGCGATCACCGCCGCCATCCTGCTCTCCGGCTTCCTGTCCCTGAGCCTGACCCCCATGCTGGCCAGCCGCCTGCTGGGGTCCGATAACCCGGCGGACCATCCCCGGCGGGGGCCGGGGCGGCTGTCGCGCTTCTTCGAGCAAGGCTTCGCCGGCCTGACCCGGGGTTATGGCCGGACCCTGAACCTCGCCCTGGGCCACCGCGGCCTGATGCTGGGCCTGACCCTGGCGACCGTGGCCGGTACCGTCCTGCTCTTCCGGGACCTGCCCAAGGGCTTCATCCCCACCCAGGACCAGGCCTTCTTCCGCATCTTCTCCCAGGTGGACGACCGCACCTCCTTCGCCGACATGGTCCGCTACCAGGAGCGGCTCAACGCCGTGCTGCTGGCGGACCCGGACGCCCGCACGGCCAACGTCGCCTCCACGGTGGGCTTCATCAGCGACAACGCCGGCCTCGCCTTCCTGAGCCTGCCCCCCGCCGCCGAGCGCGAGCACTCGGTGGACGCGATCATCGCCCGCCTGCGGTCACAACTGAACGCCATCCCCGGCCTCAACGTCTCCCTGGTCAACCCGCCCCTGATCACCATCGGCTCGCGCCTGACCAGCGCCCAGTGGCAGCTCGCCCTCCAGGGCAACGACCTGGCGGACCTGCAACGCTACGGGGCCCTCATGGAGGACCGGCTCAAGGGCCTGGGCGACCTCATCGACGTCAAGTCGGACCTCCAGGTGCGTCAGCCGCGGGTGGAGATCCAGATCGACCGCGACCAGGCCGCCGCCCTGGGGCTGAGCTTGCGTCAGATCCAGGACGCCTTCTACTCGGCCTATGGCCAGCGCCAGGTGTCGACCATCTACGCCGCCGCCAACTATTACTACGTCATCCTGGAGCTGGACCCGGCCCACCGCGCGGACCCGGACGCCCTGGAGGGGCTCTACCTGCGGGCCCGGGGCGGCGAGCTGGTGCCCCTGCGGGCGGTGGCCCGCCTCACCGAGACGGTGGCGCCGCGCACGGTCAACCACCTGGGGCAACTCCCCTCCGCCACCATCTCCTTCAACCTCAAGCCCCAGGCCGCCATCGGCCCGGTGATCCTGGAGATCGAGCGCCTCGCCCGGGAGACCCTGCCCGCCGGGGTCCACGCCGTCTTCCAGGGCACGGCCCAGGCCTTCCAGGCCTCCCTGGCCAGCATGGGCTTCCTACTGATCATCACCCTGCTGGTCATCTACATGGTCCTGGGGGTGCTCTACGAGAGCTTCCTCCACCCCCTGACCATCCTCACCGCCCTGCCCCTGGCGGGCTTTGGCGCCCTGGCGGCCCTCAAGCTCCTCGGCCTGGATCTGGACATGTACGCCTACGTGGGCATCATCATGCTCATCGGCATCGTCAAGAAGAACGGCATCATGATGGTGGACTTCGCCCTGGAGGCGGAGCGCGCCCGGGGCCTGGGCAGCCGGGAGGCCATCCACGCCGCCTGCCTGACGCGCTTCCGGCCCATCATGATGACCACCCTCGCCGCCCTCTTCGGCACCCTGCCCATCGCCATCGGCTGGGGCGCCGGGGGCGAGGCGCGCCAGTCCCTGGGGGTGGCGGTGGTGGGCGGGCTGCTGTTCTCCCAGCTCCTGACCCTGTTCGTCACCCCGGTCTTCTACCTCTACGTGGACCAGTTCTCCCGCTGGCTGGCGCGGCGGCGCCGGCCCGCGAGCGGGATGGCGGATCCATCCGGCCAGGAGCAGGGTGAGGGGGTGAGCCGATGAATCCTGACGCCGCGGCTTCCTGCCACCCCGGCCCGCTGCGGCCCGGCGGCTGGCTGGTTGCTCCTCACTTTCATGAGATGGGGTGTTCTTCATCACCGCTAATGAGCAAGCAAGGCCCGCAGGTTCTCGTTAAGGCAGCAACCGCCCTTGGCGGCCATCGGCTGCCGGCAACTTTACCAGGTTGACATTCATGGCCTTTTCGCTGCTGGGTCCCGCCTTTCCCTTCGGCCGGCTGTTGGAACGGCAGTTCGCCCTGCTGATCCAGGCCGCCGGGGAGCTCCAGACCGTCCTCGCCGACCCGTCGGCCGCGGGCGCGGCGGCGGGCCGGGTGCGCGACCTGGAGCAGGCGGCGCGCCTGACCTTCCGCGCGGTCGGCCGGGAGCTGGGCCTGACCCGCCTGCTGCCCCTGGAGCGCTCCGACCTCCACGCCCTCAGCCTGGCCCTGGAGGAGACCACCCGCGCCCTGGTGGCGGTGGCTGCCCGGGCCAGCCTCTACGGCTTCACCGCCCCCCGCCCGGCGGCCAACTCCCTGGCGGCGAACCTGGTGGAGATGCTGGAGCTGGCGGCGCTCATGCTCGCCAAGCTGCGGCGTGGCGAGCCCCTCGCGCCGGAGGTGGCCGCGGTGGAGCGCCTCACCGAGGAGAGCGACAGCCTGCTGCTGGTGGCCCTGGGCGAGCTCTACGAGGAGGAGGCCGCGGCGACCCATCCCCTGCCCCTGCTGCGCTGGTCGCACCTCCTCGACCGCCTGGAGACGGCCCTGGACGGCGCCGGGCGCATCGCCGGCATCCTGGAATCCCTGGTCATCAAGCACGCCTGAGACCTTTCGGTCGTGAGCTGAAGCATTTCAGCCAGCAACCCGGCGCATTCCCGGCGCTGAAGCATTTCCGCCAGCAACCCGAAGCATTCCCGGCGCATTCCGGGTTGCGATTTCCCCCGCGAAACGGGCAATATTTCGCCCTTTCGGTCGGGTCCCGGGCCTATGGCGCCGATCCGGTCTTCCTGGGGCTGCCCAGCCCGCCATGCCCGGCCCGGAGAGGGCGGAGAAATCATGCTGAGTGAATCCGCCAGCCGGCGGTTGATGCTTGCCCTGCTGCTTCTGCAGCTCGTCTTGGTCGCCATCTTCGCGGCCTTCGTCTGGGTGCGTCCGCCAGGGGCCTACCTGCCTTGGGTGGACGGGGGCCTCTACAACATTGTCCCCCTGCTGACGGTCGCCGTCCTGGTCCTGCGTGCCCTGCGGGGCGGCCCTCAGGCCCGGGCCTGGGGCATCCTGGCCGCCGCCTACCTGTTTTACGCCCTCGGTGAAGTCTGGTGGGCCCTGGAGGGGCGCCTGGACGAGCAGCCGCTGCCCCTGCCCCTCGAGGATGCCCTCTGGCTAATCTACTACCCACTGGTGTTCTGGAGCATTGGCCATCTCACCCTGATTTACACCCCGCTGGTGTTCTGGAGCATCGACCACCTCACCAGCCAGGGTGAGAGCCAGGTACGGCGACGCCATCGCACCTACCTCGATGCCCTGGTCATGGGGAGCGGGGCCTTTGCCCTCCTCGCCCTGCTCACCCAGGCCTGGCAGATCGATCGCGCCCTGGACGAACCCGACTCGTCGGTCATGCTGTCGGCCATCTACGTCGGCCTGGACCTGGCTTTGATCATCCTCAGCCTGCTGCTGGTCTTCATTCAGGACTTTCGGATAGCGCGGGGCTGGTGGTTGCTCCTGGCTGGTCTGCTGGCCTTTGGCCTCGCGGACACCCTTTACTGGATCCAATTGGCCCAGGATGCCTATGTCGAAGGGAGTTGGCTGGACCTCGGCTGGCTGTTTGCCAGCCTGTCCATATCCGGCGCGGCCCTGGCCGGCCTGTCCCCACTGACCACAACCCAGTCGCGCACCTTGCGCGGCATCCTGCCGGCCGCCGTGGCCGTGCTCGCCGCGGTCGCCGCCCTCCATTGGAGTAGCGAGAGCCTCTTCGGCCAGTTTGCCCGCGTCGCCGCCACCGCCACCCTGTTCCTGGCCCTGGCGCGTCTGACCTACGCCATCCGCGACGCCACCCTGGCGGAGGCGGCCACGCAGGCCAGCAAGGACCGGTCGGATCATCTGCTGCGCAGCGCCCCGGTGCCCCTGGGCCTCACGGATGCCCAGGACCGGATCCGCCTGGTCAACGACGCGTACGAGCGCCTCTTCGGTTTTACCCGGGAGGAAGTGCCGCTCCTCCGGGACTGGTACCGGCGCGTCTATCCGGACCCGGCCTATCGCCGCGAGGTGCGGGCCATCTGGGAGGAGTCCATTCGGCAGGCGCAGGCTGGCCAGGGCCCCATCGGCCCCCAGGAATGTCGCGTCGCCCGGGGCGATGGCGAAATCCGCCATGTCGAAATCTCCGCCGTCGAGTTCGACGGGGGTCTGCTGACCGCCTTCACCGACATCACCGCGCGCAAGGCGGCGGAGGAACGGCTGGTCCAGGCGCAGCGGCTGGCGGAGGAGGCCAGCCGGGCCAAGAGCGCGTTCCTGGCCCACATGAGCCACGAGATCCGCACCCCGCTCTACTCCGTCCTGGGCCTGGCGCAGATGGTCGGCCGCGAGCCCCTCAGCGCCAACCAGCGCGAGATGCTCGACCGCATCCAGATGGCTGGGCAGAGCCTGCTGGGGATCATCGACGACATTCTGGACCTGTCGCGCATCGAGGCCGGCAAATTGGCCATCGAGGTCCAACCCCTGGACCTGGCGGCCCTGCTGGCCAAGCTTGAGGGCCTCCTCGCCCCCAAGGCCCAGGCCGAAGGGCTGTCCCTGCGCATCCACAGGCCGATGAAGGCCCTGGGCCCGCTGCAAGGCGATCCGCTGCGCCTGGAGCAGGTGCTGACCAATCTCATCGGCAACGCCATCAAGTTCACCGACGTCGGCCTGGTGGTGGTCGAGGTCGAGGTGCTGGCCCGATCGGCGCGGGAAGTGCGCCTGCGCTTCGCGGTCCATGACACCGGCATCGGCATCGCCCCGGAGGTCCTCAAGGACCTGTTCACCCCCTTCACCCAAGGGGATCGCCGCATCACCCGCTCCTACGGCGGTACCGGGCTGGGCCTGGCTATCAGCAAGCGCCTGGTCGAACTGATGGGGGGCCGGATCGGGGCCGAAAGCGCGCCGGGGAAGGGCAGCACCTTCTGGTTCGAGTTGCCCCTGCAACGCGCCACCGCTGACGCGCCGGCCAACCTAGGCCAAGCGTCGTCCGCGCCCGGCTCGGGCCTCGCCCTGGCGGGGCTGCGCTTCCTGGTGGTGGACGACAGCGATACCCATCGCGTGCTGCTGCGCCAGGCCCTGACTCTGGAGGGCGCCCGCGTCGCCACGGCGGTCAATGGCCAGCAGGCCGTTCAGCGCCTGGCGGCGACACCGGCGGGGTACGACGCGGTGCTGATGGACCTGCAGATGCCGGTGATGGACGGACTCACCGCCACCCGCCAGATCCGTGGGGCCTTGGGGCTGCGGTCCCTGCCGGTCATCGCCCTGACGGCCGGCGTCCTGCCCGAGCAGCGGCAGGCGGCCCTGGCGGCTGGGGTCGATGCCGTCCTCACCAAGCCCCTGGACCTGGACCAGATCGCGTCCCTGCTGCGCCAGTGGCTCCCGGACCGGGACGTCCAGCCCGAACCGACGGCCACGGCCTCCGGCGTGGGGGCGGAACCGGCCGCCGACCCCGATCCGGCGGTACCGGCACCAGAACCCTTTCCGGCGGTGGAAGCGGCAGCGGGCCCTGGCCTGATGGCGCTACCGGCAGCGGAACCAGGGTCGGTCCCCGGCCCGACGGCGGCACTGGCAGGCGACCCTGGCCCGTCCGGGAGCGACTTCCCCTCGATCCCCGGAATCAATCCCATCAAGGCGGCCAGGCTGTTCCGTGGCAACCGGGCCCTGTTCCGCCAACTGCTGGCGGGGCTTGGCCCCAAGTACGGCGAGGTGGTCGCCGCGACCCGCGCTGATCTGGCTCAGGGCGAGCGCGCCGGCGCCGCGCGACGCCTGCATCAGTTAAGCGGCTATGCCGCCAATCTCTGCGCCCTGGAACTGCAGCGTCAGGCCGGGCTGCTGGAAGAGGCCATCCTCCAGGGCGAGACCGACCTGGACGAGCGCCTGGGGGACCTGGAACTTAATCTCGCCGACCTGATCGCCGCCAGCGGGCCCTGGCTGGGTCAGGACCCGGGCCAGGACGCCGGTAGCCCCGAGAGGCGGGCTAACTGACCCAGGGTCTCAGGACCTGGGGTCTCACCGCCCCGCGGATGCAAGGCACCGCTGGCGTCATCCACCCCAGCCGTGATGGGCGGGGCTGAGCAATCCCGGGTTTGCCCCCAGGGCGAGATGCCACGTCATTCACGATCGCGCTGTTTCCGTTTCCCCCCGGCCGCCGGACCCGGCAACCTCAATGGGCCGGCAGGGTACTCCAGATCCGCGTGATCGCGGTGATGATGAACTGCACGCCGATGGCCAGGGTGAAGAGGCCCATGACCTTGATCAGGACGCTCATGCCGACCTCGCCGAGGAATTTCATCAGGCCCATGGCGAAATAGAAGATCAGGAAGATGATCCCCGTCATGAGGCAGATGGCGATGAACAAGGCCAGGGACGAATGGGCCTCCGCCGCCTGATGGCTGAAGAGGGTGACCGTGGAGATGGTGCCGGCGCCGGTGGTCAGCGGCAGGGTCACGGGGACGATCATGTTGGTGATCAGGGTCGTGCGATCCAGGTGATGCTTTTCGATCTGCTTGCCCTCCACGTCACCGGCCCCCTTGGCGTTGAGCATGCTCATGCCGGTGCCGCCGAGCAGAATGCCGCCGGCGATCTGGAAGGCGCTGACGCTGATGCCAAAAAAGTCCAGGATGGCCAGACCCGCCAGCATGCTGGTGGTCATGACGATGAAGGCCCCCAGGGTACCCAGGACCACCAGCTTGAGGCTCTGGAGCCGGGTCAGGCCCACGCTCAGGGCCAGGAAGGGAGCCAGGGCCGGAAAGTTGTTCGCTACCGCGAACAGGCCCAGCAGATAGTGCTGGATACTAGATTCCATCGGATGAGTGCCTCGCAGGTGAATGATGGGCCTCACCGCCGCGCGGCGAGGCCGGGTAGGTTATGACAGCGCGGCCCAGCCGCCTCAGGGCTGACCGATCAGCACATAGACGGTGCTCTCGCCGGTTCCCGTCACGCCCAGGCCCAGGTAGGCCGGCCCGATCCAGGTATCCGAGCCAAAGAAGAGGCTGGCCCCAAAACCGGACTTCTCCGGGCTGAGGACGGTCCTCTCCCCCGTTAAGGGGCTGCTCACGACGCCCTCGGAGAGCCAGCCGGCCTCCAGCGAGGCCCCCAGGTAGAGACCGCGCCCGATGGGCGGGGGCAGGGCCGCGATCCGGCGGTAGTAGGCCAGGCCGGCGAAGGCCATCTCCTCGCCACGGAATTGCTCGTAGGCATAGCCGGAGAGATTGAGAAAGCCGCCCAGGGCGAACTGGTCGTAATAGGGCATGGGTTCCCCGAAGCTGCTCCCCCCCTTGACCTTGAGGGCCAGGGTATGGGGCCCGAAGCTGTGGGCGGTGGCGGCGGTGAGGAGGGCGCGGGTGTACTGGACATCCGCCCCCATGGCCTCCAGGGGATTGCGCGCCTCAAGGAAGATCCGCGTCCCGTCGCGGGGGACGGCGGCGCTGTCCATGGTGTCGTAATAGAGTCGCGCCCGCAGCCCGGTATCGTTGATCCGGCCCTCTTCCAGCTTGGGTGAGCCGGTGTCGAGGCTGACCTCGGTCTGGCCCAGGTAGGGCCCGAGGCGGAATTCGGTCCCCCGCAGGGTCGTCCCCAGATCCACGCCCAGGCGCGCCCGAATCACATCATAGCGGGCGATGCGTTGGTCATTGAGGAAGATGCTCTCCGGGTTCAGGCCATAGTCCAGGTAGGGCGCGACAAAACCGGCCCGCTCCAGGTTGAAGGGTTGGTAGAACTCGGCGTGCAGGTTGGGGACATTGCCCAGGGTCAGATCGACGCCGATCTCGGCCCCCAGGTCATTGACCCAGCGCTGATCGTAGGTGCCCCGCAGCCCAAAGCGGTTGTCCCCCTGGTGGTCGGTCATGAGACCCAGACCGAAGCCCAGATAGCCGGGCCCCCAGGCCTTCTCCACCGCGTTCACGATCAGCAGGTCGCCGTCATCGGACTGGGGCTCGAAGTGGTAGCTGATGCGTTCATAGTCGCCATGGCCGTAGATGGTCTGGATATCCGCCTCCAGCCGGGCGCGGTCCAGTTCCTTGCCCTCCTGGGCCTTGGCCAGGTTATGAAAGACGGCCGGGTTCACCTTGTCGAGTCCCACGACCCGCACCTCGCTCACCCGCTGCGCCGGCCGGCCGGGACCAAAGCGGGCACGGTGCCAGGCGGCATACTCGGCCTCGCCCAGGCGGTAACGGGCCAGTTGCGGGGCCACCTTGCGCGCCGCGGCCTCCCCGACGGCAATGGCCTCCGGGGCGCGATCAAAATCGGCGGCGGTGATATCGCCCAGCTCGGGGAGGATGAGCACGTCCCGCTGGGGGTCGAGCTGTTTGAGGGAGACCTGGACGTTCTGCTCCGTGAGGATGGCGATCATCTGACCGGTCACGCCCAGGATATTGCCGAGATCCTCCCGGGGCAGGTAGCCGGACCCCAGGTTGACGGCGATGATGACATCCACGCCCAGTTCCCGCGCCACGTCGATGGGCAGGTTGCGCACCAGCCCGCCGTCCACGTAAAGATGATCGTCCCACTCCATCGGGGCGAACAGACCGGGCACGGACATACTGGCGCGCATGGCCACCGGCAGGGGACCCCGGCTGAAGACCGCCATCTGACCGTTCTCCAGATTGGTGGCCACGGCCCGATAGGGGATGGGCAGTTCATCGAAGTCCCGCGCCGTCTCCGCGCCCTTGACCAGGTCATTGAAGAACAACTGGACCTGCTGGCCGGCGATGGCGCCCTTGGGCAGCTTGGGGCGGCCATCCCGCACGCCGACGGTGAAATCGAAGGTGGGGTTTTGATAGGCCTGTTTGCGGCGGGCGGGCCAGTCCTCACGCGGCGGGTCGTCGTTGAATAACTGATCCCAGTTGACCTGGGTCACCCGCTCCTCCAGCACCGCCGGTGTCAACCCGGCGGCGTAGCCGCCCCCCACCAGGGAGCCCATGCTGGTCCCCACCACCACATGGATCGGGATGCGCAGCTCCTCCAGCACCTTGAGGACACCGATATGGGCGGACCCGCGGGCCCCGCCGCCACTCAACACCAGGCCGATCCGCGGCTGAGCGCGCCCGGCCTGCTCCGCGGCCTGGGCCACCGGCCAGGGAGTGATCAGGGACAAGAGCAGGATGGCGCTGACCACCAGGGCAAGGAGTGATCGTCTCATGGGGGCTAATGCGTCCTCGGGCGAACGAGAGGTGAAGGGGGAGGGTTGGGGAGAGGGGGCTGAACGGGTACGACGGAAATCGGTCCTGATCGCAAGCGCACGCCCAGGCCCTAGCCGCCACTCAGGGCGCGCACGACGGTGACGCTGCACGGGGCCTCCGCGACCA
>CALMDH010000282.1:0-1687 GCA_937862735.1 uncultured Gammaproteobacteria bacterium
GGCGGGGACAGGGGACCTCGGCAATCTCGGTGCTGCCGTCCTTAAGATTCTGCAGTATCTGTTTCAAAGGAGAAGCCTATCCATTGGGGACATCAATAGAAAGAGGGCGATCATCACCCTGAGATACACGGATCAAGCCGCTTCCTGGTCTCAGCCCGGCTTGCGCCATGCCACCACCCACAACACCCGCCACCAGGCCAAACAGCGAGGGTTACTTCAGCGCCATCCTGACATGATCAAGCAAGTGTTTGGCGCAATCGATGGCTTCCAGAGCATCGGCCAAGAGCGGCTCCGCCGTATCACCCGGATAGCGAAAAGTCGTTCCGTACGGGGTGAGGATTTCAGCGGCCTCTGCCAATTGACTGAAGGAGGCATCCAGCTCGACGCAGGCATCGATCAGCAGAACCAAATCATGAATACGCCGAGGGGGTTGACCACGAGCCGCAAGAAAAGCCTTGAGCGCTTTTTCTCCCGCTTGCTGGCAATGATAGACCGCCGTATCAAGATAAGGGGGGGTACCGTCTAATAGTCGCGCGGCCGAAGCAAGATCGCGCTCCGCCTTTTCGAGCCATGCGCCAACCACGATGGCCTCGGGATCAGTCATACAACACGACCCCGCGGGATAACACCTCGCGATCGAACGACGACGCCACGCCCGCTTGGCGATCCGACTCCGTCCGGGTTCGCACCACCAGGTCCACCGGTATGTGCACGCCATGCAGGGCATGATAGGCGCGTCGTGCCAAGCGATAGGCGGGCTCCGGTTGGTCAGGCACGATGACATAGAGATCAAGATCGCTGTCGCTATCAGGCTCGCCCCAGGCATAAGAACCGAACAACACCACCCGGACCGGCGCCAGTGCCGCGACGATCCGCTCCGTAACTTCCTGGATTCTGCCGTCGTGAGTGGGATTCATCACGCTCATACCTACCTCATCTTGAGCGCCTGGGTCTGCTCGGCCAAGGCATTGAGAGCCTTGCCGCGCTCGGCGTCGATGCGCTTCTTGTTGGTGACCACGTCCAGGTAACGGACGCGACGATGATAGCCCATATGCCCGACAGGGCGCCCAGGCCGGACTTCCCCCTCTCCCCGACCCTCCCCCACCAGGGGGGAGGGAGATCCGCACCCGCCAGGGGAGGTCCGCGCCCGCCAGGGGGGAGGGAGGTCCGCACCCGCCAGGGGAGGTCCGCGCCCGCCAGGGGGGAGGGAGGTCCGCACCCGCCAGGGGAGGTCCGCGCCCGCCAGGGGGGAGGGAGGCTCGCGCCCGCTCCCCGCGTCGCCCAGGGTATAGTGGATTGGCACGCTGGTGCCATTGGCGTTGACACGCATCGCGTGACACGCTAGCGTGCCCCGAATCACCAAGCGCCTCGCGGATCGCGGAACGCAAGCGATTGGCGCGATTAGCTAAACATTACGGGTTGCCGATCCGCGGCGCGATCGACCGAACTCGACTCGCTCCGCACCGAGGGGAGGTCGAAAAACCGCGCCCGGTCATCATCCCTACCGCCCCGCATTAAACACCCATGCAAGCCCGCGAACGGAGGGAATCCATGAGCCCAAGTCACCTGCACCCGCAATATATCGTGGACGAAAGCGATCGGCGGAGCGCCGTGATTCTGCCTTTGGACGAATTCACGGCCCTACTGGAAGACCTCGACGATTTGGCCACTGTGGCCGAACGGCGCG
>CALMDH010000283.1:0-49312 GCA_937862735.1 uncultured Gammaproteobacteria bacterium
CCGAATTGGGCACGTCCGGATCTGTGGGAGCCGTGGGTGAGTAATCACCCACGGCTACCCAGCCGAATTTGGTCGGTGCGCCCGCCCCGCCCGCGGCACAGGAGCGCCGGCGCTTCACGACCGGGTAATGGCGGCAATGGCGACAAAATGGCAGTGTCTTTGTGGACCCCCCTGTGCCAGCATAGTCATCATGCGGCAATCATTCAGTCATCATTTGGTCATCATGCGCGGGCCGCGCGGGCCGCGGGGGCCGCGGGGGCCGGCGGAAGGACCGCTCGCGCGGGAGGAGCCGTGACAGGACAAGGCAACACCGCCGGACGCGTCGCGGGGCACGGTCCGGGGCGGGGGTGGCGGGAGGTGCTGGCCTGGCTGTTGGGCGGGCTCGGCGCGCTCCTCGGCGGCGGCCGCGCGCCACGGGCGTCAGTCCCCCGGCGGGCCGAACTGGCGGCGCAGGCGGGCGGCCCGCGTGGCGTGCGCCTGCTGACCTGCGGCGCGGCGTTGCGCCACCTCGGCGGTGGGGGGCTGCCGGGGATGCAACCCGGAGAGGACGACCAAGGCCTCGCAGAACCCGAGGTTCGCCAGTTCGCTGGCGGTGATGGTCAGATGGGGAACGGCGGTGAGCCCGTAGTGCGCGCGGACCGTGGACAGATCGAGATCTGCCAGGCCGCCACGGCTGGGCAGGGGGGGGCGGGACGGGTCGGTCATCGGGGTTCCTCCGTTACAAGGGACGTGCGTCGGGTCCGGGTCGCCGCGCCAGGCCTTCGCCCGTCAGAGGGGGCCGGCGGCGCTGGCGGGCAGCTGCGGGACCACGGCCGTGGCGAGGCGCAGGGTGAGCGCGTCGCGCGGCGACAGCCAGATCATGGCCGCGCGGGGGCGGCGGGTGAGCGGCGCGGTCCAGCGGTGGTCGACGCCCATCTCGGCGAGATAGGCGATCTGCGTCAGCTGCAGCAGGGCGTGATTGTCCCGGCGGTCGAGGTGGTCCGGCAGGGCGTGCGGGTGGACCCCGAGGCGCGCGGCCGGGGTGATATAGCGCGCCACCCCGGCCGCCAGCACCTCGATGCAGGCGGAGGCGCACAAGCCGTCGGTCGCGGTGACCTTACCGTGGCGGCGCAGATAGTGCCCCAGCTTCCGCCCCTCATGCACCGAGCCGCCGCCACTTTCCAGGATCAGGCCCTCGGCGTAGGTGGCGCGCAGGCGGCGGATCACCTCGGCGGCAAAGCCGTCCGTCATCGCGCCCTGCACCCGCAGCCAGCGCCCGTGGGGCGGGGCGTCCGCCGCGGCGGCCGCCGGCGGGCGCGTCGCGTCGCGCGGGGGCGCGCTGCCCGGGCAGCCGGTCACCAGGCCGGCGCAGACGGCGAGGCCGAGCAGGCCCAGGCCCCGGGGGACGCGCGCGTCAGACCAGGCCCAGCCCTTCCGCAAACCAGTAGCCCTTGCCATGTTCGGTGCGCAGCGGCAGATGCTGGCCATGGGTCACCCGCCAGCGCCGGCGCAACCGGCTGACCAGCTGATCGAGGCGGCGCATGTCGTAATCGCGCCAGTTGTGGCCCAAGGCGGCGACGACCTCCTTGCGCGGGATGATCTGGCCGGGGGCCTTGGCCAGGGTGACGAGGAAACCCACTTCGGTCTCGTTCAACGCCAACAGCTGTTCCCCCGGACTGACCAGCTCGCGGCGCAGGGCATCGACCGCCCAGCCGCCAAAGCCGAGGCGCCGCGCCAGCGCCGCGAGATGCGCATGCAACTCCGGCAGGCGCAGCGGTTTGACAAAATACTGGTCCGCGCCCTTGGCCAGGCCGGTCAGCCGGTCATCGAGGGCGCCCCGCGCGGTCAGGACGATCACCCCGGCGCGCGGCGCTTCCCGCCGCACGCGCAGCAGGGCCTCCATGCCGTCGCCATCCGGCAGATGCAGATCGAGCACGGCGATCTGTAGCTGGTTTATGAGCGGCATAAACGCCGCCAGCGTCCCCGCCTGCACGACGTCATGCCCGCCGTGCAGGGTCAGGTAGCGGGCCATGTGCCCGCGCAGATCCGCATCGTCTTCGAGTAGCGCGACTCGACACATAACCATTCCCCCTTGCGTGTACTTCCCCGGCGCATACGGCCTCCCCGGGGGGCGCTGGCGGCGGCCGAAACACCGCCGCTCTGACCGGGTGCGCCCGGCCGGCGCCGATGACGCACCGGCCGGGCGGAGACCCGGGAATCCCTCCCCCAGGAAAGCCAGGAAATGGTACGCTATTCGGTCAGATGATGATAGACACAAGGGGGGAGGCCACGCATGGTCAGACAGGCGGTAAGACAGGTCGCCCGCGCCGGCGGCCGGGGGTCAGCCCCGCCGCGGCGCGCCGTCTCCCCCGGGGCCGCGCGGCCGCCGCTACTCCGGGCGCTCTTACTCCTGATCACCTTCCTGTCCGGCCCGGACCTGGCGGCGATGTATACGCACGATGCCACGGGACTGCACGCCGGGGTGCGACTGTTTCAGATTCGTGCGGACGCGCCGGGCGACCTGGCGCAGCCCGCGGCGGTTTATCGCTTGCCGGCGGCGGCATTCGACCCGGTGGACGCCGCGGACCTGCACCTGGAGCCGCACCCGCGGGGCGTCTGGCTCAAGCTCGAGCTGCCGCCGGCGCTGCAGGACGGCTCACGGGTGTGGCTGCAGATCCAGGCCCCCCCGCGCGCGCGGATCGTCGTCTACGATCCCCACGAGCCGGACTGGCGCCCCGCGGCGGCCAACGGCGCGCCGCGCGCGGCGCCGGGCAACCTGGCGGCGGTCACCCAGGTAGTGACGTTGCGGCCTTACGGTCCGCGCCCGGTGCTGCTGCACGTGACGGTGGCGCGGCCCGCCACCCTGGCCCTGCAGCTATGGCATCCCGAGCCCTGGACGGAACGGCAGATGCGCCAGGATTTTGCCTGGGGGCTGTATTTCGGCCTGATGCTCGCCACGCTGGCCTTTGCCACGCTGACGGCGGCCCTGCTCCAGGCGCCGGAGATCCGCGCCATCGCCGCCGTGCTGGCGGCGGCGATCGTCCTCGCCCTGAGCAACGGCTTCACTTCCTGGCTGTGGCTGGCGGATTATCCCGACCTCGCCTGGAGCCTGCGGGAACTGGCGGTGGTGGGGTTCTTCGTCACCGCCGCCTGGTCGACCCGCGCCGGGCTGCGCGACCCCGCCGTCCCGCCCGGGCGGCGGCGCCTGATCACCGCCCTGCTGGGGGTGACGGCCATCGGCGGCGCGTGGCTGGTCCTGCTCGACGCCCCCACCGCCGCCGTGCGCGGCGCCTTTGGCCTCTGGCTGGTGATCTCCCTCGCCGCCCTGCGCCAGAGCGGGGCGCGGTGGCGCGCGGCCGGCGCCCCCTACCAGTACCTCACCCTGCTGCTCGGCTGGCAGATCCTCGGCGGGGTCGCCCTGTTCGTCGTCATCGACGGCCATGCCCACGCCCCCGCCGCCTTCGCCGCGCTCTGGCAAGCCAGCCTCATCGTCCTGGCCGTGGCGCTGGGGGTGGTGACGCTGTGGCGCATCCGCGCCGATCATCACCGCCGGCTCCAGGAGAACACCGCCGCCCTGCTGTCCTCGGAGCAGGCGCGGACGCTGCTCGACGCGCAGGTCAAGGCCCGTACCGGCGCCCTCAACACGGCTTTGCACCAGCTGATGGCGGCATTGGCGCGGGAACGGGAGGCCCGGGCCCGGCGCCACGAGTTCCTGTGCAGCGCCGCCCATGACCTGCGCACCCCGCTGGCGGTGCTGCTGGCCACGCTCGATAATCTCCTGGCCGATGCGCCGGCCACCACCCCGCCGGCGGTCCGCGCCGACTATGACCTGCTCGCGCGCACCTGCCAGCGGCTGGTGGCCACCGTCGACCAGCATCTGGCGCCTACCAGCGGCGCGCTGGCCGCGGACGCCCAGGCTCGCCGGGCGCCGTGCGCGCTGACCGCCCTGCTGCGGGACACCGTCGACGCCGCCCGGGTGCTGGCCCCGGACCACCGCTTCGTGATTCAGACCGCCGGGCTGCCGGCGCAGTTTGCCTGCGACCCCGAGATGACGCGCGTGGCGCTGCGCAACCTGGTGGATAACGCCGCCAAGTACACGCCGCCCGGGACGACGATCGAGGTCCGGGGCGGGCGGGTCGGTCAGCGCGCGTCCGATGCGGTGTGGCTGGCGGTTACGGATAACGGCCCGGGGGTGACGGCGGCGGAACAGGCGGCGCTGTTCACCCCCCAGTTTCGCGGCGCCAATGCCGCCGGGCGGCCCGGCCAGGGACTGGGCCTGGCGCTCGCCCGGCGCATGATCGAGCACCAGGGCGGCCTGTTGACCGTCGCCGCCGCCCCGGGGACCGGCTTGACCTGCCACATCTGGCTGCCGGGGACGGTCGTGGCGCGGGAGCCGCCGCCGGACGCCGCGGCGCTGCCGCTGCCGCCCGTGCCGGCCGCCGTCCCGTCGCCCGGGTAACCCCCCGCGGGCCGGTTGGGGCGGCGCCGTTCCCCAGCCCGCTACCCGCGCTTTGGTGGTCACCAGGCGGCGCTTTCCCGGCGCCAGAGGACAGCGCTTTTGTTCTTTGCTCGTGAGGTGCTTTATGCACGAAGCCACGTCGCTTCCTCCAGGGGTCATCGCCTTCCAGACCCGCCAGATTGACGCGCAGCGCACGGCGTTATGTCTGCCGTCCTTTGCGCGGATCAGCCGGCTGGATTTTTGGCAGTGGCCGCTGGCCACGCGGGCGCAGGCGCGCGGGTTATTGCGGCAAACCACGCAGGAATGCGCCGCCGCCCTCGCGGCGACGACCGCCCGGCGTATCGAGCTGTGGCCCGCGGACAGCGCCCTGCGCTCCACCCGGCCCGGCGAGCTGCTCTATGCCGATGAACGGGCCTTGCAACGCGCCGGCTTTGACGCCGCCGCCTTTGCCGCCGCCGGCGGCGATTTGCTCGCGTTTGGCCACGGCGTGGCCCGGCACGCCGGGGATCCCCGCGAGGTGGCCTTCGTCACGGAACACTACCCGGAGGACGGCGCCCTGGCCTGGTGGAGCTTCTTCATCGAGATCGATCCCCGCTTCATCCTGACCCTGGATGCCGTCTATCCCTTTGGCCTGGCGCCGGCAGCGGCTGCCGCCCGCCTGCGCGAGCTGCGTCGCCGCTGGCTCGGGGTGCCGCGACGGGGCGCACCGGCGTGGCGGGGGGCGGCCGCGCCCGGGGTCCGGCGGTGCGCGGCGCGCCACGGCGGGCCCGGGGCCGCGGGAGCCCCCTAGCGGGGCGGCGCCGCCGGCGGCGGGGCCGGGGGGGCGGGCGGCAGGGTCGCCGGCGCCACCTGGCCGTCATGGAGGCGACCGAGCATCCACTCGCGCTCGATCCGCCCCCCGGGACCCAGGCGCAGCCAGCCCGTGGCGCCGGCCAGCGAGCGCCCGGGGCGCCGCGCCAGCCAGTGGATGTTCTGCGCCAGGCGGTAACTGTCCACGGCCAGGGCAAACAAGCGCGGATCGGCGCGCCGGTAGGCGGCGGGAAAACCGGGCGTGGTGCTCGGGACCCCGTCCATCTTCAGCGCCCGCCCCGCCCAGTCCAGGGTGTGGCCATGGGAGTGATACGCGGCCGTATCGCGCAGGGTCGCCGGCCACGCCGGCCCGCCGGCGCGCTGGAAGACGGTGCGCGGCACCTGCGGGTCGATCATCCACGGCACATCGACGACATAGAGCCCGTTCACCGGCCGCTCGGGGTCATTGGCGTGGGAGGTGGCCACCAGGGGCACCTCGTGCACCCCGGCCGCCGGGAGGGCGACGGCCAGCGCGGCGAGTCCGGCGCGGGAGCCGGCCAGGAACACGCTGTCGCCGGCGCGCACCGGCAGCGGGGCGACGCCGGGGGCCGGCGGCGGACCCGGGGGGACCACCCGCGCCGCGGCCACCGCCGCCGCCGCTGCGCGGGCGCCGTCCGGCGTGGGGGCAAAGGCGTCGATGAGCACCGGCCGCGCCCCGGCCAGGCGCGCGAGCTCGGCGAGGAACCCGTCGCGGGCGCGCTCACCGACCCGCGAGGCTTCCGTCACCACGAACGGCCGGCGATAGCCGGCGCGGTAGAGCTGTTGCGCGGCGGCGCGCCCCTCGTCCTCGAGCGGCAAGGCCAGCTGGAACAGCAGCGGCTCCTGCCACCAGCCCCAGTCGGCGGTATTGAGGGCGATGGTGGCGACCTCCAGCGGCTGGGTGCGGGCCAGCTGGCGCACCGCGTCCGCCGCCAGCGGACCGATGATCACCTGCGCGCCCTCGGCCTGCGCCTGACGGTAGGCCGCCGCCACGTCCGGATAATCCTCCAGGGCGTAGAAGGTCAGCGCCCCGCGCTGCGCGGGATCGGCGCTGGCGGCGGCGGTGAGCAGGCCGGCCTGCAGGCTGTCACGCAGGCGGGGTGAGGCGCCGGCCGCGGGCAGAAGCACGGCGATGCGCCGCCCGGCGCCGTCTTTCGCCGCCCAGGGGCCGGCGGTGGCGACCGCGTCGCGGCGGACCTGTTCGGCGCGGTGGATGCGGTCAAACTGCCCTTCGTCATAGACCGGCGCCGGGGGCAACGCCGCGGGGTCGTCCGGGTCGTTCCCCCACCCCCAACTGCCGCAGCCGGCCAAGGCCAGCGCGGCGGTCAGGGCCAGGGCGCCGGCCGCGAAGCGGTAGGCATGCGTCATAGGGATCTTCCTCGGTGGCGGGAAACAGGGGGCCCCGGCGGCCGGGGACCGGCGGGAGGGGCGGCGGGCGGGGGTCATGGCCGTTACCACCCGTTGACGACGGACAGGCCGGCCAGGAGCAGGGTGGTCAGCCCCCAGCCGGCGGCGGCCGCCACCGCCTGGATGAGGACGGCGCGCCCACCGCCCCGCGCGCCCCACAGCCAGGCGTTGGCGGCGGCGGCGATGGCGGCGAACAGGGTCAGGGCCTCGCCATAGGTCAGGCGGCTGTCCTGGACCAGCCAGGCCAGGCCCACCACCACGAGGGCGAGGAGGACGCCGACGACCTGGGCGTCCAGGGGGTGCGGGGGACGAAGGTGCATCAGGAAACTCCGGGGGACGGGGCGGGAAGGGGCGGCGGGGCGGCGCCGGGCGTGGCCAAGGGGGCCGGCGCGGCCGCGCGCCCCGGCCCCCACCCGGTCCGGGCGTGGCGGACCACCACCAGGGTGAGCGCCAGGGCCCAGACCAGCATCAGCCCGCGATACAGGGGCGCCGTGACGAGCCATACCGCCTGGCCGCCGAGGTGGTGGGCCTGATCCTGGTACCAGTGCAGCAGGCCGCCGCCGGCGCCCGGGCCGCTGACATAGGTGAGCGGCGGACCGCTCAGCCCCTGGTAAAGTCCCACGGCGAGGGTCAGCAGGAGGGCGCTCGCCAGCAGCCGCCCCCCGCGGGAGGCGGCCAGCAGCACCAGCAGCGCCAGGGCCAGGCCCAGGTGCCCGGGGGCCTGGGTGCAGCCGAAGCCGACCAGCAGCCACCCCAGGGTGCTGAGCCGCGCCCCGGGGAGGCGCCGCCGGGCGACGCCGGCCAGCGCAACGACCAGCGCCAGCAGCGCCCACAGCAGCACCACCGGCCCCACGCCGGCGCGCCCGGCGGTGGCCCACAGCACCCCGGTGGTCGGCGGCAGCGCCAGCGTGCTGTGCAGATTGACCGCGGGCGCGCCCAGGTCGAGGACCGGGGCCTGATAGCGCAGGCCCGGCGGCCGCGGGGTGCGCCAGGTCACCTGGCGCGTGTGTTCCCCGGGCGGCACGGCGAAGGTCACCGTGCCGGCGGGCGCCGCCGGGTCGTCGACCCCCAGATCGCCCCGCACCGCGGTGGCGGTGGCCGGCAGGGTCAGGGTGTGGGTCGCGGCCTGCGCGGCGCGCAGGGTGAGCGTCAGGACGTGGTCGCTGGCGTCCGCGGCGAGGGTGGTGGTCAGCCGGGCGGCGGTAAGGGTCAGCGGCGCCGGGGGGACGGCGGGCGGCGGGGTCACCGCCAGGCGCAGGGATTCGCCGGGCCAGGGGCGCCAGCGGCGCCGCTCGCTCCCCGCCGGGGTGGACTCCGCGAGGCCGCTGGGTGTCACCTGCCAGGCCGGGTCCAGCGCCAGCTGCCATTCCTCGCTGATCGCCGGGACGGCGGGCGCGGTGAGCTCCAGCAGCGCCTGGGGCGTGAGGGCGGACGTCCACTGCACGCGGGTCGCGCCGGGGGCGAACCGCACCTCGGCGCGGCCGTGGGCGTCGCGGGGCGGACCGTCGGCGCCCGCCTGTTCTCCGGGCAGCAGGGGCAGCGCCACCTGGGCCGCGGCGTCCGCCGCCGCGGGGCGCGTCACGGTCGTCGTCACCTGCCAGGCGGGGCCCAGGGCGAGCAGGCGCACGACCTGCACCCAGGGCGGCGGGACGGCGGCGGGCGGGGCCGCGTCCGCCACCACCGCGGGTTGCCGCACCAGGGTCAGGGTGTCGCTCACCGCCCCGGGGGCGGGCCGGCCGGCGAGGCGCCAGGCCCCGGTGGGACCGGCGAGGACGCGCTTGGGGGGCAGGGGAAAGGTCAGGGTCAGGTCCACCGCGGCCAGCGGTCCCGCCAGCTCCAGCGTCGCCGGACCGGCCGGGACCCGCACCCAGGCGCGGTCGGGTCCGTCGCGCCATGCCGCCGGCGCCCCGTCGACCGTCACCGTGTCCGGCCACCAGCCGGCCTGACGGCCGGGCAGCGGCACGGCGGTGGCGGCGGCGGCCTGCACCGCCACGGTAAGGGCGAGGCGTGCCCCGCCGTCCGGGGCGGGGGTCACGTGGACGATGACGCTGTCGAGGCTGGCGCAGGTCGGGGCGCAGGCCGGCGGCGCGCGCAGGGTGGCCTGCAGCTCGGTCAGGAGTTCCGGGGCGGGAAAGGCCGCCAGCGGTTGGGCCAGGACCGTCCCCGCGCCGAGCAGGAGCAGGCCGCCGACCAGGACGGTGGCAGGCGCCGCGCCGGCGCGGATGACGGGGGCGCCGGCGGGGCCGACACCGCGCCGGCCGCGGCGCAGCAGCAGGACGGCCAGGGCCAGGGCCAGCAGAGCGGTCAGCGCCGCCAGCAGCCGCGTCGCCGGCGGCGCGAGCAGATACACGGCCACTTCCGCGGGACCGGCGTGCAACACCTGGGGCGGCCCCTGCCAGTGCCGGGCGGCCGCGGCGGGAGCCGCCGGGGCGGCGAACTGCCCTCCCGGGTCCAGGGCGGGGTCCAGGGCCACCCGGACCGGGGTCAAGGCGCTGTAGAGCACGCTGCCGGCCAGCCCCAGGGCGAGGAGGCGGCTGGCGAGGCGGACGGGGCCCGCCCGGCGCGCGCCCCGCCGAAGCAGGGCGGTGGCGAGGAGGCCGCCCCCGGCCGCCAGGGACCACAGCAGGCGGGGACTGTCCGGGAGGTGCCAGGTGAGCGTCAGGGTCAGCACGGCCAGCAGGCCGGCGGCGGCGCCCAGGTAGCGCCCGAGGAGCAGGGCGCTGACCAGGACCAGGACAAGGTCCGGCGCCTGCCAGCGCGCGAGCCAGCTGCCGGGCGCGGCCGCGCCCCGGGCGGCGACCAGGGTCCAGCCCGGCGGCAGGTGGAGCTGGGTGGTGGTGGCGGCCGGCGCCGGCTGCCAGCCGGCGGCGGGCAGGGTCAGCGGCCACCGGCCCCAGGCGTCCGCGGGCGGGGTGGCCAGGCGATGGCTGGCGGCCAGGGTGAGGGGCCCGCCGGGCAGGGTGAGCCCGGGTGCGGCGGCGGCGTCCGCTCCGGGGACCAGGGTGTGCGCCGCGTCCGCGAGCTGCACCTGCGTCACCTGCAGGGGCGGTTCCGCCGTCACCCGGGTCGGGGTGGGGAGGACGCCGGTGAGCGTATCCTGCAGGGTCAGGCCCTGCGCGGCGAAGTCGAGCCAGGCGGTGCGCGCCAGGTGCAGCGTGACCGGCGGCGGGGCGGCCGGGCCGCGGCGGGTGACGGTCAGGGCCAGCTGCTCGCCGCCGCGGGCGGTGAAGGCCGGGCCGGCCGGCCAGTCCGCTGGCAGGTCCGCCGCCGCCGGCGGCCGCGGGCTCAGGCCGGACAGCCCGACCGTGCGCAGGTCCGGGTCGGCGCGCCACACCCAGGTCTCGGTGGCGGGCCAGGGGGGCGCGAGGGTGGGCACGGTGATCGTGGCGGGGTCGACCACGGCCCGGGCGCGGAGGTGCAGGCGCCAGTGCCCGGGCGCCACGCGGACGGTCAGCACGCCCCGCGCGTCCAGGTGCGCCGGCAGGGGGCTGTCGACCGCCAGCGGCATGAAGCCCTCGGGCAGGAGGGCGCCCAACGTCAGGTCGTGCGGCGCGCCCGTGCTCGTCAGCGTCAGCACGGTGGTGAGGCGCAGGGGGTGACCATCCTCAATCAGCCGCGTGACCGTCAGTTCCAGTGGGGCGGCGGGCGGCGCCGGCGGCGGCGCCAGCCACAGCCGGCCCGCGGCGTCGAGCGCCGCGGGGCTCGCCGGCTGACCGTCCACCGTCAGGCGCAGTGGCCCGGCCGGCGTCGGCAACTGCAGCGCCGCCGGGCGCGTCAGCCAGGCCAGGCGGCCGCTGAGGCGCAGATCGGGGCGCGCCTCGGCGGGGATCTGCACCATCGGCACCCCGTCGCGCTCGACCACCCCGACCGGTTCGCCATTGAGCAGCACCGCCTGTGGCCAGGCGTCGGCGGCGCCAGGCAACGGCAACCAGCTCGCCGCGAGCACCTCCCACTCGGCGCTGAAGTCGGCGCCCGCGGCGCCGACGTCCAGGGTCAGGCCCCGGGGCCAGGCGCATTCCGGGGCGCTGCCGTCGGCCCGCCAGGGGCACAGCAGCGGGGCGGACGCCGCCTGGGCGGCCCAGGCCAGCCAGGGCGCCAGGGCGGGCGGGAGCGCGGGGACGCGGGCCTGGGCCGCCGCCAGCAGCGCCGCGCGGGCCGGGCTCGGCTCCGGCGCGGCCGGGGCCGCGGGCGCCGGCGGGGGCGAGCGGGTCGCCTCGTGCTGCGCATCGATCACCGCCACCGCCCGCGGCGCGGCGTCGTCGGGGGCGGCGGGGTCGCGCGCCCCGGCTTCAATCAGCTGCCGCAGGTGCGCGGCCTTGTCCGGGGGGAGATCCAGTAACCAGCCGAGCGCGGCGGTGGGCGGGGCGGACGGCAGCGGCGCGCTGCTCAGGGCCAGCGACAGCAGCAGCCCGCGCGCCAGGGCGCGGGACCAACGGTTTATGCAGGCAAGCGGCATGGGGCAGAGCGGACTCCTGACGGACAGGGCGGGCGACCGGCGTGTCCCGGGGGCGCGGCCCCCGGGCGGCGGGGATTATCGGGCGCGGGGTCGGGGGGTTTTGCCGGGAATGCGCGGGTTTTGCCCCCGTTTGCCGGGCAATGCGCCCCGGGCGCGCACCTAGAATCGCCGGCGGGTCATCACGGGCGGGAGCGGGGGGCAGATGGGCAGCACGACACACCAGGCGGCGGATGACGTCCCGTTCACGCCGCTCGCGCCGCACCGTTACTGGCTGGCGGTGGTGGTGGACGGGGTGCTGGCGGGGGCGCTGGGACTGGCCGCCCTGCTGCTGGAGCGCCGGCTGGCCGGGGCGGCGGGGGTGTCCCCCGGACTGCTCGTCGCGGTCGGCGGCGGCGTGATCAGCGCCTGGCTGCTGGTCTGCTGGGGCGTGCGCCAGGCCACCCCGGCGCTGGCGGTGCTGGGGGGGCGGATCGTGACCGTCGCCAGCGGCGAGCCGCCGGGCTGGGGGCACTGGGCGCGGCGGTTGCTGGGCGTGGCGCTGCTGGTGGCGAGCCTGGGTCTGGCCGGGGGGGTGGCGCGGCTGCGCGGGGCGCGCCGCGGCCTGCCGGACCGGCTGGCGGGGACACGGGTGGCGGCGCGGCCGACCCCCGCCCCGCGGACGCGGCGCTGGGCGCCCCGGGTGGCGCTGCTGTGGCTGGGGGCGGCCCTCTTTGCCGTCAGCGGCGCGCTGGTGGTGATCGCGGGGTTCCAGGCCTTGACCGAAGGGCTGGTGCTGCGCACCCGCACCGCGGCGCAGTTTCCCGATGACGCCCGCTTCGCCCGCCTGTGCCCGCCAGCGGACGCCGCCGGTGAGGCCAACGGACCCGGGGTGGACGCGGCGGCGCGGGCGGCGGCGCAGGGCAAGCTCGCCGCAGCGGACAGCCGTCTGGTGGACTACGCCGGGGTGACGTCGCGCCTGGAAAGCGCGCGCAATCTGCTGGACTCGGCGGTAGCGATCGATCCCTGCTACGCCGCCCTCTATGTCGGCTATAGCCGCTATTTTCTGCGCCAGGCCACCGGGACGGAAACCCCCGCGGCCCTGGCGCGGGCGCGTACCGCCGTGGCGCGGGCGATCGCCCTCGAGCCGGACTACGCTCCGGCGTATGTGGTGGCGGGATTTGTCGCGCTGCGCCAGGGCGAGCTCGGGGCCAGCGCGGCCTATTTAGACACCGCCGAGCGGCTGGGTTCGACCGATCCCTGGCTGTTGAATAACCGGGCGCTGCTGCACGAGGCGCACGGCGACTATGAGGCCGCCGCGGTGCTGTATCACCAGGTGAGCACCGCCAAGGACATGGAGCGGCACGCCCGGCGCTTCGCCCTCGATGGGCTTGGGCAGTACTACCGGCGCATCGGCGCGGTCGACCGCGCCCGGCAGGTGATCGGCGCGCGCATTGATGCCATTCCCGATGACGGGGAGGGGTATGCCAAGCAGGCGGAGTTATTGCTCTGCGAGACCGGCGAGATCACGGCGGCGCTGGCCGCCGCGCAACGGGCCAATGAATTGCAGAATAGTCTGCGCACCACCGGCTTGCTGGCCCAGGTGTATGTCGCGCGCTGGGCCGAGCAACTGCTGGCGGATAATCGCCAACTCCGGCGCGAGGCGCAACGCAGTCTGACCCTGGCGCAACGCCTCCATCCCGTCCCGCCGCCGGAGATGGTGGCCGGGGCCTGTCCGGGGGCGCGGCTGGCGACGCGGGTCGCGGCAGCGTGGGCGAAACATCAGGCCGATCAGGCAGCGCTGGCGGCACGGCGCGCGCAGGCGCGGCAGGCCAAGCGGCCGGACGCCGCGGGGGGCTGAACGGCCGCGCACGGACCAGTTGCGCCCGCCGGGGGCAGAGGGTAACCTTGCCCGCAAGCTGTGCATCAGCGATGGCCGACGCCCGCGCGGCGTCCCCGCTCTTTCTCCGTCGCGGCGCCGGCGCGACCCGGCCGCCGCGGCCGTGGTAGGCCGGTTACCGGTGCCGGCGCGCTCCCGGCGGTCGCCGGCGCGCCCGCGGCGCGTTGGCCGCCCCCTCTCTCCCGCCTCGTTGCGTCCCTGGCCAGGCCCGGTCCGTCCGCCGCCCGCGCCGCGGGTCGTCCGCTTTCCCTGACGTCACCGCACGTCCTTGTGCTGGCAAGTAGTCCAGCGATAGCAGTCCCGCTCCGGGGGTCTTTTACCACCCCCACGGGGCTGGTGATCACCCTCCGTAGCGGGTCTTGTTCGGCCGGTGCGCGCACCCGGCTTTCTGACTGACCCCACTCACGGGCTGCGCCCCCGTGCGGAGAATTCCATGAACGAGCTGAAACTAAGCCCCACCGGGGTGCTGCGTTACGACACCTGCCCCCGGCAGGCGTTGTTTTACCTGCAGGGTTGGCGGACCAAGGCCAAGGCGGACGCCCTGGTCTTCGGTTCGGTGGTCCACGAGGTGCTCGCCGGCTATCACGCCGGCACCTTGCCCCCCGACCAGCTGGGCGCCGCCTGGGACCAGAAATGGTCCGCGGCCATCACCCAGCCCATCGCCTACGGCGCCGAGCGCACCCCGGAAGGGTTGCGTCAGACCGGCGCCGCCTTGTTCGCCGCCTACCATGGCGTCTGGCAGGCCACCGGCCTGCAGACCCTCAGGGATGACCAGGGCCCCTGCGTCGAACGACGCCTGTTCGTGCGCTTGCCGCGCGCGCAGGTGTTGTTCGAGGGGGTGATCGATCTCGTCGCGACCCGTGACGGTCCACCGGCGATCGTCGACCACAAATCCCCCGGCGCCAAGCCGGACCCCAACTTCGCCGAAAAGTCGGATCAGCTCCTGGCCTACCAGGCGCTGTTCGACGCCAATGCCCCGCTGCATGGATTGGGGCTGGCGGCGCAGATCGGCTTTGCCGCGCTGGTCAAACGCGCGGTGCCGAAAACCAGTCGCGGCACCGGACCGGAGGTCTTGCCGCCGTTGCTGGTGGAGCGGCGTCCCGCCGCTGAGGTGGCGGCGTATTGGGAAAAGGTCACGGATACCGCCAGCGCCATGCGCGCGGGCAGTTTTCGCCGCCGGTCCCTGGCAGAGCACAACTCGCCCTGCAAGTTGTGTGAGTACGAAGCCGCGTGTTGGCGCAACGACTTTACCGGCTTGACCCAGGGTCAGGATCGCACCCTCGACCTGTAGTTTTCTTGGGGGCTACGCCCCAGTCATCCCCGCGGCCCTGGCCAGCCGCGTTCGCTTTCCTGTACGCCCGTGGCCGGGGCGTTGGAGCATCCCATGGACCACAACATGCTGGTGAAACTCGTCGACAACGGCGGCGTGACCATCCCGCCGGAGGTCATCGCCCAAGTCGGCAAACTGGTGCGGCAAAACACCCCGCACGACCTCGCCGGCCGGCCCTGGACGCCCTGCGGATTTGAGCGCAACGGCGCCTGTCAGGGCCCCCGCAACCCCCCCTGCCTGATGGCGGAGGCGGGACGCTGCGGCTACCGCCAGGACCACGACCAGGGTCTGCATTGATCCCGGCCCGCCGGCTGCTCACGCACCGCCGCCCAGGCGGCATTTTTCGGGCGTAAGCCCTATCACCCCCGCGGTCCTGGCCAGCTGCGTTATTACCCCTGATTTGCCCTTGGCCCGGGCATGGGAGCATTCTCATGAGCATGATTCAGACTGTTGAAATTTCCGTGGCCCAAACCTTTGGGGTCAACGTGCCAGAGGGGATGACCCTGCCCCGGTATGTCGACGGCCACCCCCTGCAGCATTTGGTGCCGCGTGTCGAAGCGCACAGCTTCGATCTCGATCTCCTGGCGCGGGGCATGGGCTGGCTGGTCGATGAGGAGCTGCAAGCCAACCCGCTGCTGTTGTGGGGGCCGCCGGGCTCGGGCAAGTCGAGCTTCGCCGCGCAAGTCTCGGCGCGGTTGAACCGCCCCCTGATCCGCGTGGACTGCCACGCGGACATGGATGCCCGCGATCTGCTGGGCGGCCTGCGGCTGGTGGACGGCGAAACCGTGCCCCAGCCGGGACCGACGGCGGTCGCGGCGCAATTGGGCGCCATCTGCCTGCTGGAAGAGGTGGACCGCCTGCGGCCGGAGACCCTGGTGGGTCTGAACGGCGTGTTGAACGGTGACGCGGTGCGGCTGCCCGAGGACCCGGGGACCATCTACCAACGGGCGCCGGGGTTCGCGATCATCATGACCGCCAACACCAACCTGGCGCGGGACCCGCAGGCGCGCTACGTCTCCAACTCCCACGACATCAGCCTCCGTGATCGGGTGTTCCCGATCCACGTAGGGTATATGACGGAGGAGGCGGAGATCGCCACCATCCTCGAGCAGGTCCCCCTGCTCGCCAATGGCGGCGAACCGGAAGTGGCCAAGATGGTGAAACTGGCCCGGGCCTTGCGGGGCGGCTTTGTCGCCGGCGAGACCTCCTTCGTCATCAGCACCCGCACCCTCGTGCGTTGGGCGCGAGCGCTGACGATGTTCGTCGGCAGCGCGAACCGCATGGGCGTGCCGCCCCTGCTGTACGCCCTGAACGCCAGCTTCGCCGATGGGCTGGATGAGGAAGAGCGCACCATGCTCTTCGAGGGGTACCGCACGGTGATTGGCGACCAGGACGGTCGCTTCCAGGAGGCGGTGCGCAAGCTGGGCCGAACGACCTACGAGGGGGCGTGATGACCACCCCCGCCACCCCGGCGCCCCGCTACCGCAATTACGGGGAGCTGATCAACCCCGCGACCAACACCTGCAAATTCTGGCTGGTGGAGGAGCGGCAGGGGGCGGTCTGGGTGCGGCACGGACGCATCACCCCGACCATGGGCAGCACCCCGGAGGAGCGCTGTCGCACCCTGATCGCCCACCCGAACACGGCGGCGGTCAAGCGGGTGGGGCAGCTGGTGGGCGCTGGCGCCCTGATGACCGCGGTGGTCCGCGCCAAGGACAAGGCCAAGGAAGGTTACACGCTCCTTTGGGAGCCGTTGGCCGGCCAGCCGGATCGGGAACTGACCGCGTCCCCCCCGGCGACAACGGACGCGGCGCCCCGTCCCACCCCGGAGCCCGCTCCGGACGCGACCCCACCGGAATCACCCGCGCACTGGACCTCCCAGGCGCGGCACTGGTTCTAACCGGCGGCGCGGGCCAGACAGTCTCCCTGTCAGGCCCGTGCCCGCTCACCCTGACCCCGCGCGCGGCGGTGACGGACGGCACTCCCCGTGAGTACCTTCCGCGCCGTTCGCGCTTTTTTTTATCCCGGTTCGCGCCCCGGGGTTACTCACGACTGGCGGTCGCGCCCCGCCCTGGAGAAAAAAACGATGACCAGGAGACCGTTTGCGCCCCCCCAGCCCGTGTCCTGCCGCGGCTACACGACGGTCGATATCGAGGCCTGCGTGCGCCGGCCGACGGCGGCGGCCCAGGACCAGTTTCTGGCGGACTTTCGCCGCTGGGGGATAGGGCTGTGGGCCAACGAGCTCAACGCCCTCCGGCTGCTGGTGGATCTGTGCCAGGACTGGCGCAGCTTCGCGCTGCTGGAGCGGGTCGCCGCGCTGGAACTGCCGAGCTTTTACCTGTGGATTCGCCGCTCACGGACGCCGGAAGCGCTGAGCCGCTTGTTTGGGGATTACGTGGTGGCCCACCAGGCCGTGGGCATGCACCTGCCGCGCTGCAGCGGTTTGTTCCCGCTGGGGTGGCTGGTGACGTCGCCGCTGGAGCTGGGCGCGATGCTCCGCCCCTGGCAATTCGTCGCCCAGGGCCCGGTGGGCACGCCGCCGAACTGGGCGTTTCCCGCCCGCGCGTTGCTCGACCCGCTGCTGGCTAAACTCACCGCGGAACGGGGCGCCGCCGACGCGCGGGCCCGGCTGGATGACGCGGCCCTGGAGGTGCTGCTGACGCCAGCGGAAGCGGTGACCGTGGTCTCACGCCGCCAGGCGCGGGCCTATGTGGTCCACGGCAGTGGCGGTCCCCAGCGTCGCCTGGACGCGCCACCCGCCGGGGAGCCGCTGACGGTGGTCGCCACCCGGCCCGCGGCGGGCATCGCCTTGTGCTACGCCCACGCCGGGGGCTATGACCTGGTGACGGACCCCGCGCTCGCGGCCCTGCGCCCGGGCACGACGGTGGACGCTTCGCCACCGGGACCCCTCCGGAAGAGCGTGACCCCGCCGCTTTGGCAGGGGCGTATCTGGTTCTAAAAGCGCCGTACGACTCCACCGCACAGACCCGCCGTAATCCGGCGACTGTGCGGTTTTGTTTGCCCCGTAAAGCGCGTCGTACCCCGCACCCCCCCGCGTCAGGGCGGGTGGCAACGCGGTACGATTCTGCGGGCGTGCCGTCGCCCTTCTGCCACGGTATCCAACCGCCATACCATCGCCTCACCGCGCGGTTTTCCCTACAATGGCGCCCTGGTCTTACCCCGTGGAGAACCCCATGCGTTTTTGGCTCACCCTGTGCACCGTCGCGTTACTGGGCGGCCTGTCCGGCTGCGATCACGCCCCCTCGGCTCCGGTGACGAGCGCCGGGAGCGGAAAGGAAGAAGCCGCGCCGGCCGCCGCCGCGCCGACGGTTGAGGAGAGTCTGCTGTATTACGGCGGCCGGCCCACGGTCACCGATGCGCGCCTGCTGTACCTGTCCGCCTATCAGCAGCAGAACCTGGGTCAGCCTGACGCGCTGAGCCCCGCGGCGCTGGGCCAGCGGCTGGCGGCACACGCCCAGCGGGCCCTGGGCGGCGACACGGCGGCCTTTGCCCGCCACCCGCCGCTGCTCAGCCTGCTGAGCCTGACGGTCGGCGCCCGGGATCACAGCCTCGACTTCGGCCCGCTGTACGCCCGCGAAATCCTGCGCCGGCCGTCGCTGACCCTGCTCGGCACGGTTCCGGCCGCCGGCGCGCAACCGGGGACCCCGGCTTACGGCGCGCCGCTGGAGGCGCTGTTCGCTCAGGGCGCCCGGCTGCTCCAGGCCACCTCCCTCGCCTGTGAGCCGGCGCGCCCCGCACCGGACGCCGCGCCGGCGGACGGCGGGGGGCGCCTGGCCGACCCTCACTACGGGGTGGCGAACGTCATTCACCAGCAGAGCTATACCTGCGCGCGCCGGGTGGCCCCGGCGGACGGGCACGATCCCCTGGGGCTGTATCAGGTGGGCGTGACGGCGTTCCCGGTGCATGAGGCCCCGCCCGCGGTCACGCGCGACTTCGGCTACGCCGGGATTACCGGCACCCTGGCCCGGGCCGGCGATCCGCTCGTCATTGTCACCCTGCCCTGGCTAGATGAGTTCCCCCATCTGGGCGGCGATCAGGCGGCCTGGACGCTGCTCGACGAGCTCAAGATGGCCCTGCCGACCGGCTGGTATTACCTGCTCAGCGCCGCCCCCCCGGGCGTCCCCGGCGGCGGCCTGATGCTCTACGCCGGCCGCCAGGAGGAGGGCGCGGTGACGCCCACCGCCCTGGGCGCCTTGCCCTATTAGCGCCCCCGGCGCCACGTCCCCGTGCCGGCCGGCGCGCACCGTTTGCCCGCCCGGGGTGCGCTATCGTGACCATCCGCGGTCTGGCAGCCACCGCCCCGGGTCGGCGCGGACCACTCCCCTCCCGACCCGTGGCCCGGCGCCTCACCCCGGCGCGCGCCCGGCCCGCGCTCCCCCTTTCTCCGACGCACCGCGTCCTTGTGCTGGCAAGTATTCCAGCGACAGGTAACCCTCACCGGCAACGGTATGCGGGTTCCCGGGTGTGCCCGTTTCCGGGCCGGTCGGTTGGCAGGCGCAGCCAACCGCCGCCGCTTGATTCATCGCCGTTGCGCACGGCCAGGAGTGACACATGACCTCACGTTTCATCAGTCGCATTGGCGACTCCCTGCGCGATTTCGCGCATTCGCTCGCCGTGCAATGCACGGGCTACAACCTGCCGAAGGGCACCATCCGTTTTAACGGTACGCTGCACGGCGACCGGGTCTTCCAGGTCCTGGGAGGGCCGCGGGTGGAGTATCTGGAATTGCTGGCCGCCAGCGTCCACCTGGATGTGAACCGCCTGGGCGAACGGCTCTCGCAGTGGATGACCGGCTACAGCAAGGCCATGGACGGGCTGAGCGTGAAGCAGCTGGAGGTGGCGAAGCTGATGGATTCCCGCGTGCGGGTCGCCCTGGCGCAACGGATGCGTCAGGCCCGCCGGTGGCAAGCCTTTGACACGGTGTTCCCCACCCTGGACCGGACCTTTGCCGTGCCGCCGGGGCTCGCCCAGGACGTGCGGACCATCCGCCTGACGGGAGCGCCGGGCGATCAGCCGGCGCTGTTTGCGCCGTTCGTCGCCGGTACCTGGCTGCCCAGTGGCTATCAGGACATCTGGGACGTCCCGGAGGATTTCATCAAGGAGCGGATCTGGGCGGGTTTCATCGCCTTTGAAGGACACGATGGGACCACCCTGCGCCCCCAGCCCCACCGCCCGGTGGCCTGGCAGCGCGGGGAGGAGGCCGCAGCGCTGCCGGCGCTGTGGGCCGTGTGCGTCAGGGAGGCCGGTCATGGACATCAACCTTGATCTTCGCCCCCTGCTGGCCACCGGCGACGAGGCCGTGCTGGACGAGCTGGTCCAGGCCTGCGTCGCCCACGGCGCGGCGATCACCTACCGCGGCGTGCCCGTGCTGCCGCTGTTGCTGGATGCGCAGCGCTTTGCGGCGCTCAATGCCATCGCCCAGGCCCGCCCGCCGGGGTTTTATCAGGTCTTGCGCGCCAGCCATGGCTACAACGAGGGGCACCGCCTCTGGCGGCGACTGGTGGCGCAGGTGGCCGGCATGGAAGCGGTCTTTAGCCCGCTGCTTGCCTGGCAGGAGCTGGTCACGGTGATGGCGTCGGAGCTGGATGTGACGCGAATTGTCGCGGACTGGCAGTTTGCGCCCGACACCCCGGGCGCGGGCTGCACCCTGGAGGTGCCCTGGGAATTTCCCGAGGCGCCGGTGGCCCGCACACTGGCGGACCATTTCCAGCGTGTGGGCGGGGCCGCGGCGAAGCCGCTGGCGCCGGAGACGATGACGCGCATTGCCGCCCAGGTGAGCTATCAGGGGCGGTTGCCGGGAACCCCGATCACGCCCGCGTCGCGGGCCTGCGCCGATGGCTACCTGAGTGGGCTCAGCCACGGACCGCGCTACCGGGAGGGCACCCGACCGGCGTCGTTCTATGACATCCGGGCGGTGATCCCGGCCAAAGAACTGGTGCTGGTGTTTTATGCCACCGGCGGCTATGAGGTGGTGCGCAATCGCGCCATCGCCCAGGGCGAAGGGGGGCCGCTCTTTGCGCTGGACACGGCGCCCAGTCCCCCGGCATGGGCGACCCGGGCGTGGTTCTGACCCGGAGGGTCGTCGGCCAGCAACTCCCGCGGACGAGGTGCAGGACTTCCCCCTGCACCCGCCCGCGGGGGTCTTTTTTTGCCCGCGTGCCGGGCGCGGCCGCGCCGGGGGGCGGTCAGGGCGTCCAGTGCACGACCGGACTGGCCTGCCCCTTGTCGTTGGTGGCGATGAGCTGCACCTCATGCAGCCCCCGCGCCAGTTGCGCCGTGCTGAAGGACACGGCAGCGCTGGTGCTCTGCCCGGGATCCACCAGCGTCCCGGGGGCGTCGGCATAGCGCAGCTGCCACTGGTAGCGGGCGATGCGGCCCATGGGCACCGTGCACTGCGCCTTGAGCGTCAGGGCGGTGACGCCGTCGCCGCTGGCGGTCAGGGCACAGTGCGGGGGCTCGCCGGCGATCAGGGTGACCGTGGCGGGGGCGCTGGCCGTGCGCCCATAGTTGGTCTCCAGCTGCACCTCGAGGGCGTAGTCGCCGGGGCGGGGCGCCTCAAAGCGCATGTTGCTGACCAGACGGTCGCTGACCACCTGCCCGTTGACCAGGAAGCGCAGGGCGGTCACCCGCTCCTGCTCCAGCAGCCCCCCGGCATACCAGTAGACCGACACCGGCGCGGGCGCGCGCCGCCATTGATCGCCGACCACCAGCCGGGTGTCGAGGGTGATCGCCAGCGGGTCCGGCACGGTCAGGGTGTCTTCCAGCACCGCCTCATGCCCGCGGGTATCGGTGATGCGCAGGCGCAGCGGATGGCTGCCGGTGGTGCGCAACGCCACCGTGACGTCGGCGTCGTGCCGCTGGTCGACCTGCGCCTGCGGCGGAAAGTCTCAGGTGTAGGTCAGCGGCTCATCGCCCAGAGGGGTGCGCGTCTGGCTCACGGTGTAGCGCACGGTGGTCGGGTCGTATTCGCGCAGCACCTTGGCGGTCCAGGCGAAGGTGGGGAAGACGTAGGTCCAGGGACGAAGCGGCAACGCGGCCACCGTTTCGGTTTCCGTCCGATAGCCCGGCACCCAGGCGCGGTAGCGCAGGACCTGGTCGGCGTCCGGGGTGACGGTGTAGTCGAGCGCCACGCCGGGCTGCACGCTGCCGTCCGGCAACAGCCACTCCCCGGTGATCGTCAGACCCTCCGGCGGCGGCAACCGGCTGTGCAGGGGCAGGAGGGTGACTGCGTAGGCGTAGGTCCGCCCACTCTCGACCACGGTTGGCCCGGTGATGAGGGGGGTGCGCAGGCGTGGCGTCAGGACGGCGACGGCCCCCCGCGCCCGCTGCCAGGCGCCGGGGATGTCCGGCGCCGCCTCGTAACGTCCCAGGACCTCGAGGCTCCAGGTGGCGGTGATGTCCGCCGGCAGGTTGATCACCGGCCCGGTGCCGGTCAGCCAGTGGGTATCGCTCAGGCCGCGCCGCACCCGCCAGCGATAGTCGACCGGGCGCGGATCCGCCCCACTTCTCGCCGTCCAGGTCACCGCGTGCCCGGTGAAGGTGAACTCCGGGCCGCTGAGGGTGAGGGTCGGCACATCGTAGATGTGGACCTGGGACGGCGCGCAGACGGCGCTCAGCCCGCTGTGGCGGTTGGTCAGCGTCGCCTGAAAGCGATAGATCCCCGCCGCCGGCAGGTGGGCGACATAGGCAAAGGCCCGCGTCTGGTCCGGCGCCGCGGGGAGTTCCTGCCAGTCGCCGTCGTCGACCGCCTGCGCCCAGGCAATCGTCCCGACGTCGGTGTTGCGGTGACGATCCGCCGGCACCACCTTCTGCGCCGCCGCGGTGCCCGGCGTACCCGTGGCCTTGGCGGTCGTCACCTGGCAGTCCACCGGCGCGCCGGCGGCCACGGTGAGCGTGACCGCGCTGCTGGTGACCTTGGCCGCCGGTCCGGTGTGCGGCGAGCGATACACCGCCTCGGCCACCAGCCGGTGGCGCCCGGCCGCCAGCCGGCCAACGGGCAGGGCAAACCCGCCGGTGGCCGCGATGACCTCGGTGGGCGTACCGACCGCTTCGCGCTGCCAGCCGTCGGCGCGGGCGGTCTCGCGGTAGAGCTGGAGACGCCACGTCCCCATGGTCGCGGCATCGTAGTGATAGGCGCCCTCGCGATAGGTGCCGAACGCCCCGGTGAGCACCAGATCCTGCGCGCTGTGCGGCGTCGGCGGGCGCTGGAGATTGAGACTGAGTTTCCCCGGCAGGGCGACGAAATGCAGGACGCTGTCGCTGACCACCTCCGGGTGGCGGGTATAGAAGGCGCGCAGCTGCAGCCGTTGCTTGTCGCCCAGCGCGGCCAGCTCGGTGGTCAGCACGGCGCGGGCGCTGCTGGTGGTCGAGCGCAGGTCATGCAGCACGGCGCCGCTGGCGACATCGGTGATCTGCAAGGTGACCCCGGGGTAGGGCGCGCCGTTGACCAGCACCCGGCCGGCCGCGTGGCGCCCGGGGCGCGTCGGCCAGGAGCCGTCCGGCAACCAGTCGGTCTGATAGCCCAGGGCGCCGGTGACCTGGTAGGTCAGCTGCGGTGGCGCGGGCTCGACGATCGCCAGCGGGGTCAGGACCGGCCCCGCGTCGGGGAGAAAGTGATAGACGCCGTCCTGCGCGACCAGCAGTCCCGGCTGGTAGCGGAGCGGCACCGTCCCGGCGGCCGCCTCCAGGTAGCCCTCGAGGCGCGCGGGCTGTCCCGCCAGCGGCGCCAGGCCGTCCGGCGGGTCGACCCAGTACCCGGCGCACACTGCCTGGCCGTCGGCGCCCGCGGCGGGCGGGGTGGCGTCCGTCGCCAGCACCCCGACGACGCCTGCGGGGCAGAGCGGGTCGGCGCGGCCTTCCAGGGCGAGACGCACCTGCTGGATCCGGCGCGCATACGCCGGCTCCACCCCGGTCACGGTCAGCCGCTCCGCCGGTGACCAGGCCCGCAGCGGGGCGCTCAGACGGCGCACCACGGCCTGGTTAATATCGACCTGCAAGGCGCCGTGCTCGCCTTCGGCGAGCTGCTCGGGATGCGCCCAGCGCAGGGGCAGGGTGAGCCGGCCGTCGTTGGCGGCAAAATCGTAACCGGGCAGGGTGAGCTGCGCCCCGGGGGCCAGGGTCTGCGTGCCGATCACCAGGCTGTCGCCGGCGTCGGCGGACAGGGTCAGGTTGAGGTCCGCGACGCCGGTAATCCCGCTCGGCTCCGAGGTCAGCGGCCACAGCCCGGAGGGATGGCGGACCGCCTGGGCGCCGACGACGCGCGGCAGGGCGATGGCCAGGGCGGTGAAACTGGCCGTGCAGGTGGTCGCCGCGGTGAGGGTGACGACGCCATCGGCACAATCCGGGTCGCCACTCCAGCCGGCGAAGACGCTGCCCGGGGCCGGCGTCGCGGCCAGGGCCACGACCGTGCCGGCGAGGAAGTCGGCCGCGCATTGTGCGCCGCAGTCCAGCCGGGGCGCTGAGGACGCGGCCGAAGCCCTCCTTGATGACGGTTAGCTAGTAGGTCATTTCTTGTCATTTCACACCATAACCAGTAAGAGGCCAGACAACCCGCAAGCCCCTTGTTTTTTAACATCGGCCACGTTTAGGTTATGCTTTGTTGCGGAGCGTGGGTAACATCGTTTAACATCGTTTTTAGTTACCCATACGTTACCCCTCAACCGGGTAACGCGACGGAGACAGGCCCCGGGCTGGATACCAGCCAACCCGAGGCCCTGACCATCAACCCAACCTGTAAGCGAGGTTCGGCCCATGGCTACCCATCAGTTTACCGTCAAGTGGCTGGAAGCCGTTAAACCCGGGCCTACCGGCCGGGATGAGTATTTCGACGAGCACACCCCCGGCCTGGGTCTGCGGGTCGGTGTCCGCAGCAAGACCTTTTTCGTCATGCCCCGGGTCCTGAGACAGGGCCAATGGAAACAGGAGCGGATCAGTCTGGGCAAGGTGGGGGAGACCACCCTTGCCGAAGCGCGGGAGAGTGCCAAGCGAGTCATTGCCACCGCCAGCGCCGGGCAGATCCCCGACGACGTGGCCAAGGTGCGCCGGGAAATCCTGGTCAAGGAATCGGCCAACTCATACGGCAAGGTCCGGGCTGACTTCCTGCCCCTCTACCGGGTCAAGCGGGGCGGCCGCCTCTACCCGCCCGCTGACCGAACCCTGAAATCCATGACGGGCGCCCTGGAGCTGCTGAAGGCGTGGGACGACCGCCCCATGACCAGCATTACCACCGCCGATCTGCAAGCCTGGCACGATGGCTATGTGGCGGCCGGCAAGGAGAGCGCCGCCAATGTCTACCTCGCTTTGGTGCGCAAATTCTTCGGCTGGGCCAAGGAGCGCGGCATCATCACGCGCAACCCCGCCGCCGAAGTGGTAAAGGGCGGGGCCAGCCAGGCCCGGGAGCGGGTCCTGACGAATGATGAGCTGGTCGCCGTCTGGCGGGCCACTGGGGAGGATCACCCCTACCACCGCATCGTGCGCCTGCTGCTCCTCACGGGTCAGCGCCGCACCGAGGTGGGCGGCATGGACTGGAGCGAGGTGGACCTTGAGGCCGGTATCTGGAACCTCCCCGCCGCCCGGGCCAAGAATCGCCGCCAGCACCTCATACCCCTCGCGCCCCCGGCCCTGGCCCTCCTCAAGGCCCAAGCCACCAAGGGCGCCACCGGCCTGGTGTTTCCCAACAGCAAGGGCCGCCCCCCGACCGATTGGGGCATCCAGAAGCGGCGCCTTGACGAGCGCACCCACCTCGCACCCTGGCAATTGCACGATCTGCGCCGCAGCATGGTTACGCACCTGGCCGAGGATCTGGCCATTCCGCCCCACATCATCGAAGCCACCATCAACCATGTGAGCGGCTTCAGGAGTGGCGTGGCTGGGGTCTACAACCGCGCCCAATACCTGACCGAGCGACGCCAGGCTCTCGACGCCTGGGCGAATCATGTCCTGGCCCTAGTGGCGGCCAAGGAAGGCGAGTGATGGACCTCCCCCCCTACCTCCATCCCCAGGATGACGGCTGGCGGCTGGAGGATGCGGTATCCATCTGGCTGTTGGTCCATTACGGCATCAACCGCTCCGATCCCGACACCCCCGAAATCCGCCGCCTGCGTCTCCAGGCCCGCCGGGAGGTGGTGACCCTGGCCAGCGAACTTCCGGATCAGCTCAAATCCCCGCCCGTCTACGTTCGCCGCGTGCACCGCGATTGGGGCGGCGCCACAGATCAGTGGCCCCGTCAGAGCCGGAATAGTACACCGCCCCGGACCTGGGTAACCACCACGGCCCTCGCCGGGCTCTGTCGCCAATGTGGTCACGTCCCGCCCTGGGAGCAGCAGCCCCCCCTGGCCACCCTGCACCCCGCCCTGGTGCCCCAGGAGACACTGGCGCTAGGGGCTGATGAGCGGGAACTAGCGACGGGCGGCCGGCCCTCGACCAATGCCGGCGCCTATGCCTACATCGACTCACTCTTGGCCAAGGGCAGCGGTAAGGCCGCCGCGTATCAGAATGCCGCCAGCAAGTTTCCCTCTCCTGGCATCGACCACGACACCAGGGCCAACCAGTTAGCCTCTGGATACCGCCAGCGCAACCGGAATCACCGGAATAAAGCGCATAAACCCCTTTAGGCATTCCCTCCCACCTTCACCAAGCCGCCATTCTGGCGGCTTTTTTTTGCCCTGAAAAAAAATAAAAAGAATAAACCCTTTATACAGTTTTATTCGCTAATTTCATTGGTTAACTTGTGATTCATCAGCCACGATGGAGCATCTCCCATGAACATTAGCGACGACCCTATCATTTCCGATCCCGAACTGCGGCGCATTGCCGGGGGGGTCACCCCGATGACGATTTGGCGGTGGAGAAAGGCCGGAATTCTGCCTCCAGCCCTCGTCCTTAATGGCCGCAATTACTCGCGGAAAAGCGCTATCGACGCGGCCCTGTCTCGTGCCTTTGGTCTGGAAAATTACGCGCCCAATTCCCAGGCCACTTAATCAGATGCGGACAGCCCATGCGCAATAAAAAGCCCCTGAGGTAAACAGGGGCTAAAAGAGGTAAATCAAATGCAGCAAAACAGTTCTATTGTGGCGCTCGCCGTGCGCTCAATCAAGGCCGATCACGCCATCCAGCAACGAGAGACGTTGATTGACGGCGCCGTCCTCAACGACTACGCGGAGGCGATGACCGCCGGCAGCGTCTTCCCGCCCATCGTGGTCTTCTATGATGGCACTGTCCACTGGCTTGCGGATGGCTATCACCGCCTGGAGGCCGCCGACGAGGCCGGGCTTAAGGAGATCACTGCTGAGGTGCGCCCGGGCACCAAGCGGGATGCCACCCTCCACGCCTGCGGTGCCAATCGGGATCACGGCCTGCGCCGCACCCGTGCCGATGTGCGCCGGGCGATCACCACCCTGGTAACGGATGCCGAGTGGGGCCAAATGGCCAACCGATTGATTGCCGAAAAGGTCGGATGCTCTGATAAGACCGTCGCCGCCGTCAGAGTAGAACTGTTCAACGAGCTGGCGGCGCCGTTCAGGTGCGGAAATTCCGCAACTGAAGACACCGACCCCGACCCAGCCACATCCGAGAATCAACTGCGGAATTTCCGCAGTTCCGACGACGAGGCCCCCGGCATCCCCAGCGTCAACAGCCTGGCCGAAGCCGAGGCAGGGCTAAACGCAGTCTTCAATCGCGACACCGCCCCACCGCCGCCACCCCCGGCGAAGCGTATCGGCCGCGATGGCAAGTTTAGGGCCATGCCCAAAGACACCAGACCCGCTTCTACACCGAACAAGGCCGTGCTCGCTATGCAGGCGGCCCACATGGTTGCGGCTGCGCTAACACGCATGGAAGCACTGGAAATGGACCTGTCCGCCGATGACGCCCGGATGGTGATGAATAACCTTCGCGCCGTCTTGGGCAGGCTCGAAATGCGTTTTGGTGGGGAGGGGAATTGACATGCACAACGATCAACCATCGAGAATCGCCGCCTGGGTTTCGGTCATTACCGCCAACCCCCGGGCAAATGATGTCGTCCGCCCCTGGTTGGAAATCATCACCACCACGACCGACCCCCGAAAAAAACGCGAGTTGACGGCGTGGTGCTATGGCGCGGCGCAACTGGCCGTGATCGTCGCCCAGGAAGGTGAAGATCCATCGGCGGCGTCAATCGCTGAACTGGGGCGGAGTTGGATTGAGCGGGCAAAAACTGACCCTGATCCTCTCTCCATCCTGCAGGTCTCGCGCTGGTTCCACGGTGCCAGCGCAGTAGCCCTCGCGCTCCGGCTGGAAAAGGAACACCAGCTCTATTCCAAAATTGAGGCGGAATTGTTCGACCTCTTTTTAGGGAACACGCTGACGGAAGCGGGAAACCAGGGAGGAAAGATCAATGCGTAAAGAACACTTCACGCCACCGGCCAAGTGGACCCGGGAATTCCGTCAGGCCCTTCGCCTGTCAGATGCCCACCTCAAGGTCTACACCTATCTGGAATCGGCGCCCGAATCCCATCCCACCGGAATTTACTTCATCACCCTCGCCGCCATCGCGGAAATGACCGGCGAGGAGCGCGTGACCGTGGCCAAGATCGTGGACGACCTCGAGCGCTGCGGTCTGGTGATGTGGGATGCGGTCGCCAGCGTGGTCTGGGTGCCCTGTGTCTGCGGTGAGCAGTATCGATGGACCCATCGCCCGCAGCGCAAGACCGGCGAGGATTACCGGCTGATCGAAGCGCGGAAACATCTGGACGACCTCCCGCCGTCGCGCCTGGTCAACCTGTTTCGGCAGGCTTGGCCCATCTTCGGGGAAGCCCCTACCCAGGCCCCTAGCCAAGGGGCTACCCAAGCCCCCTACCAAGGGGCAAATACTATCTACCTGTTCCCTGATCCCCCTCCTCCTCCCACCCCAGGCCGGGCGGCAAATTTCCCGCCGCTCGATGAGAACGGGCTCGACATGGAGGGCAGGTAGATGACGGACGTTTACCTCGACCGCCTCTTCCGTGATGCCGGACTGGTTGAATTGACCCACCTGGATCATGGCCGGGTCTGGTCAACCTGGCACAACGACCCCGACAGCCTGATGCTTGCCGCCTCCCGGGCTGGCGATTCTGGCAACCTCTTCACCACCCTCAACCGTATCAACCCCGCCCTCCTGGGCGACTACCTCAAGGCGCAAACAGGTAAAACCGCCCGCACCCCGGATGCCTGCGTGAGTCGCTACTGTCGGCTCTTCTTCGACCTCGATCCCGCCCGCCCCCGGGGCCAATCCTCGACCGCGGATGAGTTGGCCGAGGCCGCGACCCGTGCCCGGGGCCTGGTGGCCAAGCTGGCGGTCCTGGGCTGGCCTGAGCCCTTGCTGGCCATGTCGGGGAATGGCTGGCACGTCCAGTACCGCACCGCGCTCCCCCCTACCCCGGAGACCACGGCGCAACTGCGGGTGATCTACACCGGACTGGCGGCGGAATTCTCTGACGACACGGTGACCTTCGACCGCGCGGTCAGGAACCCGGCCCGCCTGTGCACCCTGTATGGGTCGGTCAAGCGCAAGGGGATCAACCACCCCGAGCGCCCGCATCGGCAGTCAACCTGCCAGGTGCCCCGGGACTGGCGGCAGGTGCATCCGCGGCAGGTGGCGGGCCTGGCCAACCTCTATGTCCGCCAGACACTCCAGGAGGCCCCAGGAGCCGCTACGCGCCCTGCCAGGCCCTTGGGAGTCAGGGGGCAGGGCGATTACCGCAGCCTGGACGTGGTGACCTGGTTCGCCGCCCACGGGGCTTACCTCGGCCCCCTGGCGGGAAAGGTGCATGGGGTCGTTTGCCCTTGGCAGGCGGAACACTCCACGCCTAGCCCCAGGAACGGGGGCGACTCAGTCATCTTTGAGGCCGATGACGGCTGGCCTGGGTTCGCCTGCAAGCACAGCCATTGCGCCGGGCGGGATATCCGCGACGTGATGAACCTTTGGGGCGACGCGGATGCCTTCTGCGCCGCCGCTTTCGTGCCGATGCGGAGGGCGGGGTGATGTACGACCTGCACGATTTTCAGCAGCAACTCATCGCTGACCTGGGCCAGGGCATCCTGCAAGGGCACCGTCGTCAGGTGTGCGGACTGGCCACCGGCGGCGGCAAAACGGTGGTGGCCGCTCACCTGGGCCGCCGGGCCGCCGCCAAGGGCAAGCGCATGCTCTTCGTGGTGGACCGTATCGAGCTGTGCGGTCAGGCCGCCGAGACCTTTCACGAGATGGGTTTGAGCGTCGGCATCCTGCGGGGAGAAGACACCGCCTATACCCGACAGGACGAGATCGTGGTGGCGTCCATCCAGACCATCCGCTCCCGGTCCGCGCCCGACTGGATGGACCTGTGCATCATCGATGAGTGCCATGTGCTCCATGCCGCGCACATTCACCTCATGGCGGACTGGGCCGACAAGGTGTTCATCGGCCTGAGCGCAACGCCCATGCGCAAGGGCCTGGGCCTGCACTTCACCCATCTGGTGCGCGGCCCGAGCATCCGCGAGTTGACCGACCGGGGGTTCTTGGTCCCCGTTCGCGCCTTCGCCCCCCAGGCCGATGCCATCCTGACCGCCCTGGATGGCGTGAGCTGTGGGACCACGACGGCGGGGTTCGACTACCAGGAAAACGAGTTGGGCGCCGCCATGAACCGCAAGGAGCTGGTGGGCGACATCGTGACGACCTGGCAGGAACGGGGCGAGGAGCGGCCGACGTTGTGCTTTGCGGTCAACATCGCGCACTCGAAAAGCATTCGGGATGACTTCCTCGCGGCCGGGGTCCGCGCGGAGCATTTGGACGCCTACACCGACCCCAGCGCGCGCCGGGAGATCATCGCCGGCTTCAAGGCCGGGGAGATCAAGCTCCTGACGTCGGTCAACGTCCTGGGCACCGGCTTTAATGTACCGGATGCGGCCTGCCTGATCCTGGCCCGGCCCACCCTATCGGAGGCCCTGCACATTCAGCAGTGCGGTCGGGGTATCCGCACCGCCACGGGCAAAACCGATTGCCTCATCCTCGACCATTCGGGCAACTGTCTGAAGCATGGGCTTCCGCATCACTTCGTTGTCCCCGACCTCGACTTGGGCGACGCCCCGGACCCGGCGAAGAAGAAGCGCAAGGAGAAGGCCCCCTTCATCGCCTGCAAGTCCTGTGGGGCGGTGATGGACCCTGACGAGGTGACCTGCCCGCAATGTGGGCTGGATCGGCCGGTAAGCGGCAGCCGGATCACCTATCGCGAGGGCAAACTCGTGGAGTTTGGCAGCACCGGAGCTGGCGGTCAGGATGCCGGTGAAGACCCGGCGACGTTCTACCGCATGGCCATGAGCTACGTCCTGGCCCACGGGAAGAACCCTGGCCGGGCCTATCACCTCACCCAGGCCCGTTACCCCGGCGCCCGCGTTCCCTGGTCCTGGCGAAACCTGCCACCGCTCGATCCGTCCCCCGAGGTGGCGCGATGGATCAGGAACCGCAACCTGCATGACCACATCCGCTGGCAGCACGGGCGCGGCGCAGCTTAGGCGCGAAGGGGCCAGGGATGGCCACTCACTCCCGGAAGTGGACACGCTGGAGCGGTTGGCCACGATCAGACCCCACCGTCGACCGGCGCGAAACCGCACACGGGTGGTCTCCGGCAGAGGCATCGAGTGAACCTGGACCTCAGTCGAGATAACCAGGATGGGAAGGCCCTGAAAAGCCCGACAACCCCGGGTGTACGCAGACGGATGGCATCCCCTTCACGCCCAATGAGGGCCGGGGCGCTTTCCCCGAGAAGGGGCCTGGGCGCACACCACGGCAATCAACATCCAAGGATGCCCAGCTCCCGCAGCAGGGGCTGTCCATCGACCTCGGCCCAGATCAAGTCACCGGGCCGGGGAGGGGAAGCCAGCTTGGACCCCGTACGCGAACAGGGGCAGGGCGCAGGGTGGTGGGAACGTCCCGGGGATGGCGCCGGGGTGGGTGGACATGGCGCGGTTCGGCGCTAATCTAGGGCTCAGGAGCATGGGAGGGACCGCGGGTGGTAGACGAGATTGTTACTGGATTCAAAATAGAGGCCAGCGGCCCGCCGGGTTTTGGCGCGCGGTGCCGACCGGGCCCGTGCAGAGGAGACAGATTTATGCACCACGACATCACGCCGGACACGGTGGCGCAGGTCATCTATCAACAGGCCATCTGTCCGACGGGCGATCCTCAGGACGCCCTGAATGACTGGATGAAGGTGACCAGTGGGCTTGGCTGCGTCCTGGCTGACTGGCAACGGCTGGCCCCGGGTCGCCCAGGCTATGAGGCCCAGACTGAGGCCCTGACCACGGCCCTGCTCAAGGCCCAGGGCATCATGCGCTGCCTGGCCCGGGCCGCCCAGGACCGGGGGGATGGCTATCGCTATCCATCGAGTCCCACTAAGCCTTGGTCCTAGCTTCCAAGGCCGGCCACCCATGCCACACCTCGCGTCAGCCGGCCGGATGAGCTGAATAGTTATCCGCACCGTCCATAACTGGCCTAGACTGACGCGGTTAACCACTGCTTTCCGGAGATCGACCATGACACCCCTGAGGATTGGCCTGGCAGCACTCCTCTTGTTGTTGCTATCAACCCCCCTCCTGGCCGAAAAACCCAACGATGCCTTGGCCCTCACCGGGGTCACCACTGGCCGGGTCGTGTTCGACATCAACACCACCCAGGCGGGCAAGCTCAGCCTCTATCTCCAGGTGATCCGCGAGACCCATGCGGATCTTCAGCGGCAAGGGGTCACCCCCGAGATGGTTTTGGCCTTTCGTGGCAAGGCCGTCACCCTGGTGACTGCCGACCGGCAACACCAGGAGTTGACCGAGTACGAGGACCTGGATCGTGTAGCCGAGCAAATCAAGGAACTCCAGGGGCTTGGCGCGCGGATGGAGGGCTGTTCCATCGCGACCCGCCTCTATGGTGTCGATAACCAAACCCTGCTGCCCGGGATCACGCCGGTGGGCAATACCTTCGTGTCCCTGATCGGCTATCAGGCCAGGGGCTACGCCCTGATCCCCATCTATTGAGCCGATCCCGGTAGGACCGCCATGGAATTCTTCGCCCTCGCCCAGTGCCCGCTCACCGCGACGCAGATCCAGGACACCCTCCGTGGCCAGCAACTCGCCGCCTGGTGCGCCACGATCAACCGGGTGCTGCACTGGGAGGATGAACAAGGGGAGATCTACAGTCTCTGGGGCCAGTTCCGGGTGCGGCGCGAATTGATCCGCGGCGGGGTACGTTTCACCCTCCCCGAGTGCCCCAATGCCCTGGCCTGGACCCTGACCGTCGCGCCCCCGGCCGTCGGGGGCGAGGCTTCCCCGGGGATACAGGTGCATTGCACGATCAACCGCACCGAGCATGATCCGGAGTTCATCGCGTCCCTGGAGGACTTTGTTGATGACTGGCGACAGGGGCTGGAGCGACTCGCCGGGGAACTGTTCAGCACTCGGGACGCCGCACCGCCCTAGGCGGCTAACCGTTGCGCCTTGAGGGCAGCCATTAAGGTCTGGGAAACCCCACGAGGTACAAGCACCATGCAACGGGACTTCCGTCTTCAGGGTATGACCTCGGAACATCACCAGGCCCTGGTGTTTGCCGGGCGTCTGCGGCAGGCATGCCGCCACGGCGGCGTGAGCCGGGAACGCCTACGATCGACCTGCCGAACCTTTGAGCAGGATCTCAACCCCCACTTCGCGATCGAGGAAGAATTCATCCTTCCGGCCCTTGCTGCGGCCGGCCGGCAGGATCTGGTCGACCGCACCACCGAGGAACATCAGCAGCTTCGCGCCCTTATCGTCGCGGCCGCAACGGCGGAGGACGCGACACGGCACCTGCATGCCTTTGCCGATCTACTCACCGCGCATGTCCGCTTCGAGGAACGAACGCTCTTCGACGCCGCACAGCAGATTCTGACCCCCGAAGCGCTGGAGAGGTTGGCCACGATCAGACCCCACTCCCGACCAACCGCACGCGGGTGGTCTCCAGCACAGGAATCGAGTGAACCTGGACTTCAAACGCCCCGGGTACTGGGAGGTGAAGCGTGAGCGAACTGAAACCGCACCATCAAGACCAGGACTACGCCCAACTTCTCCATGAAGTGAAAGCGCGGGTCCGTTCGGCGCAGTACGCCGCCCTGAAAGCGGTCAATACCGAGTTGGTCGGGCTGTACTGGGATATCGGGCGGATGATCGCCCGCCGCCAGGAAATGGCGGGCTGGGGCAGGTCCGTCGTGGAGAACCTGTCCGCGGACTTGCGGCGGGAGTTTCCCGGGGTCGCGGGTTTTTCGGTGCAGAACCTCTGGTATATGCGCCAGTTTTACCTGGAATACCATGGCCATGAAAGACTCCAACCACTGGTTGGAGAAATTGCCTGGGCTCACAATCTGGCCATCATGAGCAAGTGCAAGGACCCGCTGGAACGGGAATTCTACCTCCGCATGACCCGCAAATTCGGCTGGTCAAAGAACGTCCTCATCCACCAGATCGACAACCAGAGCTACGAGAAATCCCTGCTTGGCCAGACCAATTTCGACCAGGCGTTGACGCCGGAACTGCGTGCCCAGGCCAAGCTGGCGGTGAAGGACGAATACACTTTCGATTTTCTGGAACTGGGTGAGGAACACAGCGAGCGTGAACTGGAACGGGCGCTGATCGCCCGGATCGAGGATTTTCTGCGCGCCATGGGCGGCCTGTTCGCCTTCATGGGCAGCCAGTACCCGCTGGCGGTGGACGGCGAGGAGTTCCTGATCGACCTGCTGCTGTTTCACCGGCGCTTGCGCTGTCTGGTGGCCATCGAACTGAAGATCGGCAAATTCAAGCCGGAGTTCGTCGGCAAGATGCAGTTTTACCTGACCGCGCTCGACCGGCAGATCCGGCAAGAGGACGAGAATCCCTCCATCGGCATCATTCTCTGCAAGGAAAAGAACCGCACCATTGTCGAGTACGCCCTGCACGACGCCCGCAAGCCCATCGGCGTGGCAACCTATGAAATCACCAAGACGCTGCCCAAGGAATTGAGGGGGCAACTGCCCCAACCGGAAGAGATCGCGGCATTGCTGGCAGGGATTGAGGCATGAGCAGGCGCACTCTGAAGCCCACCGAAACCAGCAATTAAGTACCGCCCAACCCACTCCCTCCCCCCGATCAAGATGGCCTGTTTCGCAGCGCGCTGGCAACCTGTCAGAATGGCCTGTCCACCAGCGGCCCAGGGCCGGATCATGTGCCGTGTGGAGCGATTTATGACTCAACCTGCCTGTGGCTGACCCGACCAAGCTCGGCGTAGTAAGCCCAGATGGGTAGGGTCCAGCAACCAACATCAGGAGGATGGGGAAGCCATTCACTTCTCCATCATGTTTCGAAGACGAAACGCGGAAACCTGCAAGATGAACAAGGCCCTTTTTTTGATTGGCATCCTGGTGATCTTACCCGCCGTGGCGGCCGACGACACCGCTGCCATCCATGGCGCGAACGCGCGCCTGTTGACGAAAACCAGTACGGCTACCACGCCAGTAACCGGCCCAACCTGCCCGCCGGGGGCGGTCACCCTGTTCCACTGCCTTACCGCCAAGGGCAAACGGATTCAGTTATGTGACGAGGGCAAGACCCTCGAATACTCCTTTGGCCATCCGGAGAAGCAACCCGAGATGGTGGTGCGCGTGCCCCGCGCCAAAGCCTCGACCACCCAATGGCAAGGCGTCGGGCGTTACAAGTCCGAGTCGGTGGAAATACCCAACGGCAAAACCACCTACAGCGTGTTTTGGGGCGCCGACCTGGTCTCCGAGGACCACCCCGCCGAGGCCGGGGTCAATGTGCTTGTAAACGGTGAACATAAGGCCACCGTCAACTGCGGTGATCCGGACCAGGCCATCTCGAACCTGGAAGGCGTGGAATTGAAGCCAACAGAGTAGACACTGGCCGGTTCAACCGGCCCGGTCGTGGGGCGGTGATGAGGAGACGGTAAGGTCAAGCCGCTACCAACCGCTCGGCCGGCGGTAAGGACCCCAGGCACGCCAGCCGATCCGCGGTGGTCATCCGGTCGCCAGGCTCAGCCCACCTTGAGAACGGGGCACAGACCCGTGCCACGGGCAAGGCTTCCCACTCCACCCGCAGCAGCGCGGGCACCAGTTCCTCCAGGAAGCCATAGTCCTGGTATTCCGCCCCGGTATGGGCGTGCTCGTAGCCGATGCTGAGATTGGTGCATTCCGGGATCAGCCCGGCGTAATGGGCGGTATCGGTGAAGACCCCTTCCGCGCAGGGGGCGAAGCCCAGCCCGAGTTGCACCGCCAGGGCCTGGGCAAAGTCTGTGGAACAGGTGCGCACCCGACCTTGGTGGGTGATAACGTCCCCCGTACCGCGGCGGTCGAAGGCGATCGCGCGCTCAATCCCAGCCAGCACACCGGGGGTTTCCCGCGCGATCCAGTCGCTGCCGTCGCCGCCGGTTTCTTCCTCGCGGTGAAATACATAAAGCCCGGGGACCCCGTGGGCGATCAGTTGCAACAGGAGCCAGCAGCCGGTGGCATCGTCGGCGCCAAGGGGGCGGCCGTCGTCCTTGTAAAACCGCCGGGTCCGCCGGTCCTCCCGCAGGCGTTGCCGCCCGGAGATGGTATGGACGCTGTCGGTGTGGGCACAGAACAAGGTCGTGGGCCGGGTGCCGATCCGCAGCCAGCGGTTACCGAAGTCATCCCGGACCATGCCGGGGACCTGATCCAGAAAGCGGCGGATGAAGGCCCGCTCGCTGGGCGAACGGGCCGGGCGCTGGTAGGTCAGCATCTCGCGCAGCAGGTGCATGGCGATCTCCCCATCGGTGAAGAAGCGCCAGGATAGGCCCCGCAGGCGACGGAACAGGTCGCTTGCCGGGTGGCGCCACCGGGAGCGACAGCCCCGTCCGCCTCGCCCATTCCCCGTCACCATGGACCCGGCGACAAACCCTCCTTGACTGGCCGTGGGCATCTGGTCCCTCTCCGCCTTCGGCTTTGCGACCTATTTTGTCGCTTGGTTGGGATATCCTGCACCCCATGCCAGCAAACTCAACGGGACATGGGGGTGATGGCCAATCTTCTTCGCTACCACCTACCAGGGGATTCCCCGGAGGCTATCCGTCCATGATCGGTTTGCTAGCGGATGTCCATGCCAACATCGATGCCCTGGAGACGGTGCTTGCCACCCTGGCCGCCCGGGGCATCGAGCAGATCTATTGCGCCGGCGATCTCGTCGGCTACAACGCGGCACCGAACGCGTGCTGCGAGCGGCTGCGTCACCTGAAGGGCGTGCGGGGCAATCATGACGGGGCGGCCTTACTCGAACCCTGGGACCCCGACCTAAGGTGGTTCAACGCGCCGGCCCGGTCAGCCATCCACTGGACCAGCCGTCAGCTCACGCCCGCGAACCGGGCCTTTCTCGCCGCCCTCCCGCACCGGTTACGGTTCCAGGTTGCCGGCCGGTGGGTGACCATCGTCCACGGCACCCCCCGGGACCCCCTTCATGAGTATGAATATGGTGATGAGGACCCCGAGGCCCGGCTGGTGCAGCTTCTGGACGAGGCGGAGGCCGACATCCTGGTGATGGGGCACACCCATCTGCCCTATGTCCGCACTGTCGGGGCGCGACTGGTGATCAATCCCGGCAGCGTCGGCCAACCCCGCGACCAGGACCCGCGAACTTCCTGCGCCATCCTAGACCCGGTTGGGATGCGGGCGGAGATCCTGCGTCTGGATTATGACCACCCGACGGCAGCGCAGCGCGTCAGGGATGCGGGCCTGCCCCCGGCGCTGGCCTCGCGACTGAGCAAGGGCCTTTGAGGGAGAGTCTGGTGCTCTGGTCACCAGCGGACCCTCGCAAAATTGGTGGACCTGTCCCCCCTGTGTTTACCCGCCACCACGCGACCGGCATCCCCCGGCTGAATGGCTTTCTTGCGCATTGCCCCAAGGGTGGGTAACCCTACCCGTATACGGCTCAGCCCAACCTGGAGGTGGCTGGCTAAAAGAGTATTTTCCTAACAGGGGCAGTACAATACGACCGGATCATTTGGCCAACGTGCAATCCGCAGCGGGATATGCAGCAGTAGCTGGAGATGATTCGCTGCCTGGCCTGCGTGCCGCTTACCTGGCAAAGCCTGTCAGGAAATCTGCCGGGGCATGAGGACCATTACCAGGTCCCTCCCGTAGCCCTCCTCAAGGCCCAGAACATCATGCGTTGCCTGGCCCAGATCGCCTGGGGCCGGGGTTGGCGGCCCGCGTGGTCCTGCCCGATCCAACCCGGGCGTGCGTTCTGATTAGACTACAAGGGTCCGACCTGTTCTGTCGTATGGACGAGGCAGACTGGGGCCATGAGCGCTACCTTCCCTTCACGGATTCAGCGGCTTCGCCGGTTGCAGAGCATGCTGCCCCTCCCTGGCACCCCCGAGGGGGAGTGCCTGATCATCTCCCAACTCCTGGACCTGATGCCCGACGGCTATGGCGATTGCTCCGAGCCCACCCGACGGATTGACCTTGACCAGGCGATCGCCAGCGGCCAGGTCGACTGCGGCCGGTGCAAGGTGATCGACCTGGAGTTACGGGGCGGGGCTACGCGATCGATGTGCTGCGGGTCTGCCAGATTACTCCGGCGCAGCGCATCGTGGACGAACCTGGGGACTCGCCTTTTCTGGCGCAGGTGCGGGTCCAGGTGCCGGAGACCGGGGCACTGTTGCGCTGGCTGCTGGGTTAGGGGGGAAACGTCGAGGTGGTGGTGCCTGGTCATGCGCGACCAGACAGCCAAGATGGCCCGGCACTACGCGCGGCTGAGCGTGTGGCTGGTAAGGGCGATGGGAAGTAAGCGGAACAGGACCAGGCCTCTTCGGGACTCGGGAATCCCTCCCCGACGGGTGAGGGTGAAGCAGAGAGATTGAGCGAAAGTCTGATGATGAGCGACTGGTTTGAAGCGGGCGCCGCGGTGGCGACCGGGCACGGAGACCGATTTCCGCCCCTGGGGGATGGGGAGGCGCAGCGCTGGTGGTTGGGAGGGGAGGCTCTGCGCGGACGGGATAACCTCCTGTGCCAGTTGTGTTCCCATGGCAGCGGTTAAAAGCAGTCGGTGGCCCAGTGAAGTACCCGTGACTGCTGGGAACTTGACCCGCTACACAGCCGTGGTTCCTCATCACAGGTCGCGGAAGCGGTCATAGAGGAATGTATGGTCAAGTGCTCGCTGCCCAACGACCTGCCGTTGATTGCTTCCGACAAGCTTGCGGCCCGAGCCTTGGGGCATGGGATGGGTTAGATTGGCCAGAATGACCGCCAGCGAAGGCCAGACCCGGACCACAAAAAACGCCCCCAGCCCCTCGGTCGCCCCTGGTCAACCTTCCATCCACCACATAATTCAACAAAAAGGAGGCCCCCATGGACGACACCACCCAGGAAACCACCGACCTGACCTTGCCGCCACTGATCCGCCTGCGGGTGGAAATGCAGGCCCTGGACCCCATCCGCCTGCCACCCTATGCCGGCTCCGCCTGGCGGGGTGTGCTGGGGCATGGCCTGCGTCAGGCCGCCTGCGTCACCCGCGCCCGCACCTGCGCCGGTTGCCTGTTGTTGGAGCACTGCGTCTATACCCGGCTCTTCGAGCCCCAGGCTCCCGCTGGCCAACAGGACCAACGCTTCGCGGCGCCACCGCGGCCCTACGTCCTGGAAATCGACCCCCGCGCCCCCCGGGAATACCCCCCCGGGTCTTCCCTTTCCCTGGTCATGACCCTGCTCGGCGAGGCCCTCCGCCAGGTGCCTTACCTGATTCACGCCCTCCAGCAGGCCGGGAACCGTGGCCTGGGGCAGACCCAAGCGCGTTTCAGCGTCGCGCGTCTGTTCCAGGAGCGGCAACCGGGCAGCGGCGACTGGCAACCGGTTTACAGCGCCGAAGAGGGACGGTACACGCCCTTGCCCCTGGCCGCCGTCTCCACCCCTCCCGCCCCGGAGCGAGTCCGAGTGCGCTTGCTCACCCCGCTGCGGCTCAAGCGCCATGGGCACCTCACTAGCCCGGAGCGCCTCTCCGCCGAGGATTTCCTCTTCAGCCTCGTTGGCCGCCTGCGCCTGCTCGCCAGCCATCATGGCGGCAACCCCGAGCCACTAGCTTGGCCCCGGTTCTACGCACCGGCCAAGACCGTCATCCTATCCCAGCCCCAGTTACGTTGGCACGAATGGACCCGCTACTCCTCCCGTCAGAACACCCTGATGGAACTGGGCGGCCTCCTGGGCACCTTCGAGCTAAGCGGTCCCGAACTCGCCACCCTGTGGCCCGCTCTGTGGTGGGGACAATGGGTCCACATCGGCAAGGGCACCACCTTTGGCCTGGGTGCCTACCGCCTCGAAGTTGGCTTCGAATCGTAGTAGCGGGCCCACAAGCTTGCGGGCCCGGCACACCCGCTGCTTCTGGGGCATGCTTCCCTCTGAACCGCGGGCGCTGATTTGCCAGGACTCACCAGGACCCGCCAGGGAGACAAGGACGACGCGGTTCTTTACCGCCCCGCCAGCCGGCGGGTAACATCGCCCTAACAACAAAAAAGGGACGCCATGACGGACCACCCTTATCCGCGCCGGATTCTCCTCGCCGTGACCGGGCTCACCCCCCAGGTGATCACGGAGACCCTCTATGCCCTGGCCGTCCAGCGCCAGCCGGCCTTCATCCCCACCGAGGTCCACCTGCTCACCACCCACGAGGGCGCCGAAGCCGCCCGGCTGGGCCTGTTGAGCGACGAGCCCGGCTGGTTTTCCCGCCTCTGTGAAGACTACGCCCTGCCGCCCATCCGCTTCGACGTCAGCCACATCCACACCCTGGTGGACGACCAGGGCCAGCCGCTGAGTGACATCCGCACGCCGGCGGACAACCAGCGCGCCGCTGACACCATCACCGAGCTGGTCCGCCACTTCACCGCCGACCCTACCGCCGCCCTGCACGTCTCCATCGCCGGCGGACGCAAGACCATGGGCTATTACCTGGGCTATGCCCTCAGCCTCTTCGGCCGCCCCCAGGATCACCTGTCCCATGTCCTGGTCAGCGAACCCTTCGAGGGCTGCCCGGACTTCTATTACCCCACCCCCTACCACCGGGTCATCGTCCTGCGCGACAACAAGCTGGCCGACACCCGCGACGCCCAGGTCACCCTGGCGGAGATCCCCTTCGTCCGCCTGCGCGACGAACTCAACAACCGCCTCCTAACCGGCGCCGCCAGCTTCGGCCAGACCGTCGCCGCCGCCCAACGCGCCCTGCTGCCCCCGGCGCTGGTCATCGACCTGCCCGGTCGACGCCTGACCGCCGCGGGCGAACCCGTCGAGCTGCCCCCCGTCGATCTGGCCTTTTACAGCCTCATGGCCCGACGCCAATGCCAGGGCAAGGGCTTCGTCCGCCGGGGTGCCAGTGGCCTCGACCAGGCATTTCTCGCCGAGTATCGCCAGATCGTCGGTGACCATTCCGGCGAGATGGAGCGCATCGAGACCGCCCTGGCCGCGGGCATGGACGTCGCCTACTTCGATCAGCGCAAGTCCCGCGTCAACACCCTGCTGGAAGAGGCCCTCGGGCGAGCACTGGCCGCGTCCTACCTCATCCAGGCCGAGGGTAAGCGCCCCAAGACCCGTTATGGGGTGAACCTGGCCCCCGAGGCCATCCGTTACGGGTCGATCGAGCCAACGCTCAACACCCCGACCACTTCAGTGACAGGGGGCAATCAATCAGTTCCCAATAATCCAGTTAATAGTCCGTTCTGAGGGGATGGACGGTACGCCACAAGCTTGTGGTCCATGCCGCACCCAACCCACTTGATACACAATGGAGGGCAGGAGTTCGTAAGATGAAGACACTGGAATTTAAACTACTTTTCAACACCCCCGCCTTCCTGGGCAACGCCCAACAGGATGGGCAATGGCGCACCCCCCCTATCAAGGCCCAGTTGCGGCAATGGTGGCGGGTGGCTAATGCGGGAGGGCGCCATCAGGAGCATGGCTTGGTCGAGGCCATGCGCCAAGTTGAGGGCCGTCTCTTTGGCGTGGCGGCCGATGGTTGTGACGGCGCCTCGCGTAAGAGCCAGGTACGCCTCCGCCTGGACCGTTGGGATCTTGGCACATTGGGCAGATGGGAACCCTTGCAAAAGGTTTCACATCCGGAAACACCGTTCCCGGTGGGCGCTGACCTCTATCTCGGTTATGGTCCCGTGGCCTTGCCGCGCGGCACGAATACCCCACAACTCAAAGCCAGAGCGGCCATCCAGTTCGGTGAATCCGCCGTCCTATCACTCGCCTATCCGGATGCGGATGATGCCCATCTCCAACAAGCGTTGGGACTTATGCACCGCTATGGCACCCTGGGTGGGCGCAGTCGCAATGGCTGGGGAGCTTACGCATTGTTACCGCAGGGTGAGGAAAACCGCAATTGGACTACCTCATTACCGAGGGAATTGACCCGTGACTGGCGGGACTGTCTCAACCTGGACTGGCCTCATGCCCTTGGCCGTGATGACCAAGGCCCCCTGATCTGGACGACACCCCCGCTCCCTGACTGGAAGTCCGTGATGATTAGTCTGGCCAAACTCAAGATCGGGTTGCGCACCCAATTCAGATTCACCACAGGCAAAGATGCCCGGGCGCCGGAAGCGCGCCATTGGCTTAGTTACCCCGTGACCAATCACTCGGTACAAGCCTGGGGTGGCAATGCCCGCTTGCCCAACAGCCTGCGCTTCAAGGTCCGGCGCGAGGCCAATGGTCAGTTACGCGGGGTGATCTTCCATGTCCCCTGTCTGCCACCCCCCACTTTCCGGCCCAACCTCCACCGCACCGCCATCGAGAGCGTCTGGCAGCGCGTCCACGCCTATCTGGACGCGCAACCCACCGCCACCCTTTCCCGAACCACCGTCTGAGGATGCCCCCCATGGATGACACCTACCTATGGCAAATCAAACTCCACGCCCGGCTCCATGACCCGGCGGAAAAGGCCCTGGTCCTGCTGCGCGATCCCGCCGGCCATGAAGGCGGCACCTCCCGCGCCCTGCACCGGCTGCTGGGCCTCGATCCCCTCCCGCAGGAGCGCCTGGACAACGATGCCCCCGATAGCTTGCATGCCGCCTTGTTCCAGGGAGGGCTGACCCGCGCCGACTACGAGATCGTGCGCCGCGCGGATTGGTGGTCCTCGGCCGCCGACCGGCCCCAATGGCCGCTGGAGGAAATCGAGGTCAAGACTCGCGGCGGCCAGACCAGGACCCTGCAGGTGGCGCCCTGGGCGCGCGTCCACTGGACCCAGGAGCCGGTGCTGATCCACCCCCTGACCGGGACCCAGTACGACCTTGGTCGGCATGGGGGCCTGGCCGATACCGATTTTAAGGATATCAAGGCACGTAGCCTGGCCCATTTTCTTAGCCTGGTCGCGCGTCATGGCGAGTCCGTCGACTGGCGTCAGACCCTGCTGGCCTTCTGGCGCTTTGGTCCCGAACTTCAGGAGGAGCAGGACAATGCCCGGCTGGGCGCCCTCTGGCGACTCCTACCGGCGGATACCCGCGTCCCCGATCACAGCATCTGGGACCACCTTGACCTGGCCTCCGCCTTTGCCGGCGCCTTCGCCGCCGATCCCCAGGGGGAGGCCGCCCTCCTGGCCCTTTCCCTGGGCCCGGTGCAGGGTTTCATCGCCGCCGCCCGTTCCACCTCCGACCTCTGGGCCGGTTCCCACCTCCTGTCGCGCCTGGCCTGGGAGGCCATGCGCCCGGTGTGCGAGGAATTGGGACCCGATGCCATCCTCTTCCCCCGCCTGCGGGGAGTGCCCCAGGTGGATCTCTGGTTGCGGGATCACGGCGGGCTGGACCCGGACCTCTTCCGGGGGGCCGAATGGACCCGCGCCGCTACCGATGCCAACCCCCTCTTCGCCGCTGCCCTACCCAACCGCTTCGTCGCGGTGGTGCCCCGCGCCCACGCCACGGCCCTGGCACGCAAGATCGAAACAGGGTTGCGCGCCTGGCTGGCCAACCTTGGTCGCCAGACCCTCGACCGCCTCCTGGAAGCCGCGAGTCAGGCCAACCACGAGGACCTGCCCTGTTATGCCCAGATGCGCGACCAACTGGCCGGATTCCCCGAGGTGCACTGGGCGGTGGTGCCCTTTTCCCTGATCAAAGCCCGCGATCCTGAACGCCAGACGGACCTGGATACCGCGGACCTGTCCGCGGCCATGGCGCCCTTCTTTGGCACCCCTCCCGCCGTCGCCGGCGGGTTCCTCGCCAGCCCCGCCTGGCGGGTACTGAGTCGCGAGACCCAGTGGAACGACCGCACCCGCTTTTTCGCGCCCAATCCCGGCGTCCTCTACCCCGCCATCCACGACCTTGCCGAGCGGGTCCTGGCCGCGGCCAAAGCTACCCGGACCTTTGGCCAGACGGAACAGACTGGCTGGCGCTGCTCCCTCACCGGCGAGACGGAATGGTTGACGACAGACCGGTCCGCATTGAGCCTGCCCCCCGGTCAGCGCGAGGACACCCTCTGGGCTCGGGTGGCCCGCCAGCGGCCCGCCTGGGCCAAGGCCGGTGAGCACCTGGGAGCCTTGCCGGCCATCAAACGCCTCTGGCCGACCCTGTTTGCCGAGGAAATCGGCAGGGCTACCGGCGGCGACCCCCAGCGCTTCGTCGTCTCGACCCATACCATGGCCCTGGCGCATCAACTCGACCGCTGGCTGGAGCAGGGTGGCAACGAGCCCCCCGGGCTGCAGGCCCTCCTGGAGCGCCATCGCCCGTCCGCTGTCGCCCTACCCCGTGGCCTGATGCGACGTCACGGCACCAACCCGGGTGCCCTGGCCAAGGCCAAACGCCTGGCGGGTCTGCTGGAGATGGCCGCGGACCTCGAGGACGCCGCCGCGGACGCGATCCGCGCCACGGTCACCCAGACCCTGAGCCCGGGTGACCAGCCCCGTCTGGAAACCTACTACGCCCTCCTGCTCATGGATGGCGATCGCATGGGCCACTGGCTGTCGGGAGCGGAGGACCTCGCCATCAGCTACCGGGAGAGTTTCCATCCCGCGGTGCGCGCGGGGTTCGACCGCCAAGCCAGCACCAACGCCGCCCTCCGGGAGTATGGCCAGCAAGGCCGTGCCGTCTCACCAAACCGGCACCTGGCCATCTCCGGGGCCTTGAATGACTTTGCCCTGACCCTGGTGCGCCAGGTCGTGGAGCAAGAATACCTCGGGCGCGTCATCTATGCTGGCGGCGACGACGTCCTGGCCATGCTCCCGGTCGCTGACCTCCTGCCCGCTATGCAAAGGCTGCGGCACGCCTATTCCGGATCGGGTGCTGATCAGGAGAGCAACAGCCGCAGCGGATTGCGCCTCGACCAGGGGTTTGCCTGGCTGGAGGGCCGGCTGATGCGCACCATGGGCGAACGCGCGACCGCCAGTGCCGGCGCGGTCATCGCCCACCATCAGGCGCCCCTTGGGGCCGTCTTGCGGGAACTGCGCGCCGCCGAACAGCGGGCCAAACAAGCGGGGGGGCGGGATGCCTTCAGCCTGACCCTGGTCAAGCGCTCGGGGGGTATCCGGCGTTTTACCGCCAAATGGGGCGAACCCCTCGCCGTGCTCTTCGCCATGCGCGGGTTTCTGGCCGATCCCGATGTCTCGCGCCGGGCGGTCTACAACAGCCTCGAATGGCTCAAAGACCTGCCCCAGCCCCGCGGTGACGGCGCCATGCTGGAAAACTTGCTGGCCTATCAACTGGCCCGCCAGACCGGGCGCAAGGCCACCCTGGACCATCACGATGTCCCCGGGCTCTGTCGACGCTTGACCCTCCTTGCCCTGGCACAGGCGGAGCAGCCCTTGGATTGGGTCGCCAACTTCCTGTCCGTCGCCGAATTTCTCGCCCGCGAAGGGCGATCTGAGGCCTGAGTCCAGCGGAGATAAGCATGCACCCCATCAGGACCCCGATTTTCACCCGGAACCTACTGCGCAGCCCGGCCTTGACCCCGCCCGCCAGCCCGGAGGACCAGTCATGACTGCCTACGTTTTTATTCAGCCCCTGGATGTGCTGTTACTGCGGGGTAATCGCCTCTTTGGCGCCCCGGGCAGTTACGGCGAAAGCCTGATACCGCCCTGGCCCTCCGCCGCCGCGGGGGCCATCCGCGCCCACATCCTCACCCGCGACGGTAGCGATCTGCCCGCCTTCGCCGCCGGTCAGACGCCCCACCCTGAGCTGGGCACCCCCGCGCAACCCGGAGCCTTCGCGGTGACCGACTTTCAACTGGCCAGGCAAGTGGGTGGGCATCAGGAATCCCTGCACCCCCTGCCCGCCGACCTGGTCGTAACCCGCCGGGACACGGGCGACCTGGTCATTCATACGCTCAAACCTCACCAACCGGCAACGGGTATTGCCAGTTCCTCGGTCCTGGCATCGCTGCCCGTGCTGGCGGGGCCGATGCGGGCCAAGCCGGTGACGGGTCTGTGGCTCACGGACGCGGGTTGGCGCGCCTATCTGGCGGGACAACTCCCCACCCCCGGGCAATGTCTGGACACCAGCCACCTGTGGCGACTGGAGGCGCGGGTAGGCGTTGGTCTGGACCTCGCCCGGGGCCGCGCGGAGGATGGCAAGCTCTTTACCGCCCAGGCGGTAGCCTTTGCCCCGGACGTGGGCTTCCTGACGGGCATCACCGGGACCAGCGCACTCGCGGCGGCAACTATCCGGTTGGGTGGCGATGGGCGGGGAGCCCACATGACCCCCAGCGCCTATCGTCCGCCCCAGACCGATCTGCGGGTGATCGCCAACCAGCGACGTGCCCGCCTGGTCCTGACCGCCCCGGGCCTGTTCACCGATGGTTGGCGCTTACCAGGCGTGGATGCCAGTGGCCACTTCCAGCTCGGGGCCGTGCGGGGGCGCCTGACGTGCGCCGCCGTACCCCGTTACGAGGTGGTTTCAGGGTGGGACCTGGCCCGGGGCCGCCCCAAGACCGCCCAGCGCGCCGCCCCCGCGGGCAGTGTGTATTGGCTGGAGGACCTTGAGGCGGAGGCCAGCGACCTTGACAAGCTTGTCGCAACCGGCCTCTGGCGCGCGGCGGAGGAGAATCCCCCGCGTCGGGTCGAAGGATTCAATCGTTTCACGTTCGCCATGTATTGAGGGAGAGGTTTCATGTACGAAAAACCAGCCGCTTTATTTCTGTATGCCATCAGTCCCGTCCACATGGGCGCCGGCAACACGGTCGGCGTCATCGACAACCCCATCCAGCGGGAACGCCACACCCGCCACCCCTGTTTCGCCGGCTCCGGCATCAAGGGGGCCGTGCGTCATGGCTTTGAGGCAATGGGGGGTGACCGTGCCCTGATCAACCGGCTCTTTGGCCCCGAGGCTGGAAGCAGCGAGCTGCACGCGGGCGCCGTGAGTTTCGGTGATGCGCAACTCCTGGTCTTTCCCGTCCGGAGCCTGCGCAATGGCTATGTTTACGCCACTTGCCCCCAGGCGTTGGGTCGGGCCAGCCGTCTCTTGTCCCTCCTGGGTATCCCCACCGACTGGAAGATTCCGGAAGTCAGTCAGGGGCGGTGCTTTCTGGCCAATCCAGAACTTCTGACAGGTGAAAAACTCCATCTGGAGGCGTTCGAATACCAAGCACGGGTTTCGCCCGATCTGCCTCAGCTTGCCCACGACCTGGCGGTAAAGGGTCTGCCGAAAGGCCCCGCCCATGCCTTTTTCCGCACCAAGCTGGAACGGGATCTGGTGGTGCTCGCGGATACCGATTTTGGCTACTTCGCCGAGAACGCCACCCTGGTCGAGCCCCATGTGCGTATCGACGCAGAAACCGGCAGCGCCCGCGATGGCGGGCTCTTTTACTCGGAAAACCTGCCCCCGGAGGCCCTGCTGGTGGCCCCGCTGCTGGCCAGCGTGACCCGCACCGGCAACCAGAGCGACTTCCTGAATGCCGAGGAGGTAATGATTAAACTGCGCAACCTTCTCGACGCCAAGGTGTTGCAGATCGGTGGTGACGCCACCACCGGCCGCGGTCTGGTGACCGCGCGTATCCTGGAGGGGCACTGATATGACACCGACCCTGGAACAACAACGGGCCGCCGATGCCTGGGCCAAAAGCCAGCATTGCAGCCAGGAATACATGAACCTGGCCAAGGGCTTGCCCGCCCTGATCATGAACAGCGGCCTGATGCAGGTCATGGCCTTTCTGCACGAGAAGGGCGCGAAGGACTCCCAGCGCCATTGTCGGGACCTGGGCCACCACTTGCGTGTCTGGCTTAGGCAACAATATCCGCACCAGATCCCCAGCGAGGACTTCGTGACCTTCATGAATGCCCTGCTGGATGCCGAGCCCCGCGCCTACCAGGACATCACCGCCGAGGCCTTTGCCTGGTTGCGCTGGATGCGTCAGATGGCCGCCGCCGCGCGGGTCGGAGGCTGATATGGCCATCGCCGCGGTACCCGGTTATCTGGGCAGTAACTTTTCCTCCGCTTCCCCCGGGGCGCGTTTCGGCCTCTACCTCAAGTTGTGGGGCACCAACAACCGCACTGGAGAAAAACTCTGGACCACCAGCGATATCAACTACCGCGTCGCGGGGCGGGATCGGCACGAGCGGGCATTCCGTGATGAAAACAAGACGAATGCCCTCGGGGATGCGTTGAAATTGACCGCCGCCGACCAGTCAACCCTCACGGCACTGATACGGCGGCAGACGAGTTTGGCGGACCCACTGGAAGCAGCCGGACAACTGCTGCGCCTGGAGACCCTGTCGGTAGCCCCGTTCGCCACGGGGCTGGGGAATGAGCACCCCCTGGAGAATGGTTTTGCCTTTCTCAATCCCTATGGCTTGCCCTATCTGGCCGGCAGCGGCGTCAAAGGGGTGTTACGCCAGGCCGCCCGCGAATTGGCCGGGGGTGAATGGGGCGCTCACCAGGGCTGGGATGCAACCGCCATCACCGCCCTCTTCGGTAGGGAAGGTGAAGACCGCGAGGCCGACCATCAGCGTGGCGCCTTGCAGTTCTGGGACGTTTTCCCCCTCATCAAGGGAGATGGCCTGGTGGTCGAGATCATGACGGCGCATCAGACCCATTACTTCCAGCAGCAGCAATCCCCCCACGAATCGGGTTCACCCAACCCCATCCCCTTTGTCACGGTTCCCCCTGGCTCGGGCTTCAATTTTCATGTCCTATGCGACGTGCCCTTTCTCCAGCGCCTGGTCCCAGAACTGGCCCAGGACGGGCATTGGAAGTTGCTTATGGAAGCAGCCTTCAAGCATGCCTTCGCTTGGCTGGGCTTTGGCGCCAAGACCGCGGTCGGCTATGGGCAGATGAAGAAGGACGCTGCAGCGAAGAAACAACGCGAAGAAGATTTACGCATAGCCCAACTCGAAGCCATGGCAGCAGAAACCAAGGCACGGGAAGAACAAGCCGAGGCCGAGCGCCAGACCCGCCTGGCGAACATGACCCCAGAGCAGAAGATCCTCGAGCAGATCCGTTCCCTGTTGGATCATGAAAAAAAGATCGAGCGCAAGCTCGCCGGTGGCGAGTTGACCGGAACCCTGACACAGGCCCTCAAGCAAGCCCAGACGGACTGGAATGGCCCGGTATGCGTGCAACTCGCCGACCTGGCGGAGGAGGTCTATGGCTACATCGGCTGGGGCAGTGGTGCCAAGAAACGTGAGCGCAAGGAGTTAATCCAAGCCGTCCGGGGGCGCGGCAAATGACCAGCACCATCCTCCTCTGCACCGTCGGCGGTTCCCACAAGCCCATCCTTACCGCCATCGCCCAGGCACGGCCGGATCACGTCGTCTTCTTCGCCACCGGGCCGGACCCCGCCACTAGCCGGCCCGGGTCCTTGCAACAGATCCTTGGCAAGGGCACCCCCGTCGAGGAGCGTCAGCCGGATGGCCAGGTGAGAAAGCTGGCCAACATTCCCACCCTGGCCGGGTTGGCGGAGGGGACCTACGAGGCCCGGGAGGTGGCGGCCGACGACCTGGATGGCGCCGTCAGCGTCATCCGCGCGACCCTCCGGGAAGTGCGCG
>CALMDH010000284.1:0-6281 GCA_937862735.1 uncultured Gammaproteobacteria bacterium
GCGCAACTGGGGCGGAGTTGGATTGAGCGGGTAAAAACTGACCCTGATCCATTCATATATGGTCCGCCCCGCGATGCAAGAGAGAAATCGCTCTTTGGCAGAAGAAGAAGTTGCAGCCATATATCCGGCATCTTGGTGAGGTCGCAGCGAGCGCCTCGTGCCCTGATGGAATTCGCGGGCCTTCCCGTCCTCATCACCCGTACAGTCTCGGCCAAGCCGGCTTGTGAATGAGCCAGGTTCTCGGGAAGGCAGGACTTGCCTTTCCTGCCATCACCGTGATGTTCACTCTTAGCAACTCGTGGTGGGTAGAACTCCTTAAATCGGTTGGGGTTGGCGTCTCAGGGGTGGTCGGCTGGGCGCTGGCTTAAGGCGCGGCTCAGGCGGTAGCACACCGGCCCGTGTTGGGATCGTACGGGCGGCCGCTGATCATGACCGCATCGGCGATACGCGCGAGCTTGTTGGCCAGGGCGACGACGGCGACGTTGCTGTGTCGGCGGGCCTTCAGTGCCGTGGCCCAGCGGCTGTGGGCGTCGTCTTTACGGTCGGTGTGGCGCAGCACGGCACGGGCGCCGTGGATGAGCAATTGGCGCAGGTAAATATCACCGCGCTTGCTGATACCGAGCAGGCGCTCTTTGCCACCGGTGGCGTGCTGGCGTGGCACCAGCCCGAGCCAGGCGGCCAGGCCGCGACCGTTCTTCAGCAGACGGGGATCTTCACCGACGGCGGCGACCAGCGCGGTGGCGCCCTTCGCCCCGATGCCGGGGATCGTCATCAGCTTTTGGGTTTGTTCGCTCTCTTGGGCGATCTGCTCGATCTGCGCATCATAGTGCGCGACCCGGCCGTTGAGGTGCTGCAGCTCTTCATAGCGACCTTGGAGCTCGGCGCGGAAACGGCCGCTAAGCCCGTTGCCGGCATCTTCCAAGATCTCCGGCAGACGCCGCTGTACATTCGCCCGCCCTTGGGCGATCTCGATGCCGTATTCCAGCAACAGACCGCGGATCTGATTGACCTGGCCCGTGCGTCGCTCCACCGACAGCGAGCGCATGCGGTGGATCGCCTGGATATCTTGCTGCTCCACGCTCTTGATCGCCACAAAGCGCATGCCCGGGCGCTGCAGCGCTTCACAGATCGCCTCCGCGTCGGCCGCATCGTTCTTGTTCGACTTCACATAGGGCTTGACGAACTGGGGGGCGATCAAACGCACCTCATGACCATAGGCACGGAAGCGCCGCGCCCAGTCATGCGCGCTGCCGCAGGCTTCCATGGCGAGGGTGCACGGCGGCAATTGGGCGATGAACTCGGGCAGACGGGCGCGCGTCAGCTGCTTGCTCAACACCTTGTGCCCCGCCGCGTCGGCACCAAACAGGTGAAAACTGCGCTTGGCCAGGTCGATGCCAACAAACGTGATTGCCAGCTCTTTGCTAAGCTCTGTCATTGGTCTGCTCCGCTACCTCGACTGAAGATGCTGGAGAGGTTGGCCACGATCAGACCCCACTCCCGACCAACCGCACGCGGGTGGTCTCTGGCACAGGAATCGAGTGGACCTGGACTTCCGTCGAGATAACCAGGGTGGAAAGGCCCTGAAAAGCCCGGCAACCTCGGGTGGTCGCGGACTGATGGCATCCCCTTCACGCTCAATGAGGGCCAGGGCGATATCCCCGAGAAGGGGCCAGGGCGCGCACCCTGGCGATGGCCACCCCGCGGATGCGCAGTTCTTGGCCCAGGCGCGGGCGGATGGGGGAGAAGTCCGAGTGATAGGCGCACAGCCAATAGCGGGCGACATGCTGGCGCAACTCCCGTAGCAGTAGCTGACCCTCGACCTCGGCCCAGACCAGGTCGCCGGGCCGGGGAGGTAAGCCGAGGTGGATTGCCAACAGGTCGCCTTAACGGATGCCGGGATGGTGGAGGGCCTCGTCGGGCACGGTGACGAAGCGGGTGGCGGCCGGGTCGGGGATCAGGTAGCGGTTCAGGTCCAGGGTGCCTTCGGCGTACTCCTCCGCCGGGGAGGGGAAGCCGGCCTGGACCGTGTGCGCGAAGAGGGGCAAGGCGCAGGGGGGTGGGAGCGGCCCGGGGGCGGCGCCAGGGCGGTTGGACATGGCCCGGTTAGGCGCTAAGCTAGCATCTAGGAGCATGGGCAGGGACCGCGGGTGGGAGTAGAGATTGTTACTGGATTCAAATTATAGGGCAGCGGCCCGCCGGGTTTTGGCGCGCGGTGCCGACTGGGCCCCTTCAGAGGAGACAGGTGCATGCATTACGACATCACGCCGGACACGGTGGCGCAGGTCATCTATCAGAAGGCCATTTGTCCGACGGGCGTTCCCCAGGATGCCGTCAAGGAGTGGATGGATATAACCAGTGGCCTGGCGTGCGCCCTGGCCAACTGGCAACGGCTGGCCCCGGGGCGGCCGGGGTATGAGGCCCAGACGGAGGCCCTGACCACGGCCCTGCTCAAGGCCGATAACATCATGCGCTGCCTGGCCCGAGTCGCTTAGCAGCCCGGGTAGTGGCCCGCGTGGTCCAGACCTACTCGGCCTGGGCATGCGGGGTGATTAGACCCCGGCGGTCCGACAGCCGCTGTCCGACGGGTATGGCGGGCCAGGGAGATGACCACCACCCAGGTTCAAGTTGGGACTATGAGCCCCGCGGGGCACCAATGGGCCGGTGGCGGGCTAGCAAATGCAAGCGTCGGGCAGGCCTGTCCCCGCGTACGCAGCTCTGCGCGGTAGGGGTAAACTTTGGTGCCAAGGGCCTGGCGCGGAGTATCTGGCGATGTGGAAAGTGATGGCGGGGAGCGGGGGCAAGATGCCAGCGCCGCGCCTGGTTCAGGGTGTTGAGCGCTTGGGGGCGACACTTACGGAAGCGGAATTGTTCGCGCGTTTCATGCGTGAGTTCGCCGCCGACGAGGCAAGCGCCCTCTTCGTCGATGCCAAGGGTGAATCCCTGATCATTGACAGAGGGCTGTTCACCGACCTGCGCGGGAATTGGAAGATACAGAAAGGCGAGCGTGCGACTTGGCTGTTGTATACCGCGGTAAACATCAGGCAGCCAGACGAGATCTGGCTGGAGCCAGGACGGTCTGGCGGGGAGGATAAACGCTACTACCTCAGCCGGTTCGTAGTCGGACGACGCGGCTTGCTGGCTTGCGTGGCCGTATTTGCGCGTAAGCCGGGGATGACGGGCGCCTGGTCAGGGGTGACGAACTACGCTACCACCCGCGAAGACGATTATCTCGCGACCAAGCGCGGCAGGGAGGGGTGGGAGCTAAAGCATGGAAGGTGGGAGCGCTAGGGGGGCGTCCCTAGCGTCCAAGCGCGCGGCTGGTAGCTCACGTCCCGAGGTCGTCGCACGCTATGACAACTTCAGCGTACCCACTGTGGGGCGCAATTGCAACCCGAGGATGATTGGCGCCAGGAGGTGCTGAGGTGTTGTACGGCGTGGCGGAGCTGGCGGCCCGGGGGGGAACCGGGGCCTGTGGCGCGACCCAGAGCCGATGGCGCTCTGGGATTACAGGCATTAGGCGGTTGAAACATTCAGGACGGCCGAGACCAGCCAAACCAAGGGCAGGACATCACTGGAAACGGGAACCCCTCCCCGTGGTGTGAGGGTAATGCGGGAGCGCGACGATGAGCGACTTGTTCGATTCGGGTGAAATAACCGATCAACTACCCCTGCTCGCGGAAGATCCACAGGACCCCAAGGGGCTGCCCCGTCTGCTCCAGTTCGAGGATTGTGCTTCGGCGATCAATGGCCTCTTTCAGCAGGCCCTGACCGCCACGGGGGCTAAAGCCTTTGACGAGTTCCTCAATTTTGTTCGCAACTTCAGTCAACTGTCGGTCTACAACGCCATGTTGGTCCGGGTGCAGCGACCCGGGGCGGTGGCAGTGGCTACCCGGCGTAAATGGCTATCACTCGGTCGTGTTGTGATGGCGGATGCGCTCCCGATCGTGATCCTGCAACCCTTCGGGCCGGTCCTGTTCGTTTATGAGTTTGCTGACACCGTGGGGCCGGCGATCCCTGGTGAGAATGCTTCCTGTCTGTTCGCGGACGGCAAGCTCAATCAGGTTATCTACGACCGGACCCGGGCCGCGGCCGAGAAGTACGGCATCAAGGTGACCGAGACGGACCAATACGGCCCCAATCTGGCGGGCACGGCGGCCGGGATCGCCCTCAGGCCTGAGTGGGATCATACCCAGAAGGTACTGCCCTACCGGGTGAAGCTGAACGCCAGGCATGACCTGCCGTCTCGGTTCGCGACCCTGGCCCATGAACTGGGGCATGTCTATTGCGGCCATGTGGGCCCGGACCGGAAGGGACGCTGGCCGGATCGCCGGTCCTTGCCAACGGCACTGTGCGAAGCCGAGGCCGAGGCGGTCGCCTGGCTGGTTTGTCAGCGCAATGGCGTTCAGGCACGGTCGCGGGAGTACCTGAGTTCGCTCATCGCCCAGGTGGATGTGCAGGAAGTCAACATGTATGCCATTTTTGAGGCGGCAAACCGGGTGGAGTCCCGGACCCCAGCCGCCTGAGGGGCAACCGCGATGTGGGTGATATGCCGGCGAGCAACCAGCGAGAGTAGGAGCGGGCTATGCCCCCCTTGTCAGTCCGGCCAAAGCCAAATCGAAGTAAACTAGGCCGAAGAGGAATAAGTCACTACGCTGGTGCTCCTTGGGCGGGATACACACCCACCGCGGGAGCGGGACATTAGGGACACCACCATAGGCGCAACCGTGATTAGCAGCTACCACGCCAAGTACTACGCGCATGAACTGACACGCATGACCTGCGGGGATGGTGTGGAGCGCCTGTCAACGTCCTTGTTCGACGCCAGCGTCGATCTCAACCCCCACCAGATTGAGGCGGCGCTGTTCGCGCTGGGTTCCCCGCTTTCCAAAGGCGTGGTGTTGGCCGATGAGGTCGGCCTGGGAAAGACCATCGAAGCGGGCTTGGTGCTCTGTCAGTATTGGGCTGAACGCCGACGGCGCTTGATCGTCATCTGCCCCGCCGCCCTGCGTCGACAATGGGCCGCTGAGTTGGCGGAGAAGTTCAACTTACCCGTGTTGATTCTGGACGCCCAAGCCGTCCGCCAACTGCGCAAAGAAGGAACTGTCCGGCCTTTTGAGCAGCGGGCCGTCGTCATTCTTTCCTATCACTACGCCAACCGGGTTGAAGATGACCTGCGCGCGGTGCCCTGGGACCTGGTCGTCATGGACGAGGCGCACAAACTCCGCAACGCCCACCAGCCGAGTAACCGCATGGGGCAGACCTTGCGGCGTACCTTCGACGGCCGCCGCAAGCTGCTGCTGACGGCGACCCCCCTCCAGAACAGCCTGATGGAACTGTATGGGCTCGCCAGCCTGATCGATGAGCATCAATTTGGCGACGACAAGGCGTTTCGCAAGCAGTACATGCAGGCCGGCGCCAATCTCGCCGATTTGCGCGACCGCCTGACGGGCTTCGTCAAACGCACCTTGCGCAAGCAGGTCCTGGAGTATGTCCGCTACACCGAGCGGCGGGCCATCACCCAGCCCTTTACTCCCAGCGACGACGAGCAAAGGCTTTACGAGGCCCTCTCCGCCTTCATGCTGCGTGAAGATGTCTTCGCCTTGCCCAAGAGTCAGCGCCACCTGACGACCCTCATCCTCCGCAAACTGCTGGCTTCCAGTTCGCCCGCGGTGGCCGGCACCCTGGCACGGATCCACAGCCGGTTGATTGCCCTGCGCGAGGGCCGGCGACCGCCGGGCAATGTCATTGACGAGTTGGTGGACGAAGACGACCTCGACGACGACTACCGAGAGGCCCTGGAAGATGCCGAGGATGCGCCCGGGGAGGAGGACCCGACCACCGATCTAGGGCGTTTGGACGCGGAGATCGCCGAACTGGCGCAGTACACCGACTGGGCCAAGGCCATCAAGACCGATGGTAAGACGACTCAGCTCCTGACCGCCCTTGATCTTGGCTTTCAGGCCATGGCGCAGACGGGTGCCGCGCGCAAGGCCCTTATATTTACCGAATCGCGCCGTACCCAAAGTTACCTGCGCGATTTCCTGGCGGCTCATGGCTACGCTGACAAACTGGTCACCTTCAACGGCTCCAACACCGACCCAGAGTCCACGGCCATCTACCAGGGCTGGGTGGCCGCGAACCAGGGTACGGACAGGGTCACCGGCTCTCGGCCCGTTGACCGGCGTACGGCTCTCATTGACTATTTCCGTGATGACGCCGAAATCATGATCGCCACTGAGGCCGCAGCCGAAGGCGTCAACCTGCAATTTTGTTCCCTGGTC